>NZ_JAJSAO010000003.1:0-588542 GCF_021729055.1 Microbulbifer zhoushanensis
TCTACAGACCAGTTCTGCAGCACGGGTTCTTCTGCATCGCGCTCACCGTCGAAGTCGATATCGCGCCAGAGGTAGCCGCCAAGGTTGGCAATACCGGGAGTACCACCCACATCGATGGCAACGCTCGCCTGCTCACTATCCGCCGGGTCATTCCACTCGACCATCGCGGTGTTCACTACCGTGTAGCCGATCTCCAGGTCCGCACCCAGCTGCGCCTGGAAGCGCAGGGTAACCTCTTCACCTGCGGGAAGGTCACCGAAGTTCGCGCCAAAGTCGGCAGTGATCACAGAACCGTTTATCGAGACACCGTCCCCATGGCCATTCAGCATGGCGGAGTCCGCAACGTAAGTGAGTACCCCCTCGCCTGCTGCAAGCAGGTCGTCGGTGATCACCATATCGCCAGCCGGTACGGCGCTGATATTGGTCACACGCACCAGGTACTCCAGCCTCGCCCCGGCTTCGGCAGCCCCGCCACCCACTACGGCGACTTCTTTTGTGATGGAAAGCTGCTGCGCATCCCCCACCACCACTTCAGTCCGCTGGGCGCCGTTGGCCGGGTTTCCATCGGCGTCGGTTAATGTCTGCGGCAGTTCCAGCGTGGCAACGCTGCCCTGGTTACTGATCACCGTACCTGTCGCGGTACCGGCGTCGACCGTGACATCAAAAACAATGGTGGCAGCCTGCCCGGAACTGATCACACCCTCGGCCGCACCGGGCAGGGGCGGAGTCAGGTTATCGGATGAGATGGGAAGGCCTGCACTGAGACGCTCTTCACCGCCACCATTGTCGCTTACCGCGATGCCATTCAGGGTAGTGCTGCCGGCCACGTAGGTGGTATTGGCCGGAATCAGGTCGGTCAGCTCGGCTTCGGTGGCATCCACGCCGCCTATGTTGTTGACGATAATGGTATAGCGCAGTGAATCTCCAGGATCGACAATACCCGCTGTCAGGTTGTCTTCCTGGATTGCCACAGTCTTCTGCACCACCAGCAACGGTACGTCACCGACAATATCGATAGTCGGGTCCAACGGCGCATCGGTATCCGGATCATCGGATGCCAGTTCGTCAAAGGCAACACTGCCCGCTCCCGCGCCGGTGAGGAAGCCCTGGTTGGAGATAAGGGTTCCGTCATTGACGTCATTGATGGTGACATCAAAGCTGACTACCGCCTCACCACTGCCCGACCCGCCCGGGTCGGCAAGCAATACCCCGTCTCCCGCTCCTGGTGAGGCAAGCAGCAATCCAGATGCCAGAGGCAACGTGCTGCCTATATCCACCACCGCCTCGCCATTAAGCTTGGTGGAGTTGGGTACATAAGTGGTATTCGCCGGCACCTGGTCGCGCAACAGTGCCTCACCGGTATTTTCATTTCCGCTATTGCGGACGCGTAATGTGTAACGCAGGGTATCGCCGGCCAGCAGCAGCTCTGCATCGCCACTTATATCCGATGAGGTCTTTTCGACCACCAGGTCCGGTGCGGATTCAATCACTACACGGGTTGGATCCTCATCGCCAGCCACGCCAGGATCGTCCGCGCCATTGATATTCGGGTCGTCACTTTCGATCGGCTCCTGCCCCGGCAGCTGGGCCCGGGCCTGGTTCAGCACCTCAGTGCCATTGTCGATCACCGGAGCCAGCGTTACCTGGTAAACCACTTCTGCCAGGTCCGAACCGGATCCCTGCGCACCCAACTGCAACTCGCGCACGTCCAGTACACCGCTGCCCGCTGCACCACCGGAAGCATTAGTGGCCGAGCTATCGGCCCCAGCGGGAGCGCTAACCAGTTGCAGGGATCCCGGTTGATATAGAGCGCTCGCATTGAGGCGGTCCAACTCATCAGTAATTTCGATATCACTGATATCGAGGTCACTGAGATTACGCACCACCAGCGTGTATTGAAGTACATCGCCTGGGCTGGCCGCCATGGCAGGGCTATCACCGCGGGAAATGTTTTCCACCGACTTGGCAAAGGACACATTGGGCACAGCGGCAACGGTGGTAAATACATCCTCATGGTCCAGTATGCCAGGGGTGCCATCAGTGGGTGCCGGCCGGACGTACTCACGCGCATCCGGAGCACTGCTGTCCCAGCTAAACCAGTGCTCCACACCGGCGATATTGACCAGGTCGGCACCATCCGGTGTGTCGGTATCCAGGAACGCCTCGTAGCTGAAGCGCAGGTGGTGATCCGAAGGCAGCCTGGCACTATTACCCGTGGTGGTTAACTTGAGCACACAGGTTGCCGCATCGAAGTCCGTAATAAAATCGGCCCCCGCTGCCAGTGAAGTTACCGGATTGCCCCCGGCATCCACGATTTCCGCCACGAAGCTCTCCGGTGGGGCCTCGCACATGCCACCCTGACTCGGGTTGGGCAGGATATCGGTGATACTGATATCCCACGCCGGGCCCGTGCCGATGTTGTGAACATCCAGCACAAACGTACCCGGCAAGCCGGACTGAACGCTGGCCGGCCCAGACTTGACCAGTGTCAACGCAGTTGGTTCTACCACCGACATTGCGGTGGTGGTATTACCACCACCGGTACCCTGCCCTGCAGCCGGGTTATCATTCGCAAAGTTATAGCGATAAGTGGCACTGTTAGTGAAATCCAGGCCATCGACATTCGGGGGGTTACTGTCGCGCAGGCGAACAATAATATCGACAACTACATCTTCACCGGCAGGTACATCAATTCCATTGGCAGTATCACCAATCACCAGGCCGGTTTCCGAACCAGTGTTTACCGGACTGAAATCCTGGCTGCCGGATACCTTTATCGCGTCAACAAATACAAGGTCCGCTGCGGAGTCGTTCAGGTCCAGTAGAACCTGTACGTCATTCAGGGCGGCGCCCTGGGTGGAACCGGGAATAGTGACTCGATAGGCGAAGGGCTCGCCGATAGAGGCTGTCGGTTGGGTGTTCTCGATCAGCAGGTCCTCGGCACTGGGCGTATTGAACTGCACGCCAACAGGAGCGGTCGGGCCATAGTCCTCGCGCATGCCGACTTCTGAAGTCCCCCCGGAAAGAGCCGGGAGATCGTCGTCATCCAGCGAATAATAGACCTCGGCAAAAGCACCATTCTGAATCGACAAGCCAGCGCCCAGGTTACCATCTGCCTGGACACGGTAGGTCACCTGCAGGGATTCACCGGGTGCGATGGCGTAGCTGGTGCCTCCGCCAAAGTCCCATACCGCCTCACCAGTGGTGGCATCATAGGCAGGGGCCAGGTTGGCGACGGCGACGCCATTGACGACGGTCGATTGCACGGTGACACCACCCTGGCGCAGTCCTGCCGGGACCAGGTCGCGGAACACCAGGTCATACGCGGGGGCAGAACCGTTATTGGTCACGGTCGCCGTATAATCGATAATATCACCCGGTGCCAGGGTCGAGCCGTCTGCCGGACTGGATGTAATGGCCACGGACAGGTTCGGCTGCAACAGGTCCAGGGTTTCGCTTCCCGCAAGGGTGGCACTGCCACCGTTAATAACACGCGTAAAATCGATACTGTTTGTCAGCGGCGTGTTGCTGGCCGGCCAGGGGTGGACATCCTGGTTGAGGACCCGGGCAAGATAGCGGATGACGAACTCATCATTGCTCGCGTCGTTATCCCCCGTATTCACCAGATCGGCAATATTCCAGCTAACCGTAGTCGGTCCTGCGGCCGGGTCACCTGACTGCGCCGGTTCGGCGATGTCAGCGTGAGTAAATGCTCCAGCCGGGGAGAATGGGGCACTGCTGTCGCCGTTTACCGCCAGGGTGCCTTCAAAAACCAGTCCTCGTGGCAGGTTGTCAGTCAGGACCGCGCTGGGATGACTGCCCTCCTGCAGATTGATACGCAGTTCGTACTCGATCAGGTCTCCCACACGCAGCTGCTCATCTGCCACACCGAAGCTGTCACTGAGTCGGTTCTTGGCAATAGTGCTGTCATTGGCCGCGGTCAGCTGCGCGACTTCACCATCAATAAAGTAATCATTCAGTGCCGGTGTGCCGGTGCCGTTGCGCTCCAGGCTACCAGTATTATCGTCATCGACGCTGGTCCACTGAATGCGACTGGCCGACGACAAGTCTGCTGCGGCAAGTACGCTGTCAGTTACCCGAACGTCATAGACCAGCTCTGCAGTGCCACCGATGCCAATATCAAGGTTGCTGTTACTGCGATTCCAGGTGAGCTCCTGGCCAGTGGCGGCATCTCCGGCAATGACGGGATCCGTCACCGCAGCACCGGCAAATATAGCGCTACCGGCAACAATTTCCATGCCAGGTGACAGCTGCTCCCGCACCAGCAGGTCCAACGCTTCTGAGCTGTTTGCACTGCCCGATTCCGTTAGCTCCAGCGTGATACGAAGGATATCGCCCGCATCCGGGGTGACGCCGGGGCCAGCGAGATTGTCGATGGACTTGGTCAGCACGAGCTGTGGCTCAATGATGGTCAACAGGCCGGAGTTGCCCGCGCCGCCATCAATGGCCGGGCCACCATCAAACTCGGCATAGGTGTAACTGGCTACATTCTCAAAACTGTAACCAGCCTGGGCGGCAACATTGTTGGCAACCCGTGCACGGATCTCAATCTGTGCCTGAGTGCCGGCGGGCAACAGGTCGATGCGCAGATCCAGGCTATTCCCACTGGTGTTGCTGTCATCGAGTGAAAGGTTATTGCCACTGATTTCAGAAACACTGGTGATCTCCAGTGTGGAATCCAGGTTATCCGTTATAACGAGGTCATAGATTGCCGAGGCACTGTTGCTGGCGGGCACCAGCAACTGGTATACGACTTCTTCACCCACAGCGGCGGTGCCGTCACTCGGCTGCAGCAGGATCTTCTGTAGGGGATCGACACTGGCAGGGGCAGTCGACATCTGGTAGGGAGCAGGCAGGTCCACCGGCCCGTAACGCTGTGCATCCCGGGGAGGCAATGACCAGTATTCATTTACCGTAAAGGTATTTTCCCATGACTGGCCACCACCTACATCGGTATAGAAACCTATATCGTAATCAATTTCCAGGCAGAGCCCTGGTGCAACCGGAGTGGCCAGGGCGAAGACCATTTCCCCGCCCCGCACAGCCGGTGAGGTGTAGCTGTAGTCAGCCGCATCAAGCGGGACACCGTCAAGACGAAGTTCAAGGTTTGCGATCGACGATTCATCCATTTCCATGGCGAGCTCGTCAGCCAGCTGCAACCCGTACGCCGGTGCGTCGCCCGTATTACAGGCCTGCAGCCGGAATCTCATCACATCATTTGCCAGGTCCGTCACCAGGTAGGGGCTACCGCGACCATCCCGGTCGACCTTGAGCAGGTTGTCCATCAGCGGCTGCACCACTGTGACTGTAGCGCTGCTTTCCAGCCGCGGGTCATTGGCCGGAGGATTGCCCGCGGCATCGGTATAAGACAAGCTGGCAGTACTGACCAACTGGGTACTGGCGGTATGGGGAATACCACTATCCTCAGTGACTCTCACAACATACTCGATCACCAAGGGGGTCGCGGTGCCCAGTTCCCGGGTCACATCACCCAGGCTCCAGACCAGCGATCCGGTGTCCCCGATTGCCGGGACACTCGCTGCCGCGATATCCGCGTAACTGTAACCACCGCCGTCACTGTAAGGCGCTACATCGTCACCATTGATGGTGAATGATTCCAGTGTGATACCGGCGGGCAGCATATCGGTGACGGTGACAGCGTTGGTGGTTCCCGGCTGGACATCGATTTCTAGCTGATAAGTTGCCGTGTCCCCGACGCGCAAGGTACTGTCCGCCGGATCATCATAACTGTCGGAAGCTACCAGCTTCTGCAGGCCGGAATTGTCTTGCGTATTGATAGATGCCTCTGCCGGCCCGGCACAGTAATCATTGGGGGCACTGATAACGGGACAACCGATACCATGTCGCTCATATAAAGTGTCATTGGCCTCGCTATCATCCAGGGATGTCCAGTCCAACAACACGCTATTTACCACCGGCTGGCCAAATACCGAGGTAACCACCGCACGGTAGGTCAGCTCGAGTGTACTGCCAAGCGGAAGATCCAAACTGTTATCACCGTTATCACGCCCCCAATTAAGCGGGCCTCCCGGCACCCCGGACGGAGTCGAGGTGAAGCCACTGACAGGATTACCATTCACAGTCGCAGTGGGCGTGAACGAGGAATCGAGTTCAACTTCCCCGGGCAGGATATCCACCAGGTTGAGATCGAAGGCGTCTGCCGTGGACCCACTGTGAGTTACGGTAATCACATACTCCAGTACATCACCCCCCTGGGCCAGTCCGGGATCGCCCGTAGTATTGGTCACAGCCTTACTGACCTGAAGCTGTGGTTCAACTGCAGTGACGGCTGCGGTGTCATCACCAACGCTCCGGGAACCACCAGTCTCACCATCAACGTAGCTCAGGTTGGCAGTGTTCCGCAGGGAATCACCGGCGTCGGTCGAGATCAGCTCGTTATCAACCCGGACAAAGTAAGTGATACGAATCAGTGGCTCGATACTGCCACTGGTAGAGTCGTCTTCGCTGGCGGTATCCACCTGGCCGATGTCCCAGGTAGCGTTTCCGGAAGTATTGTCAGCCGGGATTGCATTGAACGCTGATTCATCCGGCGCCTGGCCATTGATCGAGTCAATTCCGACAAACTGGTAATCGATGTCGTAATCTGAGTTATGTGCCAGGACATAGCTTGCAGACGCTGAAGCCAGCTGGTCGGTAACGATCACGCCGTTACTGACTCCTTCCGGCACGCGCAGCTCGAGCTGGAACTGCTTGTGGGCACCAATCGCCGGCACCACCGTGGTATCCAGGTCAGTCTTTACCACTTCCAGTGGCGGCACCTCAGTCTGGGCTGCGGCAGTGGCTTCATAATCATTTATGGTGTCGTTCGCATTAGGCACGGCACCAATTCGCATACCATCGGCCGCACCGTCTGGTCCAATCTGCCCCGCGGGATTGAGGGCGACGTCGCGTGATGGTAAAGACTGCCAGCGCCCCTCGATGGTGTTATCGAGAATCTCATGGGGCTCAACTCCCTGCTCCACGCGAACATCGAAGGTAAAACTGCGGCTCTCACCAGGAGCAATTGCATAGCCAGAACTGGCGCTGTTCCAGCTGAAGATCGGTGCGTCGGCTCCGATGCTGGAAGTATCGGTGTTCTCCGGCGGATCATTACCGCCAACGTTACCCAGATAGACCAGCCCGCTGCCGGTGAGGTCGTCCAGCACCTGCAGGTTGTAGGCCGTAGCCGATCCAGTGTTTTCTGCACTCACCGTTACCGTCAGTACATCATCGGCATCACTTTCAGCTACGGCAAATGACTTCGCCAGCACAATTTGCGGTTCCCGTACCTCCACCTCATGGGCTTCGAACGGCACAACAACCAGATTGCCGCCCTCATCGACATAGCGGGCATCCGCGACAGTACCGCTACCTCCGTTCACCAGGATGTCGCCATCATTGGTAAAAGTACTATTCTCTATCCGGGCCAAAAATTCGATCTGGAAATCAAACAGGCTTCCGCTCACGGTCGTGAGCTCCTGGTCGCCGAAGTTCCATTCAACAAAGTCGTTGCTACCGGTACTCGTACAAGTGGGAGTAATCTCTCCTCCCGGCATAAAGCCCGCGGCATCGTAGGGTGCAGCGTCCAGGTCAACCACCGGAGCATCCGTACAACGCATTCCCGATGGCAGCTCATCCCTGATAACGAAATTTCGCAACTTCGCTGCAGGGATCTGTGTGGTCAACTGGTAATGGATCTCCTCACCAACTACCGCTGAATCGCGGCTCGTTCCACTGGCTGCACTGTTGGACAATGCAAGTGCAGCCTTGGGCTGCGCCTGGACCTCGATAATACGCATCTGCGCCTCGGCAACGGCCGAACGATAATGGCGAGCTCGACCGGCTTCCGGAGCACCGTCGGCAGTGCCGTTATTATCAGAGTCACTATCGATCTGCGGGGAGTTCTGGTTGCCGAAGTCACTCTTCAGGCTGTCATAGAGAGCGAAGAAAGTATTGGTGAACAGCTGCTGCGGTGCGACAGTCGGATGCGGCTTGACCCGGTAGTAAAGGTCTATTGTCTCACCGGGATTGAGGCGCTCAAGTGCTGCAGACTGGTTATAAGAGAAGGTAATAACTGCCGGAGACCCATTCTCCCCACAGTGAACAGAGGGATCATAGTCATTCTGGTTGGCCGACAGGCCCACAAGGCCGTCGTCTCCGGTGATGGTTTCTGAAACACCGTCCCCATCATTGTCGATACCGTCGGCATCCAGCGCTTCGACACACATCTGTCCGGATGCATCCAGAGTATCATTGACAACCAGATCATAGGCAGGGGAACGACCCACACCATTGTCTGCCGCCCGATTGCTCACCCGCAGGCGGAAGATATAAGTCTGGTCACGGTGTCCCTCGTCTGTAAGGTTGACGAAATTACTACAGCTGGTGCCAAGGCCATACAGGGCCTCATTACACACCTGCTTTTCCACCTCGAGGAAAGGCTCAGTCACCGTCAGGTCCACCCGCCAGTCTTCCTCTGGCGGATAGCCGGGAATATCAGCCGGAACCCCCGCAGTGTTATCCACCACTACGGTTTCCTGCACGCCTTCAGTCTCGAATACCGCGGTGAAGGCCGCTCGCGCGAAGTCCGTACTGGCGGCAGCATGCTGGTTTGGGGCCGCGACGGTGTCCACCGGGTCATTCAGCAGACGAGTGGTGAGATCATTCAGGAACCAGCGGTCCCGCTGGTCAATTTCGCCCGCCACCTGCCACAGAGGGTCCACCTCACTCAGCGCAGTATTCAGTCCGCCGAGCTCAGTTATCGCGTTGCTGGCCCTCAGGTCAACACAGCGGGAAGCGATGTCCGGCAGCTCCACATCATTACAGGCCAGCGCATTGTCAGAAATGTAGCCCTGCCCATCCGGCAGGTCATCCCCGAAAGATACTGAATTGACTTCAATTAGGGTGTACCCGGGAGTTTCAAAGCCAAACCAGCCACCGGCCTGTAGCTCAACCTTACAGTCTTCCCCAATAATCACGTCATCATTGGCGAAACCAGGCTCATTGAGCTCTGTACACTGGCCGCTCAGCTTTTTGACCAGATTGAAGCCGAGTACGCGCGCTCGAACTCCATCCAGACTGTAATTATTCGCAAGCTGTTTACCTGGAGTTGTACCTGGATCTCCGTTCAGGTCGGCAGGTTCGGGAAAATCGAGGCTAGTCCCATCACTAAGCGTGATCTCACCGATCACGTCAGCGCGGAAGGTCAGGTCATCCTCCATCGCACCATGATTTTTTTCTACCTGGAAAACCACACGCTCGGTTCCGCCTGGCTGAATCACACCAAGGTCGGCAGCGGTGCATCGATAGACGCTCGCGGACGCAGGTATGTAGTCCGGATCGTTCCATACAGGGTGTGCGGGAGGAAAGCCAACCGCACTACAGCTGCGGTCGTTGCCCAATACCGTCATGGCCTGACCAAAGGAGATGTAGACAAAGTAGTCATCAGCCTCGTGACCACCATTGTTAGTCACATCCACTGTCAGAGGGGACGCGCCACTATCCCGCACGATATAAAGGGGGAAAACAGTAGTTACATCAAGGTCTTCAGGGTCCGGCGTAACATTGTCGGTCTCCACCTGGGTGCGGACTGTTCCAGAGCAGAAGTCGGTAAAGTTGGCTGTAACGACATTCTGCTGAGCGAGAGTAATATTGCTGTTGGGATCAGTATTATCTCCGGCCGTCTCTTCGTCGACATCCAGGTTCGCGGCCTTGTCATAGAAATCGGGCTCGGTGGTGACTATACGGAAACGAATCACGATTTCATCGCCATGCCTAAGCATATGTTGCTGGTCGGGATAATCAGGATTCTGGGTAGTACTCAGCAGGCGAAACTCAGGGGCATTGTTCTGTAGGGGATCAGAATCCCACTGATTCCAGGTTGGACCGACGCGCCACTCCAGCGTGTCCACCATTCCTGCAAACGATCCGGTGTAATTACCGGGATGGCCCACGCCTCGGTTGATCGCCAGAATCTGCGGTACGTATGTGGTATCCACAACATATTCTTCCGGCAAATCATTAGTGAAGTCGATATCCTTCACCGTTCCGCCGGTCAGGTTCCGGACTGTAAGGGTGACAAAACCGCTGGCCCCCAGGGGCTGGCCCGTATTGGTACCAGTGATATTGCGGATGATGGTCAGGTCGCTGGACGAGACCGTGCTCATCTGCGCAGTGTCGCTGTAGGGTCCACCACCGCCAGAAGTCTGGTCGATACCGCCAACGCCGGTGTTGCCATCGATTTCACAGCCCCACTCAAAATCGCTCACGGTGTTGGTCCCGTTGCTGCAAGAGCTGTTGACCTTACCGACGATGTAGACATTGACACTGCCGCCTACAGACACATCAACTTCGGCCCCATTGGGATCAGTGCTGCCATTTCCAAACGGAGAGGTCACCTCAAAGTTCCCAATGCTATTCGAAGCGGCGACACAGCCAGCACCGGAGCCTGAGCCATTATTGTTGGCGATGGTAAGAGCCGCCCCCTCGGTCGGACAAACATGGCTGATATCCATATTGGGATCAGACATCAGATCATCGAAGCGCACATCCTGCATGGCGGCATCACCGGCATTCTGGATGTTAACCCGCCAGATAACGTCATCATTGATATTGCCATAGACAGTATTCGTATAGTTATTCTGGCGCGCATCGACGTTCCGGCCACGCTTGTCCAGCTGGGGAATAGGTTCTCGCAGATCCAGCTCGACAATATCCTGGTCAGTCTCCCTGGGGAAATTACAGTAGTCAAAAGAGACTGAAGCGCCGATTGCCCTGTTAGCAGTGACGATATCCTCTTCCTGCTCATCCCGACTGCGCACCCCAAACGTGATCGTCATTGTGCTGCCTTCAAACCTTTGGGCCAGGGCCGAAAGGTCAGAGGAATCCCAGGTAATGGTATTGCCGGATACAGAGGGTTCGCCGAGGACCAGGCCGCTGCTGACCGATGTAGATCCGGGGATATACTCCAGCCCGGTCGCACCGAAATTCTCTGTCACCACCAGGTTCTCGATATGCTGGTTATTTCCACGGATACCGTTGGGAACACGGACTTCAATGGTGACCTGGCCATCACCGCAGAGCGTGCACCAGCTCTGCGAGAAACGATGGTCAACGATGCTGAAAAAGGCGGGATTATCGGGGTTGATTACTGGGCAGTTGTGGTCGGCCAGCGCCGGGGCCGAGGGCAATACGAAGCCCAGGCAGGTCAGGAATAGACTTCCGAGCGTTCTCTTGACTGAATTTCGACTGACCACATGAAACAACATCATTATCCCTTAGAAGTGCTAACGGAAAGTTATTTTGCTGTCCGCTCCCCGCAAGCCACGGACGCCGGGCACACCCTGCCCGGTGCGGCGCACTTTAGTCGTAGCGGAACAAACTAGCCGTGAAGCAGGTCTAAGTTGGATTTTGTAGAATTCTTTTCAATAACTTTGCCACACAGTTCTCACGGCCAGGGAAGCCATGAGCTGCGCAAACTGAGGGCGAGTAGCAGATCCAGGACATGTTGGGAACAGGACTCGCAAAAGTGGAAAGCCCCTCTCCTCAAATGAGGAGAAGGGCCGATGGCGGGATCAGCCCGCCGGCAGGAAGTCGATCGGATACAGGATGGTGATGGTTGGCACCCCGGCCTTCGGACCGAAGTTAAACCGCTTCACCCGCGCCGTAATCTTGCTGTTCAGTGCCGGGGAGTCCATATCGCTGGACTCGACACTCACGGCAGACACGGAACCATCCGGCTCGATCGTCAATTTCAGGACCATCTTGCCCTGGAGGGCCGGGTTCTTACGCAGCTCCCGGTTATAGATACGGTACAGGGAAGCCTTGTAACGGTCGAAGACGATCTGGATTTCTTCGTCCGTACGGGAAGGCCCGGTACCATCACTGAGCGGACGCTCCTCGCCGGCGAAGTCACCTTCGCTACCAATGGAACTCTCAACCCGGGAGAAGGCGACACCCTCCATCGACGAGCCGGTACCACCGACATTGCGGCTTATATTGGCACTGGCAATGCCACCGCTGTCGCTCTTGGCCGCTGCAGTAATCAGGGAACGCTGGCTGCGATTTTCCTTCTTACCCGCGGTACTGAGCTGGGTGCGCTCGCCGAGGCGGTTGTCGAGGTCATCCTCGATGAGGTCCTGGAAGTTATCCTTGAACGCCAGCACGCCGGAGCGCTCAGCCTTCTTGCGGGCCTGCTTCTTCTCCGCCTTGACGGGCTTGGGTTCTTCCTTGGCTACCTTCTGCTTCTCGGGCTCAGGTTTCTTCTCGTCCTTTTTCTCTTCCTTTTTCTTGGGCTCGGGCGGAGGCTTGGGTTTCTTTTTCTTCTCGATCACCAGCTTCGCCAGGCGCTCGGGAATCTCCACCACATCATCTTCCGGCTCGGGGACCGTCCACAGCGGTATGCCATAACCCAGGAACAGGGCCAGCAACAGGGATACCAGCAGGCATCGGCGGAAGCGCTTGTCGTCATCGCTCTGGGTATGCCAGGGCATCACCGGTACGCGACTGTCGGACAGCACCAGGTCGCGGGTTACCTCGAACTCGAACTTAGCATCCTCTTCCGCTCGGCGCAGTTGTTCGGCGCGGTCATCGAGCTCGAGGATATCCTCTTCGTAATGTTCGATCTTTTCCTGGATCCGCCGACGCCGCTCCTCGAGCATCTCGAGGTTGGTTTCGTAGACGCTGACCTTTCGCTGGACACGATCAACCACCGCACGGGAGGCACTCTGGCTGAAGTCATCAGACCAGAACATCTCACTGTGACCGGTTTCATCCAGCCGCTGGAGCTTTTCCGCAATATCGGCCAGCAGCTGGTACTGCTCGGACTCTGCAACCAGGTCTGCCAGCTTCGCCTCGACCTGGCTCTGCTCGCCTTCCAGTCCGCGAATCCGCCGGCGTACCTCTTCCAGCTCGCCGCTGACCGCCTGCTTTTGTTGATCTAATTTACTCACGAACTTCCATTAACCCTGAGATGCTTTCTGAATGACCGCTAGAGAAATCCGCGTATAGCCGGCCTCGGTACAGCTGGACATCACTTTTTTCAACAGGTTGAAGGGAATCGCCCGGTCCGCGAGGATATTGACCTCCGGAGGTTCTGCCGGTACTTCCTCACCACCTTCAGCAACGGTCTCTCCACCCTCTTCCTGTGCCTCCTGCGCCTCAGCTTTGGCGACACTCAGGGCTTTACCCATTTCTGCTGCCATCGCCTCCTTGATGGCTTCCACAACCGTTTCCTCACTCTGGATCAGGTCCTCGGTACTCATTACCGGCTTGGACTCAACCAGCACTTCCTTGTCGGTGACCATGAGTGTCACCGTTTCACGTGGCCTGGATTCGACCACCGAATCCGGCAGTGTGATCACCTTCGGGGGATCCAGCGCCTCGTTGCTGGAGGTGTTGGTCAACAGGAAGAACACCAAGATGGTGAATACATCCATCAGTGATGTCAGGTTCATACCCGGCGTCTTGCGTCGACGGCTCCGGGACATGCGTTTCATGCGTCGGCTTTCGTGTCTCACGGGGCATCTCCTATTGATATATCCGGAAAGAGCTCAACCCGCTCAACAGATTCCGGATCACTCGGGTCGCTCCCCTCACGACGAACTTCCGCACCGCGAATCGTATCCATGACACCGACCAGGTACTCGTACGGGATGTCCGGTTCCAGCAGCACCATAGCATCGGTCTTCTCAGGATAATTACCCTTGATCTTCAGCAGGAACGCACTGAGCTTGGCCAGGTCGTAGACCTCTTCGGTCTGGCGCAGGCTAGCTTCTTCCTCCCCGGCATCTGCTACAGGCGCTTGCTCACCTGTGGATCCCTCCGGGGACTCGCTTTCCTGCCCCGGGTTGGGGAAGCGGGCAATGACTTTCTCGCCGTCACTGATTTCCAGACGGTCCTGGCGAACTACAACCTCTACCGTGACAGTAGGGTCGTCCGGTGCACCACCGCCCGCACCGGACGGCATATTGAGCTCCATGATGGTGACGCGCGAGAAGACCGCCGACACCAGCAGGAACGGCACCAGCACCACCATCAGGTTGAGGAAGGCGGTGATGTCCAGTTCCGGAGCTTCTTTATCTCTCCCGTGGCGCCTTCTTCTCATTACGCTTTTTCCACTTCCGCTACTTCTTCTTCCTGCTCGGGCGTATCGGTCTCTGCCGCTGCTTCACTTTCTGCAGCAGCCTCGGTTCCAGCATCGGCGGTAACAGCCTTTTCCTGGCTATCGGCCTGCTGCTCGTCCGGCTTGACCTCACCGCGGCGACGCGTAGAGATTGAGATGATATTAAGGGCCTTGACAGACACCATTTCCAGGCTGTCGACGATTTCACCAGTCAGTGAGTTCAGCAGGGCGTGAACGATCAACAGGGTAATACCCACCATCAGGCCGAAGGCGGTGGTGTTCATTGCCACAGAAATACTGGCGGAGAGAAGGTCGGCCTTTTCCGCCGGGTTGGCATTGGCTACTGCGGTAAACGCCTCGATCAGGCCCATAATGGTACCCAGCAGGCCCAGCAGCGTAGCGATGTTGGAGAACAGGGCCACATATGGGGTGCGCTTCTCGAGCTGCGGGATAATCTCCATCATGCTCTCTTCCATCGCGATCTCGATGTCCTCACGACGGCGCACGGCACCCTGGCGGGCAAGCCCCATTGACAGCAGTTTGCTCACACCGGAGTTATCCTGCTTGACCAGGTTACGGGCCCGGTCGAAGTCACCGGAGGTCAGCACGGGCTGTAACTTGTCCCACATGGCGCGGTTGGTGTGCCGCTCGTAGACAAGCCGGATATAGCGCTCAACGGCCACCGCGGCCCCCAGCGCGAACACCACGAGAATGGGGTACATGAATGCACCACCAGTCTGGAAGAACGCGATTACGCTGTTGAAAAAGTCCATCACTAACCCTCTTGAAAATACTGCGGTAAGCTTCGATTTTAATTAAACAGAAAGGCTGACAGGCAATCCGTGCACATCAGGCCGGTTTTATTCGTCGGAAAGGCTGAGCTCGTAAAATTCAAGCTCACGCGCAAACACTTCCTTATCCAGCGGCTGCAGGCTGTCGTCCAGTAGGCTGGATACCAGCTCAGTCTCCACACCCACCTCGGAATTCTTCCACGGAACGATGTAAAGAGACTTGGGAGCCTCTTTGTTACCGATAATGGAAATACCAGACAGCTGCTTCACCTTGGTATCCACTTTCTTTTCGGCCTGCTCTTCCTGCGCGGCCACGGGACCAGCCAGGAGGCAAGCTATGCTCAACGGGAAAAGAAAGCGGGGGGAGAATTTACGGGAAATCATCGTCCAGCCCTCCTCTTGAGGTCCGCCATCCAGATGGTCACCTGCTGATCATCCGGATTTAATTGAAGATACTGGTTGAATTGTGCCAGAGCACACTGGAGATCTTGCAGATAGAGATCACACAAAATGCCTAAATTTTTCACCAGCGGACTGTATTCCGGATTACTGGAGATGGCGTTGGTGTAAATAGTGCGAGCCTCTTCAAAGCGGCCCTGTTTGCGGTACAGCACGGCCAGCTCGTTGTTGGCGGCAGCGTGCCCGGGATCAAGTTCCAGCGCCTTGAGAAATGATTCTTCAGCGTGCTTCTGGTCTCCGGTTTTATAGTAAGCAATCCCAAGGTTTACATAGGGAGCGGGAAGTCGCTGCTCACGCTCGATAACCTCGTTCAACAGCTCGATTGCCTGCTGGTACTCCCCGGCATTCAGATACTGCAGGGACTCCTCAAAGTCCTTGCTCACGCCACCGGCTACACGGACCTTGCTGTAGTCCGTGACCTTGCCGGTCTTGGCAGGCCCGCCCGCGCAGGCGCCCAGAAGGAGCATCAGTGCAACGCACGCGGTTCGGGCCAGCATGTTGACTGGAAGATTTCTCATGAATTCCCTACCTCTACTCGTGCCGCCAGTGGCCGCCAGCTATCAGTGCCCGCGACCATCACGACTCCTGGTCTCCGCTTGCCGGTGCATCTGCCGTGGAGCTGGCTACGTCGGCCTCATCGCCGGCTTCCGCTTCCGGAATCTCCGGGATGGGGACAATGGTGGGCAGGAACTCACCTGCCTCTTCCGGCCGTGCGTAGCGCGCCGGCACCAGCGTCGCCAGCTGGCCGATACTCTTCTCGATCCAGTCGTTGTAGATCCCCATACCCAGCAGCTCCATGTTTTTCTCATGGACGGAGATACCTTTCTCCTCAAACGGGTAAATCTGTTCTTCAAGAGCCAGCTCGTACTCCTCCAGTTCTAGGGGAGAGAGGTTTTTCGGGCGCTCGGACTCTTTCAGTGCCTTGCTGAAATGGAGGTAGATTTCACCGAGATAATAAGTTGCCGCGGCGGTAACATCCGCCACCTGGTAATCAATCAGGTCGGTATAGGCGGCGATAGCCGCTTTCATGCGTACGCGCTTCTGGTTCAGGTTTTGCTCGATGGGCGCAACCAGCCTGACCTGGGTGAAGGCATCGAAAGTGGGTTCGGCAATAACCAGAGCAGCGTTGCCAGCCAGGTAACGGGTGCGATCGTTGCGCTGGCTGCCACCCTGCGCCTCAATACGCACCATCTGGCGCAACTCATCCATATAGGCACCCTGGTTGCCGGCCGCCTTGTGCAGCTCAGCAATCTTCTGGCGCGTCTCCAGTGCAGGTTCCATCGGGGTCGGGAACAGTTTCACGTAACGACGCAGGACCTCCAGGGCTTTGTCATTGCGCTTGGCCGCACTGTATAGGTCCGCAGCCTGGTTAAGCGCCTCTCGGCGGACATCGTCATCCTCAGCTTCGCGCTCAATCCGCTCGAATTCTGCCGCCGCCAGCATCAGCTGGCCACTTTCCTGGTAGACCACTGCCAGCTTTTTGGTGACTTCCCTGATCAGCTCGTGTTGCGGGAAATGCTGGCGGAAGCCTTTGAGGACTGCAGCTGCCTGCATCCAGTCTTCCAGCACAATCAGGGAGGCGGCCGCATCGTATTCGGCAGTCGCGAGAATGGTCGCACCTGGTGCCGCATTGCGGATACGCAGGAAGTGCGCTGCAGCCGTCGCGTGGTCCTCCTGCTTCCGGGCCAGGTCACCCTGCTGGTAGATCGACGCCGCCAGGTTATCAATGTAACCGGCGCGGTCCTTGGAGTCTGCGGGTGTCAATGCCAGCACCTGTCCGTAAGCAGCCTCGGCCTCCACAAATGCCTCGGTTTCGAACGACGCATGAGCGATCGACAGCCAGGCCGACTGGCGGATCTCAGGCTTGGCTCCCGGGAAACGCTCGAGCAACAACTTGCCCTGCTCGATGGTCTGCGGGTAATCCCTGAGGCTGTACAGGTCCTCGACTGCCCCCACCATAACCTTGGCGGCGTCCTTGTGCTTCGGGAAGGTTTCGGCGAACTTCAGGGAAGAGCGGATAATCTCGCGCTGGAACGGTGCCTGTTTCTCCGGGGACGCATCCTTGAGCTTCTTGCCCAGGTGCTCACGATAGGCATACACCGCAGCGTACCCCGCCTCACTTGACTTCTTGTGCGCTGGGTAATCGTAAGCTGTGCGTTCATACTCGACACCGGCCTGATGGAAATCGCGATTCTCCAGCAACAGTCCGGCCAGCTGGAAATTGATTTCCGGGGCCTTGGGCTTATCGCTGAAGGATTTCAGGTAACTGCGATACCAGTGAATGGCCTCACGGTAGTTTTCTGCTTTTTTATCCTTGAGTCGCTTGTCCTGGTAGGCAGCATGATAGTGGCCGGCCAGGTCGATCAGGTTGGCCTGCAGGAACTCAATGACTTCGTCATATTCATTGACGTCGAAGACAGTCCAGTACTCAGCCTCCAGTGCGTAGGTGTTTGCGAAGGCTTTTTTCGACTCCAGTACCAGGCGGGGGAAACCACCCTTCTGGTAAATCTCGATCACCCGGATTGAGAAATCCGGCGCAACCCGATGGAGGGGATTCCGCTCCACGAAAGTGTCGTAAGCCTCCGCAGCGTCCTGGTAACGACGCTTGTCCAGGTAGTACTCCCCCAGGTGGCTATAGACATAGGATTCGTAACCGCGGGAGCCTTCACGCTCAAAGTACTCCACGATGGATTCTGCACCGCCGAGGTAAGAGAAACTCAGGCTGACGACGCGAAAGGTATCCTCAATATGCTTCCGCTCGACGTCGTTGCTCTGCTGCTCGAAGTCGTAGCCCTGTGAGACCTTGTAATCGAGCATGGCGACAAAGTCATCCAGGCCGCGCTCATACAGCTCCTGCTTGAAGAAGGCCCAACCCCGCTTATAGAGCGAAATCTCATAAAAACTCGACGATTCCCCCATGGCGATCACCTTGCCATAGGCTTCCTCGGCATCCAGGTATTTCTTGCGGATAAAGTAATATTCGCCCAGCCGGAAGTAGGCCTCATCGCTGTGGCGGGACTGCGGGTACTTCGCCACCATCTGGCGCAGGACTTCGACGGCCTCGTCAATCTGCCCGGTTTCCTCGTAGGCCCGGGACAGCTGGTACATTACCTGGTCGTTGCGTTCGTAGAGGGGATATTTTTCCAGCAGCTGCTTGTAGAGGCCGATCGCCTCGGCAGCGTTGGCGGCAAGCACCGCGTCGGGATTGTCACCGGGGACCGCCACCGGACCGTCGTCGGTGTCGATATCGACTCCCGCCGTGGCCCGCGCCTCAAATGCCAGGTCAGATTCATCGCCACGGGAGGCGATGCCGGATGCCGTCGCGGACGAACCGGAGGCAGCGGGAGCTGCAGCGGTCTCCGGCGCAGCCAGGCGCCCGCCCTCGCGCCGGCCCTGAGCATCAATCGAGACTGGTGCGCCACTGCCCTCGCCCCCTGAGGCAGCAATATCCTCACCCAGCGAGCGGGCCTCGGCCCGGTGCGCCTGCTTGATTTTCAGGTCGGCGATACGGCGGATCGCCTCCGGCGTAAAGGCGGTCTCCGGCGTTTCCTGCAGGTACTTCTGGTAACTGGCCAGAGCTTTCTCCAGGCTGCCATCGATCCGCTCTTCCTTGATCTCGATATCGACATTCTGCAGGCTGCCAATGGTCTGGCTGTCGTTCACCGCACAACCGCCCAGCAGGGCCAGCAGCAGGGCGGCACCGGCGGTGCTGCCAGGCTGGCGTGCACGGATCGCACGGGCAACCGGGTTAACGGTCAGGGCTCGGGCATCCTTCACTGCGAAGCCTCCTCATCGGCGGATCCGGGCTCCAGCTCTGGCGGCGTGTCCTGCGGCAGGGGCTCACCATCAGCGGGCTGTTCCGGGCTATCTTCCTGCCGGGGCTGGTCTGCCTGCTCGGCCTGATACTGCTCGATCTTGCGCTGGTCAGCGCGCTGTTCCTGCAATTCATTTGCCCGGTCATAGCTGTCAGCGAGGGCGAAGCGGGCCTTGATCTGGTATTCCTCCAGTTGCGCACGACGACGCTCAAGGACATTGATAGCCATTTGCTCGAGCATGGTGCCCTGGCGGGCCATCAGCTGCTCAATCCGCGGCTGCACTCGCTCGATCCGGTTCCGCAGCGAGCGGATTGTTTCGTCATAGCCAACGTAACTGTGCGTGGCCGCCTGGCGGGTGCGGACATAGGAGTTGTAAACCTCCTGCAGCTCCTCGATCTCGGTGTTCAGCTCCTGCAGGTGCTTGTAGGCTTCGGTCAGGCGGGCGTCATACTCCGAGGCCAGGCGCCATTCGAGTATGCCCTCGAGGCGCGCCACACGGTCTTCGGTCTCTTCGCTGACCAGTGACGGCCGCGCTGCCATTGTCGAGCGGATACGCTCCAGTTGCCGCAGGCTTTCGCGTTCGGATGTTTTCGCAAGGAATTCGGGTCGACGGCTCACCAGCATCTGGTCAATCCGCTGGGCAAAGGTATCCCGTTGCTCGACCCGCAGCTTGATACGGGCATCCAGCGCCCGGAATTTGCTGTCCAGGCCCGGCAGCAGTGGCTCGTAGTACCCGCGGCGCAGGGCGATAATGTTCTCGTAGGCTGCCAGGCTTGCCAGCCATTCCTCGTTACGCTCAAACAGGTCATTGAGGTCCTGGTAGTTACGCAGGAATTCCTGGTAATCATTCGAAGCCATCAGGTCGAGGAGGTAGTGGGTTTCCGGCGCTCCGGGGATACTGCGCAGCGTTACCACCCAGTTCTTGACCTGGTCAGCCTCCTTGCGGCGCAGGGCTTCAAGGAATTTTCCCTCGCGGATACTTTCGATGGACTGGGTAAGCGTATCGACCTGGCTGCCAAAAATATCCAGTGCATGGCCATAGTTCACTGCTGCTGTACTGTGCACATCCAGCTTGCCGTATGCGAAGGGTACGGCCAGCAGGGCCTCATGAACCGACGCATTGGTTTTCTTCCGCTTTTGCAGGATCTTCCAGGGGACCAGGGCGCGATCGTAGCGTCCGGCGCGCGCCTCCACCCAGCCGGCGCCGAGCAGCGCCCGATTGGAGAACGGACCGTCGAGCTGCACGCGATCAAAATAGGGCCGGGCCAGCTCCAGCTCACCGGCCTCCATCAGCCGGGAACCCAGCATCAGGTTGGTCTTATCATAAAGGGCCTGCTTGGCGCTGTCGGAGCTGCGGCGCTTACCCAGGGCAGTTAACTCGGAAATCCCCTCCGCCTGTTCACCTGCTTTAAGCAGGGCAATGCCCAGGTTGTACTCAACGAAGCCGGCCAGCTCCTCTTCACCTTTCAGGTCCTCGAGTAACTCTACCGCTTCGGTGAAACGGCCCAGCTCCATATAAACGCGGGCACGCAGGAAACGCTCCCTGGCACGTACGCGCTCGGGCACACGCCCCTCGATCATCTGCAGGGCATGCAGTGCATTCTGTGGTTGCTGCTTGTGATAGTGAATCCGTGCGAGGCGATAGGCGGCCTCGTTGCGAACCGGCTGCGGTACATTGCCCTCAAGAACGGCCTCGATCGCACGCCCGGCCTCCTGGTGCATCCGATAGGACAACTCCAGGTCACCAACAGAGAATGCGGCCTGGCCATAGTGGGCCGTAAAAGGATCCAGCTCAGGCTGGTCGAGCCGGCGGTACTGCTGGATCTCCGTATCCAGGTCGACAATCGCATCGAAGTAGTTGTCCTGGTAGGCCTCGTACATGGCCGCACCAAAGAACAGGTCTTTCAGGTCATCCTGGGATCGGTCAATCGCGCTCGCAACAGGAACAACCGCCAGCGACACCAGGGTTGCGCCGATCAGGGTCGGTAGCAGACGGGGAAACATGCTTACCAGTCCTTGAAGTTGACCGCGGACTCGGAACCGGCAATCTTGATCTCGACAAACTTGGGACCAACCTCTTTCTCGACGGCGTAGCTAGCCTCACCCGTTACTTCCCGGCCGGAATCAGTCTTGCCAATAAAGCGCACCTGCAGCGGATGGCTACCGGACTGGACATTGGCAACGTGTATTTTCTGTACGCCACCCTTCTGCAGGGCCTCGATTTCACGGAAAGTATAGAGGTGATGTGCCACCACCTCGCCGCCAAGCTTCAGCTGGACGGATTCCAGGTTGAAGTTGCGCGGCTCCGCCATGGAAACGAAGAAGGAGGCCTGGGTATTGGAGGGGAAAAGGAGCTTTTCTTCCAGCTGGGACAGCTCTGCTGTGAGGCCAATCACATCTTTCTTAACATCCTGGATCTGCTCGTCCAGTCCGCGAATATCGTCCCGGCTCACATCCTGGGCATACCCGACTGACGCCAGCAGCATGAATACTGTCACTTTTAGAATTCTGCTCATGATACCTACCTCTGACCCTACCGCTGACAACGAGCGTCGATGATGTCGCAGACCCGCGAGGGCCGCTGGAAACCCCATAATTGAAGGGGCATTCGGTCAGCGAGATTGTATGGCAATCGGGGGGCGGGCAAATGTGAGGCAGGTCAAATCTCGGATATTCGAACAATGTCGCGACTCCGAGCCGCGTAGTGGCTCACATTACTGTGAATTTCGGCAGTAGGATAGAAACCACGGCACGGGCATATAGACATTGCTGATGCGGCAAGAAAACGTGACACAACGCGCCGCCAGCACAACAAAGCCAGGCTGAACCAGCTATCCCCCAGAAAGTGTAGGGCCGCTCAAGCCCGGATTTAACCTTCTTCCCGCGTCACCGACCCGACCTTAAAACAGCGGTGGTCAGGCAGGCGCTCGGCAGCAATACAATAAGCCGTATCGCAACGCCTTACCGCCCCCAGCTCGGGAGTGGAGCCCCGCCCGCGCAGCACCCCTGACATCAGGACAGCCACCAGCGTCAATGCCCGCCGCCAGAAAGGCTGCAGCCTTATCATTGACCGGATCACCCTACAGCAGAAACGAAAAAGCCCCGCTGTGCGGGGCTTTTCGGATTGCTTCAGATAACTGAAGACTTTTATATGGTGCCCAGGGCGGGACTTGAACCCGCACGGCCATAGGCCACTACCCCCTCAAGATAGCGTGTCTACCAATTCCACCACCTGGGCAAAAACTCAATACTCTTACTGCTGCGGCTCTTCTTCACCTTCCGCCTGGGGAACGTCGTCAACGGCCTCGCCAGACTCCGCCGGAATCTCGCCTACCGAGGGCACTTCACCTGCGGCCTCGGATTCCACCTGCGGCACGTCGCTCTCCATTTCCGGCAGATCACTCGCCGGACCCTGCTGCTCTACTGCAGCCGGGATTTCAGGCAGGTCCGCGTCGACATTCGCCTCGGAAGCCTGCTTGGCCAGAATCGCCAGGCCAAAACTGGTTACGAAGAACACAGTGGCCATGATGGCGGTCAGGCGGGAGAAAAAGTTTCCACTACCCTGGCTACCAAAAACCGTCTGGGATGCGCCGGCGCCAAATGAAGCTCCAGCTTCGGCACCCTTACCCTGCTGCAGCAGGATCAGGCCAATAATACTCAGCGCTGTCAGGACGTGAAAGATTAAAACCAATTTTTCCATTTTCAGGAAACCCACTGTTCGGGCGCCAGGCCCAATTATTCAATATTCCGCAGTTCGCCGCCAGTCAGCAGGGCCTATTATCCCGCCGCACGACAAATGCCAGTAAACTCTTTTGCATCGAGCGAGGCACCACCAACCAGTGCCCCATCGATATCCTGCTGCGCAAACAGCGCTGCAGCGTTACTACCCTTGACGCTACCGCCATAGAGCAGTGGGGTCTCAACCCCAGCCTCACCCAGGCGCTCCCGGATAAAGCGATGTACTTCCTGGGCCTGCTCCGGAGTCGCGGTTTTCCCTGTACCGATGGCCCACACGGGCTCATAGGCAACCACTACACCACGCCAGCTCTCAGCTCCTGCATGATCCACCACAGCCTGCAACTGCGCACTGATCACGTCCAGTGTCCGGCCGGCCTCACGCTCTTCGAGCGTTTCACCGACACAGAGGATGGGCACCAGGCCTGCGCCCTTTACCGCCGCAAACTTTTTCGCCACCAGCTCGCTGGACTCCCCATAGAGAGTGCGGCGCTCAGAGTGCCCGACAATTGCATATCGGGCCCCGCAATCGCCCAGCATGTCCGCAGAGACCTCACCGGTAAAGGCTCCGGCCTCTTCCGCGCTGACGTTCTGGGCACCTACAGAGAGCTTTCCGGACCCCACCTTGCCGGCACTCTCAACCACCTGCATGAGGTAGGGGAAAGGTGGGCAAATCGCCACGTCGGCCACGACACCGGAAAGATCCAGTGCGGAAAAAAAGGCCCCGGCAAACGCCCGGTCGCCATTCATTTTCCAGTTGGCTACTACCAGCGGATTCGGCATGTGTGCTCCTTCAAGGGGCGCAAATCTTAGCGATATTGCCGCCAACATACAACCTTAATGTAACAGCGTTTTTCCCGGCGAGCCCGGCCCTCAGCCCGTGCGGACTAACTGTTGCCGATGCGCGCCACGACTTCAGCAATACGCGCCGCCAGGGTCTCGACCTGGGTCCGCTTCTCGCCCTCCACCATGACCCGGATCAGGGGCTCAGTACCGGAGGGCCTCAGCAGTACCCGCCCGCGTCCCGCCAGCTCGGCCTCCACCTCGCTGACAGCAGTACGGACATCCTCGTGGTCCAGCACCCCGTCCCGGTGTGCCAGGCGCACGTTAATCATGTGCTGCGGTAGCATCTTCATACGGGTTTTCAGCTGATCCAGCGGCTCATCAAAGTCGGTGATGGCGCGCAGCGCCTGCAGGGCAGAAATTACGCCATCGCCTGTCGTGGTTGAATCAGCACAGATGATATGCCCGGAAGATTCACCGCCAAGCTTCCAGTCATTGGCGCTCATCTTTTCGAGAACATAGCGGTCGCCGACCTTGGCCCGCTCAAACGGGATCTCACGCTCGCGCAGGGCCAGCTCGAAACCGTAGTTACTCATCTGGGTCCCCACAACCCCGCTGCAGCCACCCAGGAACTGCTGGCGATGTATCGCGATCAGGAACAACAACTGGTCCCCATCCACCAGCTCACCATTGCGATCGGCGAACAGCACCCGATCGCCGTCACCATCAAAGGCGATGCCCAGGTCGGCACCCTGCTCGCGTACCGTCTGCTGCAACAGGCCCGGCCTGGTGGACCCACAGTCGAGATTGATGTTGTGGCCATCAGGGCTCACTCCCACCGCGACCACCTCTGCGCCCAGCTCGCGGAATACTTTCGGCGCAATATGGTAGGTGGCGCCATTGGCACAATCGAGCACGATTTTCAGCCCCTCCAGGGAGAACCCCCAGGGAGTTGATGCCTTACAGAACTCGATATAGCGGGCTGCGGCATCGTCGATCCGCCAGGCTTTGCCCAGGTCCGCCGCAGTTTCCATCGGCAGATCCATGGCCGCCTCAATGTCCAGTTCCACCTGGTCCGGCAGCTTGCTGCCGTCGGCGCTGAAGAACTTGATGCCGTTATCCTGGTAGGGATTATGGGAGGCACTGATCACGATCCCCGCCCGGGCGTGGAATGTACGGGTCAGGTAGGCAATGGCCGGGGTCGGCATCGGCCCCAGCAGGCCCACATCCACGCCCGCATTGATCAGGCCGGCCTCCAGGGCAGCCTCGAACATATACCCGGAAATACGGGTATCCTTGCCGATCAGGATGCTGCGGTGCCCACCGCGCTTGGCGCCGACCATCTGCCCCAGTACCTTGCCGGCGGCGTAGCCCAGGCGCAGCATGAAGTCCGGGGTGATCGGTCCCTCACCAACCTGGCCACGAATACCGTCAGTTCCGAAATACTTTCTTGCCATGCTTTTACATCTCTTCCATCTTTTTTAGGGACAACCACAAGTGCCCCCTCTGGAGAATAACCCGGGGACCAGCGGCTAGTCGGGCCGGTCCACCAGTTGCTGCAACCTGAGAACATCCACCGTTGCCGCCACGTCGTGTACCCGTAGTATGCGGGCTCCGCGCTGCGCCGCCAGCATGGCCAGCGCCAGGCTCCCCGGCAGGCGCTCGCTCACCTCACGGCCCAGCAGGCGCCCGATCATGGACTTTCTCGACAACCCTGCCAGCAGCGGGGTTCCCTCTGGCGCCACCCTTTCAAGCTCCCGCAGCAGGGCTAGATTGTGCTCATCTGTCTTGCCGAACCCGAATCCCGGATCCAGGATCAGGCGGCTGCGGGGGATCCCGACCTCTTCACAGGCCTGCATCCGGTGCTGTAAATAACCTCTGACTTCAGCCACCACATCACTGTATTCCGGGGCCTGCTGCATGGTGCCCGGCTGACCCTGCATATGCATCAGGCAGACTGGCAGGCCGGTGGCCGCCGCGGCTTCCAGGGCGCCGGGGCGCTCGAGGGCTCGCACATCGTTGAGCATTCCGGCGCCGGCTGCCGCTGCAGCTGACATCACCGCGGGCGTGCTGGTATCCACCGAAATCAGCGCCCCGAGCCGGCTGCTGATTGCCTCCACCAGCGGCACCACCCGATCCAGCTCCTGCTGTTCAGTCACAGGTTCCGCACCCGGGCGGGTGGACTCTCCGCCGATATCAATGATTGCCGCACCTTCCCGCAGCATCTGCTCGGCACGGGCCAGGGCCATGTCCAGGTCGAGGCTGCCCGAGCGATAGTAGCTGCCACCATCCGAAAATGAATCCGGCGTAGTATTGAGAACGCCCATCACCCGTGGAACGGAAAGGTCCAGGATTCGTCCGGCACACTCTAGCTGCACGTTACCCCCCAGGTTTGTGGTTGAGGTAGCCCTGCCGGTCACAGCCGGCGGTTACCATAAAAAAAACCAGGGCGAACCCTGGTTTTCGCTACCGCAATTGAACTCAGTGCCCGTTCAGGGGCCCGCCGACGGGATTCCCCTCATCGGCTGACGACGGATCGCGGCTCTTGTCGGTATCGTCCGCCTGGCCACTGCCACCGGACCCGAAATCATTGTCGTGCCAGTCGCGGGGCGGCCGCACCTTGCGTCGTGCCATCAGGTCGTCGACCTGCTCCGCGTCCAGCGTTTCGTACTCCATCAACGCATCCTTC
This sequence comes from Microbulbifer zhoushanensis, assembly GCF_021729055.1. Classification (NCBI taxonomy): domain Bacteria; kingdom Pseudomonadati; phylum Pseudomonadota; class Gammaproteobacteria; order Cellvibrionales; family Microbulbiferaceae; genus Microbulbifer; species Microbulbifer zhoushanensis. Next base: position 26,437 of record NZ_JAJSAO010000003.1, read on the forward strand.
ATTGCCTCGAGGATATCGCGGTTCTCCTCCAGCAGCTTGTTCGCACGGTTGTAGCAGTCATCAATGATGCGGCGCACTTCCGTATCAATTTCGTTGGAGGTCTTGCCAGACACCGGGTTACCGGCGCCGGGCTGGCCACTCTCATCTTCTCCGTAGTGCAGAGGCCCCAGCTTCTCTGACAGGCCCCACTTGGTGACCATATTGCGGGCCAGCTCGGTGGCACGCTCGATATCATTGGAAGCACCGGTAGTCACACCTTCGGCGCCCAGGGTCATCTCCTCGGCAATACGACCGCCGAACAGCGAACACAGCTGCGACTCGATGGCTCGCTTGGAGATGCTGTACTTGTCCTCTTCCGGCAGGAACTGGGTCACGCCGAGGGCCCGGCCGCGGGGAATGATAGTGACCTTGTGTACCGGGTCATGCTCCGGCACCAGGCGACCGATAATGGCGTGGCCGGCCTCGTGGTATGCGGTGTTCACCTTCTCTTTCTCGCTCATCACCATGGACTTGCGCTCGGCGCCCATCATGATCTTGTCCCGGGCGCGCTCGAACTCTTCCATGGTCACGGTGCGACGGTTGGCTCGGGCCGCGAACAGGGCGGCCTCATTGACCAGGTTGGCCAGGTCGGCACCGGAGAAACCCGGGGTACCGCGCGCAATGGTCTGAGCGGAAACCGTGTCGGCCACCGGCACCTTGCGCATATGGACCTTCAGGATCTGCTCACGGCCGCGGATATCCGGCAGGCCAACGAACACCTGGCGGTCGAAGCGTCCCGGGCGCAGCAGTGCATGGTCAAGCACATCCGGGCGGTTGGTGGCGGCAATTACGATTACGCCCTCATTGCCCTCGAAGCCGTCCATTTCCACCAGCAGCTGGTTCAGGGTCTGCTCGCGCTCGTCGTGGCCACCGCCGACACCGGCGCCGCGATGGCGGCCCACGGCGTCGATCTCATCGATAAAGATGATACATGGAGCCTGCTTCTTGGCCTGCTCGAACATGTCCCGCACCCGCGAGGCACCCACGCCCACGAACATCTCCACAAAATCGGAACCGGAAATGGAGAAGAACGGCACCTTGGCCTCGCCGGCGATGGCCTTGGCCAGCAGCGTCTTACCGGTGCCGGGAGGGCCGGCCATCAGCACGCCACGGGGAATCGCGCCACCCAGGCGCTGGAACTTGGTGGGATCACGCAGGAACTCCACCAGTTCCTGCACGTCTTCCTTGGCCTCGTCCACACCGGCCACATCGGCGAAAGTGGTCTTGATCTGGTCCTCGCCCAGCAGGCGGGCCTTGCTCTTGCCGAACGCCATGGGACCGGACCGGCCACCGGCTCCGCCCTGCATCTGCCGCATAAAGAACATGAACACGGCAATAATGATCAGGATCGGGAAACTGGCCACCAGCAGCTGCTGCCAGATGCTGGGGGATTCCGGCTCGCGACCGACGAATTTCACGTCGTTGCGGACCAGCTCGTTGGTGAGCTCGTTATCGATGATCTGCGGCTGGATCGTCTTGAAGCGCTTGCCATCAGCGCGCTCGCCGGTAATCACGAGGCCATCGACGACCACGCTCTCCACCTGCCCGGCCTGCACGTCGCTCACAAATTCGGAGTAGCTGAGGGACTCATCCCTGGACTGCGGCTTGAAGTTCTGGAACACCATCAGCAGCACCGCCGCGATGATCAGCCACAGTACAAGGTTCTTTGCCATATCGTTCAAAGGGATCACCCTCTTGCTTTACTTAAACTGCCTCCGCACGGGTCCGGCTGACCCGCCGGGCTCAATCCCGGGGCCGGCACTCGCCGGCCGGCAGTCGCACTGCCCACACTGATTGCAGTGCCACCAGATCCAGTCACACCAGTATAGGTATGATAGGCATGTTGACCGCGTGTTCCGCTGCGCCACCACAGGGTCCGCTTATACCACAGACTGGGCATGTGGCAGAAGGGACCAGCCGGTCACGCAGCGCTTTTCCTATCGCATTTCCAGGGAAGCGCGGGCCTCTCCGGCAATCAGCCGCCCTTGAAGCCTCGCGCCACCACATAGACCTCGCGCGACCGGGGGCGTGAGGCCCCGGGCTTACGGGTCACGACACTGCTGTAGCTGGCCCGCAGGTCCCGGATCAGCTGGTCAAACCCCTCGCCCTGGAAGACCTTGGCCACGAATGCGCCACCGGGTTTCAGCACCTCGCGCGCCATATCCACGGCCAATTCCACCAGGTACATGGCCGCCGGCTGGTCGACGTCCCTCACCCCACTCATATTGGGGGCCATATCGGAAATCACAAGGTCGGCCCTGGCATCGCCCATATGCTCCAGCAAAGTATTGAGCACGGCTTCCTCGGTGAAATCACCCTGGACGAAATCCACCCCAGCGATCGGGTCCATGGGGAGGATGTCCGAGGCCAGCACGCGGCCCTTGTGACCCACCAGTTCCATCGCAACCTGCGACCATCCACCCGGCGCGGCGCCGAGATCCACAACCGTCATCCCGGGCTTGAACAGGCGGTCTTTCTTCTGCAGTTCCTGCAGCTTATAGCTTGCCCGGGAGCGGTAGCCCTCCTTCTGCGATTGTTTGACATAGGGGTCATTGAAATGTTCGCGCAGCCAGCGGTGGCTGCTTTTGGATCGGCCCATCGGTTACAATGCCTGGTATCTAAACAGCTTTCGCAGGAGCGGCCCCGGGCTGCGATCGCGGGTCCGCTGACCCGACACCGATCGCGGCCCGGGGCCGCTCCTACAATCGGTATCCAGAATGGATACCCAGTGGTAATGGAGTATTGTATGCCTTTAACTGCCGAGCGTAAAAAATCCCTGCGCAGCCTTGGCCACAACCTCAAGCCGGTCGTGACCGTCGCCGGCAAGGGACTGAGTGAAGGCGTGATGGAAGAGATCAACCGGGCCCTGGAGGATCACGAGCTGATCAAGGTCAAGTTGATGGTGGCTGACCGCGACCTCCGCCACCAGGTCATCACCGAGCTCTGCCAGCAGAGTGGCGCAGAACTGGTGCAGGAGATTGGCAAGATCGCACTGATCTTCCGGGCGGCCGAGAAACCCAAGGCCCGCACCTCGAACCTGCTCCGCTGATTCCCCCTTCCTACCGGGCCGGCTCCTCGGGCACACAATTGACCGCCGCCAGCTGGCGGCGGTCGCCCCCGGGCAGGCGCTGCAGCCAGCAGTGGCCATCTCCCAGCGACAACCGGAATCGGACAGGCTGAGACATTTCGCGCCCACCGAGATGGGGCTGGTCCAGGCTCCGCGGCGGATTGCGCTCGATGACCAGCAGGCTGCTGTCGGTAAATGCAGTTTCCGACAGCGTCACCGGCACCCCGCCCAGGGCCTCACTCACCGCCCGCTGTAACTCGGCGTTACCAGCCTCGCTTATCCCCGTGCGCACCGCCGGCACGTCACCACCCTGGGCCGGGGAGGAATTGCAGCCGGTTATCCCAGCCACCAGCAGCAGGCCGGCCAGGGAGAGCCGTGAGGAGAGGAGGCACATCATCACATCCCCCCCAGAATACGGTTTTCCCGCCACATGGACTTGAAGACGCTCTGGCCGCCGGATCCCTGCAGTCGCACATCCTGGCTCACCACACTGGAAGTACCAGACGCGAGGCTTCCACTGCAGCTACCGGTCTCGATGTAATTGAGGGCAGTGGCGAAGCGCGCCTCAGAGGGGTCGCCCAGCGGGCTGGCAAAATCATCGGCAACGGTGCATCCCGTCACGCCGGCACTGCCGGAACCATTGGGGACGAAGCCATCCGAGTACTCGCCAAACCCCTTGGCGTTCACGCCGGTGAACTGGATGGTGAAGTAGGTGGTACCGCAGTTATCAGTGGGGTAGAAGCCATAGGGCTTGCCGCAGGTCCGCTCGCCGATCTGCACCACCTGGACATCCACACCTCGCAGCCCATTGATAATCGCCTCACTGGCTGAACAGGTGGCGCCACCGGTAAGGACATACACTCGCGGAAGGTCCAGGGACGGAAGTGGCTGCCCCTGGGGCAGCTCACCGCCGCTGCCGGTGACATCGATGAATGGCAGCGGATCCAGGGGCTGGCCGGAGACCGGGTTGATCTCCGGGTGCTTGTCGTTGAACACCATCTGCTCGAACGTCATGCCGGTCGTGGGCACTTCCCCGGCGATCATGTAGGCCAGCTGGCTCGCCATGGTAAGCAGGCCACCGCCGTTGTAGCGCAGGTCCAGAACCAACTCGTCGACAGCCTGGGCGTCCAGGTATTCCACCGCCTCAACCAGCTGCTTCTCGGCGATAGCGATATGGTCATTGAACAGCAAATAGCCGACCTTGCGCCCCAGCGCCGCCTCTTCCACCTTTACGAACTGCACCGGATCCGTCGCGTAGGCGCCCGCGGTCAGGGTGATGGTTTGCACGCTACCGTCCACATACTCGAGCGTGAAGTCGTGCTCCTCACCGGCATTCTCCGGAAACAGGCCGGCATTCAGCGCCTCGATACCGGCATCGTCATCGGCGTTAACCAGGTCGACACCGTCAACCTCCAGCACCCGGGCACCACGCTCGGCGCCTGCCGGTTGTCCCTCCTGCTCCGTATAGGCGATCAACACCTCCCGCGGAGGACGCGATTCCAGTACGGCCCACTGCAGGCCATAGCCCAGGAAGACACCCGACTGGGACTGCGCTACCCACTCCTCGGTGGACAGGTAAAAATGAAAGTTATCCTTTCGGGCACCACTGTCGGTCACCTCATTGGTAACGAGCAGGTCGAAGTACTCCAGCACGCCGAAGTCGGCCGGGTCACGGTCCTCGATCTCGTCGTACCACAGGTACAGGTCGTTGCTCCAGGAGCGCAGCCAGTTCTTCTCATCCAGCGCCGTACCCTGGACATCCGGGAAGTCACTGCCGGCCCGGGGCGACTCACAGCGGCTGGCATAAGTGTCGGCAGGCAGGAAGACTCCGGGCTCCCAGGTGCTGCCATCATCACTTCCGCCATCGACCGCGGCCGGCCCGGGGGAAGAGGAACCCCCTCCCCCACCGCCACTGCAACCGCCGGCCAGGCAGGCCAGGCTGAAAAGAAGTGACCGGGACAGGCCGGCCAGCGAGGGGGCGTTGGAGAATTGCATTATTGTTGTTCGCTCAGTTTTTCTGCCAGCCGGGTGGCAGAGCCACCCGTTCACCTGGAATCAGCTGGAAAGCTTGCCCAGTACCGTCTGCAGGCTGTCTTTCGCATCGCCAAACAGCATACGGGCATTTTCCTTGTAGAACAGCGGATTGGCCACCCCGGCATAACCCGAGGCCATGGAACGTTTCAGAATTACCACTTTGCCCGCCTTCCAGCACTCCAGTACTGGCATGCCGGCAATCGGCGAGCCGGGCTTTTCCACCGCATCCGGGTTCACCGTGTCATTGGCGCCGATTACCAGCACCAGATCGGTATCGGGAAAGTCGCCATTGATTTCATCCATTTCCAGGACGATGTCATACGGCACGTTGGCCTCTGCCAGCAGTACGTTCATATGACCGGGCAGGCGCCCCGCCACAGGGTGGATGCCGAAACGAACAGTCTTGCCCTTCTGCCGCAGCTTTTCAGTCAGGTCACTGACCGCCTGCTGCGCATGGGCCACGGCCATGCCAAAGCCCGGAACGATAATAATGCTGTCTGCCGCATCCAGGTCATCCGCCACTTCATCGAAGCTGGTCTCTACCACTTCACCGTCGACCTCGCCATCGCCCACTTCACCGCCGTCAGAGCCGAAACCACCCAGGATCACACTGATAAAGGAGCGGTTCATTCCCCGGCACATGATGTAACTGAGGATGGCACCGGAGGAGCCGACCAGCGCGCCCACCACGATTAACAGGTCATTGCTCAGCATAAAACCGGTGGCAGCCGCAGCCCAGCCGGAATAGCTGTTGAGCATCGAGATCACCACCGGCATATCCGCGCCACCGATCGCCGCGATCAGGTGGATACCCAGCAGCAGGGCAATGGCCGTCATGATCAGCAGGTTAAGGACAGTGCCGGCACCCAGGTCTGCGGGAATAAACAGCCAGCCGAGGAACAGGCAGGCCAGTATTGCCGCCAGGTTGAGCCAGTGCCGCGCCGGCAGCATCAGCGGCTTGCCGCTGACGATTCCCTGCAGCTTGCCGAATGCCACCAGTGAACCGGTGAGGGTAATCGCACCGATAAAGATCCCCAGGAAGATCTCGGTGTTGTGCACGATGTGCTCGGCACCAGTCAGGTTCAGGCGCGGGTCCAGGAAGCCTCCCCAGCCGATCAGTACCGCGGCCAGGCCCACGAAGCTGTGCAGCAATGCCACCATCTGCGGCATCTGGGTCATGGCCACTCGCCGCGCCAGGAAGATACCGATCACCGCGCCGACGGCCATGGCAATAGCCACCATCCAGTAGGCGCCGGAGACGATACCCGCGATAGTGGCAATGATTGCCACCGCCATACCCACCATGCCGTAGATATTGCCCCGCCGCGCGGTCTCGTGACTGGACAGCCCGCCGAGACTGAGAATAAACATCACCGCGGAGAAGAGATACGCCATCGAAATCATACCGTTCATTGTTATTCTCCTCTCCAGTTAACGCCGAAACATTTTCAGCATGCGGTAGGTAACAAAGAACCCACCAAAGATATTGATGCTGGCCACGAGCACTGCAACGAACGCCAGCAATGTCACCAGGCCCGAGCCCGTAGCCCCCACCTGCAACAGCGCACCGACAACGACAATGCCGGAAATGGCATTGGTAACACTCATCAGGGGTGTGTGCAGGGCATGGGTAACATTCCAGATCACCTGCCAGCCGACGAAAATGGCCAGCACAAAAACCGTAAAGTGCGAGACAAAGTCAGCTGGAGCCACCCGACCAAGCCAGAGCAGCAGGGCCCCGGCAATGGCCCAGAAGGCCAGGATCGACAGCGGCGACGTTTTCTTCGGCGCCTTGGCTTCCGGTTTCGGTGCGGCTTCCGCGGACTTTTCCGGGGCAGGCTTGGGCTGCACAGAAACCTTGGGAGCGGGTGGTGGCCAGGTAATTTCCCCTTCGCGAACCACCGTGGCACCGCGAATCACTTCATCCTCGAAATCGATATTGATCTCGCCATCCTTCTCTGGCGCCAGCTCAGCCAGCAGGTGGGTCAGGTTGGTGGAGTAAAGCTTTGAGGACTGGGTGGCGGCCCGGCTCGGCAGGTTGGTGTAACCGATGATGGTTACACCGCTTTTCACCACCTTTTCGTCTTTTTCGGTGTAATCGCAGTTGCCACCCATTTCCGCGGCGAGGTCCACCACGACAGAGCCCTCCGGCATGCTGTCGACCATGTCCGCCAGCCATAATTTCGGTGCCGGCTTGCCCGGGATCAGGGCGGTGGTGATAACAATATCCACTTCTTTCGCCTGCTCACGGAACAGGGCCATCTCGGCATCGATAAATGCCTGGGACATTTCCTTGGCATAGCCACCCTGGCCAGAACCCTCCTCTTCGATCTCCACAGTAAGGAAATCGGCACCCATGGATTCTACCTGCTCGCGCACTTCTGCACGGGTATCGAACGCACGGACCATGGCGCCCATACTTTTGGCGGTACCAATCGCGGACAGGCCCGCGACACCGGCACCGATCACCAGCACCTTGGCCGGCGGGATTTTACCGGCAGCGGTGATCTGGCCGGTAAAGAAGCGCCCGAAGTTATGCGCCGCCTCGATCACAGCCCGGTAACCGGCGATATTTGCCATGGAGCTCAGCGCATCCATTTTCTGCGCGCGGGAGATACGCGGTACCGACTCCACCGCCAGGGCATTGATATTCTTTGCCGCAAGCTTCTCCAGCAACTCTTCACTCTGAGCCGGCTTGAGGAATGCGACCAGGGTAGCGCCAGAGGGAATCAACTCTATTTCTTCATCGGTGGGCGCCTGGACCTTGAACACCAGGCCCGCATCTTTCAGGCAGGCCGCGGCGTCCTCACGGATTTCCGCACCAGCCTCCCGGTAAGCTTCGTCTGCAAAGCTTGCGGCAGCGCCAGCCCCTTTCTCGATAACGACGGAAAAACCCAGATCCTGCATGCGCCGCACGCTCTCCGGCGTGGCCGCAACCCGCGCCTCCCCCGGAGCGGATTCTTTTGGTATGGCTATGATCAACGCGTTACTCCCTCTGTCATTGTTATGAAAACACCAGGTCGACCAGCTGGCTCGCCGTGGCACACACGAAATGCAGTTCCATGGGTAACCAAATGGCCTGCCTGGGGACATCGCTGGAATCGATTCTAACCACGGGGGGAAATTTATGAAAACAAAAGAGACTGAAGCCCGGTATCAACGGGATCAATAGTGGCCATAAAAAAAGGGTTATGGGAAAAACCACTACCAGAATCAATCATTGCAATTGATATTCAACGCCATAATCGCCTCTACCCTACTGGCAAAAGCGGTATTTTCCCCAGTCAACAAGGGTATAGCGATTATTCCTAAGGTTGAAAAACTGGCTGGGAAAATATACCCGCCGCTTTCTTTGCTGCAGAAATGGCGTCATTTACGACGCAACGGTAGCCTCACATTCAGGTGCCATTGGCGAGCTTTCTATCATTTCTTGCCATTCCATTACAGCCAATTTGTCAGCGCCACTTCTCCAGGGCCTCGTGATCACTGGCACGAGATTCCACCCACCGCGCCCTACCGCTGCCACTTTCCTTTTTCCAGAAAGGTGCTTCGGTCTTTAGCAGGTCGATGATATAGCCACATGCATCCAGGGCCGACTGGCGGTGGGGGGCGGTCACCCCCACAAATACAATATCGTCACCGGGAACCAGTTGGCCCACCCGATGCAGGATCCGCACCCGCCCCAGGGACCAGCGTTCCAGCGCACGCTGCCCGATATCCGCCAGTACCTTCTCCGTCATTCCCGGGTAGTACTCCAGTGCCAGTGCCGTGACCGGGTCCCCGCTGGTGAAATCACGCACCGAACCGACGAATATCGTCGTGGCGCCGTCACTGTGATTGTCCGCACGCAAGAGCCCGAACTCGGCGCCGGTATCAAATTCGTGCTCCTGTACCCTGACTTCAACCGACACCGTCACCCCCCGGTCACCGGTGGGAAGAAAGCCACTTCGTCCCCGGCTTTCACCGTGCTCGAGTCCCCGGCCAGGGCCTGGTTGAGGGCCACCTGCAGGTTCCCGCGGCCGAGCGCGACCGCCCACTTTTCCCCGCGCTGCTGCAGGGCTGCCCTGACCTGGCTGATGTCACCCATGCCAGCCACGGGAAGCTCCAGCTGCTCGCAACCCAGCTCTTCCCGCAGGCTGGCAAAAAAAAGTATGCGAATCACCAGTGCTCCTCCGCGGTTGCCAGTCCGGGTTCCGCATCACCCTGTGGTGACGTCCAGTGTCCATGTTTGCCCCCGGATTTCTCCAGCAGGTGGATATTGCCGATGGCAATGGCCGGATCGACCGCTTTGCACATATCATAAATGGTCAGTGCCGCCATCGATGCTGCGGTCAGGGCTTCCATTTCCACCCCGGTGCGCCCCGCCAGCCGGCAGAAGCTGCGGATACGGACAGAGCAATGATCCGGGTCCAACGCAAACTCCACCTGGACCTTGCTCAGCGCCAGCGGATGACACAGGGGAATCAGGTCGGCGGTTTTTTTCGCCGCCTGGATGCCGGCAATGCGTGCCACCGAGAGCACGTCACCCTTGCGGTTATTACCCTCCGCCAGCTGCCGAAAGGCCGCCTCACTCATGCGTACTTCTGCAGCGGCACGGGCGCCCCGGTCGGTTACCGACTTGTCAGTGACGTCGACCATGCTGGCTTCACCGCGCTGGTTCAGGTGCGTCAATTCCATGCGCTTACCCTCGCTGCAGGTGCGTTACAAAGTTGCAGGGCCGGAAATTGGAATCCAGCTGCTGGCAGAGTATCTGCTCCCACGCGGTACGGCAGGCACCGGTGGAACCAGGCACACAGCACACCAGTGTGTTATTGGCCAGGCCCGCCAGTGCGCGGGACTGGATTGTGGAGGAACCGATCTCCTGCAGCGACACTGCACGGAACAGTTCCCCGAACCCCTCAACCTGCTTGTCGAACAACGGCTGCAGGGCCTCCGGGGTGGAGTCGCGACCACTGAAACCGGTACCACCAGTGGTTAGCACCACCTGGACGGCGGGATCCGCTATCCACAGGGAAACCTGGGCCCGCAACTGGTAGACATCATCCGGGACGATCTTTCGCTCCATCAGGTTATGGCCTGCGGCGCGCAGTACCTCGGCCAGGTACTGGCCCGAGGTATCCGTGTCCCCGGTGCGGGTATCAGATACGGTCAGCACTGCCACATTGAGCGGCACGGGTACCGTTGCGGTAGTTTCGTTGGTGTGATCAGTCATGGATACTCTCCTGTAATTCTCGCCCACGGCCGGGGATCCCTGTTTGCGGAGATCCCAGGATACGCAGCAGCCGGCTGAATTCAGCCGGGCAATTAACATTCATTTGCCAGCCACTCTCCCCCACCGGTAACTCTGTACCGCCGAGCTGGTGAACCAGCTGTCGCAGGGAGGCGTCCCCCCGGCCGGCGGAGACATCCCGCAGGTAATCCCGGGCGTTATCGTCGAGGCGCAGCCACAGCGGCAGCCACAGGCGCTCATAACAGAGTGCACGGGCACCGTTCCCAACACCTGCACGGCACAGGGCTGCCAGCGGGGCCACTGTCAACAGCGGCATGTCGACGGGGACAGCGAGGATTGCCGGCGGTCCCGCGCCCCCAGCGGCCGGTTCCAGCACCCCGGCCAGATCCTCGGCAATCGCATGCAGCCCACTGACCGGTCCCCGCGACGAACCGATATCCGCCACCCCGCCCCAGGCTGCCCCACTGACCCTGGTAGCCAGCCAGCGAGCGGGAAACTGCCGGCGCAACTCCTCCAGATGCCCCACCGCACGCTCTAACAGCGTTTCTCCGCCGGGCAGCACCATCGCCGCCTTGTCCTGCCCCATGCGACGGGACCCTCCGCCAGCCAGCACCACGGGGCAGATAATACTGGTACGTGTATCGGCCACGATCAGCCCCCCAGCATTGACAGGTTACGGGTTGCGCCGACCTGTTCCTGCTGCAGGTAGTGGCTCGGTTCCTTGGCACCGATTTCCCGGCGGATCCTCTCCGCAAGGGCAGCACTGTCGCCGGCAGCAATTTCGGGATAGAGGTCAATGCCGTGCTCGGCGAACAGGCACAGGTGCAGGCGGCCCTGGGCGGACACCCGCAGCCGATTGCAGCTATCGCAGAAATCTTCGCTATACGGGGTAATAAAACCGATACGGCCGAGGTAATCCGGGTGACGATATTCGCGGGCAGGCCCGGCATCCCGTGGCCGCTCTACCAGTTGCCAGCCATCCCGCACCAGTTCCCGCTCCACGGCGTCACCACGAATATGGTTGCTGGCAAAAAACTCGCGATTGTCACCGGTGCGCATCAACTCGATAAACCGCAATGTCACCGGCGTATGCCGCAGCCAGCCCAGGAACTCACGCAGGCGCCGGTCGGCGCCGCCCTGCAGCAACATGGCGTTCACCTTTACTTCAAGCCCCAGCGCCCGGGCCTGCTCGATACCGCGCAGTACCCTCGGCAGGCAGTCATGCCCGGTAAAATCGGCAAACTCCGCCGGGTCCAGCGTGTCGATGCTGATATTCAGCTGGTCGAGGCCGGCGTCACACCACTGGCCGATCACCCGTGGCAGCTTGTAGCCGTTGCTGGTCACCGCGACCCGGCGGATACCCGGGGTGGCCTTGGTGGCGGCAATGATTTCCGGGAGGTCTGCACGCAGGGAGGGCTCACCCCCGGTCAGCCGCACTTTCTGCGTACCGAGGCTGGCAAACGCGCGCACCACGGTCGATATCTCCGCAGTGCCCAGGTGGGGGGAATTGTCCGTCGCCTGGTACCCTTCGGGCAGGCAATAGTCGCAACGGAAGTTGCAGACATCTGTGACGGACAGCCGCAGGTAATAGAACCTGCGCCCATGGTTGTCTGTAAGCATCAAACGCCTTTCCAAGTCAGCGAGCCCGCAGGGATTGCAGGCTCTCGGGAGGCCGGAGGATTTCTCCGCCGACCCTGGTGGCCCGGCCAGTGTGGAAGTTCCGCCAACTGGTGGCCACGGCCCGACTCCCCTATCCAGCCCCGGTACTCATGGGCTGGGCCGGACTTAGGGAAACGGGCTCGGTGTTTGTGATCGGTATCAGTGGTTTTATTGTCCTGCTCGGGACGCTCTCTCCTGTCAGGATTGTTTCTGTTTCCGGAAAAGGCGCTCCCGAAGTAAATATTCCCAACAAAAGGAAATATCCGGTTTCTTCGATTTACCTCTCCCGGCGAATTCACGGGGTGCCGGCAATTCCACAGGCAGCCACCCGATCCATAGCACGCAAGCTTTATGCCATAGATCGGCCAGGCCCGGCCAGCCGAGTGGCGCCCCAATACCCGCACAAAGCGAACTTGCCTGTTACGGTATCCCCGGCGCGCATCTGCGAGTGCCCACTCCCGGGTCACCGCACGCGCCATACCGGACGGCTCGCACCAAAAAAACACTTTGCAGGCAGGCTGGCACCAAAACGGCGCAAACTGCCCCGGGCCAATACCCAAAATAGCACGGGGCTTCACGCACGGACCATGGCATTTAGTGCTTTGCCCTAATTGGTATGATTCTTGATTGCCAATACCACAGGCAACGGGGCCCGGCGATAACAGGATTTATCGCCGGGCTTTTTTGTGGGTGCCTGCCCGGCCCAGCCTCCCGCAGTAACAGCCGGTGCGGTCTGGCACTGCGCTTGCACCGATTTAACCAGTGACACCCGGAACCAGAAAGACTCAAGCGACAAGACGGTGAGACAACAGCAGGTCCAATGAACGACCCCCTTGGCATCATGCTGGTCGACGACCAGCCAGAACGAGCAGAAATGGTCTGCCGGCAGCTCCGCGCTGCCGGTTACCGCCTGCTCGTGCACCTGAATAGTGCTGCCGGCCTGCTGCAACAGGTGGATAACCATCGTCCGGATATTGTCCTGATCGATATTGAGTCACCAGACCGGGATATCCTGGAGAGCCTGTCGATCATCAATCGACAGAACCCCACCCCGGTGGCCATGTTCTCCGCCCGCGGGGGCGCTGACTTTATTACCAGTGCTGTGGAGGCCGGAGTCAGTGCCTATATGGCCGAGGGACTGAGTGCCGAACGCGTGACACCGGCGATCGAGATCGCCATGGCGCAGTTTCGCAGCTACCAGCAGTTGCGCGCATCCCTGGAGCGGACCCAGCAACAACTGCATGAACGCAAGACCATCGAGCGTGCCAAGGGCCTGCTGATGGCAAGGAAAAACCTCGATGAACAGGCGGCTCACAAGACCCTGCGCAACCTGGCCATGAACAGCAACTCCACCATGCTCGCGGTGGCGGAACAGATCATTAACCACTTACAGTCCCAGTCATGACCCCAGCCTCACCACTGCACCTGGAAAAGCGACATATCAAACTGCTGTACCTGCGGCTGACCGACAGCGCGCCGCTGGTAGTAGCGCAGGAGGAGGGATTTTTTGCCCGGTTTGGCCTGACAGTGGAACTGCAGCGGGAAACCTCCTGGGCGACTCTGCGTGATCGCCTGATCAGCGGCGTCGCCGATGGTGCAGCCATGCTCGCCCCCATGCCGCTGACCCTGTCACAGGCCCTGCCCCAGTGCGAGGAGCAACTACTGACCGGCCTGATCCTGAGTTGCAACGGCAACGCCATTACGCTTTCGCAGAACCTTTTCGAGTCACTCGGACTGGGCAACGGTGGGGGCGATAGCAGCACCACCGGTGCGGCACTGCGGGACTACCTGCATGCACAGCCCGCGTCGGCCCCGCCACTGAAACTGGCGACGGTTTATCCCCACTCCAGCCACACGCTACAGCTGCGCCACTGGCTACGCCTGGCCGGTATCGATCCCGACCGGGACCTGCAGCTACATATCCTGCCGCCGGAACAGATGGTAACGGCACTGCAGCGGGGTGATATCGATGGTTACTGCGTGGGTGAACCCTGGAACACCATTGCCGCACAACGGGGACTGGGCGTAATCGTGGCAGCCTGCAATGCCCTGCTGCCGGCCATGCCGGAGAAAGTGCTTGCCGTTACTGCGGGCTGGCACACCAGGCACCCACAGACGCACCTGGCCCTGCGCGCCGCATTGCTGCAGGCCTGCACCTGGCTTGGCGACCGCGCCCAGCGACGTGATGCGGTGGCGCTGCTCGCGCAACAACACTACCTGGACCTGGATGCCGACAGCCTGGCCCCCTCACTGAATGACCAGCTGCACTGTCAACATGGCCAGCCCCCGGCAGCCAATCCCGGCTGGCACCTGTTTGCGCACACCGACAGCGACTGCGGGCGCCCGACCCGGGAAAAGGCAACGCAACTGCTGGAGCTATGCGGCAAGTTCTCACCGGTGTCCCCGCAAGCTGCCGGGGCTTTCCGCGAGGAGCTGTACCAGCAGGTGCTGGATTATCTCGGCAAGCACTGAACCCGGACAGCGTGCCCGGCAAATTGCACCGGCACCAGGAAATTAAAGCGGCGAATGCCGCTCACAGAGAAAACTAGAAACCTGGACAACGAAGTCCACCGGCCGCAGCCAAGGCTGCACCCGTGGGCTTTTTTTATGCCCGCGGCCGCGCGCGGTGTGCCATCGAGACCAGAGGATATCGACCGGCATGCCCGCATTGCACAGCGATAAGAGGAAGCAACCATGTCCAGCCAATCACTGAACCTGTTTTCATTCCGCGGGAATATACGGATTCTCCACCTCACCTGGGTGGCATTTTTCATCAGTTTTTTTGCCTGGTTTAACCACGCGCCCCTGCTGATGGCAATCTCCGACAGCCTGTCGTTAAGCCCCGGGCAGGTAAAGACGCTGCTGATACTGAACGTGGCACTGACCATTCCCGCGCGTATCGTGATCGGAATGCTCACCGACCGCTATGGCCCACGCTTGACCTACTCCATACTGCTGGCAGTTGGCAGCATTCCCTGTTTTATTTTCGCCCTCGCTGACAGCTTCGTACAGGCGGCCCTGGGCCGCCTGCTCCTCGGTTTTATCGGCGCTGGCTTTGTGGTGGGGATCCGCATGGTTTCCGAATGGTTCCCGGCCCGACAGCTGGGCACGGCTGAGGGAATCTACGGCGGCTGGGGTAATTTCGGCTCGGCGGCGGCAGCCATAACCCTGCCCACGATTGCCCTCCTGTTCGGCGGTGATGATGGCTGGCGCTACGCAATCGGCCTCACCGGCGTACTCGCGCTGGGATACAGCTTTGTGTACTACCGCAGTGTGACCGACACCCCCAAGGGATCGACTTACTTCAAGCCGCGCAGGATGGGCGGCATGGAGGTCACCAGCCGCGGCGACTTTGCCCTGCTGCTGGTGATGAAACTGCCGCTGTACGCCGCCCTGGCCCTGCTCACCTGGAAGCTATCCCCCGCGGGGGTAGCCTTGCTGGACGGAACCTGGGCCAGCCTGGTCTATACGGCGCTGGTACTCCTCTATGTCCTGGACGCCCGCCGCTGCTGGGAAATCAACCGCGAGGTACTGCAGACACCACCGGCGCCCGCGCATCGATACCAGTTCAAGCAGGTCGCGATCCTCAACCTGCTCTATTTCGCCACCTTTGGCTCTGAGTTGGCGGTAGTCTCCATGCTACCGCTGTTTTTTTCCGAAACCTTCAGCCTCGACCCGGTGCGGGCCGGGCTGCTGGCCTCCGGATACGCCTTCATGAACCTGGTGTCCCGCCCGGTGGGCGGCCTTTTCAGTGACAGGTTCGGTCGCCGGGCCACGCTCCAGGTCCTGGTACTGGGCCTGATGGCGGGTTACCTGGCGATGAGCCAGATCGACAGCACCTGGCCACTGCTACTGGCCGTGGCCGCCGCCATGGGCTGTTCCTTTTTCGTGCAGGCCGGTGAGGGTGCGGTCTTCGCCGTGGTGCCCCTGATCCAGCGGCGCCTTACCGGGCAGATTGCCGGCATGACAGGCGCTTACGGCAATGTGGGGGCAGTGTTTTACCTGACGGTATTGAGCCTGGTTTCCTACGAGGCCTTCTTCCTGGTGATTGCCGCCACCGCGCTGGTGGGCTTTGCCGTGCTCCTGCTGATGGAGGAACCGCAGGGGCAGATGGCGGAAGTGCTGCCGGATGGCAGCGTCTCACTGATCGATGTGACCTGAATACCATGCCTTCCGCGACCGACACGCACGTCCCGCAAGGCACAGACAGCCGAGCCAGGGCGGATGACAGGCGGCAGGAAGCGCTGGTCATGACCAGCGCTTCCTGTGCCGGACGGCGGGTCCATAACGATGATGCATGTGCGGTCTGTGCGCCCAGTGGCTCCGCACGCCTGTTCCGCGGAGCCCTGGCAGCGGTCGCAGACGGGGTTGCCAGTGCCGAAGCCGGCGGTGAGGCGGCGCGCGCGGCGATCAGTGGGTTCCTGTCCGACTACTACAGCACGCCCGAAACCTGGTCCGTCAAACAGGCGGCCGCGCGGGTGCTGCACGCACTGAACAGCTGGCTCTACCGCCAGGGCGGCGGCAGCCGGGAACTCCGCCAGGGCTGGCTGACCACATTTTCCTGCGTGATTTTCAAGGGCGCCAGTGCCCACCTGATCCATATCGGCGACTCCCGTATCTACCGGTTGCGCGGCGACACCCTGGATTGCCTTACTTGTGACCACAGCCGAGCTTTAGGACGCAACCGCACCTTCCTGGCCCGCGCCCTGGGTATGGACGCCCATATTGAGGTGGACTACCGCTGTGAGCAGCTGGAGCAGGGCGATATCTTCCTGGTCTGCAGCGACGGGGTGCACGACTACCTGGCCCCGGCGCGCATCGCGACAATACTGCGAGCACAGACCGACGACCCCGCCCGGGCACTTCTGGACGCGGCGCTCGCTGCCGGTTCGGAAGACAACCTGAGCGCAGCTGTGGTCCGTGTCCGGGTGTGCCCGGAACCGGAAAGCGAGGACCTGCTGGGGCAGCGCGACAGGCTGCCCTTCCCCCCGGACCTGCGCCCCGGCAACCGGCTCGATGGTTTCCTGGTCCTGCAGGAGCTGCACGCCAGTGCCCGCAGCCAGCTCTACCTGGCCCGCGATACCGGCAGTGGTGCCCTGCGTGTCATCAAGACACCGTCGGCCAATTTTATTGATGACCCGGCCTACATAGAGAACTTTATTGCCGAGGAATGGACCGGCAGGCGGCTGGATCACCCGGGTATCGTGCGCATCTATGCCCCACCGGCGTCTCAACAGTTCCTCTACCACGTGATGGAATATGTCGAGGGCCAGAGCCTGCGCCAGTGGCTGGAACTGAACCCGGCGCCGCCAATCGAGCAGGTGCGGGAACTGGTGCAGCAACTGGTCAGTGCACTGCGACGATTGCAACGGATGGAGATTATCCACGGCGACCTGAAACCCGAGAACATCATGATCTCCGCCGACGGACGCCTGAAGCTGGTCGACCTGGGCGGCGCAAATGCGGCAGGACTCAGGGAGCACCTGCACCATCGCAGCGACCGGGTCCCGGGAAGCAAGAATTATATTGCTCCCGAATACTTTCTCGGCGATGCCGCCAGTCACCGATCAGACATTTTTTCCCTCGGGGTAATCACCTATGAGTTGCTCACTGGCCATTATCCCTATCGCGAGCGAGCAGGCGACCGGCTTTACCGGCTGCACAACTACAGCGCGCTCCACTATCGGCCAGCCAGGAATCACCGCCCGGAGTTACCGTTGTGGATCGACAGGGCCCTGCAGAGGGCCTGCCATCCCAACCCCCGTCATCGCTACGCGGCCCTGTCGGAGTTTGTCCACGACCTGCACACACCCAACCCCGAGTTCACCCACGCGGACAGCGCGCCACTGATGGAGCGCAACCCGCTGCTGTTCTGGCAGCTCGTAGCACTGCTGTTACTGCTCTCGCACCTGCTGCATTTCCTGCAGTGACAAACCGGAACAAAACCTTGCGCAACACCCTGCCGGCACCAACACGGTGCAACCCGGCCGCCCCTGCACCAGCTTGCCGCACACCAGTCACAGGCAGCAGCGGCAAACCCGCATAAACCGGTGAGACGCGTTTGGCACAATCCTTGAATCCCTGATTACACCAATACAGAAAATCCCTTACGAGGCAACGGCGCCTGTACCCTTCGGCAGAAGGGGTAGAGGCCGTGCCTACACCACCCTCCCCGCCCCACCCTGCCGGATCATTCAGAGACAACACGGCAGGAACTCACATGGTTGAACCGCGGGCTAAGCAAAAACTAATCGTTATCGGCAACGGAATGGTGGGCCACCATTTCCTTGAGCAGCTGGCTGCGCGCCCCGAGAACGCACTGTTCGAGGTCACCGTCTTCTGCGCCGAGCCACGACCGGCCTACGATCGCGTGCACCTGTCTGAATATTTTGCCGGCCGCAGCGCCGACGACCTGGCGCTGGGCAGGATCGACCAGTACCGCGACTGGGGCTACGACCTGCTACTGAACGATGCCGCAGTCTCCATCGACCGGGAAAAGCGGACCGTAACTTCCGCCAGCGGTGTGGAGAAAACTTATGACCGCCTGATCCTGGCCACCGGCTCCTACCCGTTCGTACCACCGATTCCCGGCCATGAGCACGGGAAATGCTTCGTTTACCGCACGCTTGAGGACCTGGACGCGATTCGCGCGGCCAGTGAAAACGCCACCACCGGCGTCGTTGTCGGCGGTGGCCTACTGGGGCTCGAAGCTGCCAACGCGCTGAAAGAACTGGGACTGGAAGCCCACGTAGTGGAGTTCGCCCCGGGCCTGATGGGTATCCAGCTGGATGAGGGCGGTTCCGGACTGCTGAAAGACAAGATTGAGGACCTGGGCGTAACTGTCCACACCAGCACCGCTACCGAACTGATCGAGGAAGTAGACAGCGGTCGCCTGCGTATGCAGTTCAAGGATGATCGCGAACTGGTCACCGACCTGATCGTTTTCTCCGCCGGTATCCGCCCCGAAGACAAGCTGGCACAAGCCGCCGGACTGCAACTCGGTGAGCGCGGCGGTATCGTGATCGATGAATCCTGCCGCACATCCGACGGGAATATCTTCGCCATTGGCGAGTGTGCGCTGTACGAAAACTTCATCTATGGCCTGGTGGCTCCCGGTTACACCATGGCCCGCAATGTGGTCTCCCTGCTCTGCGGTGAGGAGGCCAGCTTTACCGGTGCCGACATGAGCACCAAGCTTAAACTGCTGGGCGTCGAGGTAGGATCCATCGGCGATGCCCACGGTCGCGCCGAGGGCGCCGCAGCAATCACTTTTGTCGACGAACAGAGCGGCATCTACAAACGCATAATTACTGACGGCGACGGCAGGAAGCTGCTGGGCGCCGTGCTGGTGGGTGACACCGGCGACTACGACCAGCTGCTGCAGTATCACCTGAACGATATCGACCTGCCGGAGCACCCGGAGCAACTGATCCTGCCCGCCGCGGACGGCGACGCCCCCACACTCGGTGCCGGGGCACTGCCCGCAACCGCCACCATCTGCTCCTGCCACAATGTCAGCAAGGGCCAGATTGTCGATGTGGTGCAAGGGGGTTGCTGTTCACTGGGTGAGGTCAAGGATGTCACCAGGGCATCTACCGGCTGCGGTGGTTGCTCCGCGCTATTGAAAAACGTTGTCGACGAGGAGCTCGCGGCACTGGGCATGGAGGTCAACAACCACCTGTGCGCGCACTTTGAATTTACCCGCCAGGAGCTGTTCCATATTGTCCAGGTGGAAGAAATCCGTACGTTCGAGGACCTGTTGCAGAAGCATGGCAGCGGTCGCGGCTGTGAAATCTGCAAGCCCACCGTGGCCTCCATCCTCGCCTCCCTGTGGAATGACCATATCCACCACAGGCCCCATGTGGGCCTGCAGGACACCAACGACACCTTTATGGCCAACATGCAGAAGAACGGCAGCTACTCGGTGGTACCGCGGGTACCCGGGGGCGAAATCACCCCGGACAAGCTGATCGTGCTGGGCCAGGTGGCCAAGAAATACGACCTCTACACCAAGATCACCGGCGGCCAGCGCGTCGACCTGTTCGGTGCCCGGCTGGAACAGTTACCCGAGATCTGGCGGGAGCTGATTGAGGCCGGCTTCGAAACCGGGCACGCCTACGGCAAGTCACTGCGCACGGTGAAGTCCTGCGTGGGCAGTACCTGGTGCCGCTTCGGGGTACAGGACAGTGTTGCCATGGCCCTGCATATCGAGAATCGCTACAAGGGATTGCGTTCACCGCACAAGATCAAGATGGCGGTATCCGGGTGCACCCGCGAATGTGCCGAGGCGCAGAGCAAGGATGTGGGCGTAATCGCCACCGAGAATGGCTGGAACCTGTTTGTCTGCGGCAATGGCGGCATGCGCCCGCGCCACGCGGACCTGTTCGCCACCGACCTGGATGACGAGACCCTGGTGCGCTATATCGACCGCTTCCTGATGTTCTATGTCCGCACCGCCGACAAGCTGCAGCGCACTTCAGTGTGGCTGGAAAACCTCGAGGGCGGGCTCGACTACCTGCGTGAGGTCATCATTGACGACAAGCTGGGCCTTGGCGAGGAACTGGAGGTGCAGATGGCGAACGTGGTCGGCACTTACCAGTGTGAATGGAAAACGGCCATCAACGATCCGGAGATGCTCAAGCGCTTCCGCCAGTTTGTGAATACCGACGAACCGGATGAAAAAATCGTTTTCGTGGAAGAGCGTGGCCAGCCACGACCCGCCCGTGAAGAAGAGGTCGTAAAGATCGCCGAGCCCGCTTGAGCGCGGCTGTTTTCCAGCAAACTGCACCAAAACGGCGCAATTAAATTAATTTTCGAATTTTGCTGCACAATCATTGCATTCTGGAGTATAAATAATGACAGAAGTTGCCATAACCCCCACTCCATGGCAGCCGGTCTGCCAGCGATCAGACCTGGTTGCCGATTCAGGAGTGTGTGTTCTCGTAGGCGATGTTTCTGCGGCCGGGCCATTAGCGCCCCGCAGGAGCATCGCCTTATTTTTTATTCCCCATGCCGAGCAGCAGCTCTACGCCATCGACAACTGGGACCCGATCGCCGGTGCCGGCGTGATTGCCCGGGGCATAATCGCCGAGGTCGATGGTGAACTGACGGTTGCCTCGCCCCTCTACAAGCAGCATTTCCGCCTGCGCGATGGCCAGTGCCTGGAGGATCCGGGGATCCGCCTCGACACCTTTGCTGCCGCATTTGATGGCGATACCGTCGTCATCGCCAGCATGCCGGACTCGCCCTGACCATGGCACCGCGGGAGCTTCTCCGCGCGCACCGGACGTGCACCACCTGTCCCTACTGCGGCGTGGGTTGCGGGGTGGCCGTAACCCGTGAGGCAGGCGACGACGGCGAAAACACCAGTGCCTGCGGCGATGAGCAGCACCCGGCCAACCTGGGGCGATTGTGCGTCAAGGGCTCGGCACTGGCAGAGACACTGGGTGAGCGGGACCGGTTGTTGAGGCCGCGCCTGCGCGGCGCAGATTGCGACTGGGAGACCGCCATGGACTTTATGGCGGCGCGCTTTGCCGAAACCATTGCCGAGCACGGCCCGGACTCGGTCGCGTTCTACCTTTCCGGGCAGCTGCTCACCGAGGACTACTATGTTGCCAACAAGCTGATGAAAGGTTTCATCGGCAGCGGCAATGTGGATACCAATTCCCGCCTGTGCATGTCCTCGGCAGTGGCCGCCTACAAGCGCGCCCTGGGTGCAGACGCCGTTCCCTGTAATTACGAGGACCTGGAACAGGCCGACCTGGTGGTGCTGGTGGGCTCCAATGCTGCCTGGACCCACCCGGTGCTGTTCCAGCGCATGCAGGCGGCGCAGACGAGGCTGGTGGTCATTGACCCGCGCGGCACCGCTACCAGTGATATGGCAGATATGCACCTGGCCATTGCCCCGGGCAGCGACGCGGCCCTGTTCAGTGGCCTGCTCAACTACCTGGCGACAACCGGTTGCCTGGACCGCGAGTTTATCAACCAGCACACCAGCGGTTTCGAGGGAGCGCTGGCCGCGGCAGCTGACTGGCCGCTGGAAAAAACCGCCCAGGCGTGCGGCCTGCATACCGGGGAAGTGCGGGCATTTTTCCAGGCGTTCGCTGAGACCGACAGGACCGTCAGTTTTTACTCCCAGGGCGTCAACCAGTCCAGCAGCGGCACCGACAAGAACAACGCAATTATCAATTGCCACCTGGCCACCGGCCGTATCGGCCGGCCCGGCTGCGGCCCCTTTTCGATTACCGGACAGCCCAACGCCATGGGCGGCCGTGAAGTGGGAGGCCTGGCCAATATGCTCGCCGCGCATATGGATTTCCGCGCCGACCATATCGACCGGGTCGGCCGCTTCTGGCAGGCGGAAAATATCGCCCGGCGACCGGGCCTGAAGGCGGTGGACCTTTTTCGCGCGGTAGAGTGCGGCGAGATCAAGGCCATCTGGATCATGGCAACCAATCCCGCAGTAAGCATGCCCGATGCCGGCCGCGTCACCCGGGCACTGCAACAGTGCCCGCTAGTGGTGGTGTCCGACTGCGTCGCTAATACTGATACCGCGCGCTGTGCTGACCTGCTGCTGCCGGCCACCACCTGGGCGGAAAAGGACGGCACCGTCACCAATTCGGAGCGCCGTATATCCCGGCAACGCAGCTTCCTGCCCGCGCCCGGGGAGGCCCGGCACGACTGGCAGATCATCTGCGACCTGGCGGAACGGCTCGGCCACGGCGACGCGTTCCGCTACCAGAAGCCAGTGGAAATATTTCGCGAGCACGCCGCCCTGTCCGGGTTCGAGAACCGGGGTGAGCGGGCCTTCGATATCTCTGCGCTGGCCGGGATTACACCGCGCCAATACGACCAACTGGCACCGCTGCAGTGGCCGGTCAACCGGGACAACCCCGCCGGAACTCCACGTCTGTTCACCGATCGGCGATTCTTTACCGACTCCGGCCGCGCCCGCTTCGTGACTATTGAACCCCGCGCACCTACCCAGCGCCGCAGCGAGTCGTTTCCCCTGTGGCTCAATACCGGTCGCCTGCGCGACCAGTGGCATACGATGACCCGCACTGCGCGCGCCAGAAAATTGCTGGATCATACCGAGCTACCAGAGCTGCGACTGAGCCCGGCGGATGCCAGCACTTACCAGGTCGAGGATGGCCAGCTGGCGGAAATTGCCAGTAGCCACGGCCGGATGCGCGCACGGGTGCTGGTCGATGCATCGCAGCGGGCCGGTGAACTGTTTGCACCGATTCACTGGAGCGAGAGCCTGGCCGGCCTCAGCCGCGTCAGCGCACTGGCGGGGGCGGTGACCGATCCCCATTCCGGACAGCCCGAATTCAAGCAGGTGCCGGTACAGCTTCACCCGCTCAGGGCAAAAGCTTACCTGAGCCTGGCCTGCCCCCCTGCCACTGCCGCCCGTGTCGGTGGCCTGATGGAGGACATGACGGCCTCTGGTGAGCTGCTGCACTGGTACCGTGTTCCCTGTGAGGGCGGTGATCGCTTCGAGCTGGCCCTGTCGCTGCCGACAGACTGTCGCGCTCTGGCCCGGCAGCTGGTTCCCGAAGACAGCGTGCCACTGCGCTGGCAACGACTGCAGCTGCTGCAGTCGGAGCGCTGGCTGGTGCATACGGATACCCTGCAACTGCTGCTGTTCAGTGCCAGCCACTGGCGCCAGCTGCCGGACCGCAGGGCAATGGAACGATGGCTACTGCAACCGCTGCCCGATCAGCCGGCTCAGCTGTTGCGACGGGCTGCGCCGGCGTCCGCGATGGTCTGCAGCTGCATGCAGGTTTCCCGGGAGCAGATCGAAACTGCAATCAGTGACGGCGCCGCCAGCGTGGAAGCACTCGGCGAGCAGCTGGGCTGTGGCACCAATTGCGGCTCCTGCAAGCCCGAGCTCGCGGCACTGTTGCGAGCGCAGGCCCGGGATGTTGCCTGACCCATCCACCAATTTTCTTTTTCCGGCAATCGCGCTAAGGTCATGGGAAGAGCAGAATAAAGCCGTAACCCTGAGAAGCTGACAGTCCCATGACCATCGATTCCTGCCTGACCACTGGCCTGATTACCGTAGAGCAGGCGCGCGAAGCACTCCTGCAGACCATTACCCCGCTGCGGGAAACCGAAACCCTGCCGCTGGGCGAGTGCTGCGGCCGCGTGCTGGCAGAGCGCGCGCCGGCACAGGTTGACCTGCCCCCCTGCGACAATTCGGCCATGGATGGTTATGCCCTGTGCGGCGAGGCGCAACGCTATGAGCTGGTCGGCAAGAGCCTGGCCGGCCATCCCTTCACTGGCACCCTGCTCGCCGGCCAGTGTGTGCGCATCACGACCGGCGCCGCCCTGCCCCCTGGCGCCGACCGGGTGGTGATGCAGGAGCACGCCCGGGTTCATGGCGACGCTCCCGGAGATTCGGCGCCTGGACAAATACTGGTCCCCGAGACGGTTCCCGCCGCCGGCAGCCATATCCGCCGCCGGGGCGAGGATGTCCGCTGTAGCGATACGCTGGCGGCACCGGGCCGGGCAATCACCGTGCCGAATGTTGCCCTGCTGGCGGCCGCCGGTGTAAGGGAGCTGGTAGTGATGCGCCCGGTGCGCGCGGCGCTGCTGTCCGTGGGCGACGAGCTGCGACCACCGGGAACCCCCGCTGCAGATCTCGGCCCCGGCGAAATCTACGACAGCAACCGTATCGCCCTGGACGCGGCCCTGCGGCAGCTGGGTATCGAGACCATCGATATCGGCTGCCTGCCAGACTGTCCCGACAGTATTCGCGCCGCTTTCGAGCGCGCCCGCGACTGTGCCGATATAGTCATCACCAGCGGCGGGGTGTCGGTGGGTGAAGCCGACTATACCCGGGCGGTACTCGAGCAACTGGGGCAACTGGACCTGTGGCGACTGGCGATCAAGCCGGGCAAACCCTTTGCCTTCGGACGCTTACCGAAAGCCGGGGGCGAGACGCTGTTTTTCGGCCTGCCGGGCAACCCGGTCTCCGCCCTGGTAACCCTCTACCAGCTGGTCCTACCGGCGCTGGAAAAGTTGCGGGGCGTTGCCGACAGCGAGCGGCGGGCACCCTTCCAGAGCCGTGCACGCCTGCTCAACCCGATTCGCAAGTCACCGGGACGGACCGACTACCAGCGCGGTTTCACCTACCGCGACAGTGATGGCCTGCAGGTGGTGGAAAGCACCGGCATACAGGGCAGCCATATCCTGTCGGGACTCTCCCGCGCCAACTGTTTTATCGTGCTCGCGCGGGAAAGCGGCGACCGCGACACCGGTGACTGGGTCACCATCGAGCCCTTCCGGCCGCCCCTGGGATAGCCGATATGTTCCGTATCCTGCAGATCGACCATGTTGTCCTGCGCGTGACCGACCTGGAAGCAATGCGGGATTTTTATGTCGACGTACTGGGTTGTGTCCCGGAGCGGGAAGAGCCGCACATCGGCCTCTACCAGCTGCGCGCGGGCAGCAGCCTGATTGACCTGGTACCGGTGGACAGTGAACTGGGACGTGCGGGCGGAACAGCCCCCGGGCGGTCGGGCCATAACCTGGACCACCTGTGCCTGCGGATCGAGCCATTTCACGCCGCCGCCCTGGTCCGCCACCTGCGTGCCCGGAATATCGAACCGGGCCCGGTTGAATACCGCTACGGCGCCGGTGGCCAGGGACCCTCACTCTATATACGCGACCCCGAGGGCAACACGGTGGAGCTGAAGGGAAACGTAACTGAGAGCTAAGATAAACGCTGCACAGGGGTTGAGACTGCCAGGGTTTGCCGCCTATATTCCCCCGGTGGTAAACCGCCAACTGCACATTCAGAACAGGAGAGCCCGAATGCACAGTGAAACCGTGGAGTACACAGTCGATAGCGAATCTTTCACCGGTTACCTTGCCTGGGACGACAGCTCCAGTGGCAAGCGACCCGGCATCCTCGTTATTCACGAATGGTGGGGCCACAACGATTTTGTCCGCGAGGAGGCCGACAAGCTCGCCGCCGCCGGTTATACCGCCTTTGCCGTGGATATGTTTGGCACCGGCAAGCAGGCCGACAATCCGGACGATGCGGGCGCATTGATGAACGCTGCACTCGAGGCACCAGGCGCCATCGAACAGCGATTCCGCAAGGCGATGGAAATCCTGCAACAACACGACTCCGTCGACTCGCAACATATCGCCGCCCAGGGATACTGTTTCGGTGGCGCAGTGGCGCTGAATATGGCCCGCCTGGGACTGCCGCTGCAGGGCGTGGTCAGCTTTCACGGCGCACTGGAGAGCGATATCCAGGTGGAACCCGGCAGCGTCAAGGCGCAACTGCAGGTCTATACCGGCGGCGCCGACGACATGATCCCGCCGGCACAGGTAGCCGCATTTGTCGAGGAAATGCAGAAAGCCGGGGTGAAATTCGAACTCACCAGCTATCCCGGCGTAAAACACGGCTTTACCAACCCCGCTGCTACCAGCCGGGGGGAAAAGTTCGGCATTCCACTCGCCTACAGCGATGAGGCGCGACAGGATGCCTGGAGCGGCGCCATGGCGTTTTACCGCAAGCTGTTCGGCTGACAGGGTGAAATTCCAGCGGGCGCGCCGGGTGCCGGTTCCCGTGAGCGCCCGCAAGCGAAAGGAAGCCGACCTGAGGACAGTTGCATCATTCTTGAAGTCGCCCAGCTGGATATCCGGCCCGGCCAATGCGACGCCTTTGAAGCCGCGTTCAAACGCGCGCAGGCGATCATCTCCAGCATGCCGGGCTATCTTTCCCACCAGCTGCAGAAATGCATTGAGAAGGATCATCGCTACCTGCTGCTGGTGCAGAGGGAAACCCTAGAGGACCACACTGAGGGCTTCCGCCAGTCGCCCCGCTACCAGGAGTGGAAAGCGCTCCTGCATCATTTCTATGAGCCATTTCCCGATGTAGAGCATTACCAGTTGATGCGCGAGCAATCCACTGGCTGACAGCCACTGGCCGCGGCCTACCCCCGCATCAGGTAGCGGGCTCCGGCTCCCTCTTTCCCGGCTTCGTCGCCGGGGTTCCACATCGGGCAGGTTTCCAGTGACAGGCAACCACAGCCGATACAACCATCCAGCCGATCCCGTAGGCCCCGCAGCTGCTCAATGCGGCGATCCAGCTCTGCACGCCACTTTGCTGACAGCCGTTGCCAGTCGCGCTTGTTGGGCGTACGAGCGTCCGGCAGCTCATCCAGTGCTGCCCTGATTTCCGCCAGGGAAACTCCCATACTCTGCGCCACCTTGATCACCGCCACCCGTCGCAGGACATCCCGGCTGTAACGGCGCTGGTTACCGGCAGTGCGCCAGCTCCTGATCAATCCCCGGCTCTCGTAGAAATGTAGCGTGGACACCGCCACCCCGCTGCGCCGGGCCACCTCCCCGACACTTAGTTCCCGCGCCGCACGCGACGATTTATCCCCCATGGGCATCCTCCCGCTAATCCCGGATGGCGTTGCTGATCGCTACCGGGAATTTTGGAATCCAGGCATTGACCTCAAGTTTACTTGAGGTTTTACACTGCTCCGCACCAGATGACAAGGACATGGAGAACAACGATATGATGGAAGGTATGGCTACCCATAAAGGCCCGGGCAACCAGGGGCACAAGAATCCAAAGCGGGACCGTAACGGGATACCGGTGGCACCAACACCGTACCGGGAAAACGGGGCTGATTCCGGACAGGCAGGGAAGGCTCCGGTAAACTCCCGCGAACGCGTTCAGCGATTCACGGCGGCGATCGGCAGGGCCGCATTGCGCCTGACGGTGCGCTGGGCAACCAGGGCTCAGGCGGCCAGCCCGCGCGGACCCTGGATCCCGAAGTGAGCGGATCCCCAAACAAGCCACCCACAAGCAAGGAGTTTCTGTGGAACCCATTATTTCGGCCAGGGGTGTTGGCAAGACCTACCAGGGAGGCTTTACCGCCCTGCGGGATGTCGACCTGGATATACGGCGGGGAGAGATCTTCGCCCTGCTCGGCCCCAACGGCGCGGGCAAGACCACGCTGATCAGCATCATCTGCGGCATCGTCAACCCATCGAGCGGCACGGTACTGGCAGACGGGCACGATATCATTCGCGACTACCGCGCCGCCCGCAGCAAAATCGGGCTGGTGCCGCAGGAACTTTCCACCGATGCCTTCGAGAGTGTCTGGGCCACCGTCAATTTCAGTCGCGGCCTGTTTGGCAAGGCACCCGATCCGGAATATATCGAGAAGCTACTGCGCCAGCTTTCCCTGTGGGAGAAAAAGGACAGCCGCATCATGGCCCTTTCCGGCGGCATGAAGCGCCGGGTAATGATCGCCAAGGCACTGTCCCACGAGCCCAAGATCCTGTTTCTCGACGAGCCCACCGCCGGGGTCGATGTGGAGCTGCGCCAGGATATGTGGCAGATGGTGCACGGCCTGCGGGAATCCGGGGTGACAATTATCCTCACCACCCATTACATCGAGGAAGCCGAGGAAATGGCCGACCGTGTGGGTGTGATCAACCGGGGCCGCCTGGTGCTGGTGGACGACAAGCGCACCCTGATGCAGAAAATGGGCGAAAAGGAACTGCGACTGCAACTGGCCCGCCCGATGAATGCACTGCCTGAGGCCCTGGCCGGCCTGCCGGTGGAGCTGTGTGAGGACGGCCAGCAACTTATTTATCACTTCGATATCAGGAGTGAGGATACCGGCATTACCGAATTCCTGCGCCGGCTGAATGACGCCGATATTGATTTCCGCGACCTGCACACCCGGGAAAGTTCACTGGAGGAGATCTTTGTCGGGCTGGTCAAGGGCGCACGAGAGGAGTCAATGGAAGAGGAGTCACAGCCATGAACTGGTACGGAATTCGCGCCATCTACAAATTCGAGATGGCACGCACCTGGCGAACCCTGATGCAGAGTATCGCCTCACCGGTGCTGTCGACCTCCCTCTACTTCATCGTATTCGGTGCTGCTATCGGCTCCCGCATGGGTGACATCGACGGCGTCAGTTACGGTGCCTTTATCATTCCCGGGCTAATTATGTTGTCGCTTCTGAGCGAGAGCATCTCCAATGCCTCGTTCGGGATCTTCTTCCCCAAATTCTCAGGCACCATTTATGAGGTCCTCTCGGCGCCGGTGTCGGCGTTTGAGGTAGTAGCGGGGTACGTTGGGGCCGCAGCCACCAAGTCGATTATCCTCGGCGGGCTGATCCTGCTGACCGCTCGCTTCTTTGTCGACTACGATATCCTGCACCCGTTCTGGATGCTCGCCTTCCTGGTGTTGACTGCCGTCACTTTCAGTATGTTCGGCTTTATCATTGGCATCTGGGCCGATGACTTCCAGAAACTGCAGATTATCCCGCTGATGGTGGTAACCCCGCTGACGTTTCTCGGCGGGGCCTTTTACTCCATCAATATGCTGCCGGAATTCTGGCAGAAGGTGACGCTATTCAATCCGGTGGTCTACCTGATCAGCGGCTTTCGCTGGGCCTTCTATGGCGTGTCCGATGTCAACGTCGTCATCAGCCTGGGAATGACCCTGCTCTTCCTGCTGCTTTGCCTGACCGGTGTCTGGTGGATATTCCGTACCGGCTACCGGATCAAGACCTGAATAGAAAATGGCGGCCTGCGCCGCCACTTTCTCCTTCCAGCAAATCCCCGGACTAACGGGCCAGGGAGTCGTAGACTATGCCGGTCCAGACATCCGGCTTCATAAACC
The DNA here is from genome assembly GCF_021729055.1 of Microbulbifer zhoushanensis. Classification (NCBI taxonomy): domain Bacteria; kingdom Pseudomonadati; phylum Pseudomonadota; class Gammaproteobacteria; order Cellvibrionales; family Microbulbiferaceae; genus Microbulbifer; species Microbulbifer zhoushanensis. The sequence continues at coordinate 56,140 of NZ_JAJSAO010000003.1, forward strand.
CCTGCCCGTACTGGTCGTCGTATTCCCGGGTAGGCTGCGCCGCAATCACCTCCTCACGACTCATTCCCTGGTCCACCAGCGCCTGGATCTGGTTACGCAGTTTTACCAACAGATCCCGCTGGGCTTTCAACTCAGCCTTGTTGCTGAGGGGCCCGTGCCCGGGAATGATTCTGGTTGAATCATTCGCCAGGGACAATACATTATCCATCGCAGCCACTACACCATCCACGGAACCGCCGGAGGACAGGTCGATAAACGGGTAACTGCCGTTAAAGAAAGTATCCCCCATGTGGATCACATTGGCATTCCTGAAGTGCACGATGGAGTCTCCGTCGGTATGCGCCGGGTCCACATGCTGCACGTGCACATCCTCGCCGTTCCAGTGAAACGTGGTCGCATCGGTAAAGGTGATTACCGGCAGGGCCTCCGCCGGGGACGCCGGCACCTTGCGGTCGAACAGCTTCATAAACTGCTCAGTGCTCATCCGCTTGCGCACATTCTCGTGTGCCACCACCAGTGCGCCTGCCTCTCCAAAGTTCTCATTACCGCCGGTGTGGTCGCCATGCCAGTGGGTGTTGACTACGAAGCGCACCGGCTTGTCACTGATTGCCGCCACCGCGGCACCAATGCGCTCGGTGAGTGGCGCATATTGGTCATCCACCATAAAGACGCCGTCCTCACCGGAGAAAACCGCGATATTGCCACCGGCGCCCTGCAGCATATGGATATGATCGGTGACTTTCTGGGTACTGATTTCAACTTCCGCGAAGCGATCCTGGGCCAGCGCCGTGGATACTGCCGTGGTCGCCAGGGTCCCGAGGATGCCCGCAGTAGCGGTTTTCAACAGACTACGCATTATGAACCTCCTGCTTATTATTGGATTCAATACGGTTGATATTTTTCATGATGTCGGGCCGGTCAGTAACAATACCGTCTACCCCGAGCCTGGTGAGGTGTGCCATCTGACCGGGCTCATTGATGGTCCATACGGATACGTGCAGGCCCAGCGCGTGGGCGGCCCGCAAGAACCGGGGGCCAATCACCGGTAGGCCAAAATATCGCAGCGGCAACTGCATGGTCTGGTAGGCGGGGCGCAAGAGTTTCTCCAATCCCAGCAGCTGGGCGGCATAGAACAGGATGGCATCCCCCATGGCAGCGCCGGTAGTGACCTCGGGGCATATCCGGCGAAATTCATCGATCACACGCTTATGGAAGGTGGAGACAATTACCCTTTGCTGATGGCCCGTTCGCCTGATTACTTCACACATGGCCCGGGCGGCGGCCAAGTCGTTGTTCTTTAATTCGATGATCAGGGGCATATCGGGGATAGCCTCGAACACTTCATCGATGGTACAGATTCTCAGCGGTGCATCGCGATAGGGATAATGCTCGCCGTCACGGGTCCAGCGCATGCCCAGGTCAAGCTGCTGTAGCTCCGCGAGGGTATGGTCGATCACACGGCCTCTGCCACTGGTGATACGGTCCAGTTCCATGTCGTGCATCAGGACAAGGTGGCCATCCCTCGTCAGGTTCAGGTCCAGCTCTATGGCATCGACGCCCAGGCGGGACATCTCACGCATGTATAGAAGCGTGTTGCCGGGGAAAAGGCCACTGCCGCGCTCATCGCCGTGGGCAATCGCCATGGGAACCGGGGCATCAGGCAACTTTACCGTCAATGGGGGCGCGGGACGCCCCCGTGCGTAAAGCCAGAGTGCCGCCAATAGGCCGCAGAAAAGGACAAACCACAACATGGGGGCAGAAGGCCTCCTCACTTCATAACAGGAAAGGCCCTGGCAGCCATGGCCTCAGGGCAGGATTGCCTCGAGTTGGCCCAGGTCGTTCAGGACCCGCCAGGTGCCGCCAGTCTCCTCGACACGCTCCTGCCAGCGTGAAATACGTTCCAGGTATTCGTTCGGATCAACATTGTCACTGCGGAGCTTGGTGACGTTGAGCGCCACCAGATCGAATCCCTGCAGGTCCAGAGGCACATCGCGGTTATAGCCCGCCTTGATCTCTTCCTTCAGGTCGGAGAAGAGGAAGATTGTCTTGTGCCCCGGGTCCTTCTCATTGAGGAACTCGATCGCCTGCAGCAAGCCACCGGTAATATCGGTGTACTCCGCCGGCCGCGCGTCGTCCACGAACGTTGCCACCGACTGCTGGAATGCCTGCTTCTGGCGGTTGGTGACGCTGGGGCGGTCATCAAAAGTCACCTTGGCGTGGATATTTTTCTCGCTGAAGCTGGCCGTATTAATACTGGCCACGGCGAAGGTATCACCGGGCTGTAGCCTGGCCAGGGTGTAGTTGATCACCTGCTGGGCCTTGTCCAGCTCGCGGGTGTAGGTGCCCGAGGTATCCACCAGCATATAGATGCCGCGGTTATGCGCCCGGGACTCCCCACAGGCTGCCAGCAGTATTGTGGCCAGTGCCGTGACCAGCCCGGCAATCATTGTCCATTGCCTGCTCATCCCGCCTCCTCCAGTGCCTTGCCCTGCTGGCCGGATTCGCGCCAACGCTCGAAACGGGCTTCCAGCCACAGGGGGAAGAAAATGACAATATCGTACAGACGGATCAGCATTGCGCTGCAGCGCAGCGATGCCGTCCCCAGCAGGCGCATAATCACCGACAGCGTGCGCAGCAGGAATGCAGCAAGCACGCCAATAACGGTCCGCGCCGAGGCAATAAAGTTCTCCAGTGGTATGGCGACAAACGTCAGGGCAAATGGCAGGATAAAGCCGAGTCCCATCTGGGCGGCGGTAGTAATCCAGTAGACCCCCTCGGTGGCTGCCGCCACTTCCTCCCCGCGCAATTGTGCGCTCACGGCCAGGTCTTCCTGCATCAGCACCTCGCGCATAAAGGCCAGGCCCGCCTCCACACAGGCCAGGAAAAACAGCAGCGCAAAAGCTACCCACATCATGCGCGTACGGAGCTTGTCATTAAGCGAACCGATGACCGGGAACAGGCGTGTGATCCGCAGGCACTCCATCAGGAAGAGTCCCATGGTGATTTCCAGCAGGATAATCACCAGGGCGGATATATCCGCCATCTTGAAATTACCGATATAGCTGGTGCCGCCCACCATCTCGGTCATGGGCCGCGCAATCAGGTGAAAATTGATCAGCGCGCCACCCACGGCGATTACCAGTACAAAAGCAGAAATAAAGAACTGGCTCATAGAGGAAGAGGAGAGTCCTCGCAGCGCCCGGTCGGTGCCCTGCTGGATCTCCTCGTAACGACGCATATGGCCGTCCAGGGCAGTCGCCCGGCGAATTACCGATTCCACATGCTTGTTCACCCGTCCCAGGCTTTTCAGGATCGAGCGCCAATGGGGCATCATGCGCTTGAGCAGCTGGTGGCGTTCACGGGCAGACTCGCGGTAGGCCTCCAGCGCCTTGGCCTCAGACTTGCGCATGGACTGGTGAATGATCTCGAGCACATCCCCGACTACCGGATCCTGCTTGGCCGGGATCTCGGAGACGGCCTTGATCGCCTTGGCCCAGTTAGTGGGCTCCGGCGGCACCTCGGCACTGCGCACATAATCCTCATCGATGGCAGTCAGCTGCTCACACAGCCGCCGGTGCAGGGCGGGGTATTGCGCCAGCTCCCGCTTCATGGTCGCTTCAATCCGGTCGAACTCCCGCTCCACATAGCGCTCGGCGGCTTCCTGGCCGGATGCCAGCAACACCTCGCGGTTACGCTGTTGCAGGCGCCGCTCCGCACCAGCCACCGCACTGGCCCCCATACGCAGGGACTGCTGGAAAAAGCGCCCGAGGGCACTGATGGCCTGATGCACCGGGCGACGCGCCACAAACAGGGCCACGAGTGCCAGGATGAACCACAACCAGAGCGGCAGACTGTCTATCATTTCCGTCACTTGCTCTCTCCTGTGTTTTTCTGGCGAAAAATTGATCACCCGCCGGTTACGACGGGCCCGGAGTCGCCAGAAAGCTCGAGAAACTACTCCGGATGTCAAAATACGACACTTTAGGTTTATGAACCAGTGCCCCGCGCCCGCGGGCTCCCGCAGCCCAGGGGTCGGACACCACGATCAAGGACGATGCCGCTCTCCCGTGTGTTACCTGACATTGCGACATTACCGCCCTGCTTGCCTGCCCGTATTGCCTCCCCCTGCCGACAACGTTTTCAGCTACACAGGCGCGCTTTGTCCTCACCATTGGAAAGGGGGGTGGCCGGGTTTGCTATGGATACACCTGCAGCGGCACAGTTCATTGCCGGCCAACAGTGCAATTACCTCCCCCGCCAGCGGGGACAAAATCCGTGCCCAAAGGCATACGGAAAAACCGAATCGACAGGCCTGTCAGGGACCTGAAGGGTACCTATTACGTTTGAGGCTAACAGGCCCTTTTTTAAAACCAAACCATTATCCCCCTGTAACCCCCTGTGACTCGCAAACCGGCAGGCACGGTCTACACTCCATACTAACTTCTCACCCGCTAAGTTTTTCGGCCTATCGAAAAATATTCGGCCGGAATTATGAGCGAGAAGCTCAAGCGATCGGCAGAGGAGCGCAGACGTTCAATTTTCTGTCTGCTGTTGAAGACTGCGAAAGATTGAAATGGAATTTGAGGCGAAGTGATGGAAAATCCTATGCCGGCTCTTTTTTACAGCAACTCCGGCCTGCATGGAGAACTGCTGTTTTCCCTGGTTTCGGGGTCCCTCCCTTACAAATGGGAGAAGGCGGAGTTCGGCAAGCAACGTCACTGCCTGCCACATTACTTTGCCATCATTTTCGACTGTTCGCAGATCGCCGGCAATCAATACCAGGGCGCAACCCTTCGCTTTTTACTGTCGCTGAACCACCCGAAAATACTGCTCATCAATTATCCGCCTGACCTGGCCGACAACCTGACCGCACAGATTCGCAATCGCGGCATGCGATTCATTTGCGATTCCCACGGCAGCCAGGAAGTTCTGGTTGAGCGCCTTGCCAACGCCCTGCGCGAAGACGGCCGCGAAGAGCCGGCCGCGACCCATACCCCGCTGCTGACCCGACGGGAACAGGAAATACTGGCGCAGCTAACCTCCGGGGAATCGAATAGCGTCATTGCCACGCGGCTGCACCTGAGCGAACACACCGTCAAAAACCACATTTACAACATTTTCCGCAAGATCGGTGTCAAGAACCGTCTCCAGGCCAGCAACTGGGCAAAGCTGCACCTGGAAGGGGAGCGAATATGAGGCCACTGCCGGTGATGCTTGCCGTGCTCCTGAGCCTGCCTGTACTGGCACAGGACGACGAGCTGGAGGAGACCGTCAAGGCCGGCACCCTGGAAGAGTCGACCGGTCGTCTCGAGGATGAGATCAGTGGGTTCAATATCGACCAGACGATTACCCGGACCGGGCACGATTTCGCCCGCTATATGAGTGAGTACCGGAATTACCACTACCCGGACGCCCAATACAACCTCACCATCCGCGAAAGACCCTCGGCTCGGTGGGGCAACCTGATCTGGGTAACGTACAACTATAAAGTTGTATACCGGCGTTTTCTCCAGCCAAGAAACGCCGACGTGCAAAAACAGGCTGAACAGGCCGCCATACAGATTCATGAAATGGTGCAGAAAGAAAAGCTGCGCCAGGCACTGGAAGACCACTTTGACCTGGGAAAGGACGAATTTTAATGAAAGCAAAGTACATCGCTTGTTATTTCCTGGCTCCCGCCCTGACAGCCAGCTTTAACCCGGCCATTGCCACCGAATTGATTTACGAGCCAACCAATCCAAATTTCGGCGGCAACCCCCTGAATGGCAGTTACCTGCTGTCCAATGCACAGGCCCAGGATGACAACGAGGACCCGGATCGGCCTGAAGACCTGTTTGAGCAACCCAGTCCGCTGGACCGGTTCACCGATTCACTGGAGACCCGACTGCTCAACCAGTTACTGACGGATGTTGGTAATGGCAATAGCGGTGAACTGATCACCGACGATTTTATTGTGCAGATAGTGGATACGGATGGCGTCCTTACCATCCTGGTCACCGACCGGGACACAGGAGATGTGAGTGAAATCATAGTGAGTGGCCTGAACCCGACAAACTAAACGCTACCTAGCCTGGCCGAAGATAAATTCAATAATTCGCGATTCTCTATAGGAGAGATGTGCCATGCGAAAAATAATCAGCAAGTGTGGAGTGCCCCTGTTGGCGCTGGTTACAACATTGAGTGGCTGCACCCTGGTGAAGAGCACCAGCGATTCCCTGTTTGGCCCCGGACAGAATGACGCTGGCCTGACACCGAGGCACGCCACGTTCCGCGACCTTCTCAACCTGCCCGCACCCAAGGGCAAGATCCTGGTGGCGGTCTACAATTTCCGCGACCAGACGGGCCAGTATAAGCCAGCCCCTTCCAGCAGCTTTTCTACCGCGATTACCCAGGGTGGCGCGTCGATGCTGATGGATGTTCTCAACCAGTCGGGCTGGTTTATCCCGCTGGAGCGAGAAGGGCTACAGAATCTGTTGACGGAGAGGAAAATCATCCGTGCCGCGCAGAACAAGCCCAATATGCCCGCGAACAACAGTCATCCGCTGCCCAGTCTTGTCGCCGCAAACGTTCTGCTTGAAGGCGGCGTGGTCGCTTACGATACGAATATCCGTACCGGTGGTGCAGGTGCCCGCTACTTCGGGATTGGGCTGGATGACCAGTACCGGGTCGACCAGGTCACCGTCAACCTGCGGGCTATCGATATCCGCTCCGGTCGCGTATTGCACTCGGTACTGACCTCAAAAACGGTCTATTCGAAGGCAATCAGCGCGGATGTCTACCGGTTTGTGAGTTTCCGCCGCCTTCTGGAAATGGAAGCGGGAATGACACGCAACGAACCTGCACAGCTGGCCACCCTATCTGCGATGGAGTCGGCCGTAATTCACCTGATCAGTGAAGGTATCGTTGCCAATTCCTGGGCACTGCAGAACCCGGACGAAATCAACAATGAGGTCCTGCAGTACTACCTGAATGAACCGGTCAGGTTCATGTGATGCCCCGACGGCATCCGGATTAACCAAGACAGAGATAAGTGAATGAAACTGTTCTGCCTGCATGGCAGCCGGCAGCGGCCCGCCCGGCTTTTTTCCCTGGCCATCGCCTGCCTGCTTTGTGCCGCGGCAATGACACAGGCGCAGGAACTGCAAGTCGCCGCTGAACTACCGACGCAAAGTGAGCTCGATGCAGCAACCGCTGTTTCCATCGCCAACCTGGCAGTAATTGTCCAGGACGGCAGTCTTAACACGCTGGACGGCCGCCAGGTTGGCGTGCTGAACTTTCTCTCGGCACTGCAGCAGGGCAATCAGAACTTTCTCTCCGTAAACCAGTCCGGCATCGACAATGCGGCAATTGTCCGGCAATTGGGTGAGATCAACCTGGCGTACCTGCTACAGGTTGGCTATGAAAACCTGATTCAACTGGACCAGCTGGGCTTCGGGCACCGGGCGGGTGTCTCCCAGTATGGTATCCAGAACTCAGCCAACATCGAGCAGCTTGGTGCGGCACATAAAGTGGACATCTACCAGAGCGGTAATGGCCTGAGCACTTCCGTGTCACAGCAGGGCACCTCAATCACCACTGTCGTGAACCAATACAACTGAGCGGGCAAACACAAGCGGGGTCACGGAATGACAAGTTTCCACGGCGTAGTCCTGTTCTCGATGACGGTGATGACTGCATCGCTGGCAGCGGCGCAAAGCAACTCTATCGATCAGGAACAGGAGGGTTCCGGCAATTTCGCTTCTGCTGAACAGAGGCGCTCCAGTGCCCGGGGTAGTGCCATCGACCAGGACCAGGACGGCACCTACAACAGTGCCTATGCTGTACAGCAGAGTGAGCAGGGTGGCGAAATCCTGCAACTCCAGGAAGGTGGCCTCAATGAAGTCTATTCCCTGCAACAGTACGGGGACGACAATACCAGCATCCAGATACAACTGGGTGGACGTAATAGCGCATTGAACGTGCAACTCGCCAGTTATGGCAGCGAGACAATCACGCGCCAGCGCGGCTTATCCAACAGTAGTGAAATCCGCCAGACACTGACAGTCCGCAACAAGGCACAGGTCGACCAGTCCGGTATCCTGCAGGATGCGAGTATCCGGCAATACGACAGCTATATCAGCACGGCATTTATCTCCCAGGCTGGCACCGATAACAATGCCGATATCGAGCAGTCCGGGGTAGGCAACAGCGCGGTGGAAAGCCAGGCAGGTGAACTGAACCTCGCGGACACAGGGCAGGCGGGTTTCTTCAATAATGTCGATGTGACACAGGACGGTATCGCCAATCGTGCCCTGGCGGAACAGGACGAATGGTACAATAGTGCCGACATCACGCAGGGCGGCAACTTCAACGCTGTAACCCTGCAGCAGACCGGCGCCTATGGCCAGGGTGGAAGTCACCTGGCGATCATTTCCCAGGCTGGCAACCTGAATAGCGTGGGATTACTCCAGCAAGGGTTCTCTGCGACCGCCATCATCTCGCAGACTGGCGGCGGTAACACTGTGTCCCTGTCACAATAAACAATCTTTAGCCCCCGGACTAGCGCCCCCTCCTCCCATCCCCGGGAACGTCCCCCGTTCGTCTCACTCACCTGATTGCGCCATATTCAACATAAGCGGCTATTCATTCAACAGACTGATCAAAAAACGAACTTTCTTCCTAGTGTTTCGACACTTCCCTCCCATAGCGACATTCCGGCCAGCCAGCAAAACTGACAGTCGAGCGATCAAGTTTTGACCATAAAGATCGAAATTTGCTCGCCGAGCAGTGCCAGCTGATCCCAGGGATCTGCGGGCATGACTGGCAGGCGATCCATGCGCCTCCAGGGAAGGAATAGAGCCACATGGCTCAGGAGGATTTCCCTCCGATCAAAAAGGAATGCGCCGCTAGGCCAAGGGGCGTATTCCAGCCAGTAATAGCTGTACTGGTTTCTTAGCGTCAGAAGTAAAGGAGCAACTCATGAAGACGTTAACCCCGATCGCCGCCGCTGTACTGTTTGCTGTGAGCGGAACCGCACTTGCCGCAGGCAATACCGCCACACAGACCCAAATCGGCCTCGGCAATACTGCCGGCGCCTTCCAGATTGGCCCGGGAGTCGATGACAACACCATCGACCAGCTGCAGATCGGCATTGTCAACGATGCCGATGCTGTGCAGTTCGCTGGTGAGAACGACAGCAGCATTTCCCAGACCCAGGTTGGTATCGCTAACGATGCCTATTCACTGCAAGCATTCGGTGCGTTTAACAACGCTTCCGTACTGCAGGTTGGTATTGCCAACGATGGTGACACCTTCCAGCTGGGACAGCTGGGCAGTAACGCGCTTATTGTGCAGGTCGGTGCGGGCAACGAGGCAGACGTTCTGCAGGTCCTCGGTGCATTCAACACTGGCGTAGTACTCCAGTCAGGCGCGGGTAACGAAGGTGAGGTGAACCAGTTCTTCAGCGTCGGCTCACTGGGTATCGTGAACCAGAGCGGACTGGCTAACGATGCCGATACCGACCAGGTAGGCCTGTTCAACTTCTCCGATACCACCCAGGTTGGCGTTGCTAACAATGCATGGGTCGATCAGGTAGGTATCCTCAACGTATCAGACGTTAACCAGTTCGGTCTGGCAAACACGGCTGACGTAGAGCAATTCGGTATCCTCAACAGCCAGACCACCAACCAGCTCGGTATCGTCAACTTTGCTGCCACCACCCAGGTGGGTCTGGGCCATATGTCCACAACCAACCAACTGGGTATCGCGAACGCGCACCTGACCTTCCAGTTTGGCTTCGCTGAAACAGCGATGGCCACCCAGGTTGGTCTGGGCAATTTCGGCGTGATCGTGCAGTAAAGCGATCCCCGGAAATAGCCAGCGTGACGCGGCTCCGCGCCCGTCACGCACCCACTGTCAGCGGCTTTTCACGGCCGCTGACTTTTACATGACTCAGGAGCAGAAAACCCTTACGGCCCACAAGGCCACTCAACCCACACCGTGAAGTAATCCTTTGAGGTGCGACGTAAAGGAGATGCGTGTGAAATCCTTCACTCCCATTGCGGCAGCTGTTCTACTGGCGACAAGCGGGTACGTCCTCGCAGCCAACAACACTGCCGACCTGTCACAGGATGGTGTCGCCAACAGTGCCGTGGCTGTCCAGGACAACCCAGCCACGATTGATAACACCATCATTCAGCGACAATCCGGTTTCTTCAATAGCGCCGAGGCAGTACAGGCTGGCGAAACCGGCAGCATGATCTACCAGGTCCAGGATGGCGCGCTCAATGACGCCTATTCGCTACAGCAAGGCGGCACAGGTAACACAGCGCACGTTAGCCAGTCCGGGATACTCAACCGTGCTTCGACATTCCAGATAGCCACAAGCAACAGCGAAGCTCGTATCGGCCAAACCGGCTTTGGCAACGATGCGTCAATCACGCAGGTAGATGGCAGTGGTAACGTGGCGGTCATCGAGCAGGTAGGTTCAGTGCATGGCGCGGCAATTGGCCAGTACGCGGCCTATGACTCCGAAGCCTATATTTTCCAGTCCGGTCAGGGTAACGAGGCATCAATTCTCCAGGCCGGTTCTGGACAATACGCCAGCATCGGCCAGGACGGCCTGCTGAATACGGCCAATATTACCCAGCTCGACCTGTACAACGAGGCAGAAATCTACCAGCAGGGGCTGGGTAACGAAGCCAACATCCTGCAGGCCTCCCAGTACAACCAGGCTGTCATCAACCAGAGCGGCCTGTTAAACCGTGCAGATATTTTCCAGTTTGGACCTGGTGGCAACCACCGGGCACTGGTGAACCAGTCCGGCGTACAGAACGAAGCACTGGTCATCCAGAACGGCTATTCGGAAACTGCCATCATCAACCAGGTTGGCGTAGGAAACTCGGCCAGCATCTTCCAGTAAGCATGGTCGCTTTCCAGGGAGAGGCCCACACCTGATAACCAGGGCCACCAAGCGCCGCCGCCCTGCCTGCGAAGTTCACTGGCAGGGCGGCGATTCCTGGTTCCGGGTGTCTCTCACGGGCGCTGTGGCTGTGACAGGTCCGCTTATCTGTTTGTCTCTACGCCGCCCGCGTCTGTTAACACTTTCTTCTCAACCAACTCCGTACTTCCTTCCCATGGCACCTCCACCAAGAACTGGCAACACTGTCATTTAGAGAGCACATTCATTGTCGAAACAGGCAGTACGACCCAATGAATCGAAGCAGTATCTGTACCCTGCAAGCGGATTGCCCCTTCCCCGGCCTGTCGTGCCGACAGGTTCCCCACCTGATTCCCAGTCTCAGCCCGGCTCCCCAGTGGACACGGATGGCCTGTGGCTGGAGCCCTCTATGGTGCTGAGTAAGGCACCATAAGAGATCGGTGCAAACTGGCACCGGTTTTACCAACGTCGGAAACTCAATGCAGTAATGGAGACACTCATGAAGACGTTAACCCCGATCGCCGCCGCCCTGCTGTTTGCTATCAGCGGCTCAGTCTTTGCCGCCGGCAATACCACCACACAGAACCAGTCTGGGGTCGGCAACAATGCTGCTGCCAACCAGACCGGCTTCCTGACCGTGAATAATACGATCACGCAGGATCAATCCGGCTTTTTCAATAATGCCTCGGCGACCCAGTCGGTGCAGTTCAACAGCTCCATCACCCAGGTGCAGGATGGTGCCCTGAACAATGCCGCGGCATTCCAGACTTTCGGTGCAGGCAACTCCGCCAACAGCATGCAGAGCGGGCTGCTCAATAACTCACTGACAGTGCAATCATTGCAGCTGGGCAGCAACTCAATGCATATGCAGGATGGCGCACTGAACAGTGCGGTCACAGTGCAGACCCTGGGTTTTGGTAACAACGCCAACATTAACCAGTCTGGACTGCTGAACTCGGCTTCAGTGACTCAGGTGTTCAGTTTCTTCAACACCGCCACCATCAACCAGACCGGCATCCTGAACAATGCCGATGCGCTCCAGAGCGGCCTTGGCCATACCTCAAGCATGACCCAGAACGGTATCCTCAATGATGCCGACACCCGCCAGTTCGGCTTCGGTAATGATGCGACCATTGCACAGAGCGGCATCGGAAACGAGGCAGATATCTCCCAGGCAGGTGTGAACAACGCTGCATTTGAAAGACAGGTTGGTATTGGCAACGACGTGTACGTCGGACAGATCGGCTTCGGTCACCTGGCCGTAACCTCCCAGACCGGTCTTGGCAACAACGCCCTGGTCGGACAGTTCGGCCTGGCCGAAACAGCCCTTGTCACCCAGATCGGCGCATTCAACAACTCCGTTGTGTTCCAGTAAAAGGGCAAAAAAAAGGGCGGCCTGCTGGCCGCCCTTTTTTTATTATCATCCCGCTGCGGGATCAGATATGCTGCACAGTATCGATCTCGTACTCCACCGATCCTGACGGAGTCTGCACCTCGACAACATCCCCCACTTCCTTGCCGATCAACGCGCGGGCAATCGGCGAGTTCACCGAAATCTTCTTCTCTTTCACGTCAGCCTCATCATCGCCAACAATCCGGTAAGTCACTTCCTCGTCGGTTTCCATGTGGATGATGGTCACTGTGGTACCGAAGATCACCTTGTCGCTGGGCTCGATGGCTTTGACATCGATGACCTGCGCGTGTGACAGCTTGGCCTCGATTTCCTGGATACGTCCCTCGATAAAGCCCTGCTTCTCGCGGGCCGCGTGGTACTCGGCGTTTTCCTTCAGGTCGCCATGTTCACGGGCCTCGGCAATCGCCTGGACCACGGCGGGGCGCTCTACCTTCTTCAGGTTTTCCAGTTCGGCGCGCAGGGCCTCGGCGCCCTCGACAGTCATTGGTACCCGGTTCAAGTTGGGACCTCCAATTTTTATTACTAGAAAACCGGGCCTCCCCATGGGGAAGCCCGGCCGATATATCACTGATTGGTTGTGGCCGGTGGCCGCTCCGGGCAGTGCCGGATTTATTTCGACAACTCAACCACGCGCTGATGCAGGTCCTGCAAACGGCGTACCTGGAGCGGCTCGCCCTGCTGCATGGCCAGCGCCATGGCCTTGGCCGCCGCCAGCGTGGTGGTGTAACACACCTGGTGGTTCTCCGCGCTGCGACGGATATCGGCGGAGTCGCGTATCGCCTGGCGCCCCTCGGTAGTGTTGACCACCAGGGCAATCTCGTCGTTCTTGATCATATCGACGATATGCGGCCGGCCCTCGCTCATCTTGTTGACGGTTGTAACCGGAATATCGCTGTCTTGCAATACCTTGGCGGTACCACGGGAGGCAACCAGCTCGAAGCCGAGTCCCACCAGGTCCCGTGCCACATGGACTGCGGCATCCTTGTCGAAGTCACGGACCGAGATAAAGACCTTGCCTGATTCCGGCAATGTGTCGCCGGCGGCCAGCAGCCCCTTATCGAAAGCTTCCGCAAAGGTGGCACCAACGCCCATGACCTCGCCGGTGGACTTCATCTCCGGGCCGAGGATCGGGTCCACCTTCGGGAACTTGTTGAAGGGGAATACAGACTCTTTCACGGAGAAGTAGTCCGGTACGATTTCCTTGGTAAAGCCCTGATCCGCGAGGCTGATCCCCGCCTGGCAGCGCGCCGCCACCTTGGCCAGGGAGGTACCGATGCACTTGGAGACAAACGGCACCGTGCGGGAGGCGCGGGGGTTGACCTCGATCACGTAGATCTCGTCGTCCTGCCAGGCCAGCTGGGTATTCATCAGGCCTACCACGCCCAGTTCACGGGCCATGGCCTTGACCTGCTCGCGCATCTGGTCTTGCACCCCGGCGGGCAGGTTATAGGGCGGCAGGGAGCAGGCGGAATCACCGGAGTGCACACCGCACTGCTCGATATGCTGCATGATGCCGCCGATGACCACATCCTGGCCATCGGACACCGCATCGATATCCACCTCGACCGCGGCATTGAGGAAGTGATCCAGCAGAACCGGCGAGTCGTCGGATACCTGTACCGCTTCCTTCATATAGTTGAGCAGCTCGTCTTCCTTGTAGACGATTTCCATCGCCCGGCCACCCAGTACATAAGAGGGGCGCACTACCAGCGGGTATCCCACGTCCTTGGCGGCCTGGATGGCCTCGGAGACGGAGCGCACGATGGCATTCTTGGGCTGCTTCAGCCCCAGGCGCATGATCATCTGCTGGAAGCGCTCGCGGTCCTCGGCGCGGTCAATCTGCTCGGGGGTGGTGCCAATGATCGGCACCCCTTCCGCCGCCAGGTAGCGCGCCAGTTTCAGCGGAGTCTGGCCGCCGAACTGTACGATCACACCTTCCGGCTTTTCCTTGGCCACGATTTCCAGTACATCCTCCAGGGTCACCGGCTCAAAATAGAGGCGGTCGGAGGTATCGTAGTCGGTGGAAACCGTTTCGGGGTTACAGTTGACCATGATGGTCTCGTAACCGTCCTCGCGCATCGCCAGTGCGGCGTGCACACAGCAGTAGTCGAACTCGATGCCCTGGCCGATACGGTTCGGGCCACCACCCAGCACCATGATTTTCTTGCGGTCGGACGGGTTCGCCTCGCACTCCTCGTCATAGGTGGAGTACATGTAAGCGGTGGACGTGGCGAACTCGGCCGCGCAGGTATCCACGCGCTTGAAAGACGGGAACACCCCCAGCTTGTGGCGGAACTCGCGCACGGTTCTCTGGCTTACCCCCAGCAACTTGGCAAGGCGCATGTCGGAGAAGCCCTTGCGCTTCAGGAAGCGCACGTATTCAGTCGTCAGGGCGGATGTGGGCAGGGCCTTGAGCGGCTCCTCTATCCTGACCAGTTCCTCGATCTGCACCAGGAACCAGGGGTCGATGCCCGAGAGCTCATAGACCTCCTCGACCGTCATCCCCATGCGGAAGGCGTCACCCACATACCAGATACGCTCTGCACCGGGAACGGACAGCTCGCGCCGCAGGCGCTCCTGCGCACCCTCCTCCTCGGGGTCAATTTTGCTCTCGAGGCCAAAGCTGCCCACTTCCAGGCCACGCAGTGCTTTCTGCAGGGACTCCTGGAAAGTGCGGCCGATGGCCATCACCTCGCCCACGGATTTCATTTGTGTGGTCAGGCGCGCGTCTGCCTCGCCGAATTTCTCGAAGGTAAAGCGCGGGATCTTGGTAACCACATAGTCGATGCTCGGCTCGAAGGAGGCCGGGGTCGCACCGCCGGTAATCTCGTTCTGCAGCTCGTCCAGGGTGTAGCCCACTGCCAGTTTGGCCGCTACCTTGGCGATCGGGAAGCCGGTGGCCTTGGAGGCCAGGGCGGAGGAGCGGGATACCCGCGGGTTCATCTCGATGATCACCATGCGCCCGGTGTTCGGGCAGACGCCGAACTGCACGTTGGAGCCGCCGGTTTCAACGCCGATCTCGCGCAGCACCGCGAGGGAGGCGTTGCGCATCAGCTGGTATTCCTTGTCGGTCAGGGTCTGCGCCGGGGCCACGGTGATGGAGTCACCGGTGTGCACGCCCATGGGGTCAAAGTTCTCGATGGCACAGACAATGATGCAGTTGTCGTTCTTATCGCGAACCACCTCCATCTCGTACTCTTTCCAGCCGAGCAGGGATTCGTCGATCAGCAGTTCGTTGGTGGGGGACAGGTCCAGGCCGCGCTTGCAGATTTCCTCGAACTCGGGCCAGTTGTACGCCACACCGCCGCCGGAGCCGCCCATGGTGAAGGACGGGCGAATGATAACCGGGAAGCCGAACTCTTCCGGGAC
Source organism: Microbulbifer zhoushanensis (assembly GCF_021729055.1). Lineage (NCBI taxonomy): Bacteria > Pseudomonadati > Pseudomonadota > Gammaproteobacteria > Cellvibrionales > Microbulbiferaceae > Microbulbifer > Microbulbifer zhoushanensis. Next base: position 71,841 of record NZ_JAJSAO010000003.1, read on the forward strand.
TTTCATCGCCTCTTCCATGGAATGGACGATCTTGGCGCGCGGCGTCTCCAGGCCAATCGCACGCATGGCCTTGTCGAACAGGTCCCGGTCCTCGGCCTTCTCGATCGCCTCCTTGTCGGCACCGATCAGCTCTACACCAAACTTTTCCAGGACACCGTGCTTGTCCAGTGCCAGCGCACAGTTGAGCGCTGTCTGGCCACCCATGGTGGGCAGGATGGCATCGGGGCGTTCCTGCTCGATGATCTTGGCCACCGTGCGCCATTCCACCGGCTCGATGTAGGTGGCGTCGGCCATGGCCGGGTCGGTCATGATGGTGGCGGGGTTGGAGTTCACCAGGATCACCCGGTAGCCCTCTTCCCGCAGCGCCTTACAGGCCTGGGCGCCGGAGTAGTCGAATTCGCAGGCCTGGCCGATAACAATCGGACCGGCGCCGATAATCAGAATGCTTTTGATGTCTGTGCGTTTTGGCATCTTTCTTCCGTCTCGCACCGGCCGCACCGGTGATGGTCAATTCAAAATTCAGTCAGTGCGTATGCACGTGTCCCGTGGCCGGCCGCAGCCGGCCCCTGTTACGCCTGGCGGCGCGCCTCCATCATTTCGACGAACTGGTCGAACAGTGGCGCCACATCGTGCGGGCCGGGGCTGGCTTCCGGGTGTCCCTGGAAGCTGAATGCGGGCCGGTCGGTCAGGCGGATACCCTGGTTGGTATTGTCAAACAGGGACACGTGGGTGATCTCCACATTCTCCGGCAGTGAATCGCCGTCGATGGAGAAGCCGTGGTTCTGGGCAGAGATCATCACCCGGCCACTCTTGAGGCATTTCACCGGGTGGTTGCCCCCGTGGTGGCCGAACTTCATTTTCTCGGACCTGGCGCCCACGGCGAGGCCCAGCAGCTGGTGCCCCAGGCAGATACCGTAGGTGGGGATCCCGGCGTCGAGAATCTCGCGAATGGCCTTGATGGCATAGTCACAGGGCTCGGGATCACCGGGTCCGTTGGACAGGAATACGCCGTCGGGATTCATTGCCAGCACCTCGGAGGCCGGAGTCTGTGCCGGCACTACGGTGAGTTCGCAGCCGCGATCCACCAGCATGCGCAAAATGTTGCGCTTGACGCCAAAATCGTAAGCCACAACCTTGTAAGGCTGCGCTGCCGGCGCCGGCTGGTGGCCCTGCCCAAGTTCCCAGGTGCCCTCATTGAAGTTGTAGGGCTCTTTGGTGGAAACCACCTTCGCAAGATCCATGCCCTTCAAGCCGGCGAATTCACGCGCCCTGGCCAGCGCCGCGTCCCGGTCGATATCGTCGCCGGCGACGATACAACCGTTCTGGGCGCCCTTGTCCCGCAGCAGGCGGGTCAGGCGGCGGGTGTCGATATCGGCGATGCCCACCACATTGCGGTCCCGCAGGTAGTCCTCGAGTGACTTCTCATTGCGGAAACTGCTGGCCAGCAGGGGCAGGTCGCGGATTACCAGGCCGGTGGCCCAGATATCCGCGGCCTCCTCGTCCTCACTGTTGGTGCCGGTATTGCCGATATGGGGATACGTCAGGGTGACAATCTGGCGCGCGTAAGACGGGTCGGTCAGGATTTCCTGGTAACCGGTCATGGAGGTGTTGAACACGACCTCACCGACGGCGCTGTCAAGGGCGCCAATGGCGCGCCCGTGAAACTCGCTGCCATCGGCGAGTACCAGCAGCGCTGGCGTAGTGCTTGGCATCAGGGGGCTGGGCATCTGGGGCTCCGGCGTGGGGACAGCTTTAGTCAACTTGATCTCCAATCTTCAGAACTGCTTCCGGGCGGGATTTGACGTGAGGCGCGGTGATACTGCTCCAGCTGGCCCGGGCGGCCCGACGGCGCCCCGGCAGCAGCGCTGTCCTTGGACAGGGCACCCTGGAACCGGGCCCCTATAAAAAAGCGAGATGAAACTCCTGCTTCATCTCGCTTTTTGGATTTCTTCACGCGCAGCTCTCACACTGTGGCCGGCGCTTGCCACCGGCGTTGATGGGACTCACTGTCCGGCGCGCAGCGAGCGCGCGACATGCCCAAACCGGGCGCAGATTCTACTCGAAATGCGCCCCAAGCGCCAGTATAAAAATACGCCAGTAGACGGCAACGGGCCATGCGTGAGGTTCGGTGACAACCGAGCGCTGCCAGAGCGTCCAGGGCAAGCCGGGAAAGCGCCACACTGGCAGCACCAATTCAGGCTTTCCCGCCGCAGGACCGGACATTCTGGCGCGGTGAACTGTCACCGGACCTTGCCCGCAGCGCGCTAATCTGCCCCGTTGGTCAACCGGAACAGGCTGCTGCCAATCTTGAGTTCCGAGCGGTCGAACATGGTTTTGTTCAGGCGCACCGCCACCTGTGGCCCCCGTCCCACAAAGCCGATCATGCCCCCCGCGGCAGTAAAGCCGCGGACATCGCTGACCGTCAGCACCGGGAAGAACTCCAGTGCCAGCATCAGCTCGCGCCAGTAATCCGGGGACACCTCGCCCAGCACCAGGATCTGGCAGCGGCGCGCCTCCAGTTTCTCCCCCGGCGGAAGGCCGGCAACCTCGACCGGTCGCCCATCGACACGATGGTACTTGAGCTGGGATGCCAGCGGCGCCAGCAGGTCTGGCTGCTCCAGCAGGCAGATTCGGAACGGTGCCCCGGTGCCGCTGAAAACCTCGATCGGCCACTGCAGGTGATGGGCGAAATGGACAATATAGTTGATCATCAGCCGGCGCCCCGCCTCGGTATCCGACAGCCGCGAGGGCGCCGCGGCGGCTCCTGCCGACAGGATCAGCTGCAGCAGCAACAACAACATAAGGTGCCCGAGCAGCTGCACTGCCAGGCGACGGAAGGAAGGGTCGGGGTGTCGTTTCATGCCCGCTCGCATGGCTTTATCGGTCTCGGTGGCGCGGGAATACGCTCACTGGCATCGACTTCGCTGCCACGACTACATACCAGCGTGTCTCAACACCAGATTAGTATCGCGGCGGGGCCTTCGCCAAAGGGGCAGGAAGAGGAAGCTGCCAGCCGTAACCCGGCCGGCGCAGGGGAGAGGACCCCGGGACCCTCGCCCCGGGACAGGGCCGTCAACCGGCCCCTTCGTCGGGAACCACGCTTTCAGCGCCATTGACCGGCGCCGCCGGGCGCCATTTCAGCGCTTTCTCGATCGACATGATCATGCTGCCGGCCACGTCCTTGCGGGTGGCGCTCTCAATGCCCTCCAGGCCCGGTGAGGAATTCACCTCAAGCAGAAGTGGCCCCTTGCGGGAGCGAATAATATCCACCCCAGCCACCTTCAGGCCCAGGGTCTTTGCCGCCTTCACTGCCAGGCGCTTCTCCTCGGGAGTAACCTTCACCACCGAGGCGGTGCCGCCCTGGTGGATATTGGCGCGGAACTCCCCGGGTGCGGCCTCCCGCTGGATGGAAGCCACCACCTTGTTGTCGATCACGAACAGGCGCAGGTCCTTGCCCTGGGCCTCCCGGATAAACTCCTGCACCAGCAGGTTGGCCTTGAGGGACTTGAATGCGTTGATCACCGATTCGGCCGCCTTGCGCGTCTCGGCCAGCACCACCCCGCGTCCCTGGCTACCTTCGAGCAACTTCACGATCAGCGGGGCGCCGCCAACCATTTCAATCAGCTCGTTGGTATCCACCGGCGAGTTGGCAAAGCCCGACGTGGGGATATTCAGGGCCGCCTGCTGCAGCAACTGGAGCGAGAACAGTTTGTCCCGCGACTGGCTGATGGCGTCGGAACCATTGAGGGCAAATACGCCGAGGCTCTCGAAGTGGCGCGTGAGGGCACAGCCATAGAAGGTCTGGCTGGGCCGGATCCGGGGAATCACTGCATCAAGGTTGTTCAGGATCCGCCCGTCGCGGTAGTGGACCTCCGGCTCGCTGGGATCCAGCTTCATATAGCACTGGCGGATATCGAGGAAGCTCATGCGGTGCCCGCGCTCGGCGCCCGCCTCCATGATGCGCTGGTTACTGTACAGGTCCGGGTTGGACGCCAGCAGCCCGATCCGCAGGCCGGTGCCCGCCATGTGATGCTCGTCCCGGTAGTACTCCTCCAGCTCACTGACGCGCATATCGCCGAGACAGAAGCTCTCCGCCGGGTCCACCATCATCCGGCCCATCATCGCCTCGCGGCCCAGCAGCATCCGGTAGCCCATGGAGTCCCGGTTGGTCAGGGTCAGCTCGATATCCCAGACACTGCCACCAATCGACAGGGCGGTACGGATGACCGGGCGCTTTTCTGCCTCCCCGGATGAACTGCGCACCGTGCGCTTGTCCAGCAGGCGCGCCTCGCAGCGTACCGACGGGCGCCGCTGGTGCTGCAGCGGGTGCGCCTCGAAGCTGACCCAGGACTCGCCGTCGCGCTTGAAGGTATGAATGTTGTAGGCGTGCAGGCAGGAGGTCTTGGCCCCCGAATCAACCCGCGCCTTGATGGCGGGAATCCCCAGCCCGGGGAAGCTGCACCACTCCTCGCTACCAACGATTATCTTATGTTCCAACGCCAACTCCTGTGACCTTGATGTTGCAAAATTCAGTCGCGATCAGGTTAACCGACTTTCAGCCCCAGTACATCGCGCATATCGTAGTGGCCCGGCACGCGGTCGCCCTTTTGTTCATTCCCAAGCAGCCACAGCGCCGCCCGCACCGCACCGCGGGCAAACGACAGGCGGCTGCTGGCCCGGTGGCCGATTTCAATGCGCTCGCCATCGGCGAGGAACATTACCGAGTGCTCCCCCACTACATCGCCGCCACGAACCGTGGCAAAACCAATGGTTTCGCGATCGCGCGCACCGGTTTGCCCCTCGCGCCCGTAGACCGCCACCTGCTGCAGGTCCCGGCCCAGCGTTTCAGCAATCACTTCCCCCATACTCAGGGCGGTGCCCGACGGGGCGTCCACCTTGTGACGGTGGTGCGCCTCGACAATCTCGATATCCGCCTCTTCCCCCATTACCCGGGCAGCAGTCTCCAGCAGGTTGAAGCAGAGATTGACGCCAGTGGAGAAATTGCTCGCCAGGCACAGCGGGATATCCTGTGCATGTGCCAGTAACGTCGCTTTCTCGGCCTCACTGAAGCCGGTGGTGCCGATTGCAATCGGCTTGCCCTGCCCGGCACAGAAGGCCGCATTTTCCAGGGTGGCAGCGGGAGCGGAAAAGTCGATCAGGACATCGAATTGAGCGCCGCCAAGGCTATCCACGACCGGCAGTCCCGACCGGCCCAGCCCGGCAACCTCGCCCGCATCGCTGCCCACCAGGCTGGACCCGGGGCGCACGATTGCCGCGGACAGTTCCGCGTTATCGGCCTGCGCCAGCGCCTCTGCCAGCGCGCGCCCCATGCGCCCGGCGAACCCCGTTACGGCTACCTTGACTGTCATCTCTCCTCCTTTCTGACTGCCGCCCTGAAAGCCGCGGATTCTACCCCGGCGCCGGAACATAGCTGTAGTAGTATTCCCCTTTATAACAACAAAAATGGCCCTACTGCATGAACGAATCGGAACTCGCGGACTTCCGCCTGCGGCTGCAGGCCCTACGGGCAGAACTGTTGTCGCTGGAAGAGATAGCGCAGCGCGGCAGCCAGACGGTAACCCTGGACCAGTCCAGCGTCGGCCGCCTGTCGCGCATGGAGGCCCTGCAGGCGCAGCAGATAGCACTGGACTCCGACCGGCGGCGGCAGGCCCTGCTGCGGGGCATCGACGGCGCCCTGCGACGCATCGACAGCGGCGACTTTGGTTTCTGCTTTATCTGTGACGATGCCATCGAGCCGGCCCGACTCAGCGCAGACCCAACCATCACCCGTTGTATCGACTGCGCCGGCAAGCCGGGCTGACTGCGCCAGTACAATTCAGGCGGACGGTTCCGCCCGGGGACCCACCGCACTGCCCGTGCCATCTAGAATCTGGTGCATACCCCCCTGGAGAGGCAACCATGCACCACCTGAGAAACACCAGATTCCCCGCCAATGCCGGCCTGGCCCTGGCTATCCTGGCCCTGCTGCTGGGGCTGGCCAGCGGCTGCGCCCGGGAGGAAGAAAAAGGGCTGGGGGAGGATTTCTGGGAAAAATATGACGACGTCACCGACTGGGTGACCCTGAAGCTCAACCTGACCCCCGAGCAGGAGGATACCGTCCTGCCGATCCTGCAGGAGAACTTCCGCCGCAAAAAGGAAATGCTGAAGGGCTATGGCTTCCTCTCCGGGGAGCCACCGGAACTGACGCAGAAACAGCGCGAGGAAATCGATGCGAAGATGATTGCCATTCGCGCCGAGACTCGCGCACAACTGGTGGACATCCTCGATGAACAGCAGTTGCAGTCTCTCAAGGAGTTACAGCTCGAGTACCACGAGGAGTTTCGCCGGCGACTGGCGGAGATGTGAGGGATTCCCTCCCGCTTCCCCGTGCCGGCCGGCGCGGTAAGAAGCGGGAGGGAGGAATTGGGGCCCAAGGCCCTTAAAGCTTCATGTCCCCGAAGAAATTCTTCACGCCCTCGAACCAGCCGGTCTGGCGGGGTGAGTTTTTCTTCTCACTCAGGGTGCCGGAAAATTCCTCCAGCAACTCCTTCTGGCGAGTGCTCAGGTTGACCGGTGTTTCCACCACCACCCGACACAGCAGGTCGCCCGGGGCACCGCCGCGCACGGGCGTGACGCCCTTGCCGCGCAGGCGGAACAGCTTGCCGGTCTGGCTCTCTGCCGGGATCTTCAGCTTTACCTTGCCGTCCAGGGTGGGCACTTCCATTTCACCGCCCAGGGCCGCGGTGACAAAGCTGATCGGCACCTCGCAGTAGAGGTTCTTGCCGTCGCGCTGGAACAGCTCGTGCTCCTTCACCACCACCTGCACATAGAGGTCCCCGGGAGGACCGCCCTCTGGGCCCGCCTCGCCCTCGCCGGACAGGCGGATACGGTCGCCGCTGTCCACGCCGGGAGGAACTTTAACCGACAGGGTCTTGGTCTCCTCGAGCCGGCCGGCACCATGGCAGCTGCCACAGGGATCGGTAATGATGGTGCCGCGACCGCGGCAGTTGGGGCAGGTCTGCTGCACGGCAAAGAAGCCCTGCTGCATACGCACCTGGCCTACACCGCCACAGGTACCACAGGTCTGGGGATTCGAGCCCGGCTTGGCCCCGGAACCGTCACAGGTCTTGCAACCCACCAGGGTCGGCACGCGAATCTGCACAGTCGTACCGCGCACGGCGTCCTCGAGATCCAGCTCCAGGTCGTAACGCAGGTCCGAGCCGCGCTGCGGGCCGCCGCGACGGCCGCCGCCACCGCCAAAGATGTCGCCGAACACATCGCCGAAAATATCGGAGAATCCACCAAAACCGCCGGCACCGCCACCGCCGCCCATCTGGCCTTCCACACCGGCGTGGCCAAACTGGTCATAGGCTGCTTTTTTCTGCGGGTCGGACAGGACTTCGTAGGCCTCGTTGGCCTCCTTGAACTTGTTCTCCGACTCTTTGTCGTCGGGATTCCGGTCCGGGTGATACTTCATAGCCACCCGTCGATAGGCCCTTTTCAGGTCTTTTTCGGAGGCGTCCCGCTCGACACCGAGGACTTCGTAATAATCGCGCTTCGACATAAAAAGTGTGTTCTGTCTTAACTAACTGAGGCGCGGTGGCCAGTTCCGCAGAATTGCCGCCGCGCCTCGAGGTTTGTCTTTGCGCGGGAAGCCACCAGCCACCCGCGCGCAGGGAGGGCTTACTTGTCCTCTTTCTTGTCGTCCTTCACTTCCTCGAACTCCGCGTCCACCGCGTCGTCACCACCGGACTGCTGGCCGCCCTGCTCCGCCTCGGCTGCGCCCTCGGCACCCTGTGCCGCCTGCGCCTGCTCGGCGTACATCTTCTGTGCCAGCGGGCCGGAAGCCTCGGTCAGCTTGTTGGTGGCCGCTTCCATGGCGTCCTTGTCGTTGCCCTTGACGGCCTCTTCCGCTTCGGAGATGGCCGCCTCGATCGCGGACTTCTCTTCGGCAGTGGCCTTGTCGCCAGCCTCTTCCAGGGTCTTCTTGGTGGCAGAGATCATGCCGTCGAGGGTATTGCGGGTGGTTACCAGCTCCTCGAACTGCTTGTCCGCCTCGGCATTGGCCTCGGCGTCCTGCACCATCTTGTCGATCTCTTCCTCGCTCAGGCCGGAGGAAGCCTTGATCACAATGGACTGCTCCTTGCCGGTGGCCTTGTCCTTCGCGTGCACGTGCAGGATGCCGTTGGCATCGATGTCGAAGGCGACTTCGATCTGCGGCACACCGCGCGGCGCCGGCGGGATGTCAGCCAGGTCAAAGCGACCCAGTGACTTGTTCTCGGACGCCTGCTTGCGCTCGCCCTGGACCACGTGGATGGTCACAGCGGTCTGGTTGTCATCCGCGGTGGAGAACACCTGGGACTTCTTGGTCGGGATGGTGGTGTTCTTCTCGATCAGCGGGGTCGCCACGCCGCCCATGGTCTCGATGCCCAGGGTCAGCGGGGTAACGTCCAGCAGCAGTACGTCTTTCACATCGCCGGCCAGGACCGCGCCCTGGATTGCAGCGCCCATGGCCACCGCCTCATCCGGGTTGACGTCCTTGCGCGGCTCCTTGCCAAAGAATTCGGTTACTTTCTTCTGCACCAGCGGCATACGGGTCTGGCCGCCCACCAGGATCACCTCGTCCACGCCGGAGGCCGCCAGGTCGGCATCAGCCAGGGCGGTCTTGACCGGCCCCAGGGAGCGCTCGACCAGCTCTTCCACCAGGCTCTCCAGCTTGGCGCGGGTCAGCTTCACCACCAGGTGCTTGGGACCGGAGGCATCTGCGGTGATGTACGGCAGGTTGACCTCGGTCTGCTGGCTGGAGGAAAGCTCGATCTTGGCTTTCTCGGCCGCTTCCTTCAGGCGCTGCATGGCCAGCGGGTCGCCTTTCAGGTCGATGCCCTGGTCCTTCTTGAACTGCTCTGCCAGGTAGTCGATCAGGCGCAGGTCGAAATCCTCACCGCCGAGGAAGGTGTCACCATTGGTGGACAGCACCTCGAACTGCTTCTCGCCGTCGACATCGGCAATCTCGATGATGGAGATATCGAAGGTACCACCACCCAGGTCGTAGACCGCCACGGTCCGGTCACCGCCCTGCTTGTCCAGGCCATAAGCCAGCGCGGCCGCGGTGGGCTCGTTGATGATGCGCTTTACGTCCAGGCCGGCGATGCGGCCCGCGTCCTTGGTGGCCTGGCGCTGGGAATCATTGAAGTAGGCCGGGACGGTGATCACCGCTGCATCGACGGTCTCGCCCAGGAAATCCTCGGCGGTCTTCTTCATTTTTTTCAGTACTTCGGCGGAAACCTGCGGCGGCGCTTTCTTGTCGCCCTTCACTTCTACCCAGGCATCACCGTTATCGGCCTCGACGATGCTGTAGGGCACCATCTTGATGTCCTTCTGCACCACATCGTCCTTGAATTTACGACCGATCAGGCGCTTGACCGCATACAGGGTATTCTGCGGGTTGGTAACCGCCTGGCGCTTGGCAGACTGGCCCACCAGGATCTCGTTGTCATCGGTGAACGCCACGATGGACGGGGTGGTGCGATCGCCCTCGGCGTTCTCGATCACGCGCGCCTTGTCACCATCCAGGACTGCCACACAACTGTTGGTGGTTCCCAGGTCGATGCCGATAATTTTTCCCATCAGTATGTTCCTCACTTTTTCGCCGCTTCCCGCCCGATACCGGCGGGAGCGCAAGTTTTCGTTCAGTTGCCAGCTATATTGGTGCCGGCCTTACAATTTCAAGGGGCTTTATGCCCGATCCTCTGCCCGGGCTGCCCGATTCTCCGGGCCTGCCCCCGACAAAGGGGTGTGCAGTCACGACGGGGACTTGCTCACCACTACCATTGCCGGCCGCAACAGGCGGCCGTTCAGTACATAGCCCTTCTGGAATACATCCAGCACCGTATTGGGCTCCACATCACCACTGGGGACCTGGGTCATGGCCTGGTGCCGTTCCGGGTCGAATGGCTCGCCGGCCGGGTTCACCACTTCCACGGAATGCTTTGCCAGGGTGTCCACGAAGGACTTATGGGTCAGCTCGATACCCTCGATGATGGCCTTGTTGGCCTCGTCCTCGCGGTCGATGCTGGACAGCGCCCGCTCCAGGTTGTCCACCACCGGCAGGAAATCCTGCAGCAGCTTCTCCACGCCGTACTTGTGCGCCCGCTCCACATCCTGCTGGGCGCGGCGGCGCGCGTTCTGGGCCTCGGCCTGTGCGCGCATGGCCAGGTCCTTCTGGATCGCCAGCTGCTCCTGCAGGCCCAGGATCTCCCCCTTTAGTGCCTCGGGGCTGTCGGGCTCCGCGTGCAGGGCCTCCTCTGCCTCGTGCTGCTCTTCGGGGGAGGGTTCCTCTACCTCGGCACTCGCACTGGTTTCCTCGGCTGCCGCCTCTTCCGCGGTCAGTGCCTCGGGATGCGGCGTCCCCTCGTCAATCTGATCTTCTTCGCTGCGCTCTCTGGCCACTGCTCTCTCCGTCGCGTCGACTGTCAGTTGGTTCAAATATGATGTCCGCCGGGGGCGCCAAGCCGGGCGTGCCATGCCGGGCGGACAGTGCAGGTGTATATGGGGCCTTGCCCATGCAGTTCAAGGGGTTATCCCGGAAACTCGCCACGCGCCCCGCCAGCGCGGCGCTTGACCGCCTCCCCGCGCACTGTAATGTCACCGGGTGGCGGTAGCGACCCGCCGGCGATTACTGTATAAATACACAGATAACAATTGAGCCAGAAGCGATCCCTATGTTGCTGCACCTGTCTATCAGCCAATTCACCCTGGTGGACCAGCTGGAACTGGAGTTTGGCTCCGGCACCAGCACCCTGACCGGCGAGACCGGGGCCGGTAAGTCCATCACCCTCGACGCCCTGGGCCTGGCCCTCGGCGACCGCGGCAATGCGGAGCTGGTCCGCGCCGGGGCGAAACGGGCCGACATCCACGCGACTTTCGATATCAGTGACCATCCGGAGGCCAGCACCTGGCTGGAAGAGCAGGAACTGGACACCGGCCACGAGGTAATCCTGCGGCGCACCATCAGTGCCGACGGGCGCTCCCGGGCCTATATCAATGGCCAGCCGGTGACCCTGCTGCAGCTGCGCGCCCTGGGCGAGCAGCTGATCGATATCCACAGCCAGCACGAGCACCAGTCCCTGCTCAAAAAAGACACCCACCGGCGACTGCTGGACGAGTTCGCCGGTGCCGGCGAGCTGGCTGCGGAGACCCGCATTCATTTCAAGACCTGGCAGGACCAGTACCGCCGCTACCGCAGCCTGGCGGACAGTGCCGAGGAAACCGAGGCGCGCCGGCAGTTGCTGCAATACCAGCTGGAGGAGCTGGACCAGCTGGACCTGCAAGCGGGCGAAATCGCTGAACTCGAGAGCGAGCAACGCCAGCTGGCCAATGCCGGCCAGATCCTCAGCGGCAGTTACCAGCTTGCAGCCATGCTCACCGGCGGGGAGGGGGATATCTCCGAGCACCTGCACCGGGCCCTGCAGCTGCTCACGGCCATGCCGGAGCAGTCGCCGGAGCTGACCGAGGTGGCGCAGATGCTCGACAGCGCCCGGATCCAGGTGGACGAAGCCGCCGGCACCCTGACGCGGCATATCGATCGCTTCGAGATGGATCCCGAACGCCTGGCAGAGGTGGAGGAGCGGCTCAGCGCCATTTACCAGGCCGCACGCAAGCACCGCGTGCAGCCACCGGAGCTGCCCGGGCTACAGGAGCAGCTGCAGGCGGAACTGGACGAAATTGGCGCACCGGATGCACTGGACCGGCTGGAATCCGAGTGCCGGGAACTGGAACAGGCCTACCGGGCCACCGCCGGCAAGCTGGGCAAACTGCGCGCCGGCGCGGCCGAAAAACTGGCCGCCGCGGTGAACGGGCAGCTGGCCGACCTGGCCATGCCCCACGCCCGGGTGGAGCTGGCGCTGCAGCCACAGGAAAAACCGGCGGCCACCGGCCTGGAAGAGGTGGAAATCCTGATCGCCACCAACCCCGGCCAGCCGGCACGGCCGCTGGGCAAGATCGCCTCCGGGGGCGAACTGTCGCGGGTCAGCCTGGCAATCCAGGTAGTCACCGCCCAGACCTCCCGCACCCCCACCCTGGTTTTCGACGAGGTGGACGTGGGTATCGGCGGGGCCACCGGCGATGTTGTCGGGCGCCTGCTGCGGCAACTGGGCGAGGGCCGCAACGGCCGCACCGGCCAGGTGATCTGCGTAACCCACCTGGCGCAGGTGGCGGCGCGGGCCCACCGGCAGTACCTGGTGGAGAAGCACAGCGACGGAGACGCCGCATTCGTGGCGCTGCGGGAACTCAAGGACCAGGAGCGCCGGGAAGAGATCGCCCGCATGCTGGGCGGCGAAACCACCGCACAGTCCCTGGCCCACGCCGGGGAGATGCTCTCCCGCGCCTGACGGGGGAGCATAGCGCCCCGGCTCCCGGGCCTTCCCTTTCCACTCTGGCGGGCGCCCCGGCTGTTGCAGCCGCGTGGCGGGGACAATTCACCCTACACTGATAAAAGCCGCAATTAACCGGAATTGGCGCCGAAATGCCTCTATAATTCGCCGCCAACATTCAATCTGGCTGATTTCATGCAGAGAACCATTTTCAACACACCGATTGTCACCCCGATCCTGCGCCAGGTCGCGAAGCTGTTGCTGAAACTGCACGGCTGGCGGGTGGTCGCTGACGAATCGGCGCTCAAACTGAAGAAATACGTACTGCTGGGCGCCCCGCATACCACCAACTGGGATGGCTACTACTTTATCCTCACCGCCCTCAAGCTGGGCCTGGTGCCCCAGTGGATGGGGAAGGACAAGCTGTTCAAGTTCCCGCTGGGCGGCATGATGCGGTGGTTTGGCGGCATCGCCGTGGACCGCAGCAAGGCCAATAACCTGGTCGAGGCAACGGTGGAGCAGTTCAAGCGCAGCGCCTCCCTGGTGATCGCCGTGCCGCCGGAAGGCACCCGCGGTATGGCGGAACGCTGGAAGACCGGCTTTTACCATATTGCCCGCGGTGCCGGTGTGCCGGTGGTATGCGGGTTCATCAATTTCCCCAGGAAAGAAGTGGGCATGGGGCCGGCCTTTGAAATGAGCGCCGACCTGGCCCGCGAGCTGGAACGGTTCCGTGACTTCTATGCCGACAAGATTGGCAAGTTCCCGCAGCGCTACACGCCGCCGGCGTAAGGCGCTCGGCGCAACCGATCACGACCATGGGCCGTCCCCACAAATAACGCAGCCTGCACACCCGCAGGGTGCATGGACCGCAGCGATATGCACCAGCCACGGGGCAAGGCCCGAGGCTGGTGGCCCGGGGCGCCTGACCCTAGCCTTTGGCGACTCAGCGCTTTGTGAGGTGCCAGGCCATGCAGGAACTTCCCCACCAGTACCGGGTGGCCGCCCGGGCCGATCCCGGCAGTGATGTCGAGTTATCCACAGATGGGGTTGAACCCCTGACCTCCGCGCCGCCGGTACAGTTTGGCGGGCCCGGGGATCACTGGTCGCCGGAGGACCTGCTGGTGGCAGCGCTGGCGGATTGCTTCATCCTTACTTTCCGGGCGATCGCAACATTCAAGCAACTGGAGTGGCACTCCCTGGCCTGCGAGGCGAACGGCACCCTCGACCGGCGCGACCGCAAGACACAGTTCACCGCATTTACCATCTCGGCCGAACTGGAGATACCCGCAGGTGGTGACACCGGGGAAGCGGAGCGGCTACTGCACAAGGCGGAGGAAAGGTGCCTGGTGACCAATTCGCTGGTGGCCGGGGTAACGCTCGAGGTGAGGGTCCGCCAAAGACAGGCATGAAGGGAGGGGGAGAACCCGGGTTAACAGCCGGGTTGTCGTGGCCATGGGCCGCCCCCATAGTGGGGGAGCGGCTTTCCGGTTGACCGGTCAGGAATCCTTTTTCTTCACATACAACACCAGGCTGTGCCCGGTGAGCTCATAACCGTGCTCCTCGGCGATCTGCTGCTGCAGGCGCTCGATTTCCTCATTGTGGAACTCGATTACCCTGCCGCTATCGGTACACACCATATGGTCGTGGTGGTCGCCGCGATCCAGCTCGAACACCGAGTGCCCGCCGTCGAAGTTGTGTCGCATCACCAGCCCGGCACTCTCAAACTGTGTCAGGACGCGATACACCGTCGCCAGGCCAACATCCTCCCCGGCGTCCAGCAGCAACTTGTAGACATCTTCAGCGCTCAGGTGCTGCTCACTCGCGTTCTCGAGCAGCTGCAGGATTTTGACTCGCGGCAGCGTCACTTTGAGACCGGCTTTGCGCAGTTCCTGGTTTTCGTTCGACATGGATCAGTTTCCCGGGAAAATTCTTCTGGTTTCGGCGATACAGCCAGTTACCGGCCCGGATGTAACCGGGGCGGCCGGACACAGACAGGCACTCCGATGCCTGTCAGCTCGCCAACTCTTGCGGTATTATCCACGCCGAGCGTAGTCAGCGGAACCCCGGCGCTCCCTGGCCCGGCCCCGGCACAGCCGCCTCCCCTGATATGAGGGGGCGTGAGGCGCCGGCAACGGGAACTTTCAGCGCCCCGGGGCGCCTACCCTTACCCAGGTGGACCATTCCCGGCCCGGCAAGCCGGTTCCGCCAGCATCGAGATAACAATGGAGCATTGAATGCCAACGACCCTGAAAGCCCTCGCCATTGCCGGCCTCTGCGCACTGATCAGCGCCTGCAGCCTGTTCAAGTTTCCGGGCGTGCACCGGATCGAAGTCCAGCAGGGCAATATCATTACCCAGGAAATGGTAAACCAGCTCAAGCCGGGCATGACCCGCCGGCAGGTGCGCTTCGTGCTGGGTACACCGCTGCTCGAAGACACCTTCAACGCCAATCGCTGGGATTACGTGAACCGCGTGCGCGACCCAAAGGGCGAAGTGGAACAGAAGAAGTTCTCCGTCTACTTCAATGGCGACCTGCTGATTGCCACCAGCGGCGACTGGCAGCCGGCCGGCTGGCCGCAGTAACAGCCTTCCTTCAGCGGCGCCCCGGCTGCTGCCTGCCCAAAACACCGGGCAGCGCGGCCATTTAATCCGCTTTACCACCGGTCTCCTGCGCCTTGCGCCGGGCCTTCTCCGCACGCTGCTTGCGGGCCTCTTTCGGGTCTGCAATCAACGGCCGGTATACCTCCACCCGATCTCCCGGCTTCAGCTCATACTGATCGGCCACCGCCAGCCCCTTGGTCCCCAGCGCCTGGCCGAAGATGCCCAGCCGCGCCGTCGCCGGATCGATCCCCGGGTACTCTTCCGGCAATCCGGAACGGACCAGGGCCTCGGTCGCCGTGGTGCCGGGCGGTACCAGCAGGCTCACCAGCCGCTGTTCGTGCGGCAGTGCGTACACCACCTCCACGGCAATTGTCTTCATATCGGTCATTGCGGTTTCCCGTATACGTGCTCGGCGCGTTCACACATGACCCGCACCATCTGGTTGGCCAGCTCACTGAACAGCTTGCCCACAGCCGCTGCCACCAGCCGGTTGCGCAGCCGGAAAGACAGCGCAAAGCTCACCTTGCAGGCGTCGTGTGCCAGCGGCGAGAAGTGCCAGAGCCCCTCGAAGTGCTCGAACGGGCCGTCCACCAGCTCCAGCGTCATGCGCGTCGGCCGCTCCAGCTGGTTGCGGGTGACAAAGCTCTGGTGGATACCGGCCCGGCTGAGCTCCAGGCGCGCCTCCAGGGTATTCTCGTCACTGTGCAAAATTTCAGCACTCTTGCAGCCGGGCAGGAACTGGGGATAGCTCTCCACATCGTTCACCAGGTCAAACATCTGCTCTGCACTGAACATCACCAGTGCACTGCGCTCTATCTCTGCCATGCTTTCCAATCTTTCCAATACTGCCGCCCACACGGCCATTTCCGCGCGCGGAGCGGGCAATTTTGCCAGTCGGCGCTACTCAAGCAAGTCAATTCCTGCAACAATCGCAGCTTTATCCGGCCGGGGTGCCCGGCCGGTCGCCGCTGCCAGCGGTGTAAAGACAAGAATAACAGGCAAGCGAGAGTACTATGTCCGCAGCAAGAGAGCATTTTGGATCGCGACTGGGGTTTATCCTCGCCGCGGCGGGTTCCGCCGTGGGAATCGGCAACCTGGTGGCCTTTCCGGTCGCCGCCACCAAGAGCGGCGGCGGGGCCTTCCTGCTGGTATATGCACTGTTTGTGTTCCTGATCTGCCTTCCCGTGATGATGGCCGAGCTGGCACTGGGTCGTAAAAGCGACAAGGACCCGGTTGGCGCCTACCGCCAGGTCTCCGGGGGCTCCATTGGCTGGCGTATTCCCGGCTGGTTTGCCCTGATCACCCCATTCATGATCGCTGTCTTTTACCTGGTGGTAACCGTCTGGGTACTCGGCTACCTGGTGGCAACCCTGGGCGGCAACCTGGACCAGCTGGCTGCCGGCGAGCATTTCGGCCAGTTCATCAATTCCCCCATCGTGTTCGCTTACCTGGTGGTGCTGATGCTGATCATCAACGGCATACTCGCCATGGGGGTCAAGGACGGTATCGAGCGCGCCGCCAAGACCCTGATGCCGATGCTGTTCGTGATGCTGCTGGGCCTGGTGATATTCGTGCTGACCCAGGAAAACGCCATGCTGGGCGTCAAGTACTACCTGACCCCCGACCTGTCCAAGCTCAACGCCGAGGTGGTCAACAATGCCATGGCGCAGGCCTTCTTCTCCCTGTCGCTGGGTATGGGCATCATGATTACCTACGGCTCCTATATGAAGAAGCGGGACTCGATCCCGGGTTCCGCCAAGGCCGTGGCCCTGACCGACACCCTGGTGGCATTTACCGCGGGCCTGCTGATCCTGCCCACCATTTTCCACTTCAATCCGCAGATCGACCCCACCGAACTGAGTGACTCCTCGGCCGGCATGATTTTCCTGTTCCTGCCGAAGATCTTCCTCGCCCTGCAGGAAAATATCGGCTACTTCGGGGCCAGCGCCTTCGCAGCGGTATTCTTCTTCCTGGTGCTGGTGGCCGCGATCACTTCGCTGGTCTCCATTATCGAGGTGCCGGTAGCGACCCTGTGTGACGAGCGCGGCATGGAGCGCAAGAAAGCGATCTACAGCATCGCCGCCATACAACTGGTGCTGGCCATTGCCTGCGCCATGTCGTTCGGCATGGCCGACTGGCTAACCCAGTTTGTATCCATCGCCGGCGAGAACAAGTCTTTCTTTGATCTGGTAGAGCTGATCTTTTATTCTACGATCCTGCCACTGAACGGCCTGCTGGTATGCCTATTCGTCATCTACAAGTGGAAGCGGGCCAATTTCGACCGCGAGCTGCAGGAAGGTGACCCCAGCTTTGCCGGCAGCCTCTCCCAGAAGTACGTCAACTTCTCCCTGGGGACTTTCATCCCCCTGATCCTGCTACTGGTGTTTATCAACACAGTAGCCGAGAAGTACTTCGGGCACAGTTTCTTCTAATCAGGCACTTGTTGTATCCATGGCCAAAAAGAAAAGCGCAAACTCCTCCCGTACCATCGCCCTGAACAAGCGGGCGCGCCACGACTACTTCATCGAGGAGAAGTTCGAGGCGGGTATGGAACTGCAGGGCTGGGAAGTGAAAAGCTGCCGCGAGGGCAAGGCCCAGCTGACGGACAGCTACGTCATTTTCAAGAATGGCGAGGCCTGGCTGCTGGGTGCGCGCATCCAGCCGCTGCCCAGCGCCTCTACCCACTTCGTCACCGAGCCCGACCGCACCCGCCGCCTGCTGCTCAACAAGCGCGAGCTGGCCAAGTTGATTGCGTCTGTCGACCAGAAGGGCTATGCCGTCGTCTGCACCGCGCTCTACTGGAAGAAGCACCTGATCAAGTGCGAGATCGCCCTCGCCAAGGGCAAGGCCCATCACGACAAGCGCGAGACCGAGAAGAAGCGCGACTGGAACCGCGAGAAACAGCGCCTGATGCGCACCGAACACAAGTAGTAGGGCGCCGGCGCCCGATAGAAAAATAATTACAGGGTTACTCATGAGTGCACCGAGAGGACAATTCAGCTCCAACATCGGCTTCCTGATGGCCGCGGCGGGCTCCGCCGTTGGCCTGGGCAATATCTGGGGCTTCCCCACCAAGGCCGCCGGCAATGGTGGCGCCGCCTTCGTGGTGGTTTACCTGATCCTGGCCTTCCTGCTGGCCTACCCGGCCCTGATGGCCGAACTCACCATTGGCCGCCACGCACGCCGTAACATGGTCCAGGCGCTGCGCGGCGTGGCCGAGGGCCCGGTAAGCCGCTTTTTTGCCAACCTCACCGGCTTCGGTGGCATCCTGGTGGCATCGCTTATCCTGAGCTTTTACTCCATTGTTGCCGGCTGGATGGTCGCGCACCTGGTGGAGCCCTTTGCTCAACTGTGGGGAGCCGGCGGCGCCGCCGAGTGGCTGACCGGCAGCAGCACATCCCGCAACCTCCTGTTTACCGCCCTGTTCAGCTCCATCACCATGGTGATCATTGCCAGCGGCGTGGAGAAGGGTATCGAGCGCTGGTCCACCCTGCTGATGCCCGCGCTGATCATCCTGTTGCTGCTGTTGATCATCTACGTACTGACCCAGCCCGGCGCCATGACCGGCCTCGAGGTCTACCTGATGCCCGACTTCAGCCACCTGTCACCGCAGCTGCTGGTGTCCGCCATGGGCCAGGCCTTCTTCTCCCTGTCGCTGGGCGTGGGCACTATGCTGATTTACGGCTCCTACCTGAGCAAGCAGGAGAGCCTGCCGCGGCTGGGCGCCCTGGTAACCCTGATCGACGTGGGCATCGCCTTCACCGCCGGCCTGCTGATCCTGCCGGCCATGTACGTGGCCCAGGAAGCGGGCACCCAGATCTTCTCCGAAAGCGGCGAGCTGATCGCCGGGCCGGGCCTGATCCTGCAGGTGCTGCCGGCCCTGTTCGACACCATGGGCACCGCCGGCCTGTTCGTGGCCATCGCCTTCTTCGCCCTGATGACCATCGCTTCGGTGACGTCCTCCATCTCCATGCTGGAAGTCCCCGTTGCCTTCTCCATCGAGAACCTGAAGCTGGGGCGCAAACGGGCGACCATGTTGGTCGGCCTGGTCATTTTTGCCATCAGCAGTCTGATCATCTTCAATTTCGATACCCTGTTCGGGCTGGTCATCAGCATCAGCACCGAGTACGGCCAGCCCCTGCTGGGCGTGTCCCTGTGTATCTTCGCCGGCTGGATCTGGCGCCGTGACCAACTGCTCACGGAGCTGGAGAAGGGCCACGAGGGCATCGAGAGAACCCTGTTCTGGAAGATCTGGCCCTGGTACGTGCGCATCGTGTGCCCGCTGCTGATCTTCGCCGCTTTCGCCCAGTCGGTATTGCTGGGCTGATGACTTTCTGGTCGCGACTGGCCGTCCATAACTGGCCATCCGCGACCATCTTCACCATCTGGTCGTGTCGGGGCATATTGTCCGGGAACAAAATCCGGTATACTAAGTCCTAGACCACACAGGGTTTTGCATCGGGGATGACTTGGATTCGACGCCGGTGACGAAACCATGGGTGCATGCCGTGATGGTAGCGAATCACGTAAATCCAAAGCTGCAATCTATTAGTTGCCAACGACGACAACTACGGTGCCCAACTCGCTGCGTAAGCAGCCTGTGAAGCACTAACTAAGGGTTCGTCCCTTAGCAGCCTTCAGCAAGGTTCCAGTACCGCGCTGCTGGCTGTCATACAGAACTGGATCGCCCTGAAGCGTGCCTGACGTGGAAGGGTTAAAACTTATTCAGGCTCGCCAATTACGTCCTGCCCATCGGGCTGTATGCGGCTAAATCAATAGATGGACCTAAGCATGTAGAGCTCATGGCAGAGTGCTGACGGACGCGGGTTCGACTCCCGCCATCTCCACCAAATTAAAAAGGCCCGCTACCGCAAGGTAGCGGGCCTTTTTTAATTTGGCAGAGCTGTCGCGAGTGGAATGCAAATGCGCCGGGTTCGATCAACGCGCGTCAGCGCGTTAAGACGGCCGAACGGCCGCCCCGAAGGGGTGAGGAGCGAAAGCGACGAATCACTCCCGCCATCATGAGTTCCAGCTCTCTACAACATCCGCTGACGGAGCAAGAGTGGAATACATAGCGCCCGGGTTCGATCAACGCGCGAAGCGCGTTAAGACGGCCGAAGGGCCGCCCCGCAGGGGTGAGGAGCGCAGCGACGAATCACTCCCGCCATCAGACTATCAGGGCGCCACCACAATCTCTGACTAAGCTATTCACAAGGCGCCCGGGGCCGCCCCGAAGAGCTCTAGTTGGATTGCAAGGCGTCTAGCCACTCCTGTCATCCCCCTTTCGCCTCCCTCCTGGGGCACCAACGGCCAGATCTACGTTTCTCTATCGGCATTATTGGCAGTAAAACCTCCCTCCAATGCCTGGAAATGCAGTACCGATATACCCAAGGTCCGCCCCTCTAAAAAACCTTTGACTTACTTCCCAAGAGGCCCTACAGTGCCTACAGTTAAAAGTAAGCCTCTTGTTTAAATCCTCAGTTTCGTCGCATCTGTATTTCTTCGTCCTGCAGCATCTAAATTCCAGTCTTTTTTTACTACCCGCGCCCCATAAAGGCTGATCAATAGTTGTTTACAGGAAATCACCATGTCTAATTCGACGACCGGTACCGTTAAGTGGTTTAACGAGTCAAAAGGCTTTGGCTTTATTGAACAGAAGTCTGGCCCTGATGTGTTCGCACACTTCAGCGCAATCGTCAGCTCAGGATTCAAAACCCTGGCCGAAGGCCAGGCTGTTGAGTTCTCCGTAACCCAGGGCCCCAAAGGCCCGCAAGCTGAAAACATTGTTTGTGTCTGAGCCAACAGGCTCACATTTACAGCCGGCCCTGCAAAGGTCCGCTGCTGGGTGGCCCGGATGCCACCCCGGTTGAGAGGCAACCTCCGGGTCTCCCAACCTGAAAGACCGGCCTTCAGACTGGTGACAGTCTGAATGGCCACTAGTAACACCCGCTCAACACCTTTGAGCCATTCCGCCTGCATACCTTGCCGAGTAACACCTGATCTGCCCTGCCACATCACTCAAGTTCTCACCAAGCGCAATTTTATTGGCGGTTTTCCCGAGAGAATTTTATGAGAAAAGCCCCAGTAGCTGCGTTTAATCCCAGCGATGCTGAAAAATACAGCCACCCAATTCCCGCGCGCGAGTTCATTATGAGCTTGCTCGAGAACAATAAAAAAGCCCTTGACCGTGAGAAGCTGGCAACAGTCCTTGAACTCAACAGCGATGAACAGAAAGAGGCATTGCGCCGCCGGTTGCGGGCAATGGAGCGTGACGGACAAATTGCCTTTGACCGCCGCAAGGGCTACAGCCTGGTTAAAGCAGAGGACCTGGTAAGCGGCCGTGTCATCGGCCACCCGGATGGTTTCGGCTTCCTGAGTACTGATGCACTGAAAGAAGACCTGTTCTTGTCAGACAACGAAATGCTGACCGTCTTTGACGGTGACCGGGTGCAGGCCCGCATCAGTGGTACCGATCGGCGCGGGCGCAAGCTCGGCGTTATTGTCAGTGTCATTGAACGCAATACACAGCAGCTTGTGGGCCGGCTGCAGTTTGAGGATGACCACTATTTCCTCAAGCCGGAAAACAGCCGTATCGCCCACGAAATTGACCTCGATCGAGACGAATTGATGGGCGCAAAGCCCGGCCAGTACATCTCCGTAGATATCACCGAGTTCCCGAGCCGTCGCTACAATGCCTTCGGGCGCGTAACCGAGGTGCTGGGCGACTCGATGGGGCCGGGCATGGAAATCGATGTAGCAATCCGCAGCCATGAGATCCCCCACAGCTGGCCGCAGGATGCCCTGCGGGCGGCGAAAAAACTGGGCAGTGAGGTACCCGAGGCAGACAAGCTGCATCGTGCCGACCTGAGAAAACTGCCATTTGTAACCATCGACGGCGAGGACGCCAAAGACTTCGACGATGCCGTCTACTGTGAAAATGTTGCGTCCGGTGGCTGGCGCCTGTTCGTGGCAATTGCGGATGTTTCGCACTACGTAGCCCCGGGAAGTGCGCTCGACGAGGAAGCCCGGAAGCGCGCAACCTCGGTGTACTTTCCCGGCCGCGTGGTACCCATGTTGCCGGAATCACTGTCCAACGGTTTGTGCTCGCTCAACCCGCAGGTTGACCGGCTGGTTATGGTCTGTGAGATGACAATCAGCAAGTCCGGGAAAATGACTGGTTACACCTTTTCAGAAGGTGTTATTCACTCTCATGCCAGGCTGACCTATAACCAGGTAAACGCGTTCCTGACAGCCCCGGACTCCAAGCTGGGTCGCCAGACCGCTCGCCAACTCAAGGAAACGGCACCTCACATCCACGCACTGCATCAGTTGTATGCGGTATTGAAAAAAGCCCGTACCAAGCGCGGCGCAATGGATTTTGAAAAGCCGGAAGTGCAATTCAGGTTCACCGAAGACCGCAAGATTGACAGGATAGTACCCGTCATCCGCAATGATGCACACAAGATGATTGAGGAATTCATGCTGAGCGCCAACGTGGCGACCGCAGACTTCCTCAAGCAACGGAAGATGCCGGCACTGTACCGGGTGCATGAAGGCCCGCAGGATAAAAAGCTGACTACCCTGCGCGCCTTCCTTAACGCCAGGGGACTCAAGCTGGCCGGCGGCAACAAGCCCCGCCCCGCGCATTTCGACCAGCTACTGACCCAGGCAGGCGAACGTAGCGATGCACAAACCATCCGCACCATGATGCTGCGATCACTCAGCCAGGCGGAGTACAGCCCGGATAACCGTGGCCATTTCGGCCTGGCCTATTCCGCCTATGCCCATTTTACTTCGCCCATTCGCCGGTATCCGGACCTGATGGTACACAGGGCCATTCGCTCAGTGATCCGCCAGCCAGTGCAGCGTAACCTTTTGCCCCGGGCGATTAGATCCATCTTCGGCGCAGGCAAGGCAGCGGTGAAGCGCTTTGACAGCGCGGAACGCCTCGCCCCGCACAAGAGCTACCCCTACGACATGGCGGCAATGGAGACTCTCGCTGTACATTGTTCTACCGCCTCGCGCCGCGCCGACAAGGCGAGCTGGGATGTGGAGGCGTGGCTGAAATGTGAGTTCATGCAGGACTTTGTTGGCGAGACCTTCCCCGGCCAGGTAAGTAGCGTCACCAACTTCGGCCTGTTTATCGAGCTTGACGAGATTCAGGTTGAAGGCCTGGTACACGTGACGGCACTGAAGAAAGACTACTATCACTTTGATGCCGCCAGGCAGTGCCTTACCGGCGAGCGCAGCAATACGAGTTTTGCCCTCGGAGATGAGATCGAGGTGCGGGTAGTACGCGTTGATATGGAACGTCGCAAGATTGAATTTGCACTGGTCGATTAAGGCCCCGCCTGGAAATCTTGAGCAACAGTGAAGCAGCCGACTGTGATCTACCCGGATACCCCAGTCCCTCGCAACTGAGTTTGGGGGGCGGGGTTAGGTATCGACCAACAACCACCGGGGCATCCCTTGGTGGCTGTCATCCAGCAAAAGCCTGGGCTGCGCATGGTTGGCGGCCAATGACTTCTCCTCTCCAGCAAATGAAGCCTGCCAGCAGTCGCCTGTAGCCTTGCTGTACCGAATGGCAACTGGATCCAGCTCCACCCGGGTCAACTACGACTCCCGTTCCGGCACACAAACAGCTCACTCGTACCATACCCAATTGACACTGCGGCCACGCGAGCCTGGTTAATCGAGCGAGCAAATATGGGGGAGGCATCGGTATTGGATGTCCCCTGTCCTGATTCACTCTCCCTGTCTTGTGCCAGAGAACCCCAAAGCTTCCCCTCAGTCCTAGTGAAAATATTTCCTATAAAAAGTGTGATACGAGGCACTTTTTTCTACATCAGGCAAAAAATAGGTTGCACTGTGCCAGTTCCTCGTTGACTCTCGAGTGGTGAAGATGAATTTGGCGCTAGGGCTTATTCCATTCCCGCGCCGATCATTTCGCAAACAAACCTAGCTCCCAACCTGCACCATTACGGGGCTGGCAATTCATAGATGCAAAGGACCGTCGCTCATTGACGCAAGGGCAATTTGCAGTAGACGAGGGGGAACAGGGGGTAAAACACTTCGGGCAAAAGCTCGGCAATAGTAGTGAAAGGCCGCGACAGACGGCTCCACGAGCGATGTGACTTCCAGACACAACGACACACAACACTGTCGTACGCGAAATACCTTGGTTAATAAGCAATAAAACAAGGACAGAAGTGTATGAAAAATCAGCTGCAATCCGTCACAGAGACCCTCCAGCACCACGAGCTCTACCGGAGCATTACCACCCTTGACCAGTTACGTGACTTCATGAGCATCCACATATTTGCGGTATGGGATTTCATGACCCTCGTGAAACGGCTACAGAACTCCCTGACCTGCGTCACGCTCCCCTGGAAAAACCCGGAAAACATCTTCGCCGCCCGCCTGATCAATGAAATCGTGTTTTACGAGGAAACCGACCTGAACTTTGACGGGCAGCCTGCGAGCCACCTGACCATGTACCTTGAGGCCATGGAAGAAATCGAGGCGGATGCATCCTGCTTCCTCACGTTTATCGCAGCACTGGAACGTGGGGAGGACCTGGAAACAGCCCTGGAGGAAGCCGACACACCGGATTTCGTGCGGGAGTTCGTGCGCGCAAACATCCAGCTTGCCCTGACCGGTGGCAATGAAGAGGTTGCGGCAAACTTTCTCTACGGTCGGGAGGATGCCATCCCCGAGATGTTTACCCGGCTACTGGACCAGTGGGGGGTGGATGAGCACCGCATTCCCCGCATGACATATTACCTGAAGAGACACATTGATCTTGATGGGGATGAGCATGGACCTGCCGCACAGAAGATTCTCGAAAACCTGATTGGGGGTTGTGATCACGCTCGGGCCCGCGCGTTCAGGGCCGCGGAACAAGCGATAGAGGGGAGAATCCGACTCTGGGACGGCATTCTGGTGCAGATCCAGCAAGCCGAGCCATCTGCGCGAATCGCCGTCTAGGTATATCGCCAGGCCCCGGCAAGCCCGGTATCGGCGCTTTCCGGGGCGCTCACTCCCCCCGTCTTACCGATGTGCCCCGCCCCACCCTGTATTCCAGCGCACAAAGTTCCAGTTGGCCTATGGTGACAGCCATGGTTTACGGCGCCACTTTATTGGCAGCCCGGCAAGAAATAGGCTGGACACGAAATCTTGTCCTAAGTTGCTACTGCAAATCCCTCCAATACAATTAGGAGTATACAAATGGCAGGCAAAGTCATGTTAATCACCGGCGCCTCAAGTGGCATCGGGCGAGCTACGGCATTGAAAGCCGGCCACGCAGGAATGCGACTGGTCCTCACCGCCCGCAGGGAGGACGCCCTGGATTCGTTGGTAACAGAGCTGGGAGCTGATAACGCCGTGGCTGTCCCGGCCGATGTTGCGGATTGGAACCAGCTTGAAAAAGTGGTGAAAACAGCCATCAACCGGTTCGGGCAGCTGGACGTGGTATTTGCCAACGCCGGCACCGGCATCTCACAGCCAGGGACCGAGGCGGGTGACCCTGGCGAATGGCAACAGGTGATAGACGTCAATATCCGCGCCCTGCTCTGGACAGCAAAGCTCGCCCTGCCGCACCTGCGCAGTTCCCGTGGTCACTTCATCATGACCGGCTCCCAGGCTGGCCGGATGCCGATCAAGGGATCGGTCTACGGTGCCTCCAAGTGGTTCGTACACGGCTTCGGGGCCAACCTGGCAGAGGAAATGGCGGAGTGGAACGGGCGCTGTACCGTTATTGCCCCGGGGATGGTAAACACGGAGTTCTTCGACGAGCCGAAGCCCGACAAGCTCGACCCGGAAGACATTGCCGACGCTGTACTGTTCGCTGTCAACGCACCACCTAGGGCCAATGTCCGCGAGGTATTCGTAGTTCCCACGGAGTAACACCGGGCTGCCTACAGGGTCTGCTGGCCGGGTTCAGCTCAACGCCCCGGCACGTCGGGCATCGGGGCAGTCCCCGAGCTAACCGGAGTACAACCCTCTGCATCGGTAAAAATCTGGCTCTCGTCGTGCAACTCGCCATTATCCTGCCGGCAAGCTGGATTACTGTCATGGTACTGATTGCCCCTCAGAACAACATCTACGCCACCGACACGGACCTGGGCGGCAAGGTTATCCACGGTATCGGGGAAAAAGCGGCTGTTGAACATACCTGAATACAGGTAACCGGACGAGAGCTCGACAAAGGCTGCCGAGTCGTGTTCCGGCATCAACACTGTGTCATTGAAAAAGCTGTCTACAACGAAATTGAATCTCGGTGCCCAGTGGTTACTGATATCCCCGGTGCGCAGGTAGTCCGTGCCAGATAAGTCCTCAGGATTTTTCGTGGTATTCAGGTTCTCGAATCCACCACTGCCCCGCAAGGCGAGCCGGTGCTTACCGCCACGCCCACCAATATGATTTCCCCTGTGCCAGACATTGGAAACTACCAGTCCCCACACGCCCATAAAGCGGGCATTGTGCTCCATCGCTGTGGTCACATCGTTTCCAATCAGGCCACCGTTGACCATCTGGCAACTGTCCATACAACCGATATTGACGTTGGGAAGATTGTCCGGATGACTTTTCAGCACGGAATCGGACAGGAAGATACCGTAGGGCCAGTGGAGCAGCGAGCAATCGAGGATGTCCGGATTCTTGCCGCAATAATTCGCCTGCGAGGTAAAGCTGAAGGTGCCCCAATATTGCCCGGTCTCCGACCAGTCCATATCCACATTGTGTACAGTCACCAGGGTTGCGGCCATACCACCGCTGATATTGCCAGCACGGATGCCAGTGACAGTCACATTGTAACTCCAGCCCTGGACAATATTACCCTGATTATCCTGCACAAGCTCCGGATACCCCTGGGCCTGTGCCGAAGTGGGGCTGCGGTCTTCACAACGCCCCGCGACACCAATACGCACGTCCTCGACTACGGGTCGTGCACCCTCACCGTAGCGGTCAATGGTGATATTCCCCTCGCCGTAATCGGTGCAGATTCTCCCGAAACTTTCGCCCGCATGGAGCAACACGCGCTTGCCAGCATACTCGCCAGTAGCCGGCAGGTCCGATGCCTGGACGGCCCCTGCAGGACAACCATTGTAGTCCCCGGCAGGAGAAACACAGATTGTGCTATCCGGCGTGTAGTAGGCCTCCTGTGCCAGTACCCGTACCGTCGTAAAAGCATCTTCGTAATCACCACTCGGGTTCTGCACCCTTACACCGACATTGTACTCGCAGGCACCGTCGACATAGCGGCTACTGGAGGGCGTACAGACAAACGTATGGATGGCACGGGGACTGGACCCTACCTGCTGGTTTCGGCTGCGCATTGTTGTGCTGAATTCACCGGACTCGGGATCGTCGAAATTGAAGTGATAGGCGAACCACTGGCCGGTGGCACAGGCCACCGGATCGGTGCCACCGGAAAGATCCTGGCAGGCAGTATCGGTTGAATCCTGGGCGGAGAAATAGATCGTCTCCGGCGACACCCCGCTGCTGCGCGTCAGCACCCGCAATATGGCGTCGATGTTGGCGCTACCCCCACCGCCATCATCACACTCACAGGGATCCTTCTTGGGCCCGTTGCCATTCCCCTGCCCCTGGCCTGCGACCAGAGGCATATCGGAGGGATCGACAGACTCCGGCGGTGACTGCATTTTTAGCACCCCGGTCAGGAGAATCAGGATCCCGGCGATGGCGATTGCCTGTGATATCCGGGGCATAGCGCACTTCCTGTGAATTGCCGCTCATTGTTACGATTAGAATAGGTTGCCTGACCAAAGAACATTGAATAATTACGTGGCAAGAAGGGTCAACCCTGCAACAGGGTTCTCATTTATCAACGGTCGTGCCGCGTTCCTTAACATCCATATCCCCGATTCAACACAGCTTAGTGCATGTATCAGCCCATCCGAAGGCGGACCTTACACATGCCCGGATTCCGGTCGACGGATATTGCCTGCCTGCGGTAACCTCTGGAATCATTGTGCCAGAAGGAGAACACCATGCTCAGGACAACCACATCCACTGTCGATGGTCGGGAAATTCGCGAGTATCTCGATGTCGTCGCAGGCGAGGCAATTATGGGTACCAATGTTTTTAAAGACTTCTTTGGTGCCATTCGCGACTTCGTTGGCGGCCGCGCTGCTGCTTACGAAAAGGAAATGTCCAGGGCAAGGGCGATCGCCTTCAAGGAAATGGAGGAGCAGGCCCGTGAACTGGGCGCCGATGGCGTTGTCGGTATCGATATCGATTACGAAGTTGTCGGCGCTGAGGGCGCAATGATGATGGTCAGCGTCAGCGGTACGGCGGTCAAATTCCGCTGAAACTGGCGCTCAATAATCACATAACAGCTGATCCGAATTGCAGGGTAGAGGAATGGACAAGGACCAGTATCTCGCTGAGGTGGAATCGCGGCTGCGGCGTATGTTCTCGGCCTCCAAGAGCGGTTACAAGACACCGGCGGTGGACCGGCACCGATTGGAGGGTTTTATGCAGGCCGGGGTATTTTTCGGGCTGACCGACAACCGGGAATTGACGCAGCTGATGGAAGAGACGCATTTCAGCGTATTCGGCAAGACGATCCGCGAGCGCCGCGAGGATAACCCGCTGAACTGGCAGAGCGAGCCGGTCGACTACCGGGCCTACGAGGCCCCCACCTTTATCCGCAACGGTGAACCCGGGGTTGAATAAAGCCGCACCCGACCGGGAACGGCTTCAGTGAAGAGAGAGGCAATAGTGGCTGGGATTCGGGCCTAGAAGCGTGAGAAATCCGCGGGGCGCTTCTCCATAAACGCGGTAGCCGCTTCCTTGAACTCCTCGGACTGCAGGCGCTTCTGGAAGTGACCGGCCTCCTCCTGGATCACTTCCAGGCCCCGGTCATGGGTGCCCTTACGCAACAGTTGCTTGCTCAGGCGCACCGCCTCCGGTGCTCGGGTTGCCAGCTCTGCCGCCACCTGGCGCGCCCGCGGCAATGCCTCTTCCGCCGCTACTGCGGCATTGCAGATGCCCAGCTCCACCGCCTCGGCGGCATCGAATTTCTTGCCCAGCAGGAGCAGCTCCGCTGCCCTGGCATGGCCCATGATGCGCGGCATAAAGTAGCTGGAAGCGTATTCCGGGCAAAGGCCCAGGTTCACAAACGGCATCTGGAACAGCGCGTCCTCGCCGGCGAACGCCATATCGCAATGCAGCAGCATGGTGGTACCGATCCCCACCGCCGGGCCGTTGATGGCAGCGATCACCGGCTTGGGGAAGTTGTACAGGGCCACCATGAACTGGAAGACCGGCGATTCCTCGCTGGAGGCGGACCCCCCGAGGAAATCCATCAGGTCATTACCGCTGGTGAATACGCCTTCGGCACCGGTAATGACCACTACGCGGACATCCCGGTCCTCCGCTGCGGTATTCAGCAAATCGGCCATGGCCTGGTACATGGCCATGGTGAGGGCGTTCTTGCGCTCGGGGCGCACGATGGTGATTTCCAGTACGCGGTCGGATACCTGCGCCTGGACTTCTGCACATGAGCTTTGCATGGGCATCTCCGGTTACAGTCTGCTGACAGGCGCCAGTCCCGGTGGGGCCGCGCGCCGCGATAATGCCACCATCTTAGCTGCTGGGCCGGGGCTTGGGAGTCCCGAATCGACCACATCCGTTGACCGGAGTCACCGCATCATGCAAAAACGCCGCCCCCTGGGGCGGCGCCTGCCAGTGGCTGCTTACTTCGCGACCGAATCCCGGCGCAGGGGCTGGCACATGCAGTGCACGCCACCGCCTCCGGGGGTGATCATGGAGATATCCGGGTCGATCACCTCCAGGCCGTGGGCGCGGCACTTCTCCGCCAGCCCCTTGTTGGCACTGGGCAGCATCACCCGGTCATTGCCCAGGGCCACTACGTTGACCCCGAGCTCAAGCACCTGCGGGAAGGGGATATCGATGATCTCGATCTTGCGGTCGCGGAACCACTGCACCAGCTCAGGCTCCACCGCGTCGACACAGATAGCCGCCAACTTTTCCGCCAGCATTGCCACCATCACGTCGATATGCAGGAAGAAGGGGTCAAACGGGTAGCCCTTCACTTCCCAGCCCTCTTGCTCGATCCAGCCTTTCATCTGCTCGAAGCCCTGGGGACTGGTGCGCTCACCGGAATAGCCGCAGAGAATGACGCCCGGCTCCAACACCATAAAGTCCCCCCCCTCCAGGGAGCCGGCGGTGATGATGTCGTAGATGGGGATATCCAGCTCCTGGTAGAGCTTTACGATCGGCGCCCATTCGCCGCGCCGCCAGGGGCTGTACATCTGCGTGACAATCGGGCCCCAGGGGGTCATCACCGAGGAATCACGGCCATAGATCTGGTAAGGCAACGCGCTATCTGCGGGAATAATGTGAGTATTCACCCCGGCATGGCGATAGGCATCGACCATTTCTGCATGCTGGGCTGCAGCCACCTTGTGATCAAACTGCATCCCCAGACGCACCGCCCGGCGGGCACTGGCATTGCCGGTGCGCCAGCTGAAATTATCCACGGGCCCTATCAACACGTCGCGCAGGGTTCCATATTCGGAGTCCATGCCCCACTTATCCAGGGGCGGGGTACCGCCATTGTCGAGGCGGCGGCGAAAGGTGAAGTCACTCATTACGGCTCTTTCCAATTAACTGCTGGATTCCCGGGGCGACCGCAGGTCGCCCCTCTTTCTTTGCCGGCTGCTATTGCCATTCAGTCACTGGCGACGCCGGCGCGGGCGAGCATGGCCTGCAAAAGGACATTGCAGCCCTTCTCCAGGTGATCCGGTTCGGCGGATTCCGCCTCGTTGTGCGACAGGCCGCCGGCACAGGGGACAAAGATCATCGATACCGGGGCCACGCGGGAAACGTATACCGAGTCGTGCCCTGCCCCGGACACCATCCTGCGGTGACTGTAACCGAGCCCTTCCACCGCGGTGTTAACCGCGTCGATACATTGCGGGTCGAACGCCACCGGCGGGGAATGCCACTCATCGCGGATTTCGATCCCGCAGCCGGTGGCTTCCTGTACTTCCTGCGCCACCCGGTGCAGGGACTGGTGCAGGTGCTCGAGTCCCTCCGGTTGGGGATGACGCAAATCCAGCGCCAACACCACCTTTTCCGGGACGGTATTGCGGCTGCCCGGCTCTGCGCGCAGGTCGCCGCAGGTCATCCGCGCCTCGTCACTGTAAGCCTTAACCTCGCCATAGAGGCGCTCGCACAGCTGTGACAACGCCTGTACCGGGTCCCGGCGGTCCGCCATGGGCGTGGGTCCGGCGTGGCACGGCGTGCCATGGAAGGTAACGTCATACCAGCGGATGCCCTGGACCCCGGTCACCACCCCGATGACCTGGTCCTCCTTCTCCAGGATCGGGCCCTGCTCGATATGCGCCTCGAACGCCGCGGTAATAGGGAAGGGTTCCGCCGGCTGGTCTCCCAGGTACCCGATGCGCTCCAGCTCGGCACCGATGGTCCTGCCGTTCTTGTCCTCGCGGCCGTGGCCGTAGTCGAGGCTGAACTCCCCGCACCAGACCCCGGAGCCGATCATGGCAGGCGAGAAGCGCGCCCCCTCTTCGTTGGTCCACACCACCACTTCCAGGGGCGCGCGTGTCTGTAGTCCATGTTGTTCCAGGGTCCGCATCACCTCCAGTCCGGCGAGGACACCAAAGACACCGTCGTACTTGCCTCCGGTGGGCTGGGTGTCCAGGTGGGAGCCGGTGATCACCGGTGGCAAGTCCGGGTCAGAGCCCGGCCGCCGGGCAAAGATATTGCCCATGCGGTCCACCCGGATCTCACAGCCGGCCTCGCGGCACCATTCGGTGAACAGGTCACGACCGGCCCTGTCCTCGTCGGTTAGTGCCTGGCGGTTGCAGCCACCGGCCGGTGTGGCGCCAATACGCGCCATCTCCATTAGGCTGTCCCACAGGCGGGCGCCGTCGATTCGCAGATCTTGCGCGGTGTTTTTCATTCGAGTCGCTCCAGACCTTATAATGTGTCTAATATTACGCTTTTTCCCGCAATTTTAGTTTTGATCTGCGGCGCATAAAGAAAGCAAAGTTTCGCCGTTGATCAAAATACAGACAGGCAGTAAAGATTCCATGACCGTAACCTATAGCTCTTATCTTAAAGTCGACGACCTACTCAAGTGCCAGCAGCCGCTTTCCGACGGCCCCGAGCACGATGAAATGCTGTTTATTGTGATCCACCAGAGTTATGAGCTGTGGTTCAAGCAGTTGCTGCACGAGCTGGACTTCCTGATGGGCCTTTTCAATGCCGGGGAGAAGTACCGCGCCCTGCATACCCTGAAGCGGGTGGATGCCATCTACCGGACCCTGATCCAGCAGGTGGACATTCTCGAGACCCTCACGCCGCTGGAATTCCTCTCCTTCCGTGATCGCCTCTCCACCGCCAGTGGTTTCCAGTCGTTCCAGTTCCGGGAGCTGGAATTCGTCTACGGAGCCAAGGATGCCAAGAAACTGGAGAACTACCCCCGGGGCTCGGAGCACCGCGCCCGCCTGCAAGAGCGCCTCGAGGCCCCAACATTGTGGGATGCCTTCGTGACTTTCCTTGCCAAGGAGGGGCATTCAATTCCAGAGAGCGTGCTCAAGCGGGACTTCAGCCAGGTGGCAGAACCCTCCAGTGCGGTGCAGAAGGTGCTGATCGATGTCTATCGCAACGACCCGCTGGTAGGCGAGATCTGTGAAGCACTGGTGGATATCGACACATCCCTCCAGCAGTGGCGCTACCGCCACGTAAAGATGGTGGAGCGGACCATCGGCGCGAAGATGGGCACCGGCGGTTCGAGCGGGGTGGGCTACCTGCAGAGCACCCTGTTCCGGCCGGTATTCCCGGACCTGTGGGCAATTCGCTCCGAGTTCTAGTCCCGGCCGGGCAAGCCGGCGCTGCGGCGCCGGACAACCGCAGCGCTGCCCCGGGCAACTGCCAGGCATAAAAAAAGCCAGCATAAGCTGGCTTTTTGCTTTCCGGAGCAACTCCGGACAGTGAACCGGGACCTCAGTCCTCGAACGGTACCAGGGAAACCTGGATACCGGCATTCACTTCCTTGGCCGCGTCCGCGATGGTGACGTAGGTGTCGGCACTGGACTTGTTGTGCGCGCGTACAATCACAATCGCCTGCGGGTTCTCGGCGAACAGCTGGGCGATACGGGCACGGACAGCGCGGGAGTCAACACGGCTGGCGCCCATATAGATGTCGTCGTTGGCATCCACGGTCAGCAGGATGTTCTGCTTGTCGGGATCCGGCGGAGTCTGTTCTGTCTCATTCGGATCGGGCACGTTCACATCCAGCGCCTTTTCCTTCACAAAGGACGCCGTCACGATAAAGAAGATCAGCATGATGAACACAACGTCCAGCATGGGCGTCAGGTCGATATCTGCTTTTTCCTCTTCTACGGCCTTACCGCGTCGTCTACTCATAAAACACCGTACAATTATCTAATGCGAATGGCGCCGGATTGACCGGTCTGATCAGGGGGGCAAGATTGCCGCGAAATGCCCATCTTTGCAAGTGAAACCTTCACCGTAAGGAAAATATCCTTTTGAATCAAGCGCTTAAGGTCTATTCCAGGCAGGCAAAAGCATTTTTTGGGCAAAAATTGCACTATCGGGTCGACAGGTAGCTTTCGTAGTCCGGAACCTCGCGCTCAAAGCTGGTATCCATCAGGGCGGACTGGACCATCATATCGGCACTGCTCGAGTTACAGGCCACCGGGATATTCCACACCGCGGCGATCCGCAGTAGTGCCTTGACGTCCGGGTCATGGGGCATGGGCTCGAACGGGTCCCAGAAAAACACCAGCACGTCGATCTCCCCCTGGCAGATCTTCGCCCCCAGTTGCTGGTCCCCCCCCAGGGGGCCGCTGAACAGGCGCTCAACCGGCAGACCGGTGGCGGACTCGATCTTCGCCCCGGTAGTCCCGGTGCCGAGCAGCTCGTGCTGCTCCAGCAGTGCCCTGTGACGGTTGCACCAGTCGATCAGTGCCTGCTTGCGATTGTCGTGGGCGACCAGGGCCACCCGTTTCCTGGCCGGGAGGGGTTGGGCAATAAACTGCATCTTATATAGTGTCTCTTATTGGTCGGTAGCGGCTTGGAACCGGGGCCGGCCGTAGCGAGGCCCGGGCCAGGGTTGATTTACGCAATTTTGGCAGCGCGACACAAGCCTTCCCCCGAAGGCCGGTTCATCCCCCCCCCGACGAAAGCGTGCTGCCCGGTTATACTGCGCTACCACTCAAATATCGAAATCAGGAGGTGATCGCATATGAGCGTTGGTGCCTGGGAGCCGGAAGACACGGCAAGCAACAGCGATGCACAAGTCGCCATAGACCGCGCGCAACTGGAAAGGTTTATCGACGCGGTGCGGGACAACAACCAGTTGCCAGGCCCGCTGGGCCAGGATGACCTGGCTGCATCGGCCCTGATGCGGCTGCCGGCCGGCCAGTGGCTGGAAGCCTGCGAATCCCTCGACAATGAACAGGTGTGGAACCTGATCCGCTTCTTTACCCTGGCCGAGATGCAACTGTCGGGCTGGGATGGCGGCGCCGAGTCGCCCGTGATTCCACTGGCAAAGTCCCTGCGCCGGCGCAAGGCCGCACTCGATCGCGAGCAGTTGCTGTGGATTCGCGAGCACTCAGACAACCGCTACCTTCCCTACGGCCCCCTTTAACCTGCCGCCCTGGTGCCATCCCCTGGCAACAGGGACGGTGACGGCGACTGTCGACAGGCGTGCGGCCTGGCTCAGTCGCCGAGGCGCGACAGCTGGCTGCGCAGCAATTGGACGGGCGCTGGCTTGCGATAATTATCCGGGACAAATCGCCACAGTACATAGCCATCCCGGTCAAGCAGCCAGCAGGATGGCCTGGCCGCACCTATCCCGGCCCGCCAGCGGCGCCCCGCACGCTTCACGCCAAAGATCCTCACCCACAGGGGCTCCGCCCCGGCCTCTATCCAGGCCTGGTTTTCCCGAGCCGCAATGTCCAGGCTGAGATAGCCCTGCCGCCTCCCGTTCGGGGGGCGGGGGGCGGACCAGTGCTCTTCCGGTTCGGCTGATGCCAGCAACAGCATCGCATCGTGTTTTTCCAGTGCCGGCGCCAGGCTGGACACTTCCGCGAGCGATTCCCGGCTACTGGCACAGAAGCTTCCCCGCAGCACTACCAATAGCACGCCGGAAACATTCTGTT
This sequence comes from Microbulbifer zhoushanensis, assembly GCF_021729055.1. Classification (NCBI taxonomy): domain Bacteria; kingdom Pseudomonadati; phylum Pseudomonadota; class Gammaproteobacteria; order Cellvibrionales; family Microbulbiferaceae; genus Microbulbifer; species Microbulbifer zhoushanensis. Next base: position 107,013 of record NZ_JAJSAO010000003.1, read on the forward strand.
GCCGCAGGTAATCAGAAATCTCTAATTTTTTGCCATCGGCGGTTACCAGCGGGGGGAATTTCGCTCCGGGCTCCGGCAGGGGGGGATGCTGGAGCGAGGAAAAATGGAAAAGGTACAGCAGCACCAGGCCCAGGTTAAGCAGCGCCAGGTACAGGGCATTTCCAATTTCCCTGTCGGTAAGTAATACAACTGCCAACCCTGACAAAACTACCGTCAGTCCCGCCGATTCGCGCTCGTCTGCCCTGAATTTTTCTGGCCGCCAGTAGCGCAACAATAACCAGCCGGGCAGGCCCCAGCCACTGAGAAATGTTCCCAGCCAGGCCAGTTTTCCACTGGCAATCCACTGGTCGATTGCAAAAAAACCGCAGCCCCAGAGCCAGGCAAACGCGATAAAAGTAAAAAATCCCTTAAATTTAGCCATAAAAGGTCATATTGGCCCAAAAACACTTGCAATTGATTATATAAATACGCTGCAATTAGCGCGATGAAATTCTTTCGTCCAAAACAAATTTAATTACAGGGATATTTTATGGCTGCAAGTAAAAAATCTGCCGGTTCGGTCAGTGATGTTACCAAGCTGCAAGCGGAACTGACTTCACTGAAATCAAAACTGGATAAAGCCCGCGAAAAGCAGGAGAAGGACGCGGCAAAAGCTGCCGACAAGCTGGCCAAGGACGCTGAGAAAGCGGCCAAGAAAGCTGCTGCGGCCCAGAACAAGCTGAAAACAGTCCGCGCCAAGAAAAAGACCGCGGCCCAGAAAGCCCAGCTGGCCACGGCCCGCTCTGCGGCAACAGCGGCCAAGAAGGCCGCCGACAACGCCAAGGCGGCAGCCAAAGAGGCCAAGACCCAGCTCGCTGCCATCAAGGAAGACAACAAGATGGCGGCCAAGGTGGCCAAGGCTGTAGCGAAGGAAGAGGCCGCCATTACCAAGAAGCTCGCCGCTGAGGCCAAGAAGAAGGCCGCCGCCGAGGCCAAGAAGGCAGCAGCTGCTGCCAAGAAGAAGGCTGCTGCAGAGAAGAAGAAGGCCGCCGCTGCTGCCAAGAAGAAGGCTGCTGCAGAGAAGAAGAAGGCCGCCGCCGCCAAGAAGAAAGCTGCTGCAAAGGCCAAGAAGGCCGCCGCCAAGGCCAAGACCAAGGCCAAAACTGCCGCCAAAAAAGGTCCTGGCCGCCCGAAGAAGGCTGCTACCAAGAAGGCTGCCACCAAAAACGCAGCGACCAAGAAGAAGGCCACTGCCAAGCGCGGTCCCGGTCGCCCGAAGAAAGCCGCAGCCAAGAAGACTGCAGCTAAAAAAACTGCCACCAAAAAGACTGGCGCCAAGCGCGGCCCGGGCCGTCCGCCCAAGTCCAAGTAAGGCAGACTACGGCACGCCGTCGCCGGCCTGCCCGCAATGCAAAACCCCGGCCACAGGCCGGGGTTTTGCTTTTCCAGTAATGTTCGGTCGGGCTCTCAGCGCACTATTGGTTCAGGCGCAACCCGCAGACCCGGTGATCGCGACCCAGCTCCAGGACGCAATCCGCCCGCCGGGGCATTTCATCCAGCAGGGTGCGGGTCACCCGCTCATAGTGCTGCACGAACCTTTCCACCTCCGCATCACTCATTCCACCACCGGTAGCCTCACGTAGCTTCTCCTCCTGCAGGCGCCGCCACTCGAGCACACTGGCCATGTCTGGCACCCGCAACATCAATAACAGGTGGAGCCGGGAAAAGAGCTCCCGGTAGGGCCCATCCAGCTGTGCGCGGACGTAGTCGCGCCAGATCCCCCGGGGATCCTCTGAGCGTTCCAGCTCGTTGACCGGAGTTTCCTGGTCCTGCCAGGGAAGCGCCCCGACACACCAGCCCTCAAACAACAGGATATCCACCGGCGAGTGTTGGCATGACCAGGTTTCCCGCGGAGCCCGGTCATCGGTGGCCTTGTCAAAGCGCGGAATTGGCACCTCCTGCCCGCCGGGCAAGCGGGTCAGGCGATCGATGGTATCTACACCCAGTTGCACATCGTGGGTGCCGGGTACGCCGCGTGTCGCCAGCAACGGATGTACCCGGCGGGCGAGTTGCTGGCGTTCGGCGCGCGTCAGGTAAATATCATCGAGGGAAAAGCCGGCGCTCTCGATGCCCAGGGATTGCCAGACCAGCTGCAGGAAAGCGGTCAGGGTCGACTTGCCCGATCCCTGGCCACCGCATAGTCCCACCACCAGAGGGCCTCCCCTGTCGCGCTGCTGCCGGGCAAGCCATACCGCCAGTGGCAGGTAATAGTCTTCAACAAGTTGCATGAATGCCGCAGGCAAGCGGTGCGTGGCGATAAATTGCCGGATTTCACCTTCCAGCTGTGCCTGTAGCGCCTGTGCCCGCTCCGACACCGCAGCAGGCCAGTGAGAATCCGCCATATTGGATTTTCCCTATTTTATTTTCTGGCCCTGGCCGTCCCGTCCAGAGGACGGTCATCCCCTGCCGGCCTTTAATCCTCACCCCACTGTGCACCGCGAATAACGGGTGGCGAAAAGGCGGCAAGGCCCTCGCGAATGCGCCCCGGCAACACCAGCATGATTGGCGTCACCACCAGCGTCAGCAGGGTGGAGAAAGTAAGGCCATAGACAATCGCACTGGCCAGTTGCACCCAGAAGGAGGCGATTACCCCGCCCACCACTATATCCCGGCCCAGCATATCGACGCTCACCCCCAGGGCCAGCGGCAACAACCCCAGGATTGTGGTGGCCGTCGTCAGGAAGACCGGGCGCAGTCGCTGCGCCGAAGCTTTCACCGCCGCCGCTGCGGGTGACAGGGCTGGCTCGTTACTGCGCACGAAATTGTAGGTATCGATCAGTACAATATTGTTGTTCACCACGATCCCCGCCAACGCGACAATGCCGACACCGGTCATGATCACACTGAATGTGGTCTGGGTTAGCAGCAGGCCCAGCAGTACACCGATGGTGGACATAATCACCGAGGACAGTATCAACAGGGACTGGTAAAAGCTGTTGAACTGCGTCACCAGCAGGATAAACATCAGGAACAACGACAACAGGAATGCCACCCCCAGGAAAGCCAGCGACTCATTCTGTTCCTCATCGGCACCGCGAAACAGCAATTCGACGTCCGCGGGTACCGGGTTGTCCTCGAGCCAGGCCCGGATTTCCTTCACCTTGTCGTCGGCCAGCACGCCCTCCTCGGCATCCGCCTTGATCTGCATGCGGGTTATACCGTTGATCCGCTCGATCTTATCCACCTTGGGGCGCGCCTCGGTAGCGACAAAGCTGCTCACCGGCACTGTGCCCCCGGGTGTGTTCACCTTGAGCCGGTCCAGGGCGGCGATTCCGCGCGCCCGCTCCGGGTAACGGATGCGGATATCCACTTCCTCGTTACTATCGTCCGGCCGGTACTCCGCCACCCGCACACCGGTGGTCACCAGTTGCACCGCGCGGCCCACCTCGGTGAGGTCGGCACCGTAGAGGGCCGCTTTCGCCCGGTCCACAGTCACTTCCCACTGGATGCCCGGCAGGGGCGCCGTATTGACGATATCCCGCAAGCCATCAAAATCGTTCTCCAGCGCGCGGTGCAGTCGCCGGGTCTCCGCCAGTAACTGGTCGTAGTCGCGACCGCGCAATTCCAGCACGATGTCCTTGCCGATCGGCGGCCCCCCCTCAAATACGTTGGCCGTCACCTTGATACCGGGGAAGTTGGCGGTGCGAGCGCGCAGGTCGGCAAATATATCGCGGCTGCGCCGCTCACGTTGCTGCGCCGGGTAGAGCTCCACCAGCATATTGGCGATCTGGTCCGGGGCGCGGTCGCGATTGCCCGACAGGCCACCGGACCCCACCGCGGTATAGGCAATCCGCACCTCGGGCACCTCCAGTACAGCCTGCTCCACTTCCGCCACCAGGGCACGCTGCTCGGCAACTGACAGGTTCCCCTGTGCGCGTACCTCCACATTGCCGTACTGCTCTTCGGTATCGGTAAAAAACTCAACCCCGGCCCCGAAAGAACCATACGCAACAACAATGCCAACCAGTGTCGCTACGGCACCGAAAAAAGCCATTAGTGGCCGTCGCACAATGGCGTCCAGGGTTCGCGCAAAGGTCCCGGTAATGCCCGTGAGTTCCGTGGGTTGGCCGCTCTCCAACTGTTTCAGGTATTGCTGGGTGCGGCTGTCCAGGTTGCCCTTGCCAAACAGGCTGCCCAGCACCGGGGCAAAGAACAGCGCATACAGCAGCGATCCTGCCAATACCGCAAAGACAGTAACCGGCAGGTAGCGCATGAAATCGCCCACCACGCCGGGCCAGAACATGATCGGCAGGAATGCCGCCAGGGTTGTGCCGGTGGAGGCCACCACCGGCCAGAACATGCGCCGCACCGACAGGGTGTAGGCAACCCGTGCCGACATGCCCTCGGCCATTTTGCGGTCGGCGTACTCGGTGATCACGATGGAGCCATCAATGAGCATGCCCAGCGCCAGCAGCATGCCGAACATGACCATGAAATTGAATGAAAAACCCAGGTACCAGGTGATGATCGAGCCGAACAGGAGCGAGAACGGAATCCCCAGGCCCACCAGCAGGCCCGAACGCAGCCCCAGTGCCGCCACCACGATAATCATGACCAGCAACATCGCCGTGAGGATATTGCCCTCCATCTCGCTGACCATATCGCGGGCAAACCGTGACTGGTCAAAGACAAAGTTCACTTCCACACCACGGGGCAGGCTGTCGAGCTCTGCATTGACTACCTCGCGCACGCGATCCGCCAGTGCGACCGAACTCGCGTCGTTGCGCTTTTCCACGTTGATCGCCAGGCCGGGACGCCCGTTGACGCTGGTGTAGCTGGAGGCGTCCTTGAAAGTGCGCCGCACATCCGTGACCTCACCCAGCTTGACGACACCGTCCGGGGAGGACTTTACCGGGATCTCATAGACGTCGCGGGCGGTCTCAATCAGCCCCGGCACCTTGACCGAAAAACGCCCGCGCTCGGTCATCAGTTCCCCGGCGGGAATCAGCAGGTTATTGCCCACCACGGCATTGATCAGCTGGCCACTGGTGATCTGGTAGTGCTCGAGCCGCACCGGGTCGATGAGGGCCTCCACCACCTCTTCGCGGTTGCCGCGCAAATCCGCACTCAGGACCTCGCTGATATTCTCGATCCGGCGCTGCAGGTATTGTGCCGTCTGCAGCAGGACCCGCTCCCCGACACCCTCGCCCGCCAGCGTCACGACGATCGCCGGAAACGGCTGTGCCGCCGCCTCCTCCACAATCGGTTCATCGGCATCCCGCGGTAGTTCCGCCTTTGCCCGGTCAACGGCATTGCGCACCTCGTCGAGCGCCTCATCGACAGGGATTGCGGTATCGAATTCCACCACCAGGTAAGCCAGGGACTCACGTGCGGTGGCAATCATTTCCTGCACCCCCTCCAGCGCCCGGATTTCCTGCTCCAGCGGGCGCACCAGCAGGCGCACACCGTCTTCGGGCGAAATCCCCTCATGGCGCACCTGCACGATCACAAACGGCGGATTCACTTCCGGATTTGTCTCGATCGTCATCATCTGCCGCGCGACGATCCCCACCAGTACCACCAGCAGCATCAGGCTGATGGTGCTGCGCGCGCGGGACACTGCGCTGTCGAGAATACTCATGGGCGGCCCCCGTCCCCGTCTTCGCCGACCGGATCCGCCACCTGCTGCATAGCCGGCAGGCCGGAATCCCGCTCGGGGGGTGGCAGGGCCGATTGCCCCTGCTCCTGCTCTACTGCCACCACCTGCCCGGCGGTGACATATTCCTGGCCCACGGTTATCAGGTTGGTTTCCCGGGGCAGCCCGGTCACCCAGACCCCCTCGCTCCCGTCCCCGACCAGCTGGACATTGGAAAACTGTACCCGGTTCTCGCTGTCCAGGTGGCGCACCCCGAGTTCGCCCCGGTCGTCCAGCGTCAGCAACGAGGAATTGATCAGGTGTGCCTGAACCTCACCGGTGGGCAGGGCCAGCTGGCCGCTGAGCCCGGCACGCAGTTCGCCGTCGCTGTTATCCACCGACACCTCGATCCGGTAGGCGCGGGTCACCGCGTGTGCCTCCTGGCTCACATAGCGCAGGCGCCCCTTCGCTACCCGGCCCCGATGCAGTTCCGCAACCGCCGGCGCGCCCGGGACCAGGCTGCCCACCTCTCCCTCGGCAACCTCGCCTACCACCAGGATGGGGTCCAGGTCGAGGAGGGTTGCGCATTCCTCCCCGCGGCGGATGTAATCCCCCAGTTCCACTGCCCGGCGGTTGATCACGCCGGCAAAGGGGGCCCGGATCTCCAGGTTGTCCATTTCCACACGGGCGCGCTCGTATTCGGCCCGGGCGTTGGCCAGCGCCACTTCCTGCTGCGCCAGTTCAGTCTCGGACTGCAAGCCCTTCTTGCGCAGCCGCTGGGAACCTGCAAAGTCCAGCTCGGCCTTGCGCAGGGCGGCGCGCGCACGTTCCAGGCGCTGTGGGCGATCTTCGGCCTCGAAGCGACAGATCACCGTTCCTTTCTCCACTGCCCGCCCCTCCTCGACTGGCAGCTTCGCCACCACACCATCGAGTTCAGCGCGCATCCGCACGCTTCGATTGGCCTCGGTATGGGCATTGACGGTCACCCGGGTAGTGTAGGGCCGGGCCTCCAGCCGGCGGGCCCGCACACTGATCGGTGCCATTTCCCCGCCGGCGCCAGCACGGCCAGCAGGCGACTCTTCCTGCTCACCGGAATCGAGCAGGCCGCTCGCCAGCCACAGCAGCGCCGCCGCCGCGACGCCCAGCGCGATCCGGTAATTCTTCCGGCGCCAGATATCAGACAAGGAACTCATTACCCAAACCCATCCTTCTAAAAAATTTGATTAACACGCATGCGCAGGCTCCCGAGACGGGAGCTGGAGTATAGGGGCCACCACCAGCGCAAAGTCTGCCGGAATGCGAAAATCACAAGCGCCACCCGCACGATTCCAGAATACACCCGGAAAATGACCCTGAGATAGCGCGGCCGGTCGGGAAGGCCAGGAGCGGAGTACAATGGCGGGGGAACCCGCCAATTGATACCCCGCCGGAGGGGATTCAGATCAGGAAAGCATGGATTCGAGGAAATCGGACATGTCGGATTCCTCATCCATCAGCTGGCCACTGCCGAATTCGGCATTCCAGTCGAGCAGGAATCGCGCCAGGGCACGAGCCTGGTCGGCGAGGGCCTTCAGCTCGTCGCGGCTGTTCTTCGGACCGGTATACAGCTTGACCCGGCGATGGCTGTCAGCCAGCTCATGATCCGGATACTTGGAACGGTATACTTCCAGTTTCCAGCGCAGCGAGTGCACCATATTCCGGTAAAAAATCAGCTTGGTGGAGAGATGCAGGAGCGAGAAGTCATCCAGGTCACCGAAGAGGGTACAGTCGACCCCTAGCACCTGGGTGTCCCGGCTGGTCGGCGCCGCGCTGACATTGGCTGTCCGTGGCTCCGCCAGCAACATCGACAGGTCCCCGAACACCTCGCCCGGCCGGATTACCGCCAACGGCCGGCCTGCAGCCAGGCTATCGTCGTCATCGGAATCTATGTGGACGTTCAGCTCGCCGCGCAGCAGGAAATAAACCCACTGATCCACATCTCCTTCCGCCAGCAGAGACTCCCCCGGGGCGAGCCCAACCAGGCGCGAGCGCTGCAGCACGACGTCATACTGCCAGTCGCTGGCCGCACGAATGTCACGAAACAAATGAATGACACTGAGAAGGCGGTCCACCGCCTCCCGGGGGTAGTCACTGAGAGGTTTTATATCCATCGGGTTATTTGCAAAAGAAATCTGTTGGATCGCGTTATGGCTTTGTGTGTTACAGGCGCGCCGGGGCGCCCATGCCGAAAATTTCATCAGGGCGGGTATATTTCCCGCGAAGTCCAATCCGTTTTTACGGGGCTCTCCTCACTGAGGAACACTATCCGGCTCGTCCCGATTGTACCGGCCCTATGACCACTGTCTCCCTGTTGCAAGTGCATTTTCGGAAAAACGAGACATTCTACCCGTTTTAGGCTTGAACTCCATTGCAGTTGAAGTAGAGTTAGGAACAGTCCGGACTAAATGAAGGGTTTGTACTACCGGGACGTTTTTCGACGCATCCAGTAGGACAAAATTTTTACCGGGCAACGCGCTTCGGGGGAGGAGAGCGTAAAGTAACCTATCCTACGGATTAATCCCATCCGGAAAGACAGACACCAAAATAAAATGAAATCGTTAAAATTCATCACCGCTGTAATGGTGTTTGCCGCGGCAGTGTCCGCCAGCGCTGCACCGTTATTGAACGGCCTTGCACTTGAACAACAATTTAACAAGGATCGCTACATTGCTGCTGTCTATTCCGACACACTTGCCGACAGCGCCGGCGTGATCCTGGATGAGAACACCACCCGCCGCCTGGAAATCCGGGTGGTCGCCGACAGTTTGTCTGCGCGTCGCCTGCGCAACCAGTGGATGGAAGCGATCGCCATCAACAATAGTGGCAGCTCGCTATCCGCCCAGGCCGACAACATGGTTACCTTCGCCAACCTGTTTTCCGGGCGCCTGAAGAAAGGGGACCAGCTGCGGATCGACTTTGACGGCGCTTCCGGAGCCAGCACGGTGAGCCTGAACGGGATCCAGCTGGGCAGGATCGAGGATCGCAAGTTCTTCACTACCCTGCTGCGCTCATGGGTCGGACCGGTACCGCCCTCCACAGAATTCCGCGAGGGCCTGCTGGCCGCAGGCGACGTTGATTCGGGCCTGCTGGGCCGGTACGAGCTGCTGGAGCCCACGGATGCCAGGGTCCTCGAACTCAGCGAAGCCAATGAAGAGAACAGCGAGGAAGAGGAACAGGCAGAGTCCGGCTCCACGCCCGAGACCGAAAAGCCCAAGCCCTCTAAGCCCAAGGTAGCAGCCAATATCCCGCCGCCCTCCCTCGCCTCGGTCGCCAAGCCGAAGGCGCCGGCGACACAGCAACCGGCACCGGCCAGCAAGCCCGAGCCGGCCCAGCCGCGTCCGCAGCCCAAGCCCGCGCGCAAGGCTGCCCAGGAGGTAGAGGAAGAAGAGGACCAGCCGCTGACTGCCGATGTCCTGTTGGCGCGCCAGATCTACCATTCCATGCTGCTGCGACACACCTATGACTTCCTCCAGTACCCCCAGCGGGCACTGGAACGGAACCAGGAAGGCAGCATTCGTATCCGCGTCACCATCGACCCGGCGGGGCGCGTACGCGATGTCCAGACTGTCCAGGCATCCCGCTTCAACGACCTCAACCGGGCGGCGGTATCGGCGATCAAGTCCGCGTCGCCCTACCCCAAGGTACCGCCGGCACTGGCCAAGAACGACTACGAGTTCTCCGTGCCGATCACCTTCCGGCTGCCGGACTGACAGGTCAGCAGGCCTCACACATCTCCAGAGCCCCGCCCCGTGCGGGGCTTTTTCATTCCCCCGCCTTCAGCCGAACCACCTCTGCACATCGCTCAGGGGCTACTGCTGGCCGCAGGCCGGTTGCCCGCCTGTGACGCCAAAGTTTACTATCCGACCGGAATAACTAGACCGAGAAAGGCCGTAGTATGAAAAAACTGATTCTTTCACTCGCCATTGCCGGCGCGGTAGCCGGCTGCTCCAAGCCGGAGAGCACCACCTCCGGGCAGCAGGCCGCCACCGAAGGGGCGCAGGCTGTCGCCGAGACAACGACCTCCCGGCAAGCCGAACTCGGCTCCGGTATTGACCTGGCAGCCATGAACACCGAAGTCCGCCCACAGGACGACTTCTTCGCCTACGTCAATGGCGGCTGGATGGAGAAGACCGAGATTCCTGCCGACAAGTCCCGCTGGGGTACCTTCGACCAGCTGGCCGAACTGAGCACCGAACGGGTCAAGGCCCTGATCGAGGAAGCCGGACAGCATGCGGAAACGCCGGAGGCCAAGAAGATTGGCGCGCTCTTTAACAGCTTTATGGATGAAGAACGCGTGGAGAAACTGGGCATGCAGGCGATCGCCGGCGAGCTGGCCAGGATCGATGCGATCGAGAATCGCGACCAGCTGGCCCGCTACTTTGCCTACGCCGACAGTATCGGTTTCGATGCTCCGTTCGGTGTGTTCATCAACCAGGACGTGAAGGACGTCGAGTCCTACACCGCCTATTTCTGGCAATCCGGCCTGGGCATGCCCGATCGTGACTCTTACTTTGACGACAGCGAGAAGGGCCAGAAACTGCAACAGGCCTACCGGGACTACCTGGTGAAGGTCCAGCAGATCGCCGGCCTGGCCGAGGCTGAGGCCCGTGCCGAGACCATCTACCAGCTGGAGAAGAGCCTCGCGGAGCACCAGTGGACGCGCGTCGACAACCGCGACCCGGACAAGACCTACAACAAGAAGACCCTGGCGGAACTGGCCGAGCTTATGCCGGCGATCAACTGGGAGGCCTACCTCCCGGAAGCGAGCCTGGCAGGACTCGACAGCGTGATTGTCGGCCAGCCCGACTATTTCGCAGCTGCCAACCAGGTGATTGCCGACACCGACCTGGCCACCTGGAAGCGCTACCTGAAGATCAAACTGCTGACCTCCGTGGCTCCTTACATGCACGGCGAACTGGCACAGGCCCGGTTTGATTTCTACGGCACGGCGGTGCGCGGGGTAACTGAAATGGAACCGCGCTGGAAGCGCGGCGTACAGTTCGTAAACGGTACCGCAGGCGAACTGGTGGGCAAGCGTTACGTGGAGAAGCATTTCCCGCCGGAAGCCAAGGCTCGTATGCTGGAACTGGTGGACAACCTCAAGGCCGCATACCGCGATTCCATCGAATCCCTCAACTGGATGAGCGAGGAAACCAAGAAGCAGGCCCTGGACAAGCTGGCAAACTTCACCACCAAGATCGGTTACCCGGATGAGTGGCGCGACTACAGCGCCCTGGAAGTCAGGCCCGACGACCTGGTGGGCAACGTTATGGCAGCGCGCGCATTCGAGAACGCCTACGAGCGCGGCAAGCTGGGCCAGCCTATCGATCGCGGTGAGTGGCATATGAACCCGCAGCGGGTGAATGCCTACTACAACCCACCGATGAACGAGATCGTGTTCCCGGCCGCCATCCTGCAGCCGCCCTTCTTCAACATGGAAGCTGAGGACGCCGTCAACTACGGTGGCATCGGTGCCGTGATCGGCCATGAAATCGGCCACGGCTTCGACGACAAGGGCAGCAAGTACGACGGCCAGGGTTACCTGAATAACTGGTGGACCGACAGTGATCGCGCCAACTTTGAGCAGCTCACCGGTAAACTGGTCGACCAGTACAATTCATTCGAACCCCTCGAGGGCGACCACATCAACGGTGAACTGACACTCGGTGAAAACATCGGCGACCTGTCCGGCCTGGGTATTGCCCACAAGGCCTACAAAATGTCGCTGGAGGGTAAAGAAGCACCGGTGATCGACGGCTTTACCGGCGACCAGCGCCTGTTCATGGGCTGGGCCCAGGTATGGCGCGGCAAGACCCGGGACGAGGCACTGCGCAACCGACTGAAAACCGACCCGCATTCCCCGAAGAAGTACCGGGTGCTGGGCGTACTGCCGAACATCTCCGGCTTCTACACCGCATTTGAGGTGAAAGAGGGCGACAAGATGTACCTGCCGGAAGAGGACCGCGTCACGATCTGGTAAGCACCGGAGCAACGCAACCCCAAAGCCCCGCCCTGCGGGGCTTTTTTATTGCCGGCCCGCCGGCAGATCCCTCCCGTCTGTTCTCCCCTGCAACTGGCAGCGCGGGATTCCTCCCGTAACCTGCAGGGTGAAATCCGCGTGCTAATGTAAATGTTCAGTGGCGGCAGTCCATTGCCTGACCGGAACAAACTGATCGACAAACCACCGGTACCCGCAAGATCCAGGCAATCGTGAATCGGGCTGCGCGCACCCGGCCGGAAACCAATAAGTCTGACGTTCCCCGGATGGAGCCCGTAATGAAAATTTGCCATGCCCTGCTCGCTGCCATTCTCCTGCCCCCCCTGGGGGCCAATGCCGGACCGTCGGGGGAATACACCATCCCCGAGCGGCCGGAGGAATGGCACCGTATCGACTGGGGAGATTTCCTGGTCCGTGTGGGCGGCTCCTATATTCACCCCGAGGATCGCTCCAGCCAGCTCAAGTTTGCAGTACTCCAGTCATTCGACCTGTACCGGACACGCTGGGAGTTCGACAGCGAGACCACCTGGCATATCTCTGCCGCCTGGCGCCCCATGGAGCACTGGGGTATCGAGCTGATGTATATCGACGGGGCGGAGTATGACGTTAACCTGAGTAACTTCTATGTATACCCGGGCAGGAACTCCATTGACCTGGGCAAATTTGAGGCGACCTCCTCCAACGCCTTCTTAAACTGGTATCCACTGGACGCCTCCTGCCTGGCACGTCCTTACATTGGCCTGGGCGTCAATTACACCGATTACCACGACGACCGTCTCGACGAGGACTTCGCCAATTACCTGGTGGATGAGGGACTCGCGACCGGACCCGCCACCCTGACCCTCGGCCATTCCTGGGGGGCCGCAGGACAGCTGGGTGTGGATTACACACCGATGAGGGACGTACCGCTGCTGCTGAACCTCGCTGTGATCTACTTCGAGTCGGACACCAACGCCGTCGTCCGCTACCGCACCCGGCGCGGCAACAACCGTCTCTACTCCGACTTTGACTACGACCCCTGGGTGGTGAATTTCGCGATCGGTTACAAATTCTAGGGATCATCCGGACCCACGTTCCAGCGTCCACGCAACGCCTGCTCCCAACGGCGCCCCGGAATCCACATAACGACAGGTATATCGGTGATCGAGCAAACCCAACCGGCACAAGGCATTCCACCAGGCAAGCGGGATTCCCGGGTGCCCCGTTTTTTCAGCCAGTCGCTGCTGGCACTGGGACTGATCGCCGCAACACAGGGCAGTTGGGCTACCTGCACCCCCGGTAATATCGGCACCGCCGGACCCGACCTGATCACCTGCGACGAGGAAAATGATGCCGAGGGTGCCGACGTTTCCTCCCTGCAGGGAAATGACACCCTGGACCTGCTGGGCGGCACCATTAACACCGTGGATGCCGGGGACGGGGACGACCAGGTCAATATACTGGGAGCGGTGATCGAGGGCAGCGTGCTCACTGGCGCCGGTCGCGATACCGTTATCCTCAACAGCCGCGCTTCCGATGTGGGCGACTTCCTCGATGGCGGCGGCATCGATACCGGCGCCGGGGATGACACCGTCGAGGTGCTCGATGGACTCGCATTCAGGGTCCATACCGGTGACGGAAACGACAACATCCTTCTCGACGGCGGCCTGATCTATGAATTTCTGGACGCTGGTGCCGGTGACGACTTCTTTTACTGGGATGAGGGGGTAATCTTCGAGTTCCGCGGTGGTACGGGCTCCGACACACTGGAGATGGATGCCTACGCCTACGAGGGCGAGGCGGTGCTCGATGGTGGCGACGATTACAGCGCTGAAGATGGCGATATCGACTTCCTGCTTTTCAAGCTCGACCACACCGTGGATGGCAGCCTGCTGCGCAACTGGGAGCGCATCGGCGTACAGGGCAGTTCCAAGATGATCTTTGTCGGCAGTCTGGAGGTGGGCGGTGGCTTTGTCGACGGAAACCACCTGGGGCTGGATGTCTTCTGGGGCGGGCTGGTGGAATTCGATCCCGCCGAATTCACACTGATCGGCAACATTGCCAATGCGGGTACCGTGAACCTGCAGAATGATCGTTACGATATCGTTTCAGTGGTACGCAACAGTGACGGTGATTACGGCAGCTTCGTCGGCCGCAATGGTCGCCTGTGGTTCGATGCACAACTCAATACCGATACATCCGCAGCCGACCTGCTACGCATCGAAAACAGCCTTTCCGGCCGCACCACGGTACGGGTCAAGAATCTCGGCGGGCTGGGTGCCCTGACCACAGGTGACGGTATTCGTATCGTTGAGGTAGGGGGGGATTCCCCCGGTGATGCACTGGTACTGGACGGCGACTACGTCAGCCGCGACGGTCCGCCGGCGGTGATTGCCGGAGCCTACGGTTATACCCTGCATCACAATGCCCTGTCGGATCCACAGGATGGCAACTGGTACCTGCGCTCATCCCTGGAATTTCCCCGCGGCAGCTCGGTAGAGGAGCGGTCGCGCTGGCAGCCCGGCGCCGTGATCTATGAATCCTATGCCCAGGTGCTGCGCTCGCTTAACCGCGCACCGACCCTGCGCCAGCGACTGGGCAATCGCTTCTGGATGGGCACCAGCCACTGGGATGTGGGAAGCTGCGATTACGTGGACTCACTCGAGCGCACCATCGACGGTGGCGGTCCGTGGATCCGCGCTGAGGCACGCTACACGGACGAGTTGCCGGGTTTCTCCACCACGTCCAGCGAATGGGAGCAGGATCGCTGGCTGGTCCAACTGGGTTTCGATGCCCCGCTTCACTACAGTATTTACGGTCGCGCTCCCATCGCCGGCATTGCCCTGCATTACGGTGAAGCTGACACCGACGTCACGTCTTTTTTTGGTAACGGTAACATCGACACTGAACAGTTCGGTGTTACCGGCACTTTCACCTGGTATGGGACCGACGGCACCTATGCCGACTCCCAGCTCTACTTAAACTGGTTCCAGTCTGACCTCCGTGCCCGGGGACTGCGGCAGCTGCCCGAGGATCGCGATGCATTAGGGTACGGGTTTTCCGTCGAGGCAGGCCGTAGCTTCAAGCTATGCGACCACTATTCCGTCACCCCGCAACTACAGATGAATTACAGCAACGAGGACGCCGACGATTTTCGCGATGTGTACGATGTGCACGTCACCGATGTCGACAATGGCGGCTTCAGTATCCGACTGGGCGCCGCCTTCGAGGAGCGGGTGTCGCGCCGCAAGGCCGGCACTGATATGTTCGGAACTCGGGAGCTGGAGCGCTACAGCCTATATTTTACGCCCAGTGTCATCTACAACATCGGTGACGAAACCGGGGTGACCGTATCGGAAACCCTGCTGGAGCAGGAACCGGACGACTGGTATGGGACCCTGGCAATGGGAGCCTCCTACGAAGAGTGCGGTGATCATTGCTCGGTCTACGGCGAACTCAACCTGTCCAGTAGCCTGGAAAACTTCGGTGACAGTGTCAGCACCGCGATAATAGTAGGCCTTCGGCTCAAGTGGTGATGCGGGGTTAATTGTGCCTGTGGCCAGTCAGCCACCCCTCGCCAGCGATCGGCGCCGGGTCTGGAGCTGGGCGTTTTACGACTGGGCCAATTCCGCTTTCGCCACTGTGGTGCTGGCCGGCTTTTTCCCCCTCCTGTTCCAGGATTACTGGAACGCCAGCGTCACTGCCGAGGCGGCAAACCTGCGCCTGGGCTGGACCAACGCCGCGGCCTCGCTGGTGATTGCCGTCACCGCCCCGTTCCTGGGGGCAGTGGCGGATCGCGCCGGTGCGCACAAGCGCCTGCTGTTTCTGTTCGCTCTGTGTGGCATGCTGGCGACCGCGCTACTCGGCTCGGTCCCCGGTGGCGAGTGGTTGGCGGCATCGCTGCTGTTCGTCTGTGCCACGGTCGGTTTTCTCGGCAGTAACCTCCTCTACGACTCCCTGCTGGTGTATGTAGCGCCGCCATCGCGCTGGCATACGGTATCCGGGCTGGGGTTCGGGCTCGGTTACCTGGGGGGCGGGCTGCTCTATCTCGGCTGCGTTGCGGCGGCACTGCAGCCACAACTGTTTGGCTTTAGCGACAGCACCGCCGCGGCGCTGGCCGCATTTGTGGTGACCGCACTCTGGTGGGCGCTGTTCTCCCTGCCTCTACTACTGTGGGTTCCGGAACCGGAACCGCTCGCCGGCGGCAACGAGCCAGCCTGGCGCCAGGCCATCACCCAGCTGCGTATCACAATGCGCATGCTACCGGATTACCGGCCGGTGGCCTTATTCCTGCTGGCTTACTGGCTGTACATTGACGGGGTCGGCACAGTAATCAGGATGGCGGTGGCCTATGGACGCGCCCTGGGGTTCGAGCGCTCTCACCTTATCCTGGCGCTGCTGCTGGTGCAGTTCGTGGGTTTCCCGGCCGCTGTTGCCTTCGGCTACCTTGGCGCGCGCATCGGTGCCCGGCGCGGCATCTATATCGGCCTGGGTGTCTACATCCTCGTCTGTAGCTGGGGGGCCTTTATCCGGTCCCCGTGGGAGTTCTTTGCCATCGCTGTCCTGATCGGACTGGTCCAGGGAGGCGTGCAGGCACTGAGCCGCTCGCTTTACGCCCAGCTTATTCCCGCGGAAAAGAGCGGCCAGTTCTTCGGTTTCTACAACCTGATGGGAAAATTCGCGGCATTGATTGGCCCGCCCCTGTTTGGCCTGTTTGGCGCCTGGTTCGGGGATGCTCGCTACTCCATGCTGGCACTGATCCTGCTATTTGTCGCCGGAGGGCTGCTGCTGGCCCGTGTACCGGAGCAGCCCGGCCAGTCACATCCACGACCGTGACAGCTTCCCATG
Organism: Microbulbifer zhoushanensis; assembly: GCF_021729055.1. Taxonomy (NCBI): domain Bacteria; kingdom Pseudomonadati; phylum Pseudomonadota; class Gammaproteobacteria; order Cellvibrionales; family Microbulbiferaceae; genus Microbulbifer; species Microbulbifer zhoushanensis. The sequence continues at coordinate 123,491 of NZ_JAJSAO010000003.1, forward strand.
CGCTGCCTATCATTGCGCCCGCAACCCCAGTGGAAATGAACCAGCGGTATACAACATGAAGAGACGGCGCCCGCGCCTGCCGGCCGGCACCCCGACGGTGGAAATTGAACGACTCAGCCACGAAGTGCGCGGCATCGGCCGTGTCCGTGGCAAAACCGTGTTTGTGGACAACGCGCTGCCGGGGGAAACCGTGCGGCTCAGCTATACCGCCAGCCGCTCGAAATTTGCCGAGGGCGTCGCAGTGGAAGTGATCGAGGCCTCCGCCAATCGCTGTGCACCGCGCTGCCGGCATTTTGAAGACTGCGGGGGCTGCGCCCTGCAACATATGCAACCGGCGGCGCAGATCCAGGCCAAGCAACAGATTCTGCTGGACCAGTTACAGCGCTTCGGTGGCATCAGTGTCCCGGAGACATTGCCGCCGCTGGTTGCGGCTCCCTATGGCTACCGGCGCAAGGCGCGACTGGGAATCCGCGCATCGCGCAGCCGCGGCATCGTGCTGGGCTTCCGGGAAAAGCGCTCCAACCAGCTCACCCCCATCAGCGAATGCCCGATTATGCCGGATGACTTTGCCCGGCACCTGCCCGCGCTCACACAACTGATCGGGGCCTGTGAGAGTCGCGCCGGCTTCACCCACCTGGAGGTGGCCATCGGCGAGGATGCCACCGCGCTGGTCCTGCGCCACCAGCAACCCCTGCCACAGAAAGACCTGGAGCTGTGGCTGGCACTGGCCCGGAAAACAGGTTTCCACCTCTACCTGCAGCCCGGAGAACCTGACACCGTGCACCGGGTTTGGCCGCAGGCCGGTATCGAGCGGCTTCATTACCGGCTGCCGGCATTCAACCTGGAGATAGGCTTCCACCCGCTGGACTTTATCCAGGTGAACTTCGACATCAACCGGCAGATGGTAGAGCGAGCCGTGGAATTGCTGGATATCCAGCCCGGCGAGCGGGTGCTGGACCTGTTCTGTGGACTGGGAAACTTTACCCTGCCGCTGGCGCGCCATGCCGAAGAGGTGGTAGGCGTAGAGGGGGATGCATCGCTGCTGGCGCGCGGACGGGAAAATGCGGCAGCAAACAGCCTGGGTAACGTCGCCTTCCACGCAGCGGACCTGACCCGGGATATCACCGCGAAGCCCTGGGCCAGGGCCGGCTTCGACAAGATCCTGATCGACCCGCCGCGCACCGGCGCGATCGAGGTGGTACGGGAACTGGCCCGCTTCAAGGCGCGCAGGGTGCTCTATGTCTCCTGCAACCCCGCAACCCTGGCCCGCGATGCCGCTGAGCTGGAAAAGCTGGGCTACCGCCTGCAGAGGGCCGGCGTCATGGATATGTTCCCGCAGACCACACACGTCGAGTCCATGGCCCTGTTCGAACTGGGAAAATAGCAGGTAATGGCCGCCCGGCAACCCCGGACGGACATCGGTCAGGAGGCTTCTTCCATCGCCTTTTTGTAGAGGGATTTCCGCGGTTGGGCGAACACTCGCCGCAGCATGGGCTCAAAGAATTCCAGCGGCAGGGTCTCGGCCTCCCGGTCGAAAGCCGGGGCATCGTACTTTGACACGAACTCCAGGGTACGCTGGTAATGGGGATGCTCGCGGTACTGCTCGCGCAGGTTACGATCCATGCCCAGGTAGTGGAAAAAATAGTAGCCCTGGAAAACCGCGTGGTGCTTGATCATCCAGTGGTTGGCCTCGCTGACGAACGGCTCCAGCAAAACGGCGGCCACATCGGCATGGTTGTAGCTACCGAGCGTGTCCCCGATATCGTGCAGCAGCGCGCACACCACATACTCCTCATCCTTGCCGTCTCGGTAGGCCAGTGTCGCGGCCTGCAGGCAATGGGTCAGGCGATCCACCGGGAAGCCGCCAAAATCACCATCCAGCAGTTTCAGGTGGGCAATGATCCGATCCGGTAACCCCCGGGCAAAATCCCCGAAGGCGTCGGCGATTATTTTCCAGTCCTCCGCAGTGCCGTTTTCCATGTCGGCGAACCGGGCATGTTCCTGTACTTTTTGTTCCATGAACTCGGGCCTCAGTCGCGATAGCTCGGGTCGATACGGTCCAGCTTGCGCAGGAGGCCGGGCCAGATCAGCTTACCACCCTGGCTGCTGGTGACCCTGTCGCCCTCGCCGAGGATCTTGTCGAGGATAGGCTGCGGCACCGGCGTGAGGCGCTGGTTGCCGGCCAGTGCCGCCACCTGGATCTCACAGGAACGCTGCAGGACAAACATCGACAGGAAGGTATCGGCTACGGTCGGTCCGCAGGTCAGCAGCCCGTGGTTGCGCAGGATCATAAAATTGGCATCGCCCAGGTCCGAGACCAGCCGGGCTTTTTCGTCCTCACGCACGGCGATCCCCTCGTAGTCGTGATAGGCGAGACCGGACAGCGGGAACAGGGATTGCTGGGAAATCGGCAACAGACCCTCGCTCTGCGCCGCTACCGCCACCCCCGCAGTGGTATGGGTGTGCATGACACACTGCGCATCCTCGCGCGCCTCATGGATGGCACTGTGGATGGTGAAACCGGCGGGATTGACCGGGAAGGGACCGTCATCCACCTTCTCCCCATCGAGGTCGATCTTCACCAGGCTGGACGCGGTAATCTCCTCGAACATGGCCCCGAAGGGATTGATCAGGAAGTGGTGCTCAGGACCCGGCACCCGGGCCGACAGGTGGGTGAATACCAGCTCGTCCCAGCCGTAATGGGCGACCAGCCGGTAGGCCGCGGCCAGGTCGACACGTAGTTGCCATTCTTCCTCGCTTACCCTGCCCTGCAGGGACGGTATGGAATCCAGCATTGTGCATCTCCCTCTATCACTGTGTGTTTGTCGTTATTGGCTTGCTACATTCTGGAACCCCTCTCGCCGCAACACTGTCAACTTGTTTACACTTGGCGGATGACTGATCTGCTGCCATTTCTCGACGCCTGCCCCCTGCTTGCCGGACTGCCGGAGACCGCCAGGCGTTCCCTGGCCAGACGCGCCCGCCTGCAGCACTACAGCGCCGGGCAGGAAATCTATCCACCGGGGTCCATGCAGAGCCGGCTGTCGATCGTGGCAGCGGGACGAGTGCGCATCTGTTCCGGCAACGCCGAGGGCCGCGAGGCGACCCTGGCCCTGCTGGATCGCGGCGCCTGGTTTGGTGATACGGTTTTTTCCCCGGGGATGCCCCGGGTATTCGGCGCGACGGCGCATGAAGACAGCCAGGTGGTGGATGTGGGGGGTGAGGAGCTGCGCGCGCTGATGGCGCAATACCCCGGGGCCTACCCGGTGGTGCTGGACCTGGTGAGCCGGCGCCTGTGGGCAGCCATGTCGATTATCCAGGACGATGTACTGCGCGGTACCGAGGCACGCATTGCCCGGCGCCTGCTGTTCCTGGCACAGATGCAGAACCCGGTGGAGAGCGCCGATGGCGCAGCAAGCTTCCGCATGACCAGGGAACTGCTCGCCAATATGATGGGCATGACCCGGCAGGGACTGCACCGGGTACTGAAAACCATCGAGGCACAGGGACTGGTCCAGTTCGAGTATGGCCGTGTGACCATTCCCGACCCGGTGCGCCTGCAGGCCTACATCGAACAACTGGACTGAGACAGCACGGCGCATTGCCCCGGGCAGCGGCGCAATGCGCCGTGGTTATTGCGCCCTGCCCGGTAAAAATTCAATCAACCCGCACCGGCCGCAGGTTCACCGGGCTTGTCCCGGGCAGTGCGGCGGACTGGCGGAATCACCCGGCGGCCGTATGCCGCCAGCAGGAAACCGACCGGGAACATCAGTACGCCGTAGATCGCCGAGGGCACCGACATCTCACTGGAGTGCAGCAGGGTCAGTGTCACCATCAGGCCCAGGGTACCGTTCTTGATCCCCAGTTCCGTGGCCACCGCCAGCCCCTCTTGCCGGGACAGCCCACAGAGGCGACTGGTCAGCAGTCCCAGGCCGACACCGGCCAGGTTCAGCAGGATGGCCGAGGGGCCCGCCTGTGCCATCAGCTCGAGGAAGCGGTCGCGGATCCCGTACACCAGGGCAATCACCAGCACGGCCAGCACCAGGCCACCGAAAATACTGACGACACCCTCGGCACGGGTAGCCAGCAGTGGTTTCCAGGCCCGCACCAGCATACCGATCACCACCGGCAACAGGACGATGACTGATAGCATCAGCACCGTGCGGCCGAATGGCAGCACGATTTCACGTTCGGTGCCCATAAACAGCTGCAACGCGTAATTGGTGAATACCGGCAGCGTCATGACCGTGATCAGGCTGGCAGATACGGTCAGCACGATGGACAGGGCCACATTGCCGCGGGCGAGCAGGGTGAACAGGTTGGAGGTAGTCCCGCCGGGACAGGTGGCGATCACCACCAGGCCCACGGCGATGGCCGGCGGCAGGCTCAGGAGCCAGCATAGCGCGAAGGCGAACAGAGGCATCACCAGGATCTGGGCAATCGTTCCCAGGATCAGTCCCGCAGGCTTCACCGTCACCTGGTGAAACTCCCTCGCGGTGAGGGTCATGCCGATACCGATCATGATGATAAACAGGGAGATCGGCAGGCCGATCGAAATCAGGGGGCCGGATTCCACGGATACCTCCTTTCGTTATTATGTAGTTATGGAGGTTAAACCCTAGCACAGGGTGTCGCTTGCGCGCCGGGAATCTTCGCAACCGCAATATCCACAATCCATGCCCGGCCACACGCCGGGCAAGAGCAACAAGAGAAAGCCAATGGCTGCAGAGCAGTTGGGCGTAACACCCGATCACTGGGCCAACCTCGCCTGGGCAGTGGGCGCCGGGCATATCGTGAGCGATTTCGGCCTGCCGTGGCTGCCGCCTTCACGGCAGGCCGAGCTGGCCGACTACTTTGGCCGCAGTGATGTGGCCCGCAATCTGGCACCGCAGCTGGAAACTTCCATCACCTGCGATAACAGTCGGGGATCGGCGACACGGCTGGGCGTCTATTTTGAGAACCTGTGGGCATTCGCCTTCCAGCAACACCCCGATTACCGCTTACTGCATCGCAACCTGCCCCTGCGCGCCGGGGGCCGAACCCTGGGCGAACTCGATTTCGTTGTACATCACTTGCCGAGCGGGCTCACCGAGCACTGGGAAATCGCCGTGAAGTTCTACCTGCAGGTGCAGGGCGAATTCTGGGTGGGGCCGGGCCTGCGCGACCGACTGGATATCAAGCTGGCGCGGATGCGCGAGCACCAGCTGCCCCTGATCCGGCAGCCGGCAGCCCGGACGCTGCTGGCGGACCTGGGGATACAGATAGACCGCCAGTGGGCGCTGATGCCAGGCCGCCTGTTCCGCCGCCTGGGAGACAGCGGGACAATCCTCCACCGGGCCATCAACCCGGCCGCCTGCCGTTACTGGTGGGCACGGGTGGACGAATTCCAGTTCCACTTTGCAAACCTGCCTTTCCGCTGGGCCCTCCTGCCCAAGCGGGCCTGGCTGGCAGACCGGGCTTACCGGGTGGACCGTGCGGGCAGTTGCGCCGCCATCGCCGCCGGATTCCTGCAGAATGAGTCCCGCGGGCCGGTCTGTGTCGCAGCTCTGGACCATACTGGCGAGGCAAGTCGTGGCTTTATCGTGCCGGACAACTGGCCGGAGCTCGCCCGGGCCGGTCTCTGAGCCCACTCCGCAGCCACCTACTGACAATTCCATTGACATGCATCAATTTACCTTTACAATTTTCAGAAATTTCTGAAACATTAAAAACTAATGAAACTATCCAGTCAGTCGCAGGCGTTCGTGCTGCACTTTGGCGAGATGGGCAGTCGCTGGGGCTTCAATCGCACCGTGGGGCAGATGCTGGCCCTACTGACGATACACAGTGAACCCCTCAATGCGGACCAACTCGGTGAGGCACTGAAAATCAGCCGCGGCAATGTGAGCATGGGACTCAAGGAGCTGCAGGCCTGGCGCCTGGTGGAATTGCATCACCGGCCGGGCGACCGCAAGGATTACTTTACCGCCGCCGGATCCATCTGGGATATGGCCCGCACCGTATTCGAGGAGCGTCGCAAGCGCGAGCTGGACCCCACACTGTCATTGTTGCGCCAGCTGCTGCTGAATGATCCCCAGGATGAAGAGGAAGTCCGCGCCCAGGAGCGCATGCAGGAGGTCTATACGCTGCTGGAACTACTCGATGAATTTGCCACCACATTGAGCCGCCTGAGCGAGGATGACCTCCTGCGGCTGATGAAAATGGGCTCCGGCCTCAGCCGGCTGCTCGACCTGCGGGAAAAACTCAAGGGGGGATCTTCCGGCGCCGGGGACTGACATCCTCCCCGCGCAGACCGCTTTTACCGTCCGGGCGCGCCAGAGCATCTATCCTATTAGCCTCGGGGTGCCCATCATCTACCGAGGTAGCCATGTTAGATACTCTGGTCCTGTCAAGGATACAGTTCGCCGCCAACATCAGTTTCCATATTCTCTTTCCCGCCATCACCATGGCACTGGCCTGGATACTGTTCTTTTTCAAACTGCGCCACCAGCAGACCGGTGATCCAGTGTGGATGCGCGCCTATCGCTTCTGGGTCAAGGTCTTCGCGCTGACATTTGCGCTCGGGGTCGTCAGCGGCATCACCATGTCCTTCCAGTTCGGCACCAACTGGCCCGGCTTTATGGAAACCGTGGGAAATATCGCGGGCCCCCTGCTCGGCTATGAAGTTCTTACCGCGTTTTTCCTCGAGGCCACCTTCCTCGGCATCATGCTCTTCGGCATTGATAGGGTACCTAACTGGCTGCATACCGTATCCGCCCTGGTGGTGGCGATTGGTACTTCCATCTCCGCATTCTGGATCCTGGCACTCAACTCATGGATGCAGACCCCGGCGGGATTCGAGATACGGGACGGCGTGGTGCATGCCACCAGCTGGCTCGAGGTCATCTTCAATCCATCTTTCCCATACCGTTATACCCATATGATGCTGGCCTCGGGGCTGACCGCTGCATTTTTTGTCGCCGGGCTTTCCGCGTACCGCATTCTCAGGGGCGACGAGAAACTCGCTCCACGCCTGTCACTCAAGACCGGACTGGTGATGGCAGCTGTGCTGGCACCAATCCAGGCTTATGTTGGCGACCTGCACGGCCTGAACACCCTTGAGCACCAGCCACAGAAAATTGCTGCCATGGAGGGTATCTGGGAAACGGAGCGCGGCGCACCCCTGTTGTTGTTTGCAATCCCCGACGAGAAGGAACGCACAAACCACCTGGAAGTCGCGATACCCCACTTGGCCAGCCTTATTCTCACTCATGATGCCGATGGCGAAATCCGCGGCCTGGACGAATTCAAGGATAATCACCCGCCAGTGGCACCAGTGTTTTTCGGCTTTCGCATCATGGTGGGAATGGGAATACTGATGCTGCTCACCGCCTGGGGCGGCTGTTACCTGCTGCTCAGGCGGGGGGAACTACCACGCTGGACCCTACGCGTGCTGGTAGGTATGACCTTCTCCGGCTGGGTGGCGACCCTTGCCGGTTGGTATGTCACGGAAATTGGCCGCCAACCCTGGCTGGTTACCGGCGTGCTCAGAACCGCCGATGCGGTGACGCCCCTGGCGCCCGCGAACGTCGGTTTTTCCCTGACCCTCTACCTGGCGGTATACGTCATCCTGATGTACGCGTATATCCATACGCTTAAAGTCATGGCGCTCAAGGCCGTCAAAGTCGAGGAGTTCGAAACCGAGTCCCCGTCCGCCGAGGGCAGCACTACCAGCCTGCCCGGATCAGCCGAGGAGGGTTCAGCATGAATACCGAGATCCTGAGCGAAAGCCTGACCTATGCGCAGTGGCTACCAGTCATTTTTATCGGCCTGATGGGACTGGCCATTTTGATCTACGCCATCCTGGACGGTTATGACCTGGGGGTTGGCATACTCTTGCCCATGAGTTCCGCCGACGAGTTAAAACGTGACACCATGATTGCCTCTATTGGTCCCTTCTGGGACGCCAATGAAACCTGGCTGGTGCTGGCCATTGGCATCCTCCTGATCGCTTTCCCTGTCGCCCATAGCATGGTCCTGATGAACCTCTACATCCCTGCGGCGATTATGCTGGTTGGACTGATCATGCGCGGGGTCGCCTTCGACTTCCGCGCCAAGGCGGCGGTGGACCTGAAGCTGACCTGGGACCGGACTTTCAAGGCCGGCTCACTGCTCACCACTCTCGCCCAGGGATACATGCTGGGGCAGTATGTGATGGGGTTCGACACCCACTGGAACGCCCTGCTGTTCTCCGGGTTGAGTGCGTTCGGCGTAACTGCTGCTTACAGTTATGTTGGTGGCGCGTGGCTGGTAATGAAAACCGAGGGCGAGCTACAGAAACGTGCCGTGCGCTGGACACAGCAGGCGGGACGGGCAACATTCCTCGGGGTAGTGGCGGTGTCGGTGGTCAACCCCATGGTAAACCCCGGGGTTTTTGACCGATGGTTCACTTACCCCCTGGTAATGTTCGTCCTGCTGATACCGACCGTGTGCTTTGCCGTTTTCCTGTTCAATGACCGCCTGCTGAAACGGCTGCCCAAGGAAAACGACCGGCACTGCCGTGTGCCTTTCTTCCTGACGGTCGCGGTCTTCGTGCTCTGCTTCACCGGGCTTGCCTTCAGCTTCTTTCCCGAGATCGTCCCCGGCAGGCTCGATATCTGGGAGGCCGCCAGTGCCACTGAATCACTGACTTTTATCCTGGTAGGCGCCGTAATCGTCGTACCACTCATCCTGGCCTATACGGCCCTGGCCTACCGGGTTTTCCACGGCAAGGCCACTGCACTCAAGTACCACTGAAAAAAACCGGGGCCAAACAAGGGCCCCGGATAGCCCGGCGCGGCCGCAGTCATGTCGGTTCGCGCCAATCTCCCGGCTCCTTCACCAACCAGCTCCCTTTCAGGCACAAGCTCTGTGCCCCACTGGCACGATCACTGAAATCATTGAAATTACCGAAGGGTCGGCCTGAATGCCCGTGCACTCCCGGAGCCGCAGGCTGGCGTTCATTATCAAGCTGAATAAATGTTCGAGTTAAGCAGGTGCTTATAAAGTATTTGCGACCGGAAATATATTTTTTGAGACATACATCAAATTCATTGAATTGCTGCCACATTGCTCACAAAAAAAGGATGATAGCGATCTTTCCAACGCCAACAAAAGTTTATACCATTCAGGCTCTTGAAATAATCTAATAATAAAAGCCGTTCTATAAGTACAAGAATAAGCAGCGGCCATATAAGAAAAATAATCTCAAGAGCGAAACCGGTAGCGGCATGCCCATGGCATCCACTACCTACAATCCCGACTGTGTTATCACACGGGATAAACCTTAAAAAAATATTGTTATTGCAATGGACGCTAAAACTAAATGCCTCAACAAAAAACCCCAATTCCATCCAGAAAGTAGCACCGAAGGGCGACGCCTGTTGCGAGCGCCCGGGGATCCGGCCATCAGCTGATCGCTGACCGGAATCCATTCGAAGCCAGTGCTCGCGACGCGAGAGCCCCACAGCCCGTGGTGCACTCCGGGCGCGCCTGCGCACTGTTTCCTCTGCGTAACTGCCGTGGGTATATACCTGCCGGTTGGGCAGCGGATGCCTGAAGGTGAACTACTGGAGCAAGGAATTGAGCGAAACTGATCAACTGATCCAGACCAAGCGCAGCATAGCGATGCCGCGCAGACCGCAGCGACGGAATGGTCGGGAAAAATACGAGAAATTACTGGATAGCCTGGAAGCGCTGCTTTTCGCCAAAGAGGCCAGCGAAATCACCCTTGCGGACCTCAGCGATGCCGCCGGGGTGCCCACAGCTTCTATTTATCATTTCTTTCCCAGCAAAGACGCAGCGATTACTGCCTTGGCTGAGCGCTACTTCGATACCAGCTTTAACGAAGGGGCTTTTCGGCCGGCAGAAACCGAGTTCAGCAGCTGGCAGGAGATGGTATGCCTGGTCTGCGAGAGAGCCCTGTCCTATTACCAGTCCAACGAATCCATGCAGAAGCTGCGCTTCGGACCGGATGGAAGCTGGGCCATTCGCGACCTGGTCCTGTCGAACAACCAGCGACTGGCACAGATCCTCTACGATTCCTGTATGCGGGAATTCCAGCTGCCGGACTCCAACGACTGGAACAGCCGCTTCCTGGTCGCCATCAGCATCAGCGATACCCTGTGGTCTCTTTCCTACACCCTTTACGGGCGCATCACTGACGAAATGGTCAGCGAAGCAAAGCGGGCCACCATCGCCTACCTGAAAATGTATATTGGCGAGCTGCTGGAAAAACGCGTCGCTTAGGGGCTGGCAGCGCGAGCCGGACAGCCCCGCCACCCCCATACTTCACAGGTGACCGGTCTTGACGTAGATCAGCGCCCCGTCTGCTTCTGTAAACGGGGCGTGATCGCTGAAGTGGGGGTTCCTGATCCAGCTTCCCCTCGGATAGCGACCAAACTCGTCTTGAAAGGTGCCCTCCAATACCAGGATCTCCTCCCCGCCGGGGTGGGTGTGGCGCTGAAAACGGGTATTGGGGGCCCACCGTACCAGCGCCACCCGCTCTCCCTGGAACTCGTGCAGGGGCATCACCGCCAGGCCTTCCACCAGCCCCGGGAACCACTCGCTGGCACGGGTATCAATGACTTTCTGCACCGTGTCCCCCGGGTCAAACTGGTGCAGTTTGACGAAAATCAGGCAGCCGTCACTGCCGATGCGCGGACTGTGGCTGGAACCGATGGGGTTGCGGATATAGGTGCCAGCGGGGTAAGTGCCGTGCTCGTCGGCGAACTCCCCCTCCAGCACCAGTATTTCCTCGCCGCCACCATGCTCATGGGCGGGAAACTCGCTGTCCGGCGCGTAGCGCACCAGCGAGGTCGCCCGCGCCACCTCATCGCCAACACGGTCCAGCATCATCCTTTCCACGCCCGCGGCCGGTGACGGCGCCCATTGATAGTCTTCCGGCTTTATCACCACGCGCTGGCTGAAGTCAGCATTCAGTTTCATCGAATGTTCTCGGGAAGATTCGGGATATTTACGACGACTGGGAACCCCTGAACGAGTCCATGGCCTCCCTGCAGCCCCTGAAGCGTGTAGATGCAAGACGCAACGCGCAGCAAATGGCCGTAGCCCTTTGCAAGTGCTGCAACGCCGCAGATGCACGCTTCAGGGTCTCCCTCCGGGGCGCCCAGGCAGGCCTCCACTCTACGTTGCAGCCGCTTGAGGGGCAACCAGCCCACGCGGCTGCGCCTTGAATGGAAACCTGCCTGAAAGCCAGAGAGGCCATGAACTTATGCAGGGTTTCCCAAGTCACAGATTACATGGTAAGCAATTGAAGCTGAATAACGCGCCCGCCAGGTAGACAATCGGGCGGGCCTGCAGAAAAACTGGCACCAAATCGCGCATCACTGGCACGACTTGGAACCAACTGGTCATGATACCGACATAAACTGCCGCCGGACCCTATCAATTCCCGGCCCGGCTGGTGGCTGCAAAAAGGAGATCAATATGCCGTTCATTGAAGCCCACACCCTCGAGCACGATTTCCCCGAATACGCAGACCGGATCAGGCAGCTGTACCGGGAGGACCTGGAGTTCAAGCTGGAGAGTGAGCATTACCACCAGCTGGATAAAAAGATACGTGGGCTGGAGGCTTCCGGGATAACCACGGACGACGAAAACTTTTACGCACTGAAGAGAGAGCGGGTACAGCTGAAAGATCACCTGTACCAGCAGATTGTGGAATCCAGCACTATCCCCGAACCGGGCTGAGGGGAACACCGGCCGCCCGGAGGGCACGTCGCCTGGCCCGGGCGGTGCGCCGCTTTTCCCGCCGCCTGAACCAAAGGTAGAGACCGGTGACGGCAAGGAGTAGCGGGCTCAGCCCCAACAGGCACCAGAGTACCCGACTGGGCAGGCCGGCGAAATTCCCGAAGTGCAGGCGGCGGTAACTGTCGACAAACTTTGCCCCGAAGCCGGCCTCCCGGATATCCGCGCTGGCCATGAACTCCCCGCGCCGGGCATCGTAGGTAACGCTGCTGGCATACTGGCTCAGCAGCGGGTTACCAGTAGGCACATCACCCCAGAAGGTAATATTGACCCCCGGCTCCCACGGCAGGGTGATATAGGTGGCCTCGAAACCGTCTACCCGGCGCGCCGTATCCTCACGCAGGGCCTGCAGCGATATCTCGTCGCTGTAAAGGCGCTGCTCCATCACGTAGTGCTCGTGGCCATCGGCGTGCTCCTCCATCTCGTGGGCGAAATGGGTGATGTTCCACCAGGCGCCCGTGAACCCGAGAATCAGCAGCACCGGCGAGGCGATCACTCCGGTAAGCTTGTGCAGGTCGGAAAAGTAAACCATCAATCGCGCATTCCAGCGCAGGGTAAAAAATTTCTTCCAGAACTTGCGATACAGCACTAGACCAGTAATCCCGAGCAGGCACAGCAGGATAGAAAACACACTGCTGACCAGCATCCCCCAGTCCCCCATCAGCAGGGTGTAGTGCAGGTCCAGTAGCCAGTCGGTGAGGTTATGGGTAAGCCCGACCGGCTCCGCCAGGACCCTGCCGCTGTACTGGTCCAGCAATGCGTAGCGCCACTCGCTGCTGCCGTGCTCCATCACATACACAAGGTCTGCACGCCCGCGGTCCTGGAACAGCGCCCAGCCCACAACCTCGTAATCCGGTAACTGCCCATCCAGGGACTGGCGCAAGTGGTCCAGTCCCAGGCGCTCCTGCCCGCCCGTATCCACACGCACCCGATCCTCCATCAGCAAGGTATCAATTTCGTGCTTGAAGACCAGGATGCTACCGGTAACGCAAATCACCAGAAGCGGAATCACCGCAACCAGTGCCATCCAGCTATGGAGTTTAAACAGGATCTTGTTCATGCCTTGCCTGCCTTGAAAATACAGAAGGGCGACGGCCTGCGCCGTCGCCCATGACTGAATCCCGGACTTCAGGAATACTGCGGTTTATCAGTACACCCAGCTGACAGAAGCGCTGAAGTTGCGCGGTGCAGCATAGAATGCCTGGTCCCAGTAGAGGCTGTTGAGATACTTCTCATCAGTCAGGTTGTTGCCATTCAGTGAAACCGTCAGGTTATCGCTCACTGAATAACGGGCAAACGCATTCACTGTGGCATAGGCATCCTGCTTCACGGTGACACCGTAGTTAGTGATACGCTCGATATCGTCCTGCCAGTTGATACCGCCACCGATCTTCAGCTGCTCCAGTGTCGGCAGGCGGTAATTCGCATAGGCCCGCAGTACACGCTCGGGTACAAATTTCCGCGTCCCCTGCCCTTCCTGGTTCTCGATCTCAAGCTCAGTCCAGCCCAGGGAAGCGTGCAGTCCCGGTGCTACTTCGCCGACCAGTTCCAGCTCATAGCCCTGGCTCTCATAGTCGCGTCCTTCGTAAACCTGTGCGCCCAACTCGGTATCGAAGTAAGCCGATTCAGCAACGTTTTCGTGCTCGGCACGAAACACCGCCAGGGAGGCATTCACTCGCCCATCAAGGAATTCACCCTTGAGGCCAAACTCATCATTGCTACCCTCGGCCGGAGCCAGGCGATTCTTGTCCGCCCCCATCTCCCGTTGCGGCATGAAGGTTTCTGTGTGGCTGGCATACACAGAGAACCGGTCAGCAAAGGTGTAGACCAGCCCGGCGTAAGGCAACACCTCGCCTGATGCACTGGTACCGTGATCCTCGCCATAACTCTCACCCGCACTGTCCCAGTCGGTCACACGGGCGCCGGTGATCAGTGACAGTGCTTCAGTCAACTTCAGGCGGGTGGCGGCATACACCGACTGTTGCTCGTCGGTCCAGTCGCTACCATTCAGGCCGTCGGTAAACACCGGCTTCACCGGGGTTTTTCCTTCCCACCGGGTGAAATCCCCGACCATCGGGAAGCCATTGGTGTAGTCGTAGAGGGAGCTGTCCTCCACACTGCCTTCGGCCCGGTTGTAACCGAACACGACGTCGTGCTCGCGACCGGCAAGGGTAAAGCTTCCGCTAAGGCGCAGGTCGAAGAGGTCCTGCTGTTCGTCCAGGTTGTACTCGCTCGCATACCCGACCAGCCCCACTTCGTTGACCGGGTCGGGCAGGCTGTACATGTAAAACAGCTCGCTGGCTCCCTCGATTTCTGAATGGGTGTAGTAAGCCCTGGCCTGCCAGCCATTGCTGAATTCGTGCTGCAGCTCGACAAAGGCACTGGAGTCCACAGTGTCCCACCAGGACCAGTCCGCCGAAGTGCTGGCAGACTCGTCGTAAGCGGTGAGTGAACCATCGGTGTAATGCAGCGGCAAGGCGCCCCACAGAGGGCTGTTGGCCCGGCTTTCCTGGTGGCTGATACCGCCAGTGAGCCGGGTGCTGGCACCCAGGTCCTGCTCGAGCACGCCATAGGCGACATTCTTGTCGATGCCATAGCGATCCAGGTAGGAGTCGCGGCTCTCGGTGGCGGCGACAAAGCGGCCCCGCAGGGAGTCAGTGAGTGGGGCACTGATATCCGCGTCGACCCGGCGCTTGTCCCAGGAGCCGGCCGTGCCGCTGAATGCCATGCGCAGTTCGTCGAGCGGGCGCTTGCGCACCATATTGATAGTGGCGGAGGGGTTGCCGGCGCCGGACATCAGGCCACTTGCGCCACGCACAACCTCGATTCGTTCGTAAATGGCAGTATCGATCTCACCATTCTGGTTACCGTAGGTAGCCGGCACCCCGACACCATCCAACTGGAAGTTGGTGATATCAAATCCACGGGCGGTGTAGTAGGTGCGGTCGGTTTCGACGCTTTCCACCATAATGCCGGGGGAAGTCTCAAGCGCCTCGTTGAGGCTGTCGATGGCAAAATCATCCAGCACTGCCCGGCTGATCAGGGAAACCGATTGTGGCGTTTCCAGCCCGGACAGGCCCAGGCCTGTGGCGGTATCCATTTCCCCCGGCAGGTACGAATCCTCCTCTTCACCGGTCACCTCCACCTGCTCCAGCGCAGTTTTCGCAGTGTCCTGCGATTGCGCGGTTTCCTGGGCCCAGGCGCCGCTGGCCGCGGCGCCATTCATCGCTATGAGGGCCGCGGCCAGCAGTGTGCGGCGCGAACCCAAAGGCTGATCAGTGCTCACAATCTATTCCCCTTATCGTGTCCCTGTTGTTACGGCCGGCATCATAATAGGGGGTAAACGCTTTTGCAAACCATTATCATTTAGCTTTACTTGAGAGCGGTCACTGTCACCCAATGCAACTACAATTATTCCTGTGGCAGATCAAAAATTAGCCAGGAGTCGACCAATGGCCATTGCCCCCCATACCCTGGAAGCAGACTTCCCCGAGCATTCCCGGACCATCCGCCGGCTCAACGAGGTGGACCTGGACTTCAAGACCCAGAGCGATACCTACCACAAGCTGGATAAACAGATACGGGGCCTGGAGGAAAGGGGCGTCGCTACCAGCGACCAGCACTTCAACGAACTCAAGATCCAGCGCGCCCACATGAAAGACCGGCTCTACCGGCGCATTACTGACAAAGATATCCATATCTGAGTGAGCGCCGGCCACCGGCCCTGAATCACGACTGGATTACCGCCAGTCTGTTCGTCACACTGGAAGCCTGCCACAGGGTGCGCGTTTCCCATCTCGCGCACACCTGCAGGGACCTGCTGAGTAACCGGACAGACTGACCATGAAGCTTTTCATTACCCATGCTTCGCCCTATGCGCGGGCGACACGCATCGTTGTGCGTGAGCAATCACTACAGTCTCGCGTCAGCGAGCAGGTGGCCCACCCTTTTGATAACCCGCCGGAATTTATCGCCAGCAACCCGCTCGGCAAAGTGCCCTGCCTGCTGCTGGATAGTGGCGCATCGATCATGGACAGCCAGGTGATCTGTGACTACCTGGATCGCGGGGAAGGAGATGGACGATTGAGCCTGCCATCCGGGGAGGACTGGCAGCTGCAGACATTGCACAGCGTCTGCCAGGGGTTGATGGATACCCTGGTCCTGCGCCGGGTAGAGGATGCCCGCGCCCAACAGGGATTGCGCTCGGACTTCTGGTGGGATCGTTACAGTCATGCGGCGGGCCGCACCCTGCACTGGCTGGAACAGCGCTGCGATACGCTACCCGGAGCACTGTCCATGACCCATATCAGCCTCGGTTCAGCACTGGCCTACCTGGATTTCCGGCACCCGGATATTTCCTGGCGGGCCGACTTTCCCCGGCTGGCCCGCCTATCCGAACAACTGGAAGCGCGCCCATCGTTTGCGGACACCCTGCTGCGGGACTGAGCACAACTGGCCTTGCCCTGCCCCGGTGTCAGCTCCAGGCCATCAGCGCAGCGATCACCGCCGCCACCAGCAATGCCACCGCCCAGATAAGATCGAAGTTAACCCAGCGTTGGCGCAGGATGGCGAGCCCGAACCTACGGTAGACAATCCACGCCGTCGCCCCCATCACCAGCAACATCGCACCAGTGTGCAGCGCCACCGCTCCCAGCATCACCAGCCCGCCGGAGGTTCCATCTCCAGCATGACCCGCATGGCCTGCATGGGCACCCTCCATACTTCCGGCCACCCCCAAAAGTGCCGGCACTACCATCAGCCCGGCACCATGGGCTGTGGCCATCAGGAAAGACCACAGGAACAGGTCGCGGGCCCCGACCTTCATTCCCACCCAGCGTGGGTGACGGTAATAATTGAACAGTTTGTAGAGGCCAAAGAGCAACAGCATCCCGGCAGTGATCCACTGCAGTGCCGTCAGCGAGACTACCTGCAACCCCAGCAGCACCAGCACCACTGCCAGGCAGATCGCCAGGGCGTGACCGGCAGCAATGGGCAGGAGTGACAGCCAGATCACCCGCTCGCGCTGCTGCTGCAGGCCCAGCGACAGGGCAAATAGCCAGCCCATCCCCGGGTTGAGGCCGTGAAAGGCACCGAACCCGAGCATTGCCAGCCAGGGCCCCAGTGGCCCTAACATGTCCTGTACCACGCGATCATCAGGGGTAGCAGAATGAATCGGTGGAGGCGTCCCCGCCCTCCAGCCGCACCTGGTGCACCCGGGTTTCCCCGAAATCCACAAAGAAGTCCGGGTCCAGCTGGATGCCACCATCGGGGTCTACATCCACCTTCACCATCCAGCCGCCCATCCGGTCCGGGTAAAACTGGTCGTCCCAGGTGCTGTAAAGGGAATTGGTGAAGTAGACCCGTCGACCGTCACGGCTGATCTCCACCATCTGCGGCCCGCCCAGGAGAGGGTCCGCGGACTTCGGGTGCGGGGCCTTGTTGACGATACCGCCAATAGCCACCTTGCCGGCCAGCTTCGGTTTGAAGGGATCAGAGACATCATACTGGTGCAGCTCGCCGGTCCCCCAGCAGGAGACATACAGGAAGCGGTCATCCAGGGACAGGTCAATATCGCTCACCAGTGGGGGAACGGCACCGAAGTCCTTCAGGGCGGGGGGCAGGTCATCCGCATCGGCGGGTTCCGGCGGGATGGTGATCACCTTGTCCATTTGCCAGGTGCCGCCTTTCTGGTGCCAGAGCCAGATGGATGCGGACAGGTCCTCGGTGCTCACCACCACCCCGGCGAAACCATAGGTCTTGCGGGGATCGTGCGCGGGGCGTAACTCCAGCACCATCTGGTGCTGCTTGCCCAGGTCAATGGTCTGGCTGAGCTTGCGTTTGCGCAGGTCCCAGAAGTGAATACGGTGGCCGTACTTCTGTCCCAGCAGTTCCTCGGGTACCAGCCCGTTCTCGAACTGGCGCGGCGTGCCCCACTCGCTGGTCACCATGACGTCCTGTGCCAGGTGCCACCAGAAATCGTAGGCCAGCGACTGGTCACCACGATCGAGCTCCCAGGGGCCAATCACCTCGAAGCTGAAATGGTCCAGCAGGAAAATACCACCCGGGCCCTCATCACCGTTGGCGGACCCCATGGCACTGACATAAATGGCGTCCGGGCCACAGTGCACGGTATGGGGCCGGCTGTAACCAGACTTGGCCATCATTTCCTCCGGCTCGATCACCTTGGTGATCCGTGGCCGGCGGGGGTCGGGTTTGGTATCGATGATATACAGGCGGGAACTGCGAATTCCCGGTACCACCAGGTAGCGCCGCTCCAGGTGCGGGTGCGGTGCGTAGGGACACAGGGCGGAGCTGCAGGCATTCCAGCCGAAGTGGTGCAGCTCATCATCCAGATGCGGCAGGTCCAGGGCATGGACCACCTCGCCATAACTGGACGAGTGCGGGTCCAGGTCCACCACCCGGATGCCATCGGGCTGGTCATTGCGGCCGGTATTCAGCGCCGCCACGTAGGCGTGCCGTTCCGGTGGCGCCTGCATCGCCATTTTGGCGGAGGGGTAGAAGGAGGGATCGGGTTTCCAGAGCGCCATGCTGCATTTCCTCTTTATTGTCATCCGTATGGAAAACTGCGAGGACTGCAGTATAGGAATTCAGCGCGCCCCCAGAGGCCAACTTCTCGCCGACAGGCGCCTTCTGGCACTTTATTTTCAATGGCAGGGACAGACCCGTAAAAGACCGCGCCAGAATAAAAAAAGGCGGGGCAAAGCCCCGCCCTGGTGTAGGGAAAATATAGCGGTTGTTATTGGTCTATAAACTCGCAGCGGCCCACTTCGGCACCCGCGGCCACCGCCTCACGGAGCCCGCCGGGGAAACCAACCTGCTGGGAAACGCCACTGTTACAGACGTAGGCCTGGTCCAGGTCGATTTTCCAGGAAAACTGTATGCCGGCCAGGCCACCCATGATTTCAGTGCCAGAGGCGCTGATGGAAATCGGGTTGTTCATCGGCAGGGAATCCATTTCCACTACGCCCTGCTTCCTCAGGAAGTCAGCGAGCTGCATCCAGCCAATTCCCTCGACCCAGAGCCCGCCTGCCAGGCCCATACGAAAGCTTCCTGCACGACCGATAGCGACACGGCCGTCATCGCTCATATCAGAAACGCTTAGCGGCACCGGCCCCACAGCGTCGGTGATCTCCTCCTCGCTCAGCACGTCACAGTAGTTCAGCCCGAAGAAGTAGAACGGCATATCCTCGCACCAGCGCAGGGAGCCGATATTGGTCACTGCGTCCGGGCTGGTTCCCTTGCTTGCATCCCATAGCTTCACACCATCAGCAGTTGTCAGGGCAACCCTGCGGCCGTCATAACTGGATGCGTACGCATCCCGTGCACCAAACGCATCGTGCAGCCTGATGATCGGGCCGTCGTTTACCCAGGCCACGGCACGCTGGTGGCTGTCGAGGCCCAGGACCACTTCACCATTACCGGAGATACCCTGTGCGCGGATAAACTGGGTCCTGCCCCAGTCGATACTGGAGGTATCCAGCTCGCGCATGCCGCCCTTCCTGTCCCAGATAAAGGGCACGATTTCACCGGTGAATGAGCGCTGGCAGAAGCCATCTCCGTCGACGTCCTTGTAGGCGAGCCCCACCGCGGTTTCCCCCTTGTCATCCATGGCCCAACCGCTGACCGCTGCCACGCCGGTCTGGGAGCCACCACCACAGCTGTTGCCGTTCAGGTCACCGAGACGGGTAATCCCCTGCTCCGACCAGATGGCTGCTTCCTGGATGCCATTACCGGTAAAGTCCTTCTGTACCAGCATCTTCTGGCCGTTGCGGTCCAGGGCGCCGTTGGCCGGGACAATATCCGCGGGCAGGACCTTGAAGCCTTTATCCTCATCCCACAGGAAAGCTGTCTGGCCCGCCAGGCCCGCACCCTTCTTACCGTTCTTGGCCATATCCAGCACAAAGGCCGATACAATCGGGGTCACCTGGACACCTTTCTGGTAACCGTTGAAGTAGAAATCCGCTTCACGGGTGACACCGGCTTCCGCGACTATCGGGGTCGCGTCACAGGCTGCATCCTGGAGCGGGTCGGTACCTTCTGACTCGTTCCAGTACTCCTGCTGGGACAGCAGCCTGGTACGTGCGGTCGGGTAGCCACCGCTATTGATTTGTTCCAGGTACAGGACATATTCCTGCCCCGGGGTCAGGTTGCGGATGGTGAACCGGCCATCCGGGCCCACCTTGCCCTGGGTGGCGGAACCAGTCATATCGGATACCGCATCAAACAGCGGATTGTCGACATTGCGGGCAATCACGTTGATACCACTGTACTCGGTCTTACCATCCTTCAGGCGCAACACACCGCTGATGGTGCCCGTGCTTGAAGCGTAATCAGCTGTCGGGTAAATGTTCGAAATCGCCGCCACGTCGTCCGGGTGCTCGATAGTGCTCTGCTCGGCACCGGCGCGGCCACTGTGGTTGATAAACGGGAACATGGTCTCGATGATTGCCGGGTCCGCGTTGTTCGCATTCGCATAAGCGGGATAATCCCAGCGATGCACAGGATCGACATCGCATCCCGGGACCCCGGGGTAGTTGGGGCTGTAGGTATAGCTCTGGTATGCCAGCTGGCCATTAACCTGCGAGTGGGACAGGTTGATCGCATGGCCGAATTCATGGGTAAAGACACCAGCAACATTATTGCCATCGACGTCCGTGTCCCAGACATTCCAGCCGTTCATTACCGCGGTGGCCTCAATGATAGTGCCATTGCCATCTGTCCATTCAGGGAACGCAATGCCGAGCACCGCTTCCTTAGGCACCCCGAAAAAATCCTCCAGGATGGAGCCATCGGTATCGTACAGCACCCAGAAACCATAGCCGTTTTCTTTGGTATAGATTTCTGCCGCATTTTCACCGGTAACGTCATCAATACCGGCCATCTGCTCGATGGTCCCGGTAATTTCTGCGGCGAAGGTGGATGTCGGCACGTCACTCCAGTTCCTGAACGCATGAGCAGTAATTTCGTTGGCCCGGTCGATGGTAATAAACGGGGTTTCTGCATCGTAGTCGAAGGTAAACGCTTCACCACCATCGGTATATACCGGGATAGGTCCCTTACTGGTATCCCATTTCAGTGGCTGGGGGTTTTGCCCATCCGTCGTATAAAGCGGACCGGCCGCGTGCACAGAAGTAGCGGCAACTGCCAGGCCGACGGCGAGGGTCAGGTTGTTAAGTTTCATTATTTCATGTCTCCCTTGCCAATCCAGTTTTCCGAAACCGCCCGACCCACCAGGTCAATAAACTGGCCGGCATCCACGGCACCGGCGGTGGTCAGCATGCTCTGCTGCTCCGGGCTCAGGAGCTGCTGGTTGATTTCCACATCCTCAAACAGGCCTGCATTATTGAACTGGTTGCTCAACTTGCCGTTCATGACACTGAACTTACCCTGCGCCATGCCAGCCGTCGTCTGCAGTCCGGTGCGACCGGCCTTTTCATGCATAAAGGCGATCACATATTCGCCCTCATTCCAGCGCGGAAAACCCTCGGGAGAAATCGCCAGCATCTTGTGGCCATTGGCTGCGGTGTGCGGCTCGAGGAGGCCGAACTGCCGGAAGGTGTATTCACTGCCCTCTTTCACTTTGCCCTTGGCATCACTGCCGACCTGGATCGTAACTTCGGTATAGGGAATGCCCGCCGCATCAATACCGTCAGAAACGCTCATGACAGTGCCGGCAACAATTGATTCAGAACTGGTTATCAACTGGGTCAGGTTCTGGGTTTTAAGCTTCATGGCACTGGCTACCGGCGCAACCAGCGTCACCACAAGCATGGCGATCAGTGCAGCAACTGGCTTGCGACACTGTTGGAGTTTCCCAATCATATTTGATTCCTTATTTTAAATTGGACACATCTCCAGCAGACAACCTGGATCAATCGACAATAAAAATATGGATTCCGGGCCTGTATAGGGGAATCCCCTATATCCCCCTATACGGGAAGCCCATCATGAAACGCCTGCATACTACACCGCAGAATTGTCGCGTCTTTCATTAAAGCGAGCCCCTTCAGGCACATTACTGGCCATCAACGGCATATGCAGGAAACCGACGGCGAGGAGGGGACAGTTGCACCAGGCAAAAAAAAGGCGGGGACAAGCCCCGCCATCAATGCCTCAAGGGAATCACTGAACTGTATATTCACATCGATCAATTTTTTTCAGGAGACATGGTGCCCTGATGCAGCCTTGGGGTACCGCAGGCCCTGCCCACCCAGTTTTTGATCGTGAACTACCTTCAGCCGATTCAGATCGGTTGATCCAAATACGGTTATAAGGTTACGGCGTTCAGCCGAGACAATACATAGGGGAATCCCCTAAATTGACAGTCTCCCCGAACTCACAGGGACAAAGCTAAAAAAAGCAAAAAAGCGGGGCAAAGCCCCGCTAAATCAAAGAGAGGAATAGTTATTATTGTTCCAGGAACTCACAGCGGCCAACTTCCGCACCACCGGCAACTGCCTCACGCAGCCCACCGGGGAAACCGACCTGCTCAGAGACACCGTTTTCGCAAACATATACCTGGTCCAGGTCGACCTTCCAGGAGAAGGAGATGCCCGCAAGGCCACCGACAATTTCAGTACCGGAGGCGCTGATGGAGAGCGGGTTATCGAGTGGCAACTGGTCCATCTCAACCACGCCCTGTTTCTTCAGGAAGTCGGCGAAGTGCATCCAGCCAATGCCCTCGACCCACATACCGCCGGCAAGCCCCATACGCCAGTTGCCGGCGCGACCGATGGCGACACTGCCGTCATCGCTCATGTCGAAGACAGTCAGCGGGATTGGGCCTGCCGCCTCAGTGATCTCTTCCTCGGTCAGTAACTGGCAGTAGTTGTAACCGAAGTAGTAGAACGGCATATCCTCACACCAGCGCAGGGAGCCAATATTGGTGAGGGCATCCACACCGGTGCCTTTGGCCGGGTTCCAGAGCTGCACTCCGTCTCTGGTTGCGAGCGCCACCTTGCTGCCGTCGTAGCTGCTGGCATAGGCCTCGTAGGCCCCGAAAGCACCGTGCAAGTCGATCATGGCACCATCATTCACCCAGGCAACTGCCTTGAAATGCGTATTCGAGCCCAGCACTACTTCGCCATTGCCCGAGATACCATGGGCACGGATAAACTGGGTGCGATCCCAGTCGATGCCGTCGGTGTCCAGCTCGCGCATGCCACCGGTCTTGTCCCAGATAAAGGGTACAATCTCACCACTGAAGGAGGTCTGGCAATTGCCGTCGCCATCAATATCCTTGTAGGCAATGCCCACAGCCGTGTCACCCTTGTCGTCCAACGCCCAGCCGCTGGTAGCGGTTGAACCGGTGACTGAGCTACCGCCGCAGCTGTTGTCGTTCAGGTCGCCCAGCGGCGTGACGCCGTTTTCAGACCAGATAGCGGCTTCCTGGATACCGTTGCCAGTAAAGTCTTTCTGTACCAGCATCTTCTGGCCATTGCGGTTCAGGGCACCGTTGGCCGGCACGAATTCCGGCGGCAGGACCTTGAAGCCCTTTTTCTCGTCCCACATGAATGCCGTTCTGCCCGCGACGCCGGCAGCGCGCTTGCCACCCTTGGCCATATCCATCACAAAGGCCTGAACCAGCGGGGTCACCTGCACGCCCTTGTCAAAGCCGTTGAAATAGAAATCGGCCTCCTTGGTCACACCGGCTTCCGCCTGGATCGGGGTCGCGTCACAGGCGTTGTCTACCAGGGGATCGCTGCTTTCTGACGCGTTCCAGTACTCGGCCTGGGACAGCAGGCGAGTGCGCATGGTCGGGTAGCCACCCGAGTCGATCTGCTCGAGATACAGTACGTATTCCTCGCCCGGAGTCAGGTTACGGATGGTGAAGCGGCCGTCGGGGCCCACCTTGCCCTGGGTGGCCGAACCGGTCATGTCGGAAACCGCATCGTAGAGCGGGTTGTCCACATTACGGGCGATGACGTTGATACCGCTGTACTCGGTCTTGCCATCCTTGAGGCGCAGCACGCCGGTAATGGAGCCGGTGGTGGAGGCGTAATCGGCGCTCGGGTACAGATTGGAAATAGCCGCGACATCATCCGGGTGCTCGATAGTGCTCTGCTCGGCCCCCGCCCGGCCACTGTGGTTAATAAACGGGAACATCGTCTCGATGATGTCCGGGCTGGCATTATTGGCCCCAAACGCCTCTGGATAATCCCAGCGATGGATCGGCTCCACGTCGCAGCCTGCCACGCCCGGGTAGTTGGGGCTGTAGGTATAGCTCTGGTATGCGAGCTGGCCATTAACCTGAGTGTGGGACAGATTGATCGCATGGCCGAATTCGTGAGTAAACACACCGGCCACGTTGTTGCCCTCAGTATCGGTGTCCCAGACATTCCAGCCGTTCATTACCGCAGTCGCCTCGATGATGGTGCCGTTGCCATCGGTCCACTCGGGGAAAGCAATGCCCAATACCGCTTCTTTCGGTACGCCGAAGAAGTCTTCCAGGATGGAGCCGTCAGTGTCGTACAGGACCCAGAAGCCGTAGCCGTTTTCTTTGGTGTAAATTTCGGTGGCGGTCTCGCCGGTCACGTCGGCAATGCCCAGCTTTTCCTCGATGGTGCCGGCAATCTCGGCGGAGAAAGTGGAGGTGGGCACGTCGCTCCAGTTCGCAAAGGCGTGGGCCGTGATTTCATTGGCACGGTCGATGCTGAGGAATGTCGAGCCATCGTAGCCCACGGTAAAGGCCTCACCTCCATCGGTGTAGACCGGGATGGGGCCCTTGCTGGTGTCCCACTTGAGCGGTTGCGGATTTTCCCCATCGGTGGTGTACAGGGGACCGGCGGCCTGTGCCGACACAGCAGCCACGGTCAGGCCAATGGCGAGAGTAAGCTTGTTCAGTTTCATTACTTCATCTCCCCTGTACCAATCCAGTTTTCAGAAACCGCGCGACCAACCAGGTCCATGAACTGGGTGGCATCCACGGCGCCGGGAGTAGTCAGCATGCTCTGCTGCTCCGAGCTCAGCAGTTGCTGGTTGATTTCCACACCCTCGAACAGACCGGCATTATTGAACTGGTTGTTCAGCTTTCCGTTCATCACACTGAACTTGCCCTGGGCCATGCCGGCGGTGGTCTGCAGGCCGGTGCGGCCGGCTTTTTCGTGCATGAAGGCAATTACGTATTCGCCTTCGCTCCAGCGGGGGAAACCTTCCGGGGAAATTGCCAGCAGCTTGTGGCCGTTGGCCATGGTGCGCGGCTCCAGCAGGCCAAACTGGCGGAAGGTGTATTCGCTGCCTTCCTTTATCTGGCCCTTCGCATCGCTACCCACCTGGATGGTGACTTCGGTATAGGGAATACCCGCGGCATCGATACCGTCAGTCACACTTTTCACGGTGCCGGCAACAATGGCCTCGGAGCTGGTGATCAGCTGGGTGAGATTCTGGGTCTTGAGTTTCATGGCGCTGGCTACCGGTGCAACCAGGGTAACCACGAGTGTGGCGAGCAGTGCGGCAAGGGGCTTGCGGCACCGTTGGATTTTACCTAACACGTTGATTTCCTCTCATTATTGTATACATCGCGGCCGGGCTGTATGGGTCCCGACCAGGGACAATTCCACGTTAAGGAGAGGCTGGAAGGCGGTGTATCGGGGTTTCCCCGATATTGGGGCTCACGTGATTGAATTCACATTTTTGCTCACTCAGGTGTGTGCCAGTGGTGCACTATCTTCACATAACAGTGTTACCGGCACCGTAACAATGCGGATCCGCTTCAGGGCTCGGGGTTGACCAGGCCGGTGCGAATGGCAAACCGCACCAGGCCCGGCACATTGTGAATACCCAGCCGGTCCATCAGCTGGGCGCGGTGGGCCTCCACCGTTTTGACGCTGACATTCAGGCTGTCGGCAATTTCCCGTGGACCGCGGCCTTCCGCGATCAGCTGCAGGATCTGTCGCTGGCGGGGAGTCAGCACCTCCGCAGCAGAAATGGCATCACCGCCGGTGGCGACAAAACGCTCCACCACGGCGCGATCGATAGCAGCGCATAGGTAATCCCGCCCGGCGAACAGGGCTTTCAGGGCCTCGGCCAGCTCATCGAATGCCGAGTCCTTCAACAAATAACCCTGTGCGCCGGCATTCAGGGCGCGGGCGACATACTCTGCACCCGAATGCATGGACAGGATCAGGATTCGCACATCCGGATAGTGCTGGCTGAGGTGTGCAGCCACCTCGAGCCCGTTCATGCCCGGCAGGGAGACATCCAGGAGAACCGCATCCGGGGGATCCTTCCGGATCATCTCAAGGGCTTCCAGGCCATCGCCACTTTCACCGATCACCGCGATACCGGTCATATCGTCGAGCAGGGCTCGCATACCCGCACGCAGCAAACTGTGGTCATCCACCAGCAGGATGCGCCGGGCGTTATCGTTAGGGAATGGGTGTTTTTGCATATGTCAGCCCGGTATTGTTGCAGTGACCCGGCAGCCAGCGCCGGGACTGGAATCAAAATTCATCTCGCCACCTACGCCATGTACCCGCTCGAGCATGCCCAGCAGGCCCAGGTGTTCACCACGGCGGGCCCGGGTCCAGACCTCCAGGGGCTCAAACCCGCAACCGTCGTCCTCGATTTCCACGGTCAGGCATTGCCCGTCGTGCCGCAGCCTGACGTCAACGCGACTGGCACCCGCATGCCGGATGATATTACTCACAGCCTCCTGGACCAGCCGGAAAATGGTGGTACGGAACTCCCCGGTAATCCAGGACAGCTCACTGTCTGTCCGCAGTTCGATCTGTATCCCGGCGCGGTCGCTCACTGAATCAAGGTGTACACGCAAAGCCTCAACCAGCCCGGCCTCATCGAGCAACGGCGGCCGCAGGCTCAGGGAGATATTCCGCACCTGGGCAATCATATTGTCGATCATGGTGAGGGAAGCGCCGAGTAGCCCCTGCTGATCTCGCGGGTCGGCGGCGCCCTTTACCCGCTGCAGGCTGATCTTGGTCGCCGTAAGGGTCTGCCCCAATTCATCGTGCAGCTCCCGGGAAATCTCCTGCCGCTGTTCTTCCTTGGCAGTCTGCAATCTGCGGGTCAGGTTGCGCAGGCCCGAGTGCGCCTGGGATAGCTCCTCACGACTCTCCCGCACTGTTTGCAGTGCGTGGTCCTTGTCCTGTTGCAGCTGCTCCAGCTGGCGATTGCGGCGCCGCAGACCGCGGACCCGGTGCCGGTGCCAGCCCCAGGTCCCGATGAGCAACAGGAAAATACCACCGACGCGAAATTCCGCAGTCATCCAGATTGGCGGAATGACCTCGAGCTCCAGGGCCGGGGAAACGCTCCAGTTGCCAAAGACGTCCCGCCCGCGAATCCTGAGACGGTGAGCGCCGGGCGACAGCTCCAGCAGGGTGACGAAATGCCGGTCGCCGAGGGACTGCCAGTCGGCTTCTTCACTCAGGCGATACTGGTACTCGTGCCTGCCGCGCGCATAATCCAGTACAGCATACGAGACCGAGAACATTTGTCCCCAGTCGATCGAATATTTGCTCAGTGCGGTGGCCGGCTGTATATCGAGTCCGCCCTGGCCATCGGGCTGGGTCAGCTCAACCATCCTGACAGCGCTGGGTTCCCGCTCCCGCATCGGGGTGCCGGAGGGAATCATCACAACGCCCCCGAGCCCACCAAAGTACAGGTAATCCGCATCCCGCGCGGCGGCGCGGACGTTAAAATGCGTAATCGGTAAACCACTCTCGGCAACGTGGTTGATCAAAGCACCAGAGGCAGGTTGCAGCCGTGTCAGCCCCTCCCGGGAACTGATCCAGAGCGAACCATCGTCGTCCTCGACAATGCCCACCACATTGTCACTCAGCAGGCCATCCCGCTCGGTCCAGCGGCGCTGCAATTGCAGCTGGCCGGCCGCGGACAGGATAAACTGATGCAGGCCACCGCCATTCGTACCCACCCAGATATCGCCGGTTGCCGCGAGATACATCCCGGTGACATTGTGGTGCCCCAGGCCATCAGACACGGTAAAACGCTGGCAGGACCATTCATTCACCTGGCACAGATTGAGCCCGCTCGAACGGGTACCAACCAGGAGCAGGTTTTTACCCACCTCCAGCAGTCCGGAAATATAGTTGCCGCTGAGGGAATCCTGCCTCTCCGGGTCATGGGTAAAGGCCGCAAACTGCTCGCTCTTCGTAGCGAGCCGGAACAGGCCACTACCCCCGACACCTACCCAAAGTGCACCCCGGCCGTCCTCGGCCAGGCTGGTGACATATCCCTGCCCCAGTCCACGACCGGAATCCGCAGTGACCAGTTGGGCGGACTCACCATCGGCTGAAAGAAACCACAGGCCATTATTGGTTCCCGCCACCAGCTCGCCATTGTGCCTCCGGGTAATGGCAATCACCCCGTCACGTGCCAGTAACTCCGGTGCATCGTGGAGCTGCTCCGCCCGCTGCCGGCCCGGGGAAAAGGGCTGTGGTCCACCACCAAAGCTACCCACCCACGGACGCTGGTCACCATCGGCAAAGACTGCGGTGACATTGCGGTTGCGAAGTTGGCTCGACTCGGAATCCGCGTTCAGGAAACCGAAATGCTCTTCAGGCAACCGTGCGAGGTAGACCCCACTGCCCCAGGTACCGACAAAAATACGCTGGCCACTAATGACCAGGCTCAACTGGGGCAGGGGCGGTAGCTGTCCCGGCTGGCCAGGGGACGCCGGGTTAGCCGGATATATCTCACCGGTTTCAGGATCGTAAACCAGTACCCCGGAGGCCATGGTTGTCATCCAGAGGCGCCCCCGCGGTCCCCAGGCCAGGTCGGTAACCACATCCTCCACACTGCTTTCCGGCGCTATCGGTATGCGCCTGACCTCGCCGGCCCCGGGGCTGATAAACACCAGCCCATTGCGTGTTGCCGCGTACATCGAGCCATCGCTCGCCTCGGCCAACCCGAATACATCATTGACCGCGGACGGGCCTCCCAGCCGGTCGGACAAGTCAATATGATCGAAACCCTCTCGGCCCGCGCGCCGGATACTGATGCCACCGCCTAAGGTGGCAACCCAGATGTCCCCAGCGCGGTCAGCATGCACGCTATAGACGTAATCGTGGGCGAGCGAACGGGGATCCTCAGGATCGTGGAAGAAGCGCTCGACAATGCCGGTGGCGGGGTCCAGCCGGTTCAGGCCGATCTGGCTGCCGATCCACAGGTGACCGCTGGCGTCTTCTGCCATGCCGTAGACACTTTCGTGACTGAGGCTATGGGGGTCACCGGTCTTGTGCCGGAAATGGCGAAAGCTGTCCGTCTGCGGATCATAACGGCTGAGCCCCGCAGTGTTACTGGCCACCCAGATATGGCCGTGCCTGTCCTCATACAGGGAGCGGATGTCGCTGTCGGGAAGGCTCCCCGCATCACCCTGGCCCACTGGCAGTGCCCTGGCCTGGTAACCGTCGTAACGAAAAACCCCTTCACGGGTGCCGGCCCAGAGAAGGCCGCCACGGTCCACAATGACGGACGATACCACCTTCACATCCAGCCCGTCGGCGACGCCCAGGGGCTGGAACTCCACGGGCTGCCGCGCCATCAGGGGGAAAGAAAGCAATAAACACACTGCAGCCAGCAGTAGCCTGGTAGCCCTGCCTGTCATCGTAGTTCCATGGTTTTATTCTTGATCTGGACGACCTCCCCCGCCCGCCGGAGCCCTGCAGGTCCCGGCCAGGACGCTGCCCGCGCCCGATAGGGAGGCGGGAGGAAGTTTGGAATCTACGGAATATAACCAAATTTAATGCAGTACTACCAGAACGATATAACAATAAAACTTTTATGAATTTTTAGTCACGCTCATGCCAATTCCCGGGCCATCAGGGCAGAATAAGAATCCGATATAAGGAGCCAGGTAGAATTTTTTCCCACCTCTTCTCAACCCAACAGCGCGGACAGCTCGCCAGGCATAAAAAAACCGGGCGGTGCCCGGCTTTATATCTGCAAAGGGAAGCATGCGTGAAAGAAAAGGGGCGCCCGGATTCCTCCCTTGCGCCACTTCCGCCTTCAACCACCAGCTTTCAAGTGGCGATCAAAGAATTCCCGGATCATGGTGTACTGGTGAACCCGGGTCTGCTTGCCGCGCAGGCTGTGCTTCTTGCCCGGGTAGGTCATCAGCTCAAACTGCTTGCCCTGATCCTGCAGCAGCTTGATCAGTTTAGTGGTATTGGTGAACAGCACATTGTCGTCCGCCATGCCATGGTAGATCAGCAGGTCACCCTTGAGGCCATCGACATAGGGAAAAACCGAGGATGCCTTATAGGCTTCTGCATCGCTGTTGGGATTCCCCATGTAACGCTCGGTGTAGTGGGTGTCGTAAAGCCCCCAGTCGGTGACCGGTGCCCCCGAGACCCCTGCCTGGAAATAATCGCCGGCCTTGAACATATTCATCAGGGTCATATAACCGCCGTAGCTATGCCCGAACACGCCGATTCGATCTGCACTGACATATGGCAGCGAGCGCAGGAATTCCACCCCGGTGACCTGGTCCTCGACCTCCACCGACCCCATCGCCTTGTGAATTGGGTTTTCAAACTCGGTACCGCGATTGGCGGAGCCCCGGTTATCGACGGAGAACACCACGTAACCCTGCTGGGCCATATACTGGTTGAACAGTCGGTCCCAGCTATTGGTGACCACCTGGGCATGCGGTCCACCATACTGGTATACCATTACCGGGTACTTCTTCTTCGGGTCGAATCCCGCCGGCTTATACAGGCGATAAAACAGCTGGTGGCCCCGCGGTGCGTCAATAGTGCCGAATTCGGGCTCGATCCAGTCTTCCATATACGGATACAACGGGTGTCCTTTCTCCACCGCATTTTCCTCGAGCCAGGTTACCTGCCGGCCCTCGGAATTGTGCAGGCTCACCTGAGACGGTGTGGTGATATTGGAGAACTTGTCGATATAACCCGAGGCATCCCGGGCAAAGGTGACGCTGTGCATACCAGCGCGGGAAGACAGCCGCTCTATCGGCGAGTCAGCCTTAAGCCCGGTCCGGTACAAGTGGCGCTCCAGCGGTGTGTCTTTACGACCGGTGAAGTAAACCCTGCCGCTGTCCTCATCCACGGCCTCGAGCGCGTCCACTGACCAGGCGCCCCGGGTGAGCTGGCGCAGCAGCTCCCCGTCCAGGTTGTACAGGTACAGGTGGCGGAAGCCGTCGCGCTCGGAGGACCAGACAAAACGGTCACTATCCTGCAGGAATTTCAGGTCGTCGTGCAGGTTGACCCAGGTCTCGCTCTTTTCTTCGAGCAGGGTACGCGTCTTGCCGGAGCCGATATCCACCAGGCGCAGGGCAAGCGTCTGCTGGCTGCGATCCTGCCATTGATAGCTGAGCAGGTCATCGCGCGCCCACTCCACCCGCGGAATATAAATATCCCTGTTCTCGCCCAGGTCGACCCACTGGATATCGCCACTGCTGACATCCAGCACTCCCAGTTTGACCAGTACATTGGGGCGACCGGCTGCGGGATAGCGCTGCTGGATCATATCGATGCGGTCTGCATAGATCTCGCTGCGAGTAACCTCATCCACCGGGGACTCGTCCACCTGCAGGAAGGCGATATGCCGGTCATCAGGCGACCACCAGTAGCCGGTCATGCGATCCATTTCTTCCTGGGCGACAAATTCCGCCATGCCATTCTTGACCGGGCCCTCGCCATCCCGTGTCAGCTGGCGCTCACGGCCTGTCTCCAGATCGACAATAAAGATGTCCTGGTCACGAATAAAGGAAACAAAACGTCCCTGGGGTGAGACCCGTACATCGGTCTCGAAAGCCTCGGTCTCGGTCAGGCGACGGGCGGACTTGCGGGCCAGGTCATAATAAAAAACATCACCTGCCAGCGGGAAGAGAAGAGAGTCCCCTTTCCGGGACCATGTGTACTCCATGATGCCGCTGCCATAGATGCGCTGGCGCTCGCGCCGGGCCTTTTCCTCATCCGACAGGACTTCCTCACCACGATGCAGCGTATCTGAGTCGACCAGCATCCGCGTTTTCCCGGCCTGCAGGTTGTATTCCCACAGGTCGTAGCGGTTGTAATCGTCCTCACGTCCCTTCAGGAAAGTGACTCGACTACCATCGGGAGAATACTTCAGTGCGCGCGGCGCGGATCCGTCCAGGGCGGGATCGGAGAAGATTCTCTCGATCGAAAGCGGATCAGCGGATGAATACCCGGCCGAAAGGCAGCCAAGCAGCAACAAAATCTGTTTCTTCATAGTCTTATGGGGCTCCCGATTGCCTCTTTCACGTTGAGGCAGAATCTCATATGCAAAGGATTCTAAACGGAAGTCCCAACTACTGAAAGGCGTCCGCGAGGGGAGCCTCGACATCCCGGGCCAGGCGTCCACTCAAGGCTCCGCATCGCACACCACAGATTCCGGCCTGCCCGTCAACCATTCCCGGCCTCCTCCATGACACCAACCGGCTTATCGCGCCCGACCCGCTCTCGCAGCTCAACCTTCGCAGGCGGCGCCTGGCCGGACTTGTCTTCACCGAAGTAAACCGTCTGGTGGGGAAAGGGAATCTCAATCCCCTCACGGTCGAACTTTTGCTTGATGCGGCGGTTAAACTCCCTCCCAACACGCCACTTCTCGTGCGCCCGCGTCTTGGTGCGGGCCTTGATCACGACTGCACTGTCCGCGAATGCATCGACTCCCAGGACTTCGAGCGGCTCGAGGATCAATGGACCAAACTCATCGCTCTGCCGCAGCTCCTTATCCACTGCGAGCAGGCAATCAATGACCTCATCGGTATCTTCGCGATAGGCCACACCAATTTCGAGCATGTAATAGCTGTAGTGCTTGGTCAGGTTGTCGACCACGGAAATTTCGCTGAAAGGGATGGTGTGTACAGTACCATCCAGCGCCCTCAGTTCGATTTTTCGCAACGAAATATTGGTGACCTCACCGGTACGGCCGCCCACAGTCACGATATCTTCCACCTGCAAAAGATCCTCGAGCAGAATCGTAAAACCGGTAAGGAAGTCCTTGACCAGGGTCTGGGCCCCGAAACCGATTGCAATACCGAATACACCAGCACCCGCCAACAACGGCATGACATCGATATCAAACTCCGACAGCAACACCAACCCGGTCATCACCGTCAGTACAAACAGGAGCAGGTTCCGGATCAACGGCACGAGCGTTCGCACCCGGGCGTTGGCTGACAGCATCCGCTCACCGAAGTAGTGCTCGATCACGCCGTTGATTGTCTCCCACAGTGCACAGAACACGGCGAGTACAAGAAACAGAGACAGAGTCACCTGGGCCAGGTTGCGCAACGCCTCCCTGGAAATCAGCTCACCCACGACGCCGCCAAACAGTTCCACCCCGGTATAGCCAAACAGGATCACCGCCATAGAGTAACCAAGCCAGCGCTGCAACTGGAACAATACCGAAAAGCGTGTCCGCGCAATTCCCAGCCGCCGGCGCCCGGGCCGTAACTTTCCGTCAACAAAAGAGGCCACACGGTTATTGATGGCGACTCCGATAAACAGAATTAGCGAGGCAATGGCCAGTAGCAGAAGCTTCCCTGCCTGATTCGCAGAGAGACCAATCCCATTCAGGAATGACGAATAATCCCGGACTATCTCGGTGGCGACATCGTCGACCGCAAGGGCATCACTGATCTTGAGCGCACCCCCACCCGGGGAAGTCTCGCTGGCCTGCTGCAGCCGCTTCAGGTTGCCCAGGAATTGCTTGCGTTGCCCGGGATCCTCCAGCAGCTCAACCAGCCGGTCGATCTGCACCGGGGACAAGCGACCCTCGCCACCGTTGGAGTCCTGCGCGACCGAAACAGCCGATTCAGGCGGCATGCCTGCAGCAGTCTCTCCACCAGCGGGCCCTTCGGGTCGAGGCTGGCTTTCCTCCGACAGGACAATCGGTGACAACAGGAGCAGCTGCACAAGCAGCACAGCCATCACCCTCACACTGAGACGATCTGGAAAGATATTCCCCCCTGCCTGAAAAATGGTTGAATCCGACTTGGGCAGCTACCCATCCGGGACAGCCCGACCAGCTCCTGGTTCCTGGCCAATACACCCAGGCTCTTTTTGAACACGGATTAACGAAATTGATTCTGCTGTTTTTGTACTGAGGGTTACCTGGCTCACTTTCAACCCCCTGCGGGGATTCACTGGGCGCCATCTTTTCCGGAAAGGGCTATCCGGCGGTAACCGGAACCGTTGGGAATGTCGGGAACTAAACGGCCCTGCAACCTGTCAGAGCCTGACTGACATAAACTGGTTCACCAATCTAGGAGTGAGAATATGGTTATCATCAGGAAACTGGCACTGGTTTTCTTCGCCACTTTATTGAGCGTTGGCATTGCCGGGTGCGACCGCGATACCGATGCCGAGGAAGTTGGTGAAACGATCGACGAGAAAGTCGAGGATGTTGGCAATGCGGTGGAGGATGCCTGCGAGGAAGTGAAGGAAGGCGCCGACGCAGAGGATACTGACTGCTAACAACTCACGCGAGTCGCCATCGCAGGAAAGCCATGGCGACTCCAGCCCCGGTAACCCGCAAGGCGGGTTACCCACTCGCCAGCTATCCATTCAAGTCAGACTACGCCACGATCCCACGCCGAACGGGCAAGCAAAAGATTCAATTATGCGGATACTGCGCTATTTCATCAGCGAGTATCGCCTTCAGTGGGGACAGTTCGGTCTCGAAGTTTCGCCACTGTTCAGTACTGCCGCGGTAAATTGGCTGGCGCACCTGTTCCGCACTTGGTGTGCGAACAGCACGCTGGGTCGTATGGAATTCGATACAGGCTTCCTCAAAGGGAATTCCGCAGAATCCCAGTATACGCCGCACTTCTCCCTCCAGGTCATCGACAACAGCTTCGTAATGTACGCGCAACACCTGTCCCGGCAGCACCCGGTCCCAGTGATCCATCAGGCGCACGTAGTCGCGGTAATACTCCCCTACAGTCTCCAGGCCGTAGGTAAACTCCTGTCCCTCGGCGAAAAGCTGCTTGAAGCCACTGAAGCAACACGCCATTGGGTGACGACGCGCATCGATAATCTTTGCATTCGGAAGCATCAACTTGATCAGGCCAATATGGCGAAAGTTGTTGGGCATTTTGTCGATAAACAGGGGGGCGGCTTCTCGATGTATCCGCGTCTCCTCTATGTAGCGCTCGCCCAGCTCTCGCAGTTGCCCCGGATCCAGGTCGTGCAACACCGCCGGGTAGCGAGGCACCTCACTGGCTCTACGGCGACCATCCAGCCGTCGTGCCGCCGCCATCACATTGTGTAGTTCGAGAGTGCCGTCGACCTCTGAGTGAGAAGAGAGTATCTGCTCGATCAGCGTTGAACCAGCACGGGGCAGGCCCACGATGAATATCGGGTCGGGCGCGGGAAAGCCTTTGTCGGCGTTGCGCGCAAATAACGCCGGCGTACAGTGCTCGATCTGCAGTTCCGTGTCGCGGCGGTTCTGCTCGATGCTATAGCGGGACTCCTGCCGCTTCAATGCGTTGCCCTGCTCGTAGAAATCGAACGCGTCGGCGAACTGCTTACGATCCTCCAGGGCTTTACCCAGCGCAAAACAGAGATGGTAGCGGTCCTCCAGCGCGGTGTCGGGTCGCGACTGCAGGCGCTGCATGGCCTCGATTTCATCGTCGGAAAAGCGATAGGTCTTCATATTGGCGAGACTCCAGTAAGCATCGCCAAAGTCCTCGCGCGCCCGGTAGGCTGCCTGATAGGCCTCGTTGGCCTCCTCCGCGCGACCAATGGTCTTCAGGGTATGGCCACGCTGCAGGTGTATATTGGCCAACTGCGGCTCTGCCCTGGCGATCTCGTCGTAGACCCCGAGTGCGGTATCGTAATCCCCCACCATGGCGCTCTGGGTAGCGAACAGGATATCCGCCTGGCGACCACCCTGGGCCTCACGCAATTTTTTTGCCTGCGCCAGCGCCGCGGCAAATTTCTGTCGCTTGCGCAGTATCCCGATATAGTCAAAGCGGGCCTGATGGAAGTCCGGGTAGAGCTCCAGGCAGCTTTCCAGCAGGAAATCGGCATCATCCAGGATGCCCAGTTCCGCTCCCACCAATGCCAACAGGCGCATGGCCTCCGGGTGGTGACGATGGCGCTGGAGAAAGCCGCGGCAGATCTGCTCGGCCTTGTACAGCCTGCGCTCGTATAACAGGCTCGCTGCGCTCGCCAGCTCCGGCGGCAGTTTCTGCAGGTGCTGGAACTGACGCAGCGCGTGTTCCGCCTCAGCGACTTCCCCGGCCTGGCGCAGGCCCAGCGCCAGGCCCTTCCAGCTGGCGTGCAGTGCCGGGTTCAGCTCCACCGCATGCCGGTATGCAGTGATCGCGGCGGTGTTATCTTCCAGCTGGCTGAAGTTGTGCCCACGCTCCTGGTATGCGCGGGCATTGCGGCCATCCACTGCCAACAGCTGCTCTAGGGTTTCCAGTGCCTGTCGATGTTCGCCCAGGTAGCGCCGGCTTGCGGCCAGCATATACAGGGCCTCGCTATCCTGCGGATATTCTTCCACAAGCTTTTCCGCCAGGGTCTTCGCCCGGGTAAACTCGCGCTGTTTCAAGGCGCCACGAACTTCCCGGAGGGCTGCCTGGTCGGCCCCGCCGCGGGGGGAAGGTTGTTGATCAGCTGCCTGGCTATCTGTGGACACGGATAATTCTCAACGTTGGCGGTCAGTGGATCCTGGGCCCGGATGGGCAACGGATTCGCTTCTCTCCCCAAAGGCAAAAACGAATCCGCTGTCCACCAGGGCTGCCCCTCCCGCTCGCGGAAGGGGCAGCCCGGTCATGACTTACCGATCAGGGATCAGAAGTCATAGGTCAGCCGCACGCCCATGGTAAGCGGACGGTTGGTGGTGATGCGCTTGGAGTTATCCAGCGTATTGATAAACAGCTCCGCACGCTCATCAGTGAGGTTCTCCGCATACAGCTCGGCACCCCAGTTCATCTCGCGCATGCCGACAGAGGCGTCTACCGTGGTGTAGGCGTCCTGGCGGAAGCGGTCGTTGGGCTGTACCACGATGGAGCTCCAGGCCTCATCACTGTACTGCGCGCCCACCTGCCAATAGGCATCGAAACCGGACACGGTCCAGTCGTAACGCGCGCGCAGGTTCATCTGCAGGGGCGGGGACAGGGCCAGCTCGCTGCCTTCCGGTGCCACGTTCACGGCACTGGCGGGAACCTTGGTGATCTCGGTGTCATTGTAGGAGAGCGCACCGATAATCTGCAGGTTGTCCGTGGGCAGCCAGGTTACGTCCGCCTCGATACCGCGGATCTGCGCATCCAGGGCATTATCCAGGTAGAACAGGAAGTAGACGCTCGGGTCGAAGACCGAGGTCTGGATATTGGACCAGTCCACCTGGTAGATGCTGCCGTTGAACTGCAGGCTGTAATCCGAGAGGCTGGTCTTCCAGCCGGCTTCGT
This sequence comes from Microbulbifer zhoushanensis, assembly GCF_021729055.1. Taxonomy (NCBI): domain Bacteria; kingdom Pseudomonadati; phylum Pseudomonadota; class Gammaproteobacteria; order Cellvibrionales; family Microbulbiferaceae; genus Microbulbifer; species Microbulbifer zhoushanensis. The sequence continues at coordinate 160,680 of NZ_JAJSAO010000003.1, forward strand.
AGTTGTCCACGGTATCGGTGGTCACAGTGTACGGCACCGTGGTGGTCTCGTTGCCGTTGCCACCACCGCGGTTGAATGCGGGCGGACGGAAGCCTTCGGAATAGGTAGCGTACAGCAGTACATCGCTGTTCGGTGTGTAGCTCAGGGTGAACTTGGTAATCACGTCGCTCTCGTTGAGCGGTGTTTCCACGCCGGCCTCGGCCCACTTGGAATCCAGGTTGTCACCGAACTGGTCCAGGTCGACACCCTCACTGAACAGCGGCGAGTTACCGAACGAGGAGTTGGCGGAACCCAGCAGTTCCACATCGATATCGTACTGGCGCACGCCTACGGTTGCGGTGAGCTGGTCGGTCAGGTCGTAGGACAGCTCACCGAAGAACGCCAGCTGCTCTTCCGTGCGGGTAATATCGTTGAAGAAGGCTACACCCGCGGGACGCGCACTGGGGTCAATGACGGTAGCCTTGTTCGGGTCGGTTGTATCCGGGGACCAGCCGCGCGGATAGTTCTGGGGGAAGCCCAGGTCAACGATGGAGTTGTAGACAAAGTTGCCGCGGTCAAGGATCTCCACGTCTTCGTAGAAGGCGCCGGCGGTCAGGCGCAGGGCATAGTCTTCCGGGGTGGAGAAGCGCAACTCATGGCTGGTGCGGGTGTTCTCCACCAGGCCCACGTAACCCTTGGTGGGGTCGTAGCAGCTGTCGACATAGTCGCAGGTGTAATAGGCCACGTAACCACCGACATCGTTGTAGCCGGTGTAGTCCATGGACTGCTCGACTTCGCGATCCAGGTAGGCACCGGTGTAGACCACATCGAGTGCTGCCAGGCGCCCTTCCAGGGTCCAGCTGGTGAGATCGAAGCTGTCCTCGAGGGAATCCTCAAAGTAGCGCTGCACTTCCAGGTCGCCCACGTCTTCCGGGTCGTGGTCGAAAACACCATCGGCATCCAGGTCCTGGTGCGTGTGCTGTACCAGCGCTTCCCAGTTGTCGTTGATCAGGTATTTAACCCCGATCCGCGTACCGCGGTAGCTGGCATCGTTGAAGTCCTCTTCCACCAGGTCTTCGTTGGTGGCGCTTTCCACCGGCAGGCCTGCCCAGGCCGGGTTTACTTCCGGGTCCGGGGTGTAAGTGCCGGCCACATTATCGATGTAGCCACCTTCATTGGACTGGTAAGCGGCAACACGGGCAGCCAGCTTGCCATCCACCAGTGGCAGGTTTATTACCGACTCGAGTGTGTCGGACATCTCGCCGTCCTTGGTGGTGGCGAGCCCCGCCTCGATGCCCAGCTCGAACTCGTCGATCACCGGCTTGTTGGTGATCAGGCGTACGGTACCTGCCTGGGAGCTGGCACCGAACAGGGTGCCCTGCGGCCCCTTCAGAACTTCCACCCGCTCGATATCGGTGACGTAGACATCCAGGTTGCGGCCGCCGACACTGACCGGTGCCTCGTCCACATACAGGGCAACATTCGGCGCGGTGCCATTGGCCTGGGAGAGCTGGGTGGCGATGGTGTCGGTGGCCATACCACGAATATAGATGGATGACTGGCCCGGCCCGCGACCGCCAGAGGTCACATTGGGCATATGGCGGATATAGTCATCGAAGTTGGTGACGTTGAGGTTTTCCAGGTTCTGCTCGCCCAGCGCCTGGACGGTCACCGGAATATCCTGCGCGCTGGACGCGCGCTTGGTGGCAGTCACTGTGACTTCCTCGATCTGCCTGGGTGCTGCCTCGACGGCCGCACTGCCCAGCAGCGCCGCTGAGGCGGCGATCACTGCGCTATGCAGTTTATTTTTCTCGAACACAAAGTTCTCCTTGCTTTCCTGAGGTTGATTTCAATCATTGAAAACCGCTGCCCCCAAATAAGGGGCATTCCCGGAGGCCGCCACGCGGCCACAGGCAACAGTTACAGGCGCACTGCCGGTATCCCACGGACACCAACCGATTCCATCCCGCTGAAAAATTTAGTGATGTAATTATTTTTGGAATTCTGCCCCGACACTGAAGTGGCCTGAGAGCCCTTCATGGAGCATAAGACAGGGGAGCAACCGCGATCACGATCTGCAAATTGCCTTTATTTGCGGCGAATTTTTGCAAATTCGTGGAGGAAAGACAAATGTGCATCACAAAAAGATTATTGCTTGATCAATAACTAGACAACAAAACTACCTTGAACTCTAAAGACTGACCGGTACTGAACGAAAAATAGGCAGCTTATTGATTTGAGATCAATGGAAATCAGGGAATGGATTACCGGGATTGCCGCAATACCAACCATGTTCGAAAGCAGGATAGAGAGCCTGCGCCATCCGCTTCAGGGAACAGCCCGTATGCGGCACACAGGTCTATGAGGGAAAGGGAGATAGGGCCGGCCCCGGCCAGCCAAGCCGGAGCCAGTGCAGCACCCGGGCTTACGCCCGGGCCCACAATCGGCAGCGCTTCACTGCAACAGTTCGCGAATCGCCTCACCGACCCCCCGGGCCGATGCGGGGTTTTGCCCGGTTACCAGGCGGTCGTCGACAGAAACTGACTTGTCAAAGTTGTCCGCCTTCTCGTGCTTCGCCCCGCGCTCTTTCAGCTTTGACGCCAGCAGGAAGGGCACAATCCCGTCCTTTTCCACCGCCCTCTCCTCCTCATCGGTGAAAGCCGACAGGGTCTTGCCGTCCACCAGCCATTCGCCATTGGAGAGTTTCACATTCACGAATGCAGCCGGCCCGTGACAGACGGCGCCCACCACCTTGCCGGCTTCGTACATATCGCGGATGGCGGCCTGCACTCCAGTATGATCCGGGAGATCCCACATGGTGCCGTGGCCCCCGGGGAAATAGAGCGCGTCATAATTGCCCAGGTCCAGGTCCCCGAGCGCCGGGGTGGGCCTGAGCTTGGCATTCACGTCCTCGCTCTCAGTAAATTCGCGATTGACAGGATCGTCGAGATCCAGGCTGCCGGGATCAATCGGGGCCTCACCTCCCTCCGGGGTAGCAAAGTCCACCTGAAAGCCGGCCTCCCGCAGGACCTTCCAGGGCTGTGCCGCCTCTGACAAGTGGAAACCGGTCTTATCCCCGGTATCCCCCAGCTTTTCATGACCGGTCAGGACAAATAGCACCTTTCGATCCGCCATGGGATATGCCTCCTTCTGTTGTTGGAAAACGTCTTTCGACCTACGCTCAGGGCAAGCACCAAGATCAACGCAGCTCCCGCAAGTACAGCAGACCATTCGATTTAATCCAGCAAACCTGCAGGAATTATGCGATTTAACCGCGGCTGCCCGCCGCTTATGATTGCGCTGTTATTGGGCTACGGCAGGAGGTAGACGATGGACTACCTGAGAAGAGCGGATGAGCGCGGGCAGGCTAATTTCGGCTGGCTGGATAGCCGCCACTCATTTTCCTTCGGCAGTTATTTCGATCCACGCCATATGGGATTTTCCGTCCTGCGCGTAATCAATGATGACCGGGTCAGGGGCGGCCGGGGCTTCGGTGCCCACGGGCACCGGGATATGGAAATTATATCCTACGTGCTCGAGGGCGCGATTGAGCACCGCGACAGCCTGGGCAACAGCTTCCTGCTGCCGGCCGGGGAAGTGCAGCGCATGTCGGCGGGCACCGGTATCCAACACTCCGAGTTCAACGCATCGCCCACCGAAAGCCTGCGCTTCCTGCAGATCTGGATCGAACCCGCAGTCACCGGTATTGAACCGGGCTACGAACAGGCGAACATTCCCCAGCAGGGTCCCCTGACAGCGCTGGTGACTCCTGACGGGCGCGATGGAAGCCTGCACATACACCAGGATGCCAGTCTCTATCGCCTGCGACTGGAGCCGGGAGAGGCAGTACCGCTCGCCACAGGCGAGCGCTGCGGCTACCTGCACGTCATTGGCGGCAGCGCCGGTGCCGGCGATATCGAGTTAAGGGCCGGTGATGGCCTGGGGATGAATATCGGGCGGGAGCGACAAGTCTCCGCCGGGGAAAGCGGTATCGAGGCCCTGTGGTTCGACCTCCCCGCCAATCGACAACAGAGGCGTTGATGGAGGCCCTGGCAGGCAACCCCCTGTTCTGGCTGCTGGCCCTCATCGGGGTTGTGCTGACCGGAATATCCAAGTCCGGTTTTGCGGGAGGAGCCGGGGTAGTGGCAGTACCACTGCTGGCACTGGTAATGCCCATTCCCCAGGCGGTGTTCCTGGTGCTGCCACTACTGCTGGTCATGGATGTAAAAACCATCCAGTACTACCGCCACCATGCGAGCTGGCCCGAACTGCGCGCCGTGGTACCCGCCGCGCTACTGGGCATTGTCGCTGGCGGCCTGATGCTGGGCAGTATGCCCGAGCAGGCCCTCAAGCTGACCCTTGGCATAATCTCCATCGTCTTTGCCCTGTGGCAACGGCTCGCCCCGGTACTCGGCGGCATGAGGGGCGCCGCGTGGCTATGGGGGGGAATCAGTGGACTCACCAGTACACTGATCCACGCCGGCGGCCCGCCCGTCAATATCTACCTGATCGCCCGCCAGTTACCGAAGCTGACATGGCTGGCCACGGCTGGCATCTTCTTCGGCATTATGAACCTCATCAAGGTGATCCCCTACCTGCTAACCGGGGAGTGGGGAGCGGACGTCTTCCTGGCATCACTGGCCCTCCTGCCGGTGGCCCTGCTGGGCACCTGGCTGGGCAGGCATATCCAGGGACGCATCCAGGACCGGATGTTTATGCTCTGCTGCCGCGGACTGCTGTTGGGCTCCGGCCTATTGCTGGTTGTCCAGGCAAGCCTCCGCTAGCGGGCCTGATGTGACAGTTCGTGCAGCCCACTGGATGCCCGCCCGGCCATTGAATTTCCGCTCATGCCCCCCAACTACAATGAAACAATAGACATACGCGGGGCCAACACCCCGCCACAGAAACTGAAGGTCCCATGAAGAAGCTGCCCGTACATATTGAGATAGTTTCCGACGTTGTCTGCCCCTGGTGTGTCATTGGCTACTACCGCCTGCTCCAGGCCCTGGAGCGGTTCGAATACAGTATCGAGCCCACCATTTCGTGGCTGCCATTCGAGCTCAACCCGCAAATGCCAGGCGAAGGCCAGAACCTGCGCGAGCACCTGGCAGAGAAATACGGCACCACCCCTCAGGAGAGCATCGAGGCACGCCAGCGACTCACCGACCTGGGTGCAGACGTGGGCTTCACCTTCAACTACAGCGACGACATGCGCATGTACAACACCTTCAATGCGCACCAACTGCTGCACTGGGCTGCCGAACAGGGCAAGCAGAATGAACTCAGCATACGCCTGTTCGAGGATTTTTTCGGCGAGCGCAGGAATGTTGGCGATACCGAAGTCCTGGTCCAGGCCGCCGGGGAAGTGGGGCTGGACAGGGATCGGGCACGCCAGGTCCTGGAGGAGCAGGCTTATGCCGACCAGGTCCGCGAACTGGAACAGCTGATTGCCGGCCAGGGCGTGCAGGGTGTACCGCTATTCGTATTCAATCGCCAGTACGCCATCAGCGGCGCCCAGGAAGTCGCCACATTCGAGCAACAGTTGCAGCAGATCATCGACGAAAGCGGAGAAAGCAGCACCGACTGACCGAGCCACCCGGCAACGACAACGACAACGACAACGGCAAAAGGAAAAATAAAAATGCTCCCCCGGAAAACACTTGTTGGCGCAATCGCCGGCTCCCTGTTGATCCTCTCGGCCTGTACACCGGATAAACAGCAGCAGGCGACTGCGCAGCCCGCGGACAAGTTCCTGTCCAGCATCGCCGAATACTGCGGCAAGGCGTTTGCCGGCCGCATCGTTGCCAATGAACCCGCAACCGACCAGGCGGACCCGTTTGCCAACAAGGCTCTGGTGATGCACGTACGCGGCTGTGATACCCCACGGAAGGAATTGCGCATTCCTTTCCATGTGGGCGATGACCACTCGCGCACCTGGATCCTCACCCGCACCGAGAGCGGCCTGCGCCTGAAGCACGACCATCGCCACGAGGATGGCAGCGCCGATGCCGTCACCATGTACGGTGGTGACAGTGCTGGTGCAGGTACTGCCACCCGCCAGGAATTCCCCGTGGATGCCGAATCCATCGCCATGTTCCAGCGGGAGGGGCTCGATGCCTCGGTCACAAACACCTGGGCCATGGAAGTTCACCCGGGCGAAATGTTCGCCTACGAGCTGACGCGCCCGACTGGCCGAAAATTCCGGGTCGAGTTTGACCTGGGCGAGGAAGTCGAACTGCCCCCCGCCCCCTGGGGCTCCGAAAGCTAAAACGCCACCAGGATAGTACGGGCTGGCGGGTTGTGCGGGAATCCCGGTGACAGGTGAGCGCGCCCCACTATTCTTTTTTGGGCAGGTCGTCGTCGATATCGACGATGCGCTCGCCGTAGTAAAAGTGACTCTGGGGCGCCAGGGCCTCGGGCAGCTCTCCGTCATTGTTGCGGCGCACCAGCAGTTGGGATACCACCCGCCAGTCGGCACTGTTGCTGTTGAACAGGGTATCCCCGCACTCGGAACAGAAGAATCGTTTCATCTTTTTCTCCGGGTGCTGGAACTCAGCCAGTTTGTCCTCGCCCTTATTCACCGTCAGTTGGTCCTTCTCCCACACATCCACCGAGTGGTAGGGAACCTTGAGGAAGTTGCGGCAATCGGCGCAGTGGCAGAAGCCCCGCACCTTGGGGGCTCCCTCGACGGTAAATTCAACGGCTCCGCAATCGCAGCTGAACGTGTAGCTTGCAGCCATCAGACCTTGCTCCATGGTGGCGAATTGAACGGGCACTGCCTGGCGACCTGCCATACACCACCCGGCAGGCATCGACGTCTCGTGAACAGTTTACCCGCACGCTTTGCGAAGGATAGCACCCATTTCGCCCGGGCCCCGTCGTGACCGATCCGTACACAATCCTGTCCTACCGGAGCGGGCACTGCCGGCCCGTCCATGAGCATATCGAGCGGGAAGGCTAGCCGGTTATCCGTCCGGCTTCAGCAGGTAATCCGCATGAAAGCGCAGGTGTTGCTCGATAAAACTGGCGATAAAGTAGTAGCTGTGGTCGTAGCCTGCGTGATGGTCAATCCTCACCGGGTACCCCGCCGCCTCTGCAGCGGCCTCCAGGGCGTCCGGCTTGAGCTGGGTCTCGAGGAACTCATCGTCTTCCCCCTGGGAAACCAGCATTGGCAGGTGCTCTGTCGCCCGGCTGACCAGAACCGTGGCATCGTACTCCTCCCAGCTACTGCGGTCCCCTCCCAGGTAGGCACTGAACGCTTTTTCGCCCCAGGGACAGGAGATGGGGTTGCTGATCGGGCTGAACGCCGAGACCGAGGTAAAACGCCCCGGGTTGCGCAGCGCCAGTACCAGGGCGCCGTGGCCACCCATAGAGTGCCCGGCGATCGCGCGGCGGCCGGTTAGCGGGAAATTGCCCTCCACCAGCGCCGGCAATTCCTCCAGCACATAATCATACATACGGTAATGGCGCTTCCATGGATCCTGCGTGGCGTTGAGGTAGAAACCTGCCCCCTGGCCCAGGTCATAGCCCTCATCGTCCGCCACCGCGTCTCCCCGCGGGCTGGTATCCGGGATCACCAGTGCAATACCCAATTCCGCGGCCATACGCTGTGCGCCCGCTTTCTGGCTGAAATTCTCATCCGTGCAGGTAAGGCCCGACAGCCAATACAGAACCGGAAATCGCTGGGCTTTCTCCATCCGCTCGGCAAGTGGCGGCAGGAAGATGGCAAAGTGCATTTCACAGTCCAGCGTCTCTGAGTGATGCCGATACCGTTCTTGCCTGCCATCGAATACTTTTGTGCTGCTGATTCGTTCCAGAGTCATCACCGAAGCCCCCGTTACTGTTCAAAATGAATGACGCTGCGGATGCTCTTGCCCTCATGCATCAGGTCAAAAGCCTCATTGATTTTTTCCAGCGGCATGGTGTGGGTAATAAAGTCCTGCAGCGGGAATTCCCCGGCCAGGTAGCGCTCCACATAATCCGGCAGTTCAGAGCGCCCCTTCACACCACCGAAGGCGGTCCCGCGCCAGACTCGGCCGGTCACCAGCTGGAATGGCCGCGTGCAGATTTCCTGTCCGGCACCGGCCACACCGATAATCACTGATTCTCCCCAGCCCTTGTGGCAGCACTCCAGCGCCGAGCGCATTACATCCACGTTGCCGATACATTCGAACGAATAGTCGACACCGCCATCGGTAAGTTCGACGATCACTTCCTGGATGGGCTTGTCGTAGTCTTTCGGGTTGATGCACTCGGTGGCCCCGAGCTTTTTCGCCAGGTCGAACTTTGACGTATTGATATCGATACCGATAATACGCCCGGCCCCAGCCATACGTGCGCCAATCACCGCCGACAGGCCAATGCCGCCCAGGCCGAAGATGGCCACGCTTGCGCCCTTTTCCACCTTCGCTGTGTTCATCACTGCCCCCATGCCCGTGGTAACCCCACAGCCCAGCAGGCAGACTTCCTCCAGCGGCGCTTCCGGGTTCACCTTCGCCAGGGCAATTTCCGGCAGTACCGTGTACTCGGAAAAAGTGGACGTGCCCATGTAGTGGTAGATGGGCTTTCCGTCGACAGAAAAGCGCGAGGTACCATCGGGCATCAGCCCCTTGCCCTGGGTATCACGGATCTTCTGGCACAGGTTGGTCTTGCCCGACTTACAGAACTTGCATTCGCCGCATTCCGGTGTGTAGAGCGGGATTACATGATCCCCGACCGCCACACTGGTCACCCCCTCACCAACGGACTCGACGATACCGCCGCCTTCATGACCGAGAATCGCGGGGAAATTCCCCTCCGGGTCCTCGCCGGAAAGCGTGAAGGCATCGGTATGACAGACACCCGTAGCTACCAGCTTGATGCGGACCTCGCCCTTTTGCGGCGGCATCACTTCGACGGTCTCGATGGAAAGCGGCTCCCCCGCCTTCCAGGCCACGGCGGCCTTGCATTGGATCGGCTCTGCGCTCATGAGTGCTCCTGCAGTGATTATCAGTTGGTGCCCCGGTGCGGGAACCTGCCGCACCGGTAGGGTAGCTATTATTCTGGCAAACAAATATTTCGTCCTGAAATATTTGTTTGGCGCCCATGAAATACTGGCGAAGATGCGTGGATCTTCTTGTATTTCAGGGGCTTGCGCCCGCGCTACGCTCGGCGGCTGCACATCCATGTGCAGCATTACCCCGACAATATCTCATTGCCGGGGTAATAACGATAAGCGTTTGTGCCCTTGCTGCGTGTGACTTGGCGCGCCATTCCGGCAATGGTTGAGGTTCTGGAGCGACAGATTCAACCCGACTCGCGCTGCTGCTTGCGCCACTGTAACGGTGACTTGCCGTGAATGGCGCGAAATGCCTTGGAGAAGGCACTGATATCGGTGTAACCCAGCGTGGCAGACAGCAGGTTGATGTCGATACTGGAAGAGCGCAGGTGCCAGCGGGCGGTCTGCATGCGCGCATCCTGCACCAGCTGCTTGAAGGAAGTGCCCTCGGCACTGAGCCGCCGCTGCAGGGTCCGGGCCGGCATCCCCATCAGGCCGGCCACCTGGGCCAGGCTGTGGCGCTGCGCGCCAAGGGTCTGCAGAATCAGCGTCTCCACCTGTGCCGCCACACTTTCCTGGTGTTCCGCCAGCAGCTGGCTCGTGAACTCCTGGAAATACCGTAGCAGGCTGCCACTGGGGGGGCACACCGGGCGGCGGGCAATAGCGGCATCAAACACCAGGCAGTCGTGCTCCTGGCCGAAAAATACCTCCGTGTGGAAGAAGTCCCGGAGCCGTTGCGGGTCGGCCACGGGCTGCTGGCGGAAGGTCACCATGCGGGGACGCACGTCCTTGCCGGCAAGGTCCAGCATCAGGCGGTAGCAGGCCGCCATGGAGAGCTCCCGGTACTGGCGCGCATCGATGGGTCCCTCGAAGTGGTCGTAGCGCTCGGCAATCAGCTGCTCCCCCTCGACCCGCATACGCCAGTGCTCCGCCTGGTTGTGTAATGCCATATAGCGCTGGGTCACCGACAGTGCGGTTTCCAGGTCGACATTATCGAGCAGCTGGCCCAGCGCCCCGAGCATCCGCATCCCCTGCATGGCAGCCAGCCGTACACCGAAGTCCCGGCACTGCAACTCTTCCGCGCAGATATTCAGCAACCGGCACAGGGTGGCAATCGGCACCAGCAGGTCCGGGCGCCGCATACAGTCTTCCGGCAGGCCCACCCGGGCCAACAGCACGGACGGATCGCCGCCAAGATGGGGCACCAGCTGGTTGAATCCCGCCAGGGCGCCACTGCGAATTTCGTAATTCGGTTTCATCGATTCTTCTGGGGGTCCTTTTCTCGCTTACCGACCCGGTGGCACAGCCCTCCCCGGGCTTGCAACCACTGTGCCGGTGGCGAAGTAAATTCAATCACTAATGATGCGTGCACAACTTAACGCCTTCGCCAGGCTGCCTGTGCCACAGTGGTGCACTCCAGGGAGCCATTGGATAAACCCACAGCGTCGCTGCAGGTACTGAAGCGTGCGGGTGCCGGGCGCATCAGTTCGCGAGCGGCCACAGTCTCCTGTAACTGCTGCAACGGCGCAGATGCTGGCCTGAAACTTGCTCCAGCTCAGGGTGAACGCACTATATTCAACAGCAACCAAAGGGACAGCCTCTATGGACAATCATCACTGGTTGATGAGCGCAGAGGCGCTCACGCTGTTGCGCAAGTTGCGCAAACGGCTGCAGGCGGAATTCGATATCAGCCTCCGCTTCTCAGAATATGCTTTTGAGCAGCACCTCGCCCGGGCAAAGCACAAGACCGTGGACGGGGACACGCGGCATATGATTGCGCAACTGGAAAAACTGCGCGGCGCGCCTTTTAGTACTGGCGATGAACCGGCCCCCCGCCTGTATCGCGGCCAGCCAATCCTGCAGGAAAACCGGGACATTTACGCCATGATCTATGGTGACGAACTATCCCTGCACGATGCGTCCCAACCCCGGCGGCAGCAGCGGAAAAAAATGTACCGGGGGCAGGTAGTGCTGGAGGAGGCCCATCACCGCCCCGGACAATCCAGCCGCGAGCACTAGCCGGTCTTTTTGACAAACCTGGTCAGGATGACAATACGCTGGCCATTGACGCGCCCCTCGATCTGCTCCGGGTTATCGGTCAGGCTGATGCCGCGCACTGCCGTGCCGCGCTTGGCAACAATGCTGGTGCCTTTTACATCCAGGTCCTTGATGACAGTGACCGTATCCCCGGCCCGCAGCTCGACGCCATTACAGTCACGCTGTACCACCCGCTCGCTTTCGGCCACAGTAGCGCCCGCCTCGGCCCAGTGGCGCAGGTCGTCATCGAGGTAAAGCATATCCAGCAGGTCCTGGGCCCAGGTTTCGCCGCTGAGCCGCTTCAGCAATCGCCAGGCCTGCACCTGCACCGCCGGCACCTGGCTCCACATACTGTCGCCCAGGCAGCGCCAGTGATCACTGTCGAGGGGCTGCTCCCCCTCCAGCTGTGACCGGCAGCGGCCACAGACAAGGATTTCGGTGTCGCTGCGCCCCTCGGAGTGCGGCACGCTGTATACGCCCAGCTCGCTGCCATCACCGCATAGCTCACATTTTTCGCCACTGCGCTGGCGGAGCTGCTGTTCATTCATCTTATAGGGTCCCTCATTTATTCCGCCCGGCCGGGTAGCCGGTCGGAAGCGGCGCGCATTATACCCGCCAGCCGGCGACTGCCAAGCCGATGCCCCGGGCGGCCGGGTTGCGGTACTGGGCACAAGGCTGGCAAAAGCGGATAAAACACGCCCCGGTGGCGACATTCGCCGGCCGGGGCAGGTATCGATCTATCTCCGCTAAATGCAATCCACCGGAGTCGAGCGCTCATCGGCCCTAAATCCATCCTGGGGCCATATAGCGCCGCTCCGGCAATGTGGTTCCAGGCGCTCCTAGCCGTGATGGGCGGATACGCTCGCTGCAAACTCACCGATTTCATTCTGCGCCAGGGAGTGGGAAATGTCCCCCAGGCTCAGGATGCCGACCAAACGCTTCTCGCTGTTCATCACCGGCATCCGGCGTAGCTGCAGTGACTCCATTTTGTGGAGGGCTTCGTGCATATCATCGTCTTCCCAGCACCACTCGATACCCTCCGTCATCACGTCACGGGCAGTCATCGAGGAAAGCTCGCTACCCTCCACCACGCCCCGGCACGTGATATCCCGGTCGGTGACCATACCAATGAGGTGATCATTCTCGCCGATGGGAACAGCACCAATATCCTCGTCGCGGAGAATTTTTGCCACTTCTGATAGCGGGGTATCCGGTGAACACCAGGTGACACCCTCGTGCATTGCCTCTTTTACGTTCATGGGAACCTCCTCCCCGGGCGCCCCCCGATTGACAACCGGACGACAGCCCCTGGTTAATATGCAGGATTAGTCAGCGCCGCGGGGCGGCGCTTGCTTTAGTGAATTTCAATCCGGTGGTGACGGGGCTCGGGCTCCTTGCGCTTGGGCGCCGTAAGCGTCAGCACCCCGTCCTTGAAACTCGCATCAATTTCCTCTTCACTGATATCCGTGCCCAGGTTGAAACTGCGCATGTACTTACCGTAGCGTCGCTCCTGGCGGATCACGCGCCCCTCTTTTTCCTCCTTGTCTTCCTGGTGCACTTCCGCCTCGATGGTGAGCACGCCATTTTCCAGCGTGACGCTGATATCATCCTTGTTCACCCCGGGCACTTCTGCACTGATTTCATAACTATCCTCGGTTTCCCTGATATCGATTCGGGGAGAAAAGAAGCCTTCCTTCCCCTCGCCGCCAGCGCGTCCCGTAGACATCCACTGGTCAAATATATTGTCGAGATCCAGTAGTGATCCCCTCGGTATCAAGCTCATAAACAGTTCCTCCGCAAACTTGCGCCGGTAGGTGGAAACCCGCTCTCGGGGAAAAACCCCGGCAAGGCTCCCCTGCGCCCGAATTGTAGGGAGAGCGGCATTGATTGGTAGGGCTGCAGGAACTGATCGGCAGCGTGGGCAACAGCGGGACAGGATGGCCTTTCCTGCAGGCCAAAAACATGGATCTTCTATGCCGGGGAGGTCTAAAGAGCGCTCCGAATATACTTTTATTCCCAGCTGGATGGCGCCGCGTTCAACTAAAATGGCATAAGACACTGTTAGCGAGGAACTTGCCATGGCCATTTCCTGGGTGCTCGTAGCAAACCAGTCCCACGCCCGACTCTTTGAGGCAACCAATGCCACGGGGAACCTCCACGAAGTAGAAGGCATGATCTACCCGGAAGCACGCATGAAGGGCACTGAACTTTACTCAGACGGCCCCGGGCGGTCATTCGACAGCGGGGGCGAAGGGCGTCATGGGATGGGTAACCCGCGCGAGCTCCATAACCGGGCGGGCAGCAGGTTCGCAAAGGAGCTGGCCCATGCGCTCGAGCGGGGTCGCCAGGAGGGGCGCTATGAGAAACTCTACATCATTGCCGAGCCGCAAATGGTAGGGAACCTGCGCGATGAACTGGACCCACCGACACGGGCTACCATCGCCGGTGAGTCAGGCAAAAACGTGGTCCATTGCGCACCAGAGGAAATACGCTCACAACTTCCCCACTTGCTCTGAACCTCACCACAGACGCTACCGGGCACGGCTCCAGACCGTGCCCTTACCGTATCCAGCTTGCGGTTAGCTCCCCCCGACAGTCTGCTTTACTATGGTTCCAACCCGATCGCCACACGGACAAGGCAATGCTGAGACTTTTCGATATCAGGCGCGGCAGAATCAGCGAAGCAGCGGCTGCCACCCCGCCGGAACCGAAGCAGTTGGCCGAGGCTGTCTGGATTGATATCCAGGAGCCGGAAGAACAGGAGCGGGAGCTGCTGGAGGAGCTGCTGCGGACTGAACTGCCGGAATCAGAGGATGTGGAGGAAATCGAGGCCTCGGCGCGCTACTTTATCGACGCCGCGGGCGTGCACATTCACTCGCTGTTCCTCACCCAGAGCGAGGGTCGCCACGACACGTCCACCGTGGCCTTCATCCTGCAGCCGGACCGGCTGATTACTGTCCGCGACACTGAACTGGCAGATTTTCGCCTGCTGCGTATGCGGGCCCGCCGTGGCGGCGTGGAGGCCCGTAGTGCGCAGGAGCTGGTCGTCGAGGTGTTCGAGCAGAAGGCGGAAAACCTGGCTGACGCGCTGGAGGATATCCACCTGAAGCTGGGGGAAGTCAGCTACATGGTTCTGGAGGATGAGTCCGCAGAACTGGAAGATGCCATCGACCAGCTGGCCAAGGTGGAGGACAGCAACGGCAAAGTCCTGTTGTGCCTGATGGATACACGCCGCTCCATCACCTTCCTGCAACGACATATACAGATCGATGGCGATCAGCAGGAGCGGTTTCGGGATGTCATCCGCGATATCGACACGCTCTCCGCCCATACCAGCTTCCTGTTCGACAAGATCAACTTCCTGATGGACTCCACCCAGGGCTTCATCAACATCGAACAGAACCAGATCATCAAGATTTTCTCTATCGCCGCGGTGGTGTTCCTGCCCCCGACAATGGTGGCCAGTATCTACGGCATGAATTTTGAGTTCATGCCGGAGGTGGACTGGGAACTGGGCTACCCCTTCGCGCTGGGCCTGATGGTCCTCGCCGGGGTGGCACCTTACCTGTATTTCAAGATAAAGGGCTGGCTGTAACGGCCCCTCTGGCGCCTTTTACTACGGCAGGATGTGCCGCCCAGCTGCTAGAATTCTTTGTCCTGCAGCAAGATTTCGCGCACCGGTACACAGCAACCGGAGAAGAAAATGGTGACACCGACCCACAAGAATTTTCACCGCAAGCGCTGGCTCAGCGTGCAGCAGGCCGTCGATCACCTGAGCGCCCTCTCGGAGGAGCCGCTCAGCGGCGCCGACCTGGCCGACCTGGCCGAGGAGCACCAGCTGGACCTGTACTGGTACCGCCCCGGCCAGCAGGTGGCCTATATGGGGCGCCCGGAAGTGACCACCCTCGACACCCCACTGCGACTGTGCGGGGAAGACCACAGCGACTGGCACGCAATTGCCGATATCCTGCGCCACCACCCAGCACTGCCCGCATTCGAACAGGACACCCCACTGCTGGAAGACGCCAACGGCGACCGCCTGCGCATCACTTTTGACCGTCGCCACAGGCCCGAACCCTTCAGCAGTCGCTGGTATCCCACCCTGGCGGAGCTGGTGGTGCGCCGGGAAGACCTGGAGCAGCTGGAACCCCATCTCTTTTCCGGCCAGGAAGCCGCCGGCACCCACGTGCTGGAAACCCCACTGCTGCTGCGGGTCATCTGGCAGCTAGAGCAGCTGGCACTGGATGGCGACCACCATTCCACCGCCTGGCTGGCAGACCAGCTGGCGCGTCGATCACCCGGCGTGGATCGCGCTGACCTGGAGCGGGTCCTGGACGCCGCCCAGCGCGAGGGGCTCCGCGGTACGCCACACTAAGTGCCGCAAACACCGGCCAGCAGCCATTTCTAATAAATCGAAAGGTTACTCCGCCTTTTTTCGCTGGAAGGCATCGTCGCAATTTATTTACACTCACTTCATCATCCAGGGCTGGTGTGCGGTTCCGTAAGCGGTAACCGCCCGACGCCATAGAAAATCCAGTAAAACGGGAGGAGACCTGTGGCGGCCAGGAACAGCAAACAGCAATACGGCTGGATGGCCATCGCCCTGCACTGGCTGATGGCCCCGGCAATTATCGGCATGTTTGCGCTGGGCTGGTGGATGCGCCAGCTGTCCTACTACGACCCCTGGTATCGCCAGGGCCCGGAGATCCATAAGGGCATTGGCATCCTGCTGCTGGCACTGTTGCTGCTGCGCCTGGTGTGGAAGGCCATGAATCCGCACCCCCAGGATGTGCCGGGCACACCGCGCTGGCAGGCGCTGGCGGCACGGGCGGCGCACGGCGGTCTCTACCTGCTGCTGCTGGCCATCATGGTTTCCGGCTACCTGATCTCCACTGCGGATGGCCGTGCCATCAGCGTATTTGGCTGGTTCGAGGTTCCCGCCACCCTGCAGGGACTGGCCAACCAGGAAGACCTGGCCGGGGAAATACACGAGGTGCTGGCGTGGACCCTGATGGGGCTGGTGGCCCTGCATGCCCTGGCCGCCCTCAAGCATCACTTTGTAGACCGCGACGCCACCCTGCGCCGTATGCTGGGCCTGCGCGGTAATCCAGCGCCGGTCGGGCGCCGTAACGAGTCAGGTATGAACGAAACCGCCGAACTGACTAAATAATCACCACTCTACCAATCACTGAAGACCGAGGAACGACAATGAAGAAAATCGCCATTTTCCTGTTCGCCGCCCTGATAGGCGCCACCGCCCAGGCGGCCGAGTACAAGATCGACACCAAGGGCGCCCACGCCTTTATCCAGTTCCGCATCAAGCACCTGGGCTACAGCTGGCTCTATGGCCGCTTTGATGAGTTCAGCGGTTCTTTCGAGTACGACGAAAAGAAACCCGCTGACTCCTCCATCAATGTGGAAATCGATGTGGCCAGCATCGACAGCAACCACGCCGAGCGCGACAAGCACCTGCGCGGCGAGGACTTCCTGTATGTGGAAAAATACCCCACCGCCACCTTCAAGAGCACCAGCTACGAGCCCGTGGGCGAGGGCAAGGGCAAGCTCAGCGGCGAACTGACCCTGCACGGCGTGACCAAGCCGATCGTGATCGACGTTGAGCACGTCGGCGGCGGCCAGGACCCGTGGGGCGGCTATCGCCAGGGCTTCACCGGCACCACCGAATTTGCCCTGAAAGACTTCGGCATCATGTACGACCTGGGCCCGGCTTCCCAGACCGTGGAGATGATCCTGGACGTGGAAGGTATCCGTATCTGAATCTGATAACGGCTTACATCCATTACCCGAAAGCCCGGCACATGCCGGGCTTTTTTGTGCGCGGCATATGCGCCTGCCGGCAGGGTTCTGCACCCAGCACCTCCTGTGCCCGCTGATACATGGGCGGACACAAGGTCCGCCCCTACGGCTAACCGCCAGGGTATTCATAGGGATACAGGACGACGGGAAAGAACCCGGGGCGCTACCCAACGCCCCCTCGGTGCACCCTGTGGACTGGCAGGATTGCACTCTATCTCGCAGAACCTCGCGGTAAGGGGACACCGTGTCCGTCCTTGTACTGGCGAACGCATGGGGACGCCGGATTGGCAGGGCACAAAAACGAAAAAGCCCGGCACAGGCCGGGCTTTCAGGACATCGCTCTTCGGTTTGCGGTCAGGCCCGCGCCTCACTCGCCAGGGGTGCCCGCTCCAGCAGGCGGCTGCCGCCGTAGACCGCAAGGCCGGCGAGGATGCCCGGCATGCCCTCGTAGATATGGCTGTGCCAGCCCAGCCCATAGCGCCACAGCAGGGCCGTGGCCAGGCCCACCACACTCATGACGATGTACACGCGCTGCGACGGCCGTCCGCCGAGGGCCAGCACGATCAACAGCGGCGCAAATGCCGAGGCCAGCGCCGACCAGGACATCACCACCAGGCTGAACACACTCTGCTTGTTCAGCAGCGCCCAGCCCACCGCAGCCACGGTGATTGCCAGGGTGGCGGCCTTGAGCATCCAGGTGCGCTCGACCCGGTGCGGGATGATGTCGTGGGTGAGTGCGGCGGAGCAGCTCAGTACCAGGGAATCTGCGGTGGACATGGTGGCTGCGAACACACCCGCCAGGATCAGCCCTACCAACACCGGGTGCAGCAGTTCCTGGGCCATCATCGGCAGCGCCAGCTCGGCGTCGAAGCCGCCCGGGTCGCTCAGCATGATCCGCGCCAGCATGCCCACGCCGGTAGCCATGAAATAGAACGCGGTGAACCACAGGTAATACCAGCAGCGCGCGTGCACCATGCGGTTCTCATCCTGCAGCGCCATAAACCGCACCATCACATGGGGCTGGCCGATTACCGACAGGCCTGCAAACAGCCAGCCGATCGCAAACACCACACCACCGGCAAGGCCCGGCAGCAACATATCTTCCGGATACCAGTTCAGGAACCCCTCGACCTGCCCCATCTGGTCCCAGGCGGCGCCCAGGCCACCGACCGACTGGGTGGCGGCGTACAACAGGATTCCCATGGCCACGATCATCACGATCGACTGCGCGGCGTCGGTCCAGATCGAGGCACGGATACCACCCGCCAGGCAGTAGGCCGCCACAATCACCCCGCCGATCACCGCACCACTCCAGATGGGCAGGTCCAGCAGCACGTACAGCGCCTTGCTGCCGGCCACCAGCTGGGCACTGGCGTAGGCCAGCAGGAACATCAGCGCCAGCACTCCGGCAAGGCGCTGCCAGGTGGCGAAACGGGAGCCGCCCCACTTGCTGATCACGCCGGCATAGCTGCTCTCGCCGGTCTCGCGTGTGGCGCGGCACAGGGAGCGGTGTACCCACATGGAGCCGAGAAAGTCGCCCAGGATCCAGCCCACCATCAGCCAGATTGAGGCGAGGCCGGTGGCGTAGGTGTAGCCAATCACACCGATAAACATGTAGCCGCTGTTATTGGTGGCCACGGCGGAAAGCCCCACCAGGAATGGCGGCACGTCACTGCTGGCGAGGTAATAGTCATGTTTGGTGCCGCGGCTGCGCAGGTATGAGCTGATACCAACGGCGGCAAACAGGGCGAGGAAGAACAGGAAACTCAGTAACACGGGCCACTCCTTGCGGTCGTTATTATTGTCAGGTGATCAGCCCCCGGCCCTGGGCGGGAGGCGAAACCCGGTAGACCAGTGTGGATCGACCGGGCGTATATCGCAATCAGGCGCTGCTGGAGCGGGCCGCGGCTGCACTGGTATCCGCGGGCTGGGCACTGACACTCTGGATACCCATCAGCTCGGCAAAGGGTGGAAACTCAACCAGTCCGTCCAGCGCCGGGTCATCCATCGCCTCATCCCGGTAGGCACTGGAGATATCCAGCGCCCGCGCCAGGTTGGCCACTGCCTCTTCCCACTGTTCCTGGCTCGCGTGGGCACAGGCCAGCTGGTAGTAGGCGTTGCCGTTTTCCGGGTCGATTTCCAGCGCCTGCAGGCACAGGTTGATCGCCCACTGCGGCTCACCCAGTTCCAGCACGGCGTCGGCCTTGTAAGTCAGCGCCTCGCCATCGTCCCGGCGCAACCCCAGGATCTGGTCGTAGACGGCAATCTTGCCCGCGGGAGTATGCTCGCGACCGGCTCGCAACCACAGCGACTGGATTTCCTGGGTCAGCTCAATCTCATCGCGGTTGTGCTCGATATGTCGCGTCTTTTCACTGAGCTGCTCCTCGATACTGCGCAGGCGCTCCTCGTACTGTGTGACCAGTTTGTTCACTTCATCCGTAGCGAGGCTATGTACCTTTTCCTTGATATCCCGGATGGAAGTCCAGCCGACAATTACCAGCATCGAGCTGACGCCGGCAATCAGGTAAAAGAAATAGGTCACCGTGTCGGTGGCATAGGTGATGGCCTTGTCGGCGGCGTTGATCTGCCGGTCCACCACTTCCTGTGTAATCGCCACCCGCTGCTCCGCCATTTCCTTGCGCAGCTGCTTGAGCTCATCCAGCACGTAGCGCTCGACAAACGGCGTGTACAGGGGCTCCTGGAGCTTATTGACATGCTCCTCGGCCGCCTGCTGCTTTTCTTCTTCCTGCCTTGTTTGCGCTTCCTGCTGGGCGCTGGCTGCCAGCGGCAGCAGTAATGCCGCCGCCAGCATCAGCCATGCACTCAGGCCGCGCATATCGCCTCGCCGTGGTCATAGACCTCGACCAGTGCGTGGTGCAGGCTCTTCACCGCTTCCTCGTAGTCCGTCTCGTTGATCACGAACTGCATATCCACCTGGCGCATGGACTGGTGGACCGCCAGCACGCTGATACCGGAGCGGGCCAGGGCGGCAACAGCGCGGGACAGCATGCCCGGCACTTTCATGTCGCTACCGATGGCGGATACCACGGCCACCTTGCGTACCTGGATATCACAATCCGGGTACTTCTCGCAGATGGCGCTGCGGATACGCTTCACCGTTTTCAGGTTATTGGCAATAAAGTGGGTGATGGTATTGGCGTTGATGTCCTTGGTTACCACGCTGCCCTTGAAGCGCGCGATGATATCGTTGATGGAACGATCGTAGCTGGTCATCAGGCCCATCATGTCCTGGTCGAAACACTCCACCGCGTATATGTTCTTGCGGCCGGCGATAATCTCGACACAGGGGGTTTCGCTGACATAGTCACCGGTCACCAGGGTGCCGCGGTGCTCGGGCTCGAAGGTGTTCATCACGCGCAGGGGGATTTCCTGCTGGCGCAGGCCCTTCGCCGCACGCGGGTGGATTGCCTCCATACCCAGGTTCGCCAGCTGGTCCGCCACATCGTAGTTGGTGCGGCCGATCGGCACTGCCTGCTCCTCGCCTACCAGGCGCGGGTCGGCACTGCTCAGGTGATATTCCTTGTGAATGATGGCCTCGCGTGCCTCGGTAATTACCGCGATACGACTGAAGGTCATCTCGCTGTAGCCACGCGCGAAGGTATTCATCAGGCCCTCGGCGGTGTGGGCATAGCCGGTGACGATCGGCAGTTCCGTCGCCATGTCGATATCCTTGAACGCGCGCTCGATGCGCTGGTCCAGGGTGAGGTGGTCGCTGTCCTGCCAGCCGGTCAGGTCGACAAAGCGGGCATTGATGCCTTCTTCCTCACGCAACAGCGCGGCGGTGTTCCAGGCGCTGTGCGCCTCACCCAGGCTGGCGAGCATTTCGCTCACAGTATTGAGGTGGCCTTCCAGCGCGAAGTGGCCGTGCTGGCATACCCGCTCCAGGTCCCCCAGGCAGCGCTCGGCATCTTCCAGGCGCTCCCCGATAAAGTCATTGGCCTTCGCCAGCAGTTCCGGATCCTTGAACAGTGATGCGTTGATTTCCCTGACGCGCTCGCGCAGCCCCTCGATGGCCTCGGACCAGCTGCGGTCCTCATTGGCGTCGGCGAAGAGAGCGAAAATGCCCGGACGCCCGGACTTCTTGTGCTCCAGCAGCAGGTCGGTGATACCGCCGTAAGCGGATACCACAAAGATGCGCTGGTACACACCTTCCATCGCGGCCTTGCGGTTCTTGAGAACAATATTGTCGCGTACCGCGGCATAGTCGCTCATGGACGTGCCGCCAATCTTTTCCACCGTGTGTTCTTTCATGGTCTTCCTGTAGATGTTGTGTCTGGATGTATGTGAACCGGCGCCCCCGATCCTATCGGCGGCGCCGGTGCGAACCTCGCAACATCTTTATTTGTCGGATACCTCTTCCGCATCCAGTTCGTACGCGCCTTCCGCGTTGTGCACTTCCTTGCCGTGCAGCGGCGGATTGAAAACACAGGCCATTTTCATTTCTTTCTTGGCGCGCAGGATGTGCTTGTCGTTCTTGTCCAGGATATAGATGGTACCCGGGGTGATCGGGTAGACCTTGCCATCGGCAACAGTTTCCACTTCACCCTCACCGGACATGCAGTACACAGACTCCAGGTGATTCTGGTAGTGCAGGTTCAGGTTGGCACCCTCATAAATGGTGGTGATATGGAAGGAAAAGCCCATGTTGTCGCCCTTCAACAACAGGCGAGTGCTCTCCCAGCCCTCGGAAACAATACGTCGGTCGCTTTTCTCTGCTTCTTGCAGCTGTCTGACAATCATTACTGGTCTCTCATCAAATTAGTTTAAGGACTAAATTTTCACGGGCGCCGATCAGGCGGCGCCAGCCAGGGATTCCTTACCCTTTTCCGCGTCGGTTTCCTCGGCGAAGAAATCGTGCTCTTCCGGCACGTCCTGGCCCTTCAGGACTTTCTGTACCGCCGCTTCGACGATATCCAGGCCACGCTTCAGGTTTTCATCACTGATGGTCAGCGGGCACAGGGTTTTTACCACCTGGTCGTCTGCACCGCTGGTTTCGATCACCAGGCCGTGCTTGAACGCTTCGCTGGTAATCTGGTCGGCCAGCTCACCGCTGATGCAGTTCAGGCCACGCATCATGCCGCGACCGCGGGTGGTCATGTTGCCGTCACCGTACTTCTCGACGATGGCAGACATCCGCTGCTCGATGTACTCACCCTTGCGCTGCACTTCTTTGGCGAACTTGTCGTCGCTCCAGAAGTGGTCGATGGCCGCCTTGGCGGTAACGAAGGCCAGGTTGTTGCCACGGAAAGTACCGTTGTGCTCACCCGGCTTCCACTGGTCCAGTTCCGGGCGCATCAGCACTACCGCGAACGGCAGGCCGTAACCACTCAGGGACTTGGACAGGGTGACGATGTCCGGCGAGATTCCGGCTTCCTCGAAGCTGAAGAAGGCACCGGTACGGCCACAACCCGCCTGGATGTCGTCGACGATCAGCAGCATGTCGTGCTTCTTACATACCGCCTCGAGGTTACGCAGCCATTCCATGCTGCAGGCGTTGATACCGCCCTCACCCTGCACGGTCTCGACCATTACCGCAGCCGGGTGGTCCACGCCGGAGGAGGAGTCGGACAGCACCTTGTCCAGGTAGGCGGTGGTGTCGATGTCGTCGCCCAGGTAACCCTCGTAGGGCATGCGGGTAATACCGCTCATGCTCACGCCGGCGGCGCCGCGGTGGTGGGAGTTACCGGTGGCGGCAAGGGCGCCCAGGCTGCAGCCATGGAAACCGTTGGTGAAGGAGATGATGTTCTCGCGGCCCTTCAGCTTGCGCGCGATCTTCATTGCCGCTTCCACGGCATTGGTGCCGGTCGGGCCGGTGAACTGCATGACATATTCCATGCCGCGCGGCTGCAGGATCTTCTCGGCAAAGCTCTCCATGAACTCGCGCTTGGCCTTAGTGTGCAAGTCCAGGCCGTGGGTGATGCCATCAGCCTGGATATACTCCAGCAGTGCTTCCTTGAAGACCGGGTTATTGTGGCCGTAGTTCAGGGTGCCGGCACCGCCGAGGAAGTCCAGGTACTGGTTGCCTTCCTCGTCATACAGGTACTCGCCCTGGGCCTTGTTGAAAACCCGGGGGAAAGCGCGCGCATAGCTCTGGACTTCCGATTCGATTTCGTCAAAAACTTTCATGTTGTCAACCTTTGATTGGTTAATGTCTGATTTCAGGATTCAGGAAAACTCAATTCTTACCCGGCATATATGACATGCCGTCGCAACCTCAGCTGCCGGCCTGGGTAAAGGGACCGATACGCAGCAACATCTCGCTGTCATGCTGACCCTGGAAGTGGCGCTCCCGGTCAAACATCACCGATTCATTGCACTCAGTGCCCAGCTTTCGGGCAAGGCCGCGGAACAGGGCCCAGGAGGCCTCGTTGTCCGGTGTAATGGTGGTCTCCAGGTAACGCACTTGCGCACAGTTCGGGCGACCGAGGATCTCGCGGATCATGCGGCCGGCGAGGCCCTGTCCGCGGCCTTCCTCGGCCACGGCTACCTGCCAGATAAAGAGAGTGTCGGGACGCGACGGGACCAGGTACCCGGAGACGAAGCCGGCGAGTTCCCCGGCAACCTCCGCGGCGACACTGGTGTCGGCGAAATGGCTGGTCTGCAACAGGTTGCAGTAAACGGAATTTTCATCCAGTGGAGGGCAGCGCTGGATCAAGCGATGCACATCGGCACCGTCTTCACTGACCGGCTGGCGCAGCAGGGCTTCCTTCCTGGCGGAATCCTGCCGCGCCTCTACCTTGTCTTCCGGGGACTCTTCGGCTTTGCCTTCCGAACCCCCGCCCTGATTGTTGGCTACGCTTGTGGCGCTCAAATCAATACCTTTAGTCATCAAATTGTATTAAAAGGCCCGGAATCCCTGCGCTGGCACGCAATTTAGGCCTTAAAGGCCAAATTTGACCTTTTGTCTAATTAATTGTTTACTGCTCTAAACAATTTTTTGCATAGTACTCTAAACAAACACGCAACCGCAAGACCAAACCCATGGAGACTGAACAAAATCTGCCCAACCAGGAGCTGGTAGAGAGCACGGAAAGGGACCCCGGCCAGCCCAGTGAGCACAAATATGACCGGCGCGCCCGAGCGCAGGGCGAGCGCGTGCACGGCAGGATTGACAAAACGCCACCGGCGCATAAAGTCGGACGCGAGCGGATGTCCCGCCGAGAACTGCAGAGCCTGCTACTGATGGACAAGATTGAAGAAGTACTGATCACCCTGCGCCGCCTGATCCGCGCCACCGACCTGCACTCGAAACAACTGGTCAAGACCGCCGGCCTGACCGCGCCGCAACTACTGTTGCTCCAGGCCATCCGTGAAAAAGGCCAGGTAACGATCGGCGCGCTGGCCAAGGAAATCAGCCTCAGCCAGGCCACGGTAACCACTATTTTAGACCGCCTGGAAAAACGCGGGTTGGTTTACCGCGAGCGCTCATCAGAGGATAAGCGCAAGGTGCACGCCTACCTCACCGACAAGGGCATGGACTTTATCCGCGACGCGCCCACGCCACTACAGGAGCACTTCGTGCGCCAGTTCCGCGACCTGCGCGACTGGGAGCAGTCCATGATCATCTCCTCCCTCCAGCGAGTGGCACTGATGATGGACGCGGAACATATCGATGCCTCTCCGGTACTCGACATCGGCGACCTGGACCGCAAGGTGAGCCGCAACCAATCCGGGGAAAAAGGCGACAAAAGCGACTACTAAGCGCCCGCCACGATCGTCATCGGGCGCCATTTCCGCCGCTTTCTCAGGCGGACTCCCCCGCCTTCGCGCAATCCATGGGCGAGTGTTGCCACGATGGCACGCAATCATTGCATTTACACCGCAGATCGGTATAAATGAAGCCACAACACTAAGGTGGCGCGACACTTTTGAGTTAGCGCCCACTTACTCAAGACATGGCGTAACAACTAGAAAACCAGGGACTTGTCGCAAAACCCACCGCCACTGCACGGCCTGCCGGAGAACGGCAACCGGGCAGGCATGTGTGCTGGTGCGACTCCCCTATGCGCCTGGCGAAATCAGTCCATCCCACGGACCGGGCTCCCCGCCAGGCCACAGTTCTGCCTGTCCTGATAACGCCTGAAAGCAAACACCCCGCAGGGATCAAGGGACAATAAGATGGCTTGTTTGCAGCACCCGGATAGGGAGCACCCCGAATACCTGATGGCCCACCACACTGTGGGCCGTCGCCTTGGCGCCGTGGACACCCGCATCGCCAGTGCCGAGATTTCCGGTATCCACGCGGCCATCCAATGGACCGGTACCCACTGGAATATCCGCGACCTGAGCCGTAACGGGACCTGGCTCAACGGCCAGCAGCTCGTGCCCGCCAGGAATTATGAGCTGGAGCAGGGTGACAAAGTCTGTTTTGGCCGTGCCACCAACCCGGCGTGGGTGGTGGAGAACCTCGACGAGCCGGAAAACCTGCTGATCGACCTGAAGTCGGGTGACGCCCTCTCCCTGGAGCAGTACCACCTGCTGCCGGATGAGCGCGAGCCCCTCGCCAGCCTGCATTTCAACCCGATCTCCGGCCAGTGGCTGTACGAACTCACTGGCAGCTCCAGTGGCAGTGACAGCGCCATCGCCGTCGGCCATGGCGAGCGGATTGACTGCGGCCATTACAGCTGGGAGCTGTTCCTGCCCGACAACCAGGGGGCAACCAAGGAACTCTCCATGCAGCAGATGACCATCTGCGAATTCGACCTGCGCTTTTCGGTCAGCCACCATGAAGAGCATGTGCAGCTGCAACTGCGTCGCCCGGACCTGCAGGTGGCCCTGCCCGCGCGCATCCACCACTACCTGCTGCTGTACCTGGCCCGGGCCCGTATGGAGGATATCGAACGCGGTGCCGATCCGGACTCCCAGGGCTGGGTGTCCATCCAGGTTGCCACTCGCGAGCTGGGCATTACCGTCAACCACCTCAACACCCAGATCTTCCGCGCCCGCAAGCAGATTGCCGAGGCGCTGCCGGACGCTATCGATACCTCGGGACTGGTAGAGCGGCGCTCCTGGGAGATTCGCCTGGGGTGCAGCAACTTCGAGATTTACAAGGGCTCACAGCGCGAGTCCCGGGCCGGCTACATTACCGAGCCCGGCTGATCAATACGGGCGCCCCTGGGGGAAGGGAAGCGGGACGCCCGGATAATCACGGACAAACAGACTTCGTCAGGGAAGGCAGGGAGCAGCAACAGGGCCATTCCCCGGAATATTGATGTCAGAAGAACAACCAGAACAGATCGGACGCTACAAAATCACCGGGCAACTTGGCGCCGGTGGTATGGGCGTGGTGTATCTCGCTATCGACGAGCACCTCCAGCGCCGGGTGGCGATCAAGCGACTCATCAGCAACCCGTCCAGCGACACAGCACACTTGCGCATCCGCCAGGAGGCCAAACTGCTGGCGCAGCTCAACCACAGCAACATCGTGCAGATTTACGATGTAGTGGAAGAAGCCGGCAAAATGGCGCTGGTAATGGAGTTTGTCGACGGCTGTACCCTGTCCCAGTGGCAGCGGGAGCGCAATCCCGGTCTCGCACAAAAGCTCGATATCCTCGACCAGGTCTGTGCCGGACTGGCCCGTGCCCACAGCATCGGCATCATCCACCGGGACCTGAAGGCCGACAATATCCTGGTGAACCAGGACAATACTGCCAAGATCACCGATTTCGGCATCGCCAAGAACTGGCGAGAAGAGAGTGACCTCACCCGGGAACAGCATGTAGCCGGCAGCTGGGGGGCGATGTCCCCGGAGCAGGCGCTGGGGCGTCCGCTGGACAACCGCTGCGACCTCTTTGCCCTGGGCGTGCTCGCCTACCGCCTGCTGACCGGGCAGGGCCCGTTCGGCGATCACGACAGCGCCTTTGTCATTGTGGACCGTATCGTCAACAGCGGGCACCCGCCGGCGCAGAAACTCAACCCCGAGCTGCCCGCGCCGCTGTCGCACCTGCTCGACCGGTTGCTGGAGAAAGATCCCAACAAACGCCCTCTCAGCGCCAGGGCGGTGGCCGAGGAACTGCACAACATTCGCGCCGCACTGGACGCGAAGACCGCGGTTTCCACCACCAGCCGCACAGTCACCGTTACCGCCGAGAGCTTCCACGCCCAGGCACGACGCCGCCAGAAACAGCGCAAGCCCCTGCTGGCCGGTGCGGCTATTGCCGTGGCCGCCGCCGTCACCCTGGCCTCCCTCGCCACCCTGATTCCCACAACGGAAAAACCGAAGGGCAAGTACCTCGCTATCCTGGCGCCACACGAGAAAAACCTCGGCAGCCGGGAAATGCGCCTGCTGGGCAACAACATCCTCAGCGCCCTCAAGCAGGGACTGTCCAACCGCCAGGGCCTGCTACTGGTGCCCTACTCTGAATCCCGGCAACTGGCCGGTGAGAGACTGCAGGACCAGGTCGAGGCCCTGAATGCCGACCTGCTGTTGCACCCGTCACTCTCCTGTGAGGGACAGCAGTGCGAGGTGTCCCTGGAGCTGATCGAGGCCGATAACCTGGCCGTGATCAGCAACCGCACCACGACCCTCAATATCAACGAGGGGCTGGAAACACGGGCGCGCACCATGCAGCAGTTGAACTACCTGCTGCGGGATTTCCCGACCCGCGATGGCGCTGCCCAGGCAAATATCTCCGAAACGGACTACCAGCGCTACCTGGCCATTTACGACGATAAAAACTCCGGTAGTACCGACCGGGAGCAGGCAATGGAAGCGCTCGAAGCAATGCAGCGGCGTACACCGGCCTTTACCCCGTTCTATGAACTCTACAGCGAACTGGTGATTGACCAGCGCTTCAACACGCGCCATACCGATGCCCTCGACCGGCTGCGGGAATTCCTCGCCCTGGCACCACACAAAGTCAGGAACCACCCGGACCTGCTGCTGGCAGAAGTGCGCCTGGCCATTGTGGATGGTAATTCCAGCCGTGCCGAGGCCCTGCTGGACCAGCTCAGGATGAGCCTCCCGGACCGCGCCACCTACTACCAATTGCTCCATTTCTACCATCAGGAAAGCGGCAATTACGACAAGGCCCTTGCCGCCATTAACAACGCCCTGGAACTGCGCACCAGCCACCGCTACCTGCTGCAGAAGGCTGTCACCCTGAGCACCCGGGGCGATATGGAAGCCGCCCGGCCCCTGCTGATAGAGGCCCTGGAGATCGACAAGGACAACATGATGGTGATCTCCGTGCTGGCCGCCAACGAACTCGACAGAGGCCACCCGGAAGAGACCATCCGCCTGCTGCAGAATGCCCCTGTGGAAAAGCTGCGCACGATGGACACCTACAACCTGTGCCTGGCCTACTACATCGAGAAACAGTTCGAGCAGGCCCAGTCCTGCTTTGCCGGCGCATCGGAACGGGCACCAAAGGATGCCGATATCCTGCTATACCAGTCGGAGATTGCGCGCGCCCGGGGCAAAACGGAGCAGGCGCACCAGCTGGCGGAGCGGGCCCTGTCGGTGACAGAGGGGCGCGACGACTGGGAAGGGTTGCTGATGCGCGCCCGCGCCTATGCCGAACTGGGCCAGCCGGACAGGGCGATCAGTACGCTGATCCGGATACGCCGTACCGCCCCGGACGATCTCTACGTCAATTACACCCGCGCCCAGGTCTATATCGCCAGCGGCGACCTGGTGTCCACCCGGGCACATGTGGAAAAAACCCTGGAGCTGGGCGTTTCCCCAATCTGGTTCAACACCGCGCGCTTCGCCCCCATCTGCTCCAGTGACAAATTCGCACAGTTGCGCCGGGAACACCCGGGACTGTGCCAGTCCCGGCAGCAGGAACCCACCCGCATGGCGCAGGGCCAGTCCGCCGGGGACGAGGGATAGGGCCAGAGCGCCGTGAAATAGAAACAGAGACCGATGGGACCGGCCGGGAAGCATCCTTGAACCATGAATTAGTACCGCCACCCTAAAAGCGGTAAACTTGCGCCCAATCGCCCGCAGGCAACCGGAATCACTGCCCGGACGGGCGGAGATGTAACGGACCTGTCGTCTCCAACAAGAATAAATGGCCATGGAAATCGCCGAACCACCACAGTCCCTGCTCGGTCGCTACCGGGTCGAGCGCGCGCTCGGCGCCGGCGGTATGGGCGTGGTGTACCTGGCCCGCGACACCCAGCTGCACCGCCCGGTGGCCATCAAGCAGCTGCGCGCCGACGCCACCACCGAGTCCGCCGGCGCCCGCATCCGCTCCGAGGCCCGCCTGCTGGCCCAGCTCAACCACCCCAATATTGTCCAGCTGTACGACGTGATCGAGCGCGATGGCGATATCGCGCTGGTAATGGAGTACGTGGAGGGCACCACCCTCAAGGAGTGGATGCGCGAGCGCACCCCCACCCTGCGGGAGAAGCTGGACCTGCTGATGCAGATCTGCCGCGGTCTGTCCGAGGCCCACAGCCTGGGCATCGTCCACCGCGACCTGAAGCCGGACAATATTCTGCTGGCCATCGGCACCGGCGGGGTCACTGCCAAGATCACCGATTTTGGCATCGCCAAGTCGCTGCAGCAGGAAAGTACCGATATCACCCGCGAGGACCATGTGGCCGGCACCGTGGACGCCATGTCCCCGGAGCAACTGCAGGGCCAGCCCCTGTGCCCGCGCAGCGACCTGTTCAGCCTGGGCGCCATCGCCTACCAGCTGCTGTGCAACGCCCGCCCGTTCGACAAGGGCGACGGCGGCAGCCTGGCACTGGCCCACAAGGTAATTCACGAACCGCATATCCCGCCGCAGCAGGCCTGCCCGGAAGTGCCGGAGCCCCTGGCCGCCCTGCTCGACCGCCTGCTGGCCAAGCAGCCCGGGGCACGCCCGGAATCCGCCCAGCAGGTGTACGAGGCGCTGGCCTTCCTGCACCAGCACCAGGCCGCCGACACCGACAGCGACGAATTCTCCGCCACCGTCACCGCCCTGCTGCGCAAGCCCCCCAGCCAGCGCCGCAAGCTGTACAAACGGCTCGGCTATGCCGCCGCCCTGGGCGCCTTCACCGTCGCCGGCTACCTCGGCTGGGAATACGCCACCCGCCTGGAACCGCAATATATCGCCGTGATGCCGGTGGAGATCCATGGCGAAGTGCGCGGCGAGGACAACGCCAGGGCCCTCACCGCAACCATGGTGCGCCAGGCACTGATGAACTCGGTCTCGCAGCTGAAGGCCAGTGCACTGGTGAGTTTTACCCCGAAAGACGGGCAGGACTTTGATGCCCAGCTGCAGGCATTGCGGGACAAGGGCGTCACCGATGCGCTGTTTGCGCGGCTGGAATGTGCACGGGTGCGGTGTGAGATTGAACTGCAGCGGATTGGGCCAGCGGATGAGGTGGTAAAGGAGCAGGCGGGGTTTGCGTTTCTGGTGGATAAGCGGCAGGAGGCGGAGTATAGAATCGGGAATAGTGCAGCAGCGCTATTCCCTGATGGCTATGCCAAGTCTGCCAGCCAACAGGTACTGATGTCACAGTCGGACTACACCGATTACCTCGATATCGTCAGCCGCCTGGACAGCAAGGATGTAGCGGAGGAAGACCTGGCCACCCTCAATCGACTGCGTAGTATCCACCCGGAAAGCAGGATGGTCTATCACACGCTAGTCAATGTCTCCGCAATACTACACGTGCTCACAGGGGACAAACTCTACCTCGACTCGGCTTTATCGAAACTCAATGAGGCAAAAGAGTTCGGGATCGAGGAAACCACTGTCGATGAACTCAAGCTTTTCCTTTACAGCCTGGGGGATTATCAGGAGCAGTTTGAAGCCCTCTCTTCCAAGCTGGAATCATCGAATTATCCGATCGCCGAACTGAGAAACAGACGGGCCCGTTATTTTTACCGAAGCGGAAAGTATGAGGATGGTCTGCAGGAGGCAATAGAAGCAGCTCAACTCAACCCTTCGGCCGATAATCTGTATCTAATTGCCATCAACCAGACTGCAAGCGGCGACTATAGTGCTGCGCGTTCAACACTCGAGCGACTGACTGATAGCTATCCGGAACATTGGTCCTCCTATTCACTTCTGGGGGTAATCGAACTGGAGGGTGGCAACCTGCCAGAAGCGGAAGCAGCCATCACGGCCATCCCGGAGGAGCTACGCAGCTGGCGGACGAAGTCCAATCTTGGGAGTGTTTATTTCTTACAGCAGAAATACACAGATGCATTGCAAACCTTCCAGCAAGTACTATCCAGGGCACCGAACAACATCCCCACAATCGGGCAAATCGCCGAGACACACCTGATGCTCAATAACGCAGATAGTGCCAAAGCGTCTTTCATGCAGCTACGGCAATTAACTGAAAGGAAAGATGACTTGGAATCACGAATGTATCAGGCTATCGCTCAAGCCAATTTGAACCAAACCTCCTCATCAATCGCATTAACCATGAATCTGCTTCGGGAAGCCCCTGAAGACACCGACATAAAATACAATGCCGTACAAGTTTACTCTCTGGCAGGAGAATGGCGCTCAGCAAACTATTATATGGAGCAGCTACTAGAGCAGGGAATGAGTGCAGAGTGGTTTAACCTGCCGGCGTTCCAGCAACTCTGCACCCAACCCGAGACATCAGAAGAAGTTTCTTCCGCTATCTGTGACTGATTAAAGCGGATCAATCAGAGCGTTGGGGTCACCTGATACAAAGTGCACATTCAGCGAAGGGCTGTAGCAAAACCACAGGAAGGAGAAATCGTCCGCAACTTCCTCAACATCCCAGATCTTGATCTTCAGCTCCTTGCCGCCACTGTTATTTTTTACCCGGGTGCGGAACTGGTGACGGAAATCCGGGCTCAGCGGGATAATCCCATCCAGCTGCTTGCAGCTCTCGAAATCCATAAACTGCAGGTCGTCGACACCGAACTCGGAGCTGTCCAGGGTCACATTGAGGGTCAGCGCCCCTTGCCCACTCTTGATCTTGAAGTCCATATTGCCGAACGCCTCTGACGGGTCGAGATTGCCCGCCTCGTTCAGCTGCCAGTACTGCGGCACGCCATTCTTGGCCGGCATCGGTTTCAGCACCAGGTCGATTTTCCGTCCCTGTTCCGGGAAGTTCCATTCCAGGGTTTTCAGGTCCGCGCACTTGATCTCTGAATTTTCCATTTCCAATTCCTGTCTTCTTATTTCATCCAAATGGCCGCGGGATCCCGGTTCCGGAATCCCTGAAGGTCACCTGAGGCCCGGACTTCCCGCAGCGCCATCCCCTAAAACTGCGCTATGTGGTGCTTTCACCCCCGCCCACACGCGTGCAGCGCCCAATAGGATAATCGCAACCGGCACCGGAACTCCATCACATTTCAAGTGTGACAGACAAAAAAAACCGGCAGCAACCAGGTTACTGCCGGTCCGAATGATGGTCCCAGCCATCGACGGTTACAACAACACTATCAAGAGCGAAATGGAGCCTCCTTGCCCCCGTCAGGCCCTTCCCCAAACCCCGGCGCTCCAAGGCTCTGTGAAAGCCGGGGCCGGCCTGACGATCCAGCTTGCGCTGAATGGGTTTCCGTACCGTGCCGGGTTTCCCCGGCCTCCGGTCCATCGGATACTGCGGTCAGGGCATGGGCATCCTGCCCGCACACACTGCAATGGAGATGTGCCCCTGAACCCTGAGAGCCACTCTACGGATCGCGGGATTACAGGTCGATCACAGGGAATTACAGGCAATTACATGAACGGTTGCACACCGGCTGGGCGCCCTCTTTCGTATCAAGGGGGCGAACCCTGCGCCCTCGTAGAGGGGCGTGGGGAATTACGTAAAACCGTAGGAGCGGACCTTGTGTCCGCCCTGTATCCACGGAGACGCGGCGGACCGGGCGGACACCAGGTCCGCCCCTACGGGGTGGTGTTTTTCCTGGCTCTTAAAAAAAAACGGCCGTTTTCCCACCAGTTTTATACGGCGACACCGGGTCGAGCGCTGCGAAATCACACGTAACCGTAGGGGCGGACCTTGTGTCCGCCCTGTATCCACGGAGACACGGCCGGTCCGGGCGGACACGAGGTCCGCCCCGCAAGGCAAAAGACCCGCCTTTCCGGGCGAATCCTGCGGTAACTTCGGCTGCCGGCCAGTGACATGACGGCAACCCAACGACGTTCGCCGCAGCCGCGCCAGTCAACTTATTGACCGCAGGAAGTGCAACGCGGCGCCGTTTGTTGCACTATCTTATATTCCGTAATATCCACGGCCTTCTGCCCATAATTTAATCAGACATAATGTCCACATTTTGCATGCGCCTATTGATCCTGCTGTTGTGCTGTTTTTCCGGTTTCGCCGCGGCGCAGAGCTACGAGAAGCTTTACAGTGATTATCGCGACACGCTGTACCAGATCCGCCTGATCGAGAAATCATCCAACTCCAAGGCCGCCATCGGCTCCGCCTTCCAGATTTCCGCCGACGGCCTGCTGGCCACCAACTACCACGTGGTAGCGGAAGCGGTCAGCGACCCGGACAAGTACCTGCTGGAGTTTGTCTCGGTGGACGGCGACAAGGGCGGCCTCAAGTTGCTGGATATCGACGTGATCAACGACCTGGCGATCCTGCGCCTGGAGCAACCCGGCAAGTCCTACCTGCAGCTGGCCAGCGACACGCCGAAACGGGGCGAGACCATCGTCTCCCTGGGCAACCCGCTGGACCTGGGCATGACCCTGATTCCCGGCACCTATAACGGTATTGCCACCGGCAGCTTTTACGATCGCATCCACTTTGCCGGCTCCATCAACCCGGGCATGAGTGGCGGCCCCGCCATCAATACCCGCGGAGAGGTGGTGGGCATCAACGTGGCCACGGCGGGCAACCAGGTCAGCTTCCTGGTGCCGGTGGGGAAACTATCCCGGCTGCTGTCCCACTACCGCAAGCAGGGCAACTCCGTCGACCTGCATGAGGTGACCGCCCAGCAGCTCAAGGCGAACCAGCAACGCATTATTGACGCCATCCTCAGCGCCGAGTGGAAAAAGCGTGCCCTGGGCGAGGCCAGGGTGGTGGGCGAGATCATTCCCGCCATCCAGTGCTGGGGCAACACCGAGGAAGACGAGGACAACCCGGTCAAGCGCATCGACAAGGGCTGCACCGGCCAGGATGTGGTATTCCTCGCCGACGACTTCAACACCGGCCGGGTGGAGTACGAATTCTTCTGGTTCGAGGCCGACGACCTGCTGCCGGCGCGTTTCTACAGTGAATACGAGCGCCAGATGAGCACCTTCTTCCCCGGCAACGACGCCGGCGAGGAGGATGTCACCAACTTCAACTGCAAGCAGTCATTCACGGCCCAACCCCGCGACCGCCAGCCGGGCGTACCCAAGGCCGAGAGCAAAAAGCCGCCGGTGATCGCCCGCACCAGTTACTGCGTGCGCCGATATAAGGATTTCCCCGACCTCTACGACATCTTCTACCTGAGCCTGAGTGTCGACCGCAAGAACAACGCGCTGGTGAGCCATTTCACCCTGTCCGGGTTTACCCGGGAATCCGCCGAGGCGTTTACCGAGAAGTTTACGAGCGAGATCCAATGGCACTGATTATTGAGGAGCTGAACCGCGCCCGCCATGTGCAGGCGCGCTACCGCATGGACGGCGAGCGCCTGACCCTGGGCCGCGGCTACGGCAATGACGTGATTATCGAGGATGTGCACGCGGACCCCGCCCATGCGGAGATCGTGCGCGATGAGGACGGCGGCTTTGTGCTGCACGACCTGGACAGCGTCAACGGCACCCAGCTGGTGCGCAATATGTACGACAGCTCGATCAAGAGCGAGGACGTGGACCGGCGCCTGATCGAGTCCGGCGACGAAATCCAGGTGGGCCGCACCCACCTGCGTATCAGCCACTCGGAGTCGGCGGTGCCGCCCGCGGTGCCCCTGCATTCCCTCGAGGGCATCCTCGAGCGGCTGTCGCACCCGGCCAAGGCCATCAGCCTGCTGGCGGTGGTGGCGGCGCTGACGCTGCTGCTGGCCTACCTGAATTTTGCCGGTAGGCTGGAATGGACCGCGGTCATCAACCTGGCCATCGGCAGCCTGGTGGGCCTGCTGGTGTACGCCGGTGCCTGGGCGTTTATCGGCCGCGTGGTGCGCCACGACACCCGCTTCTTTGCCCACCTGTCAATCGCCGCGCTGGGGGCGCTGGCCTACACCAGCTGGGAATGGTTTCGCGGCCTGCTGGACTTCAATTTTGCCATCGGCAAGACCATGCCGCTGCTGAACTTTGCAGTGCTGGCTATCATCCTGCCCACCATGCTGTGGTGCGCCTGCTACCTGGCGCTGAATATCTCCCGCGGCTGGCGCTGGGCGGTATCGCTGCTGCTGCCACTGGGCTTCCTGGGCCTGGGGCTGGCGGAGGACATCGCCGGCATGGCCGAGTTCAGCGGTGTCCCGCAGATATCCACCACCCTCAAGTACGAGGACCTGCTGCTGCGCGAGCCGCAACCCATGCAGGAGTTCCTGGCCGAGTCTTCCGGCCTCTACGATATCGAGATTCCCGAGGAAGAGACCGGCAGCGGCTCAGGGGACCAGGCGCCGGAAGAAACCCCGGCAACCGACGGGGAGTCCCCGCAGGAACGCGCTGACGAAACCGGCATGGAGGAGCAGGCATGAACAATCCATTCTGGAGCCCGGCGCTGGCCGCACTCGAACCCTATGTCCCCGGGGAACAGCCCCGCGGCACCCGGCTGGTAAAGCTGAACACCAACGAGAACCCCTACCCGCCCTCGGCCCGGGCCATGGAGGTGCTGGCGGACCCGCAGTTGCCCGATGCCCTGCGCCGCTACCCGGACCCGGAATCCAGCGAGCTCTGCGCCGCCATCGCCGCGCAGGAAGGCCTGGACCCGGCGCAGGTGTTCGTGGGCAACGGCTCCGACGAGGTGTTGGCCCACGCCTTTTACAGTTTCTTCCGCCGCGGCGCCGACGAGCCGCTACTGTTCCCGGATATCACCTACAGCTTCTACCCCGTGTACTGCCAGCTGTATGACATCCCGCACCGGCGGCCGGCACTGCGGGAGGATTTCAGTATTGCGGTGGAGGATTATGCCGGCCCGGCGGCGGGGGTGATCCTGCCCAATCCCAACGCCCCCACCGGCCGCTTCCTGCCCCTGGAGGAGATCGAGCAGCTGCTGCAGCTGCAGCCGGAACGGGTGGTGGCGATCGACGAGGCCTATATCGATTTCGGCGGCGACAGCGCCGCACAGCTGATCGACCGCTACCCCAACCTGCTGGTGATCCGCACCCTGTCCAAGTCCCACGCGCTGGCGGGCCTGCGCCTGGGCTACGCACTGGGGCAGCCGCACCTGGTGGAGGGGCTGCAGCGCACCAAGAATTCCTTCAACTCCTACCCCATCGACAGCGTCGCCCAGCGCCTGGCCGCCGCGGCCATCGGCGACAGCGCCTGGCTGCGGGAGACCAGTGCCAAGGTCATCGCCACCCGCGAGCGGGTGACCACCGACCTGGCGGCCCTCGACTTCGAGGTGGTACCGTCGCTGGCCAATTTTGTCCTGGCGCGCCCGCGCGCGATCGACGCCGAAACCCTGTACCTGCAGCTGCGCGAGCGGCAGATCCTGGTGCGCTATTTCAACAAGCCGCGCATCGGCGATTACCTGCGTATCAGCATCGGCACCGACGCCGAAATGGATGCGCTGCTGGAGGCCTGCCGGGAAATCCAGGCGACACAAGACAAGTCACAGACGCAATAACCGGAGCCTCTATAATGTGCTCTGGAGTCAGCAGTAGAGCGCTTATGTTTACCAGAAAAATGGCATCCCTGTTGCTCGGCGCCGCCATCGCGGCCGCCGGCCCCGCGGCTGCCGGTCCTGCCGGCGGCAATCCCTGGGAAGAGGTGGGGCAACCCGCCAGCCTGTCCCCGGCCAGTATCGGCACCTACACCAATGGCTGCCTCAGTGGCGCCCGGCAGATGCCCCTGCGCGGCGAGGGCTTCCAGCTGGTGCGCACCGGTCGCGACCGCCACTACGGCCATCCCGAGACGGTAAGCTTCCTGGAGGACTTTTCCCGCCGGGTGGCCCGGCAGGACCTGGGCCGCCTGCAGATCGGCGATATGTCCATGGCCCGCGGCGGGCCCTTTTCCTCCGGCCATCGCAGCCACCAGGTGGGCCTGGACATCGACATCTGGTACTCACAGGACAGGCGTGCCGGGGAACGGCCACTCACCGCCTGGGAGCGCGACAATATCTCCGCCATCCCCATGGCCGACACCGAGCAGCATCGCCTGATCGAGAAAAACTGGGACGAGCGAATTCCGTCTATCCTGCGGATAGCGGCGGAAGATGAACGGGTGGAGCGGATTTTTGTCCACCCCACCATCAAGCGCAAAATGTGTGACAGCGCCGGCTCCGACAACGAGTGGCTGCGCAAGGTGCGCCCCTGGTGGGGCCACAATTACCATTTCCATGTGCGGCTGGCATGCCCCGACGGCGAAGCCGACTGCAAGCCGCAGCGCCCACCCCGCGGCGAGCCCTGCGGCAGCGACCTGGACTGGTGGTTCAGCGACGAGTTTTACGCGCTGCTGCGGGCACCGGAAGAGCCGGCACCGAAGGAAAAACCCCGGCCCATGCCGGAACAGTGCGCCCGGGTGCTGACCGCGCCCTGAGGGCGGGAGATACCCGGGCGGAACAGGGACTACAACGATGATCAATACCCTGCTGATATGCGGTGGCGGTGGCAGCGAACACGAAGTGTCGGTGCGCACCGCTGAATTTATCCAGCGCCGGCTGCAGGCATTCGACGACCTGAACATTATCCCGGTGGAGATGGACGGCAACGGTCGCCTGGCGGACACTGCCGGGCGCGTCTTCCAGCTGGGCCAGGACCGCCACCTGCGCGGTGGTGACGGCGACAACGACACGGAAATCCACTACGTGATTCCCGCCATCCACGGCTATCCAGGGGAAACCGGCGACCTCCAGTCGATGCTGGAGCTTTATGGCATCCCCTACTTCGGCTGTGGCCCCGAGGCCAGCAAGACCTGCTTCAACAAGATCAGCACCAAGCTGTGGCTCACGGCACTGGATATCGATAACACCCCCTACCAGTTCCTGTGCAGCAACGATGCCGAGGAAGTGGCCAAGGCCTCCATGGCACTGGAGGAGTGGGGGGAGATTTTCGTCAAGGCGTCCAACCAGGGCTCGTCGGTGGGCTGTTACAAGGTCACCTCTGCGGACGAACTGGCGGAGGCACTGGAACAGGCCTTCGGGTTGTCGCCCTATGTGCTGGTGGAAAAGTGCCTGAAGGTGCGTGAGCTGGAAGTGGCGGCCTATACCCACGGAGGCAAGCTGGTGGTCACGCCGCCCGGGGAGGTCTGCGCGCCGTCAGACACCTTCTACAGCTACGAGGAGAAGTATGCCGAAGGCAGCCGGGCGGTGACCCATGTGGAGGCACAGGGCCTGAGCGACGCACAGCTGGGCTGGATCCAGGCGGCCTCCCGCAAGGCGTTTACCGGCCTGCAGCTGAAAGACCTGTCGCGCATCGACTTCTTCCTCACCGACGACGGCGATATCTACCTGAACGAGGTGAATACCTTCCCGGGCATGACGCCGATTTCCATGTTCCCGAAGATGATGGAAAACGCCGGCCACGATTTTGGCGAGTACCTGCACGGCCTGATCAAAGCGGCCACCGCGTCCTGATTACCGGCCGGGCGGACCTCGTGTCCGCCCGAATCACCCGCCGAATCCAATTCCGTTAAACCAGCCAGCCCTCCTTGCGCCCACTGGAAAACCGCACCCGCAGGAATTCCACCTGGTCGTCATTCCGTTGGGCCGGCTCACCGGCGCGGGCCGGCATCCACGTGCCCCGGGAAGAACGCCAATGACCGTAGGGGCGGACCTTGTGTCCGCCCGAATCACCCGCCGAATACAATTCCGTTAAACCAGCCAGCCTTCCTTGCGCCCACTGGAAAACTGCCCGCGCAGGAATTCCATCTGGTCGCCGCGGATCCGCTCGCTGTTGATCAGTGCCAGGTACTCGGCGGCGTTGGGGCAGAACGGCAGTGCCAGCAGGTCCAGCTCGATATCCTCCAGCAGCCGGTTGCCCTTGTGCTGGTTACAGCGGCGGCAGGCGGTGACCACGTTCTCCCACACATCGCGACCGCCCCGGGACACCGGGTGCACATGGTCGCGGGTCAGTTCGCCGGTGCGAAACTCACTACCGCAGTAGAGGCAGGTATGGCGATCGCGGTAGAAAAGCGCGCGATTGGTGAGTGGCGGGCGCCGGCGCGGGCGCGCCATGCGCTCGCCGCCACAGGCGATGATCGCCGACAGGTCGAGGCTGGAGCGCTCGCCAAAGCGGTTAATACCACCGTGCACCCGCTGCACCACGCCACCCAGGGACCAGGTCACCAGCTCGCGCACATAAAGGCATGCGGCCTCCTGCCAGTTCAGCCACTCCAGCGGCTGCCCGGCAAGATTGAGACGCAGGATTCTCGCTTCCATCATGACACCCCCACTCCACCATTCGACCCAAAACCGATTGAAGACACCGGGACCCCCGCAACCGGGGCGCCAAAAACAACAGAATGCAAAAAGCAAAAAGCCCCGCGGGCGAGCCGGCGGGGCTTTGGCTGAAAATCGACAGTGAGGGAGAGAGAGCCCGCCCGGATATAGGAGGCTACAGGAATGGCGGACGTTTCTGGCACTAAATTACTGAATGCTTCACCCTCCGCCGGCCGCATCAAAAAATGGCCGGTTCGTTGAGATTAAAGCGGAATATTGTTTCAATTTCCAGACAGGAAAGCCGCAGGATGACAGTGGCGACACTAATGCGGATGGTGTCACTTTCCCTGGGCGCTGCACCGAGTTGCGGCGGCACCCGGTGAAAAAAACCAGGCGCCCAAATTAAAAACACCGCTCGGGCTTCCCGCCCGAACGGTGCGTCTCACAGGATGGTGCCCAATTCCGTGGGCGGAGCGGCTCACCTTTCCGTGTTCCCTTGCCGCTGTGGTCAGTCCCTTTCGCGTCCTTGCAATTACATTATGGACAGGGCGGGAAAATTTAACAGGGGAGATCGGCTGATTTTCATGTGCGAGATATCTCACAAGCGTATGAGATATCGCACGTGGCGGGCGCGGGCCCGACAGCCATGGGGAGAATTCCGGGGCTGGAGGTAAGGAGAGCCGCTTCGTGAAGCGTTGCTCCGGGCGTTACTCTATTACAAACGATTACAATATCAAGAAAAGGCATAACCAACTTGTTGAAATACGCGCTAACTTTTGTCGCTGCGCTGGTCGCAGGACTCGTGGCCCTGTTATTCCTGACCCCGGGCGTGGATATCCCGTGGAAACAACTGACCGGTGGCGGCGATACCGATGAGCAGACTGTCCAGCGCCAGCTGCGCGCTGCGGAGGGCTACCGCGTCAACCTGTTTGCCGACGACCTGCCCAATGCGCGCTGGCTGGCGGTGACCCGCCGCGGCGACATCATTGTCTCCCAGCCCAAGCGCGGCCAGGTCTCCCTGCTGCACGCGGACCAGGATCGCGACGGGCACAGCGACGAACGCCGTATCCTGATCGAGGACCTGAATCGCCCCCACGGGCTGCTACTGCACGAGGACTGGCTCTATATCGCCGAGAGCGACGCCGTGGGCCGGGTGGCCTTCGATCACTCCGACGGGCGGCTGGCGGGCAGCTACCAGCGCATCGTCACCGGCCTCGGTGACAGTGGCAACCACTGGACCAAGACCCTCGGCATGGGCCCGGACGGCTGGCTGTACCTGAGCAGCGGCTCCACCTGCAATGTGTGCGAAGAAGAAGACCCACAGCGCGCCACCATCATGCGCTTCCGCCCCGATGGCAGCGGGCTGGAAATTTTTGCCACCGGCCTGCGCAACAGCGTCGGTTTCGACTGGTCGCCGGTCGACGGCGCCCTCTATGCCACCGACAACGGCCGCGACTGGCTCGGTGATGATTTCCCGCCCTGTGAACTGAACCTGGTGGAGAAAGGCGCTTTCTACGGCTGGCCCTACGCCAACGGCGACCGGGTACCCGACCCGGACCTGGGCGTCGACGCCAGCGCCGCGATCCGGGAGAAGATCGCCGCCTCCCGCACCCCGGTGCACAACTTCCCGGCCCACAATGCACCGCTGGGAATCCAGTTCCTGCGCAGCCCGGCCCAGCCCGGGGAATACCGCGATGCGGCACTGGTGGCCCTGCACGGCTCCTGGAACCGCTCGGTAAAGGATGGTTACAAGGTGGTGTCCCTGCACTGGGACGACAGTGGCGAGATTCACCAGCGGGACTTTCTCTGGGGCTTCCTGGGGCCGGACCGGGACGAGGTCTACGGCCGCCCGGTGGCCATTGCCGAGGATGCAGCCGGTAATATTTACATCTCCGACGACTACGCCGGGGCCATCTACCGGGTCACCCGGGGCCAGCAGCGGGAAGCCGTCACCGCTGCCGGCGGTGCGCCGCGGGTCCAGGCCCCGCCCAAGCCGGTAGCCATCGACAGCGACGCCGCCCAGCGCGGCGCCGAACTCTACCAGCGGCACAATTGTGCGCAATGCCATGCCGAGCAGGTGGTGCTGGAGAACCTGTCGGGGAAATACACCCTGCGCTCCCTGGCGGACTATTTCGATGCCCCGACACCGCCGATGCCGGATTACGATTTCAGCCGCCCGCAAAAGCGGGCGCTGGCACACTACCTGATGTCACTGGAGCAGGACCTGGGCAATGCCCTGCCGGAGACGTCTCCGGGCACCTGAGTGCCCCGGGCAGCGAGATTGACCGTGGGCGCGGCAGCGGCTAAGGTTGCCGCGGCGCAATATACCACCAGGCTGAGGCAACAGGCTTATGGCAGCAAAAGAGAAACCCGCGACTTTTGAGCAGGCTCTGGGAGAGCTGGAACAGCTTGTGGAGCGCCTGGAAGCGGGCGACCTGCCGCTGGAGGACGCCCTGGCAGATTTCGAGCGCGGGGTGAAGCTGACCCGCGAATGCCAGCAGAAGCTGGCCAGCGCCGAGCAGAAGGTCAAGGTGCTGATGGAGGAGAACGGGGAGGTTCGCGAGCAGCCCTTCGATGCCGGTGATGACACCGACGAGCGCGGGGACGGCAACTGAGTGACCACGCCAGCACAATCCGCTGCCGGGCTGCAGGCTTTCCTGCAGGAGTGCGCTGAGCGGGTCGAGGCCCACCTGGACACCGTCCTGGCCCGGCCCGAACCCGGCGCCGAGACCCTGCACGAGGCCATGCGTTACGCGGCCCTGGGCCCGGGCAAGCGCCTGCGCCCGGCGCTGGTCTACGCCAGTGCCGCCGCCATCGACAGCCGCGCCGTCCGGCCGGAACTGTGCGACACCGCCGCAGCGGCGCTGGAATGCATCCACGCCTATTCGCTGGTACATGACGACCTGCCGGCCATGGACGACGACGACCTGCGCCGCGGACGCCCCACCTGCCATATCCAGTTTGATGAAGCCACCGCCATCCTCGCCGGTGACGCCCTGCAAACCCGCGCCTTCGAGTCGCTGGCCGACTGCGATGCACCCGCAGAGCTGCGCCTGCAGCTATTGCAGGAGCTGGCCCGGGCGTCGGGCGCCCACGGCATGGTGGCAGGCCAGGCAATCGACCTGGCGGCGGTCAACCGGCAGCCCGGCCTGGCCCAGCTGGAACACATGCACCGGCTCAAGACCGGCGCGCTGATCCGCGCCAGTGCGCGAATCGGCGCCCTGATCGCCGGCGCCGACCAACAGCGCCTGGATGCGGTGACCACCTACGCCGATGCCATCGGCCTCGCCTTCCAGGTGCAGGATGACATCCTCGATGTCACCGCCGATACCGCCACCCTGGGCAAAACCCAGGGTGCCGATGCCGCGCGCAACAAACCCACCTATGTCTCCCTGCTGGGGCTGGAGGGCGCGCGCAGCAAACTGGCCGCGCTGCACCGCCAGGCCCTGGAGAACCTGGCCGGGCTGGGCGGCGACTGCCGCCTGCTTGAGCAACTGGCTGACTTTATCGTCCAGCGCAGTCACTGACGCTACCGGTGCCGGCCTGAAGCCCCTGGCGCCCCCGCCAACCGGGATGCAATCTGCCCCCCACAGGCATACAATCCCCTGTTTGAATTGGTTGCAATTGATACCAGGCCCGTCCCCGCCGCCCCGCGGCCGCGCCCGCCCTGGTGTAGTTACAGGACACTCGATGTTCGACGAAATCCCCCGTACACGCCCGCACACCCCGCTGCTGGATTCCATTGACGAGCCGGCGCAATTGCGCGCCCTGGATGAGCGCCAGCTGCCGGAGCTCGCCTCCCAGCTGCGCGAGTACCTGCTGTACAGCGTCGGCCAGAGTGGCGGACACTTCGGTGCCGGCCTGGGTGTGGTAGAGCTGACCATTGCCCTCCACTACATCTACAACACGCCGGAGGACCGGCTGGTGTGGGATGTGGGCCACCAGACCTACCCCCACAAGATCCTTACCGGGCGCCGCGAGCAGATGCACACCATGCGCCAGCAGGGCGGCCTGTCCGGCTTCCCCAAGCGCAGCGAGAGCCCCTACGACACCTTCGGCGTGGGCCACTCCAGCACCTCGATCAGCGCGGCACTGGGCATGGCCCTGGGCTCCCCGGAGGAGCGCAAGGTAGTGGCCGTGATCGGCGACGGCGCCATGACCGCCGGCATGGCCTTCGAGGCCCTGAACCACGCCGCCCACACGGGTCGCGATATGCTGGTGGTGCTGAATGACAACCGCATGTCCATCTCGAAGAATGTCGGCGGCCTGGCCACCTACTT
The DNA here is from genome assembly GCF_021729055.1 of Microbulbifer zhoushanensis. Lineage (NCBI taxonomy): Bacteria > Pseudomonadati > Pseudomonadota > Gammaproteobacteria > Cellvibrionales > Microbulbiferaceae > Microbulbifer > Microbulbifer zhoushanensis. The sequence goes on from NZ_JAJSAO010000003.1 coordinate 204,249, forward strand.
TGCCCGTATCCTCGCCAGCAAGACCTACCTCAGCATGCGCGAGGGCAGCCGTAAGATACTGTCCGTGATCCCCAAGGCCTGGCAGCTGGCCCGGCGTACCGAGGAACACGTGAAGGGCATGATCACCCCCGGCACCCTGTTCGAGGAGCTGGGCTTCAACTATGTGGGCCCGCTGGACGGCCACAACCTCCACGACCTGGTGCACACCCTGCGCAACCTGCGCAGCCAGCGCGGCCCCCAGCTGCTGCATATCGTCACCACCAAGGGCAAGGGCTTCGGGCCCGCCGAGGAAGACCCCGTGGGCTACCACGCGCTGAACAAGCTGGAGCCGGAACCCAAGGTACAGGTGGCCGTGCCCGGAGAGCGCAAGCTGCCCAAGTACCAGCAGGTATTCGGCCAGTGGCTGTGCGATATGGCCGAGCAGGACGAGAAGCTGGTCGCCATCACCCCGGCGATGTGTGAGGGCTCCGGGATGGTGGAGTTCGCCGAGCGCTTCCCGGACCGGTTCCACGACGTGGCCATCGCTGAACAGCACGCGGTGACCCTGGGCGCCGGCCTGGCCTGCGAGGGCCAGAAACCGGTAGTGGCCATTTACTCCACCTTCCTGCAGCGCGGCTACGACCAGCTGGTGCACGACGTGGCAATCCAGGACCTGGATGTCACCTTCGCCATCGACCGCGCCGGCCTGGTGGGCGAGGACGGCCCCACCCACGCCGGCAGCTTCGACCTCACCTTCATGCGCTGCCTGCCCAATATGGTGATCGCCGCGCCCAGCGACGAGAACGAGTGCCGCCAGCTGCTCTACACCGCCTACCAGCACGAAGGGCCCGCGGCCGTGCGCTATCCGCGCGGCACCGGCACCGGCGTCCGTATCGAGGAGGCCATGCAGGCCCTGCCCATTGGCCGCGGGCGCCAGGTGCGCGATGGTCGCCGGGTGGCGATCCTGAACTTCGGTACCCTGCTGGCCCCGGCCCTGGAAGCGGCCGCACGCCTGGACGCGACCGTGGCCGATATGCGCTGGGTGAAGCCCCTCGACGAGGCCCTGATCGATGAACTGGCAGCGGGACACGAGCTGTTGGTGACCGTGGAGGAAAACACCATTGCCGGCGGCGCCGGCAGTGCCGTGGCCGAGTACCTGAACGCGCGCGGCACTATGGTGCCACTGGCGCAGCTGGGCCTGCCGGACCGGACCATCGAACACGGCAAGCACAAGGACCTGCTGGCCGCTGTGGGCCTGGACGCGGATGGTATGGAAGAACAGATCCGCCGCCGGCTGGCACAGCTCGATGAGAAAAACATAAAGGGCCAGGCGGCGGCGTTTTAGTGCGCCGCCCCTGCCGCCCCGCAGAATAATTATTCAAGACCGCCTATTCCCAACGAGGTATCCATGTCTCTTTTCCGCAAATCCCTGATTGCCGCCATCGGCCTGTGTGCCGCGGCCGGCACCACAGCCATGGAAGAACGCGCTTTCGACGAGGCCTTTGCCGAGCTGCCCGGCGACGGCGCCGCAGCCCAGCTGAAGGGCCTGCAGGACCTGCGCTACCGCTGGATCATGGAGAGCTACCCGGCGAGTGCCACTTACCGGGGCTACCCCGGTGTCGACGACCGCTGGACCGATGCGTCCCTGGACGGTATCAAGCGCCGCCAGGAGCAGACCCGTCGCATGCTCGCTGCCAGCCGCCAGCTCGACGAGGAGGCGCTGCCGGAAGAGCTGCAACTGGATTACCAGCTGCTGTACCAGGACCTGCTGACCGAGGTGAAGGGTTTCCAGTTCCGCGACCACCTGTTGCCGGTCACCCATATGAGCGGCATCCAGCGCAATGTGCCCGGGGTCCTGAACGCCATGGCCAGGGGCAATGCCGATGACTACGAGAACATCCTCACCCGCCTGGAAAAGCTGCCGGCACTGGTACAGCAGACGCGGGAGCTGATGGCCCGCGGCCTGGAACAGAACATTACCCCGCCGCAGATCACCCTGCGTGACCTGCCGGACCAGATCCGCGCCCTGATCCCGGAGAACCCGGACGAGAGCCCGCTGCTGAAGCCGTTCAACGAGATGCCGGCGAGCATCCCCGCCGCCCAGCAGCGGCGCCTGAAAAAGCGCGCCCACGCCCTCTACCGCGACGAGCTGGCACCGGCCTGGCGCGTGATGGCGGAATTTGTGGAGCGGGACTATATCCCCGGTGCGGTGACCGACACCGCCTTTACCAGCCGCCCCGACGGCCTGCGCTGGTACGCCCACAAGGTGCGTGAGAACACCACCACCGCACTGAGCCCGGCGGAGATCCACCGCATCGGCCTCAATGAGGTAAAGCGTATCCGCGGCGAGATGCAGAAGATCATCGCCGAGACCGGGTTCGAGGGCGATTTCGATGCCTTCACCGAATTCCTGCGTACCGACCCGCGCTTCTTCCACACCAGCCGCGAGGCGCTGATGCGGGACTACCGCGATATCGCCAAGCGCATCGACGGGGAACTGCCGAAGCTGTTCGGCAAACTGCCGCGCCTGCCCTATGGTGTGAAGCGAATCCCGGAGTACTCGGAGAAATCCCAGACCACCGCCTATTACATGCCCGGCTCCATCGAGGCTGGCCGTGCAGGGGTCTTCTTCGCCAACACCTATGCGCTGGACAGCCGCCCGAAATGGGAGATGGAAGCCCTGACCGTGCATGAGGCGATGCCCGGCCACCACCTGCAGATCGCCCTGGCGCAGGAACTGGAGGGTGTGCACCCACTGCGCCGGCTGGGCGGCTACACCGCCTTCGTCGAGGGCTGGGGCCTGTATTCCGAGAGCCTGGGCCACGACCTGGGCATGTACCAGGATCCCTACAGCCGCTTCGGCGCCCTGACCTATGACATGTGGCGCGCCGTGCGCCTGGTAGTGGACACCGGCATGCACCAGCTGGGCTGGAGCCGCGAGCAGGCGATCGAGTACTTCATGAATAACAGTGCCAAGCCCCGGCACGATGTCACCGTGGAGATCGACCGCTACCTGGTGTGGCCGGGCCAGGCCCTGGCCTACAAACTGGGCCAGCTGAAAATCAAGGCGCTGCGGGCCGCGGCGGAAGAGGAGCTGGGTAACAGTTTCGATATCCGCGCCTTCCACGACCACCTGCTGGGTGCCGGTGCCGTACCGCTGAATGTGCTGGAAACCCGCATGACCGCCTGGATCGAAAGCCAGGCCTCACAGCGCGCCAACAACGGGACAACCAAGAGCAGCGCCGGGCAGGCCGCCGCTTCCCTGTAACCCACCTCCCGGGGCGGGCATCCCGCCCGTCCCCTCCCCGGGCGAACTCAAGGTTCGCCCCTACGCCCAACGATTCACCTGTATCCGACTGCGAGGGCCGGGGCGCCCCGGAGGTCGCCGTAGCACCCGGGAACCCCACCGCGCGACCGTAGGAGCGGCCGCTGGCCGCGACGCAGGGCATCAGCATCTGAGGGCGCCGCAACCGGGCGAACACAAGGTTCGCCCCTACAATCCTGATTCACCGATAGGGGCGGATCTTGTATCCGCCCACTCCGACGTGCCTGCCCAGGCCTGGTTCCGGCCAGGACCGGCATGTCGTCAGTCCCCACGCTGCTTGCGGTTGCGTGCATGCCCCTGCACCGCCCGGTACATTTGCCCCAGGGCTTTATCACCGGCGCGTTGCTCTGCCAGCGTGCGGTTGTTACGGGCAACTTCCCGTTCCAGCTTGCGCCAGTTGTGCAGTCTGCGCTCGTCCAGCTCGCCGCTGTCCAGCGCCGCGATTACCGCGCAGCCCGGTTCCGACTGGTGCCGGCAGTCGGCAAAGCGGCACTGCGACGCGAGTACCCCGATATCTCCAAACGCCTCCTCGAGTCCCCTCTCCACACCGGCGAGCCCCAGCTCCCGCATACCCGGGCTGTCCAGCAGCAGGGCGCCCCCCGGTAGCGGGTAGAGTTCCCGGTGGCGGGTGGTATGGCGCCCCTTGCTGTCGTCCTCGCGGATAGCGGCAATGGCGGCTTGTTGCTCGCCGCTCAGGGTATTTAGCAGGGTCGACTTGCCCACCCCGGAGGATCCCAGAAGAGCCACTGTTTCGCCCACTCCGCACCAGCCCCGTAATGGCTCCACGCTGTCCGGGTCAGTGGCATTGAGTGCCAGCGCCTGGATATCGGGCAGCTCCCGCAGCCGGTCCAGGTAATCCCCCGGGGCGTCACACTGGTCCGCTTTTGTCAGCACCACCACTGGCCGCGCGCCGGTGGCCCGTACCAGCGCCAGGTAACGCTCGATACGCGACAGGTTGAAGTCGTGATTGCAGGAGGACACCACCACCGCAGTGTCCACATTGGCTGCGATCAACTGGGTGCGCTGCCCCCCGGGCGCCATGCGCTGGAACAGGCTCTGCCGTTCCAGGCAGCGCTGCGCCCGGCGCGACTCCCGGTCCAGCAGCAGCCAGTCGCCGACGGTGACACGCTGCCCACCGGTATCACCGGACGCCGGCTCGTTGAAAAATGTGCCGCCCAGGGCCAGGACTTCCTCGCCCTGCTCCCCGGCCAGCAACAGCCGGTCCCGGTGTACGGCCATCACCCGGAGCGGGTCACAGGCCTCCAGCTCCTCTAGAGCCAGTTGTTGCTGGAAGAAAGGCTTCCATCCCAGCAGTTGCAGCGGGGAAAGTGATGGCGCCGTGGCGCGCCCATTATCAGCACCGCCGCGACGGATCGGCGGACGACGTGAAATCAGTGATTTGCTCATTGCAGTAAACCCGGTTTTTGCGCACAGGCGCGAGTCAGCCACACCAGAAAAGGTGGCGGGCGGATTTCCGGTAAGGGGAAACCCGGCGAATCGATGGAAACTTGTCGCCGGGTGGAAGCGCGGGTTCGCGGCGCGAGGCAGGTGCAGGCACCAGCCCGGATGCGCGGGGAACGGATTTGGCGCTACACGGCCCGGCGGAGGGTAACGACAATCATCTGGGATCCTCCGTGGCAAAGTGTGGACAGGAATAACCTGTGGGAAATTAGCACCGGGGGCCGGCGCCCGCAAGCCTGCAGCCGGGCGTAAAAAACTCTGAAGGGGAAGCGGAAACGAAAAAGCCGGCGAAACGCCGGCCTTTATACCCAGCTATAGCGAGTGCATCACCTTTCTCGACTCGCCACAACCAGATGGACTGAGTATAGACAAAGAGAAATTCATGCAATGCCTTACTCGCAAACAATATTCCCCTGACCCCGTTTCCGCCCTGTGACACTTTTATAAAAATTATGTGACAGCGATCACCTGAAAAGAGGGACGAGACGCCAAAAGGGCCCACTTATTACCTCCGCCCCCGGGGGTGGGAGGAGGCCGCCGTTTGGGTGGGGTTCAATGGGGACAGGGGGAAGTTCCTGACACTCCCCGCTCAATCCAGAACGACAAAGCCTCAATAACAATAAACCCGAGGAACCACACCTATGCGATCCACGAGAGTCCTCCCGATACCGGCGCGCCCCGCGCACCTGGCCCTGGCAATCACCGCCGGTGTGCTGGCCACCAGCCTGCCGGCATATGCCAGTGACACCCCGGCCCCCGCCGCCGTGAACATCCCCGGCACTGTCCAGGGCCCCATCGGCTGCCCCGGTGACTGGCAGCCGGAGTGTGCCGCCAGCATGCTGGGTTACGACAGCGCCGACAACAAGTGGCAGGGCAGCTTTCCATTGCCCGCCGGCTACTACGAATACAAGACGGCCCTGAACAGCAGCTGGGATGAAAACTATGGCCTGGGCGCCATCCGCAACGGCGGCAATATCCCGCTGCAGCTGGATAGCCCCCGTGACGTTAAGTTCTACTACGATCACGAGACCCACTGGATTACCGACAGCGTCAACAGCACCATCGCCACCGTGGCCGGCAATTTCCAGTCCGAGCTCGGTTGCCCCGGCGACTGGCAGCCGGACTGCCTGCGCAGCTGGATGCAGGATGTCGACGGCGATGGCATCTACACCTTCCTCTCCACCGAGATCCCCGCCGGCAATTACGAGTTCAAGGTGGCCCTGGACGAGAACTGGAGCGAGAGCTACGGCAATAACGGCGGCAATGTGCCCTTTACTGTGGACGCTGACGGCGACGAGATCTATTTCGCCTTCGATACCAGTACCCGCCAGGTCACCGTCAGCACCGACGGCATTCCCCGTGGCGACCTGGGCCTGGACAAGGCGCACTGGGTCGACAGCCAGACCTTCGCCTGGAATATCTCCATCGGGGAAGGTGACACCGTCATGCTGCATTACAGTGACAGCGCCGGGCTGGTACTGGGTGCCGATGGGGTCAGCGGAGACGGTGCCGTCGCACTCCAGCAGACCGGCGGGCTGCCCGCGGCAGCACAGGAGAAATTCCGCCACCTGTCCGGTTACACCGCCCTGACCCTGCCGGCAGATGCACCCGCGATCGAATCCCTGGTGCAGAAGCAGCTGGCGCTGGCGGTGTACGACAGTGAGGGCAAGCTGCGCGATGCCACTGGTATCCAGCTACCCGGCGCTCTCGATGACGCCTTCACTTACGACGGCAAGCTCGGCGCCGAGGTGCTCGATGACCGGGTTGTGTTCCGCCTCTGGGCTCCCACCGCGCGCTCCCTCAACCTGCAGCTGTTCAGCACCTCCGGCCAGGACTCCGCGGACATGGTGGTCCCCATGCAGCGCGACCCGGAAACCGGCGTGTGGACCGCCGAGGTAAGCAGTGAGTGGGACCGCAAGTTCTATCTCTACGAGGTTGAGGTCTATTCCTACTTCAGCCGCAACATCGAGACCAACCTGGTAACGGATCCCTACTCCCTCAGCCTGTCGGTCAACAGCGGCAAGAGCCAGGTAATCGACCTGGACGATGCCGACCTGAAACCCCGCGGCTGGGACCGGCTGCGCAAGCCCGTCCTGGCACAGCCGGAGGATATCTCCGTCTATGAGCTGCACGTGCGGGATTTCAGTATCGAGGATGAATCCGTTGCCGAACAGCAGCGGGGCACTTTCAGCGCATTCGCTCAGCGCAACAGTGATGGCATGCGTCACCTGCGCCGCCTGGCCAGGTCCGGCCTGACCCATGTGCACCTGCTGCCGGCGTTTGATTTTGCCACCGTCAACGAGGATCCCTCACAGCGGGCGGCGACACCGGACCTCAGCATGTACGCGCCCGACAGCCCGGAACAACAGGCGGCGGTCAATGCGATCCGCGATGCCGACGGCTTCAACTGGGGCTACGACCCGCTCCACTTTACGGTGCCCGAGGGCAGCTACAGCACTGCGCCCGATGGCGCCGCGCGGATTCGCGAGTTCCGCGAAATGGTGCAGGGGCTGGGCAAGAGTGGCCTGCGCCTGGTAATGGATGTGGTTTACAACCACACCAGTTCCTTTGGCCAGTACCAGAATTCGGTTCTGGACAAGATCGTCCCGGGCTATTACCACCGCCGCAACGGCGACGGCGGCGTGGAAATGAGCAGTTGCTGCGCCAACACGGCCAGTGAACACGCCATGATGGAAAAACTGATGATCGATTCCATGCTGGTGTGGGCCCGAGACTACAAGGTGGACGGTTTCCGCTTCGACCTGATGGGCCACCACAGCCTGGACAATATCCTCAACACCAGGGAGGCGCTGGGCGCACTGACCCCGCAGCGGGACGGTGTCGACGGCGGCAGCATCTACCTCTACGGTGAGGGCTGGAACTTCGGTGAGGTGGCCAACGATGCCCGCTTCAAGCAGGCGCGCCAGTCGAATATGGCCGGAACCGGTGTGGGCACCTTCAACGACCGGCTGCGCGACAGTGTGCGCGGCGGTAACCCCTTCGGCGGCTACGAGGAGCAGGGCTTTGGTACCGGCCTCTACACCGACTCCAATGGCCGCTTTAACAATGGCGAAGGGGGTGGTGACAACGAACGCGCCACCCTGTTGACGCTGGCGGACAAGGTGCGGGTTTCCCTGGCCGGCAACCTGGCGGATTTCCCGCTGATCGATTCCTACGGCAACGTGATTACCGGCGCGGAGCTGGTCTATAACGGCCAGCCCACCGGCTATACCCGCGACCCGCAGGAGTCGATCAACTATATCGCTGCCCACGACAACGAAACCCTGTTCGACGGCATCCAGATCAAGGCCAACAGCAGCGCCACTATTGACGAGCGCGTACGCATGCAGGCCTTCAGCAATTCACTGGTGCTGTTTGCCCAGGGAGTGCCGTTTATCCATGCCGGCCAGGAATTCCTGCGCTCCAAGTCCATGGACCGTGACAGCTACAATTCCGGTGACTGGTTCAACGCGCTGGATTTCAGTTTCAGCAGCGGTAACTGGGGTGTGGGCCTGCCGGTCGCGGACAAGAATGAGGACAAGTGGCCGTTGATGGCGCCGCTGCTGGCCAACCCGGATATCGCACCGCAGCGCAAGCATCGCCTCGACACCATTGCACTGTTCCGTGAGCAGCTGGCGATTCGCAACAGCTCGCGGCTGTTCCGCCTGCCCGATGCCGACGCGGTGGTGGAGCATGTGCGGTTCCTGAATATGGGACCGGACCAGGTGCCGGGACTGATCGCCATGCAGCTGCTGGATGAGGAAGGCCGGTTCGATCGCCGCCACAAGGAGATACTGGTGCTATTCAACGGTGATGACGAAGCGGTGGCGTTTTCCAGCAAGGAACTGCAGGGCAAGCCATTCGTGCTGCACCCACACCAGCGGCACTCCGCAGACCAGCGCCTGCGCGGGGTGGATTTCGATCGCCGGTCCGGCAGTGTCTCGATTCCGGGCCGCACCACCGCGGTACTGGTCAATTACCGCGGCTCGCACTGACCGACTGACAGGCAGCAACCCCACAGGGCCGGCATTGCGCCGGCCATTTTCTTGCGCGCTTGAAGGGCTTTTTGCTGCCCGGGGGTGACGCTATGCTGTAATTTCAACAGGCTGCAGCTGTCGCCGGGTCATCCAGTGGCGCACAAGCCACCGTCAATGACAGGCAGTTTCCCAACCGATTCCCCGCTATAACAGCCCGGAGATATCACGGATGAGCTTACTCAGAAGACTGCTGACCGTCAGCATTTTTACTCTGCTATTTACTGCCAATGGCCACTCCGCCGATACGGGCCCAACACAGGCGGAAAAGGTCAGTGCCATCCAGGGAGTGCAGACAACCGGCATCACCGTTACCGACGCTGGCAGGATCTTCACCAATGCACCGAACTGGCGGGATGGCGTGCCCTTTGCCGTCGCAGAGGTCGACCGGGACACTGGCGAGTACCTGCCCTATCCCAATAGCGCCATGAACCGTTGCGTGGCAGACAGCACTGCCCGGGATGACTGCTTCCTGGCCGTGCAGTCCGTGGTGGCCCATGACAACAAGCTCTATGTCCTCGATACACGCAACCCGAAATTCCAGGGTGTGGTAGATGCTCCACGCATTTTCGTTTTCGACCTGGACAGCAACAAACTGGAGCGCGTGCTTTTACTCAGCAATGCCGGCTATCACCCCGATTCCTACATCAATGACCTGCGCATTGATAGGGCGGCGGGCCGCATCTACATGACGGATTCCAACCACCCGGGGCTGGTGGTTTACGAGCTGGCCCAGGGAGAGAATGGGGACAAGGGGAAGAGCTATCGGGTGCTGGACGATCACAAGAGCACACGGGCGGAGCAGGACTACCTGACCATCGACGGTAAGCGCTGGAACAATACGGTGCACAGTGACGGTATTGCCCTCGACCTCAAAGACAAGGTGCTCTATTTCCACGCCCTGACCGGTTACACCCTGTATGCAATCGATACCCGTTACCTGGAAGACAGTGGGGACGCCGCCGCCCACGTCCGCAGGGTGGCGAGGACCAGCGCCCCCGATGGCATGATCCTGGACCAGCAGGGCAACCTGTATTTCGCCGACCTGGAAAACCATAAAATCCTCTACCGCGATCCAGCCGGGGAGACACATGTGCTGGTGGAAGGTGACAGGGTTCGCTGGGCCGACACCTTCAGCATTCACGACGGTATGCTGTATTACACCAACAGCCGCATCCACGAGGTCACCGGGCCCATCGACGATATGGAGTTCGGTATCTACCGGGTGCCGCTGCCGGGCCTCTGAGCGCTGAAGGCAGCACCGCTGCCGCGAATATAACGCCGGGAGGAAACCCGCCCTGCAGGCGAGTGCCGCGGAAAAGTGTTTGCAAGGACAGGGGTTACAGCGCGGGGGATGCGGGCGGACACAAGGTCCGCCCCTACGGCAGAAACATCAGGCAGTGGGAAGGCTCAGGACTCTTGGCCATCCCCCTCTTCCTCGTCGTTGAGCAGGTGCCCCAGCTTGCCCCGCTTGGTGGAGAGGTACTTGATATTATGCGGGTTGCGGCCGGTCTGGTGGGACAGGCGCTCCACTACTTTCACCCCCAGGTCTTCCAGCGCTTTCACCTTGCGCGGGTTGTTGGTCATGAGGCGGATGGAGCCGATATGCAGGTGGTCCAGCATTGCCTTCAGGATCGAGTAATCGCGCATATCCGCACCGAAGCCCAGCTGCTCATTGGCCTCCACCGTATCGGCGCCGCAATCCTGCAGCTTGTAGGCGCGGATCTTGTTCAGCAGGCCGATGCCGCGCCCTTCCTGGCGCAGGTAAAACACTGCCCCACGCCCCTCCATCGCAATGCGGTGCAGCGCATGCTGCAGCTGCGCACCGCAGTCACAGCGCAGCGAGAACAGGGCGTCACCGGTAAGGCACTCGGAGTGAATCCGGGCCAGCACCGGCTCATCGGTATCCAGGTCACCCATGGTGAGCACCAGGTGCTCCTTGCCGGTGTCGGTCTCCTCGAACCCGTGCATCTCAAACATGCCCCAGGGGGTGGGTAGCTTGGAGGATTCCACAAAGCGAATGGTCAAGTTCTTACCTCATCATCAATTGCGCGCGCGCAGGATCAGCATGCCGCGCTGCTGTTCCATATCCAGCCGGCTCAGGAAACTGTTGCCCAGCAGGGTGATATGGGGAAAGTTGTTGGCGTGCACTGTCGCCTCGATATTGTGCAGCTTGATACTACCCACCGTGACGCTGGCAAGTGTTACCCGGTAGGCACGGGTGACCCCATTGGCCGTGGCCACACGTACCGGCTCGGCGCGCTCCAGGTCCAGGCCCAGCCGTTGTGCGGTAGGGAAGTTGAACGCGATGCTGGTCGCGCCGGTATCCACCAGCACCGGCACCCTGAGCCCATTGACCCAGGCATCGGTGCTGAAATGGCCGCGGCTGTCCGCCACCAGGCGCACTTCCTTCCGCTCGCTCTTCGCATAACGCGCCGCCACTGGGGCATCCAGGGTCAGTTTCTGCTCGCGGTCACCGACCTTCACCCGCGCGAATTCGCTATTCGCTTCCAGCAGGCGTACCCCCTCGGGAGAGGTCTCGCCACTCTTGAGCAGTCGCTGCCTGCCGTCCACCTCGAGCATGGCGCTGGTGCCGAACAGCGCTTTCAGCTGTACCTGCTGCGCCCACAGGGGTGACGAGCAGAGCAGGAGGCAACAGGCAAGCAGGCGACGAAGTTTCACGGTGGCAATCCCCTTTCACCGGTCCGCAAACCGGTCTATCCCATCCAGGCCGCGGTCAGCTGCAACACCAGCGCCGCGTATCCGGCCGCCAGTATATCGTCGAGCATAATCCCCACACCACCGTGCACCCGGCGGTCCACCCAGCCGATGGGCTGCGGCTTGGCGATATCGAACAGGCGGAACAGCACGAACCCGTACAGGGCCCAGCCCCATCCCGCCGGCGCCAGGAACATGGTCAGCCAGTAGCCCACCATCTCGTCCCAGACGATGCCGCCGTGGTCGTGCACCCCCAGGGCCCGCGAGGCGGTACCGCAGAGGTAGCAGCCCACCGCCGCACTGATGACCACCACCGCCAGGTACTGGACCGGCGGCAGGTGCTGCAGCAGCCACCAGAATGGCAGCGCCATCAGGGTTCCGAAGGTACCCGGGGCTTTAGGCGCCAGGCCGGACCCGAAGCCAAATGCCAGCAGCATGGTGGGACTGCGCAGTAGCTGGGCGGCGGTGGGCTGGGGGATGGAGGTATCTGTCATAGTTCAAAAGTGCCGGTATCCGGGCTGTTTTGCCAGCCACTCCTCGCCATCGAGCAGGCAGCGAACTCGCGCCCGTTCCTGTGTGCCCCGGGGCCGCGCCACCAGGGTGCCGATCCGTACTGGCCTGGCACCGTGTGCGGCGCAGCGCTCTGCCACCTCGCCCGCCCTCGACGGCGGGGCAGTAAAACAGAGCTGGTAATCGTCGCCGCCGGTGGCGGCCAGCTCCAGTGCCCCCTCACCCGCCAACTCGGCGGCCAGGGGGTCCACCGGCAGTCGCGCCATATCGAGTTCCGCATCCAGGTCACTGGCGGCACAGATATGGCCCAGGTCCCCCAGCAGGCCATCGGAAATATCCAGGGCGCTGGTGGCCAGCCCCGCGACAGCCGCTGCGGTCTGCAGCTGCGGCTCCGGCGAGTAGTAGGCGCGCTGGGCGCGCTGGTAAAGCTCCGGGGCCACCTCGCGTTCGCCGAGAATCACCGGCAGCGCTGCCGCAGCCGCACCCAGTGGCCCACTGACAAACACCGCGTCTCCCGCCCGGGCCCCGTCGCGGCGCAGCGGCGCCGAGGTGCTGCCGGTTACCTGCACGGTAATCGTCAACGGGCCCTTGGTGGTATCGCCGCCCACCAGGGAAATCCCGTAGGCTTGCGCTGTCTGTAACAGCCCATCGGCAAAGCCGCGGAGCCAGTCCGGATCGCTCTCCGGCAGGGTCAGCGCCAGGGTAAACCAGAGCGGGCGGGCGTTCATTCCCGCCAGGTCGCTCAGGTTTACCCGCAACGCGCGCCCGGCCAGCAGGGCCGGGTCAGCACCGTCGGGAAAATGGCGCCCGGCCACCAGCGTGTCGACACTGGTGGCCAGCTGCTCCCCGGCGGGCGGTTGCAGCAATGCGCAGTCATCGCCAATGCCCAGCACCACCCCCTCGCCGCGCGGTGCGCCGGCGAAATACTCGCGGATAATCTCGAACTCGCCGGGGGGCGTGCGCATGGCCAGGATGCTCAGCCCTGCTTGTCGGCGTTCACTTCCGCCGCGCGCACGTCTGCGGCGGTCTTGTCGAGAATGCCGTTGATATATTTGAAAGCATCGGTGGGGCCGAACTTCTTCGCCAGCGCCACCGACTCATTGATCACCACCTTGTAGGGCACGTCGATACGGTTCTGCAATTCATAGGTGGCCATACGCAGCAAGGCACGGGACACCGGGTCCAGCGCCTCGATACCGCGGTCCAGGTGCGGGCCGAACGCTCCCTCGACTTCGTCGAGGTTCTTGGCCACACCGTGGAAAAGGTCGCGGAAATACGCCACGTCCGTCTTGCTCATATCGTTGTCGGCGTGAAACTCGGCCTCGATGGCATTCAGGCTGGCGCCGGCCATCTGCCACTGGTACAGCGCCTGCATGGCGTAGTGGCGCGCCTTGCGGCGCGCGGATGCGGTAACGGTCATTATCAATTCCGATTCAAAAACTGTAGGAGCGGCCTCAGGCCGCGATTGCTGTTCCATGCCAGCGTCTACCGGTCGCGGCCACGGGCCGCTCCTACGAGATTATCCACCAACCGGTGTAACCCGGCTTCAGACTTTACCCAGTAGAGACACCATCTCGAGCGCGGTTTCCGCCGCCTCGCAGCCCTTGTTGCCGGCCTTGGTGCCGGAGCGCTCGATGGCCTGCTCGATGGAGTCCACGGTCAGCACGCCGAAGGTCACCGGCACGCCACTGTCGAGGGAAACCTGTGCCAGGCCCTTGGTGCACTCGCCCGCCACATACTCAAAGTGCGGGGTGCCGCCTCGGATAACCGCGCCCAGCGCGATGATGGCGTCATAGCGACCGCTGGCCGCCAGCTTCTTGGCCGCCAGCGGGAACTCGAAGGCACCCGGCGCGTAGTAAATGGTGATGTCCTCTTCCTTGATGCCCTTGCGGCGCAGGGTATCCAGGGCGCCATCTTTCAGGCTTTCCACCACAAAGCTGTTCCAGCGGCTCACCAGCAGGGCATATTTGCCATGGCAGCCGACGAAATCCCCTTCGATAACCTTGATCTTGCTCATCGTTGTTTCCAGATACGTTCTTGTGTCTTACAGGCGCCTGCCGCGCAGGCGAAAATTCGCCCCCCAGGGGGGCGCTCAAATCAATCGTCCGCGTTCAGGTACTCTTCCACTTCCAGGTCGAAACCGGAAATGGCGCTGAAACGGAAAGGTGCGCTCATCAGGCGCATTTTGCGCACCTTGAGGTCCCGCAGGATCTGCGAGCCGGTGCCCACCTGCTTGTAGACCAGGTCCTGGCTGGGACGCTGCTGCTTGCCGCTGATCAGCCAGTCGATGCTCTCCTCGATCTCCTCGGTGGTCTCATTGTGGCAGATCAGTACCACCACACCCTTGCCCTCCTTTTCCACCCGCTGCATGGCGCGGCGGAAGGTCCAGGGGGTGTATTTTTCGTCGCCGCGGCGGATGGTAAGCACGTCGCGCAGGGTGTTGCCCACATGGACCCGCACCAGCGTCGGCTCCTCCGGGCTGGGCTCGCCCTTGATAAAGGCGAAGTGGCGCTCGCGGCGCGCCTTGTCCAGGTAAGTGCGCAGCGTGAAATTGCCGTACTCGGTCTCCACCTGGCGCTCGTTGGTGCACTCCACGGTGGTCTCGTTCAGCGCGCGGTAGTTGATCAGGTCGGCGATGGTGCCGATTTTCAGGTTGTGGGTCTTGGCAAAGGTCTCCAGGTCCGGGCGCCGCGCCATGGTGCCGTCTTCATTCATGATCTCGACGATCACCGCCGCCGACTCGAACCCGGCCAGGCGCGCCAGGTCACAGCTGGCCTCAGTGTGGCCGGCGCGGCTCAGCACGCCGCCGGGCTGGGCCATGATCGGGAAGATATGCCCCGGCTGGACGATATCCCGCGGCTTCGCATTGCGCGCCACCGCGGCGCGCACGGTGCGGGCGCGGTCGGCGGCGGAGATGCCAGTGGTTACACCGTCGGCAGCCTCGATGGAAACCGTGAAATTGGTGCTGAACTGGGCACCGTTGTCCTGTGACATCAGCGGCAGGTCCAGCTGCTCGCAGCGCTCCCGGGACATGGGCAGGCAGATCAGGCCGCGGGCATGGGTGGCCATGAAGTTGATATCCTCGGCGCGCACCTGCTCGGCCGCCATCACCAGGTCGCCCTCGTTTTCCCGATCCTCGTCGTCCATCAGGATCACCATTTTGCCCTGGCGGATATCATCGATCAGTTCTTCAACGGTGTTCAGTTCCATAAATCTCTCTTCGTGTTCGCCTGCAAGCAGGTATCAATTTCCCACTGGGATCGCGGTATTCAGCCCCGGTAAAAACCGTGTTTCGCCAGGAACTCTACGGTCAGCCCATCGCTGTCCGGCTCTGCGGCCTTGTCCCCCAGCAGCAATCGCTCAAGGTAGCGGGCGATCAGGTCCACCTCCAGGTTGACCCGGGTGCCCGCCTGGTAGTCGCCCATCACTGTCTCCTGCAGAGTGTGGGGGACGATGGTCAGCTCGAATTCCGCGCCATCCACCGCATTCACGGTGAGGCTGGTGCCGTCCACCGTGATCGACCCCTTGTGGGCGATATATTTTGCCAGCTGCGCCGGCGCGCGCAGGCGGAAGCGCTCGGCTCGGGCCTCCTGTTTGCGCCAGACCACCTCACCGATACCGTCCACGTGACCGCTGACAATATGGCCACCCAGCCGGGTCTGCGGCGTCAGGGCTTTCTCCAGGTTGACCCGGTCACCCTTTTTCCAGTTACTGACACTGGTGACATCCATGGTCTCGGCGGAAACATCCGCCCAGTAGCCGTCGCCCGGCAGGTCCACCACTGTCAGGCAAACGCCGTTGGTGGCGATACTGTCCCCCAGCTGCACGTCGCCCAGGTCAAGCTTGCCGCTCTTTACCCGCACCCGCAGGTCGCCGCCCACGGGTTTCAATTCGGTGATCTCGCCTACGGCTTCCACAATACCGGTAAACATCGGGGAAAATCTCCAGTCGGGCGCCGCTAGCGCTCGATGTCTGTGGTGGCGGTAATGCGCCAGTCGTGTCCCACCGCGCGCATGTCGGTGATGGTTATCGGCAACACCGAGCCCATCCGCTCGATGGGCAGCTCGAACAGCGGCCGGGCGGTGCTGCCCAGTAGTTTGGGTGCCATATAGACGATCATCTCGTCCACGTGGCCGCGGTAGAGGAACTCGCCGGAGAGGGTCGCACCGCTCTCCACCAGCACCTCGTTGCACTCCCGGCGCGCCAGCTCCTGCAGCAGGGCCAGCAGGTCCACGCGCCCATCGCCGCCCGCCGGCAGGACGACCACCTCGGCCCCGGCCTTTTCCAGCCGCTCACGGCGCTCCGGCTCGGCCTGTGCGGTCGTGCACACCAGTGTGGGGGCGTCGCCCTGCAATATAAAGGCCCGCGCCGGGGTGCGCAGGTGACTGTCGACGATTACCCGCAGCGGCTGCACTTCCGCCGCCTGCTCGGCGGCGAGCATCTCCAGCGCCATTTCATCGGCGCGGACATTCATATTGGGGTTGTCGAACCGCACGGTGTCCACGCCGGTAACGATCGCACAGCTGCGCGCCCGCAGGCGCTGCACATCGGCGCGTGCCGCGGGGCCGGTAACCCACTTCGACTCGCCACTGGCCATACCCGTACGGCCGTCGAGGCTCATCGCCGACTTGCTGCGCACCAGCGGCAGCCCCAGGGTCATGCGCTTGATAAAGCCCGGATTCAGGGCGCGACAGGCGACTTCCAGCAGCGGGCCCTCGATCTCGATGCCGGCATCCCGCAATATCTGCAGCCCCTGGCCACTGACCGCGGGATTCGGGTCTTCCATACCGTAGACGACCCGGGCCACGCCCGCCTCCACCAGCGCCTGGGCGCAGGGACCGGTCTTGCCGGTATGGCTGCAGGGCTCCAGGGTGACGTAGGCGGTGGCACCGCGGGCGCGGTCGCCGGCGTCCCGCAGCGCCTCGATCTCGGCGTGGGGCAGGCCCGCGCGGCGGTGCCAGCCCTCTCCCACAATGGCGCCGTTGTCATCGACTATCACACAGCCGACACGGGGGTTGGGCATGGTGGTGTAGAGACCGCGCTCCGCCAGCTGCACGGCGCGGTTCATCAGGGCCTGGGGGCTATGGGTCATTGCGGCTCCGTCGGCTTTGTCAGCCGCTCGATTTCCTGGCTGAAGTCACTGACATCCTCGAAGCGGCGGTATACAGAGGCAAAGCGTACATAGGCCACCTGGTCCAGCTCCCGCAGCTGCTCCATCACCAGCTCGCCGACGCGCATGGCCGGCAACTCGCGCTCACCGGTGGCCTGCAGGGCGTGCTTGATCTGGGCCACCGCGGACTCGACCCGCTCGGTGCTGACCGGCCGCTTCTCCACCGCACGCTGGATGCCGGCGCGCAGCTTGTCTTCGTTGAAGGGTTCGCGCTGCCCGTTCTGCTTGATGACACGGGGCAGGAGCAATTCGGCGGTCTCAAAGGTGGTAAAGCGCTCGTGGCAATCGAGGCACTCGCGGCGCCGGCGCACCTGGTCGCCCTCCGCCACCAGGCGCGAGTCGACGACCTTGGTTTCTTCCGCGCTGCAGAAAGGACAGTGCATGGGGTATTCGGCCCTGTAGAAAAACGGGCGGCAGTTTAACACAGGCGGCGCAGCGGGGCGCCACCTGCCGGATCCGGGGGGTTGGGCTCCAGTCGGTTCCCTAGAGGTCCTCCCGCTCGATGATCCGCTGCCAGAGCTTATGGCGCAGGGTCAGCACCCGGCTCTCGGTGGGCAGCGCCATCCAGGCATTGGTCAACTGGGAGCTGTCCGGGTACACGATGGGATTGGCCAGCAACTCCGGGTCCATCAGGTCGCGGGAAGCGGTATTGGCGTTGGCATACTGCAGCTCATTGGAGATCTCGGCGATCACCTCCGGGCGCAGCAGGTAATTCATGAACTGGTAGGCCGCATCCTGATTGGCGGCGCTGGCGGGCATGGCGATGGTATCGATCCACAGCGGGAACCCTTCCCGGGGGGTGACGTAGCGGATCTCAAACTCCTTGCCCGCTTCCCGGGCATCCACCTGCGCCTGCAGGATATCGCCGCTCCAGCCGTGTACCAGGCAATGCCTGCCACTGGCCAGGTTCTCGACATATTCGCCGGAATCGAAGTCGGTCACGTGCAGGCGTACTTTCGACAGCAGGTTGGCCACCATCAGCTGGTGCGCGGTGCTCATGCTATTGGGGTCCTTGCCGATGTACTTGAGCCCCACATCGAAAATCTCTTCCGGCGAGCGCATCAGCGTCACGCCGCAGTGATCCAGCCGCTGCAGGCGCACGGGGTCAAACAGCAGGTCCCAGCTGTCGGTGGGCAGGCGCCCGTCAAAGGCCTCCCTGACCGCTTCCACGTTGTAGCCGATGCCCACGGTGCCCCAGAGAAACGGCAGGGCGTAGCGATTGTCCGGGTCGAAGTCCCGCAGGCGCCGCATAAATTCCGGGTCCTGGCTCTCCAGCCCGGACAGGCGACTCTTGTCGAGCGGGCTGAGCAGTCCGGCCTGGATGTAGGCCGCGAGGTTCTCGGTACTGGGAACAATCAGGTCGAACTTCCGCCCGCCATTGATCCAGGCGTCCTCCAGCTCCTCGATATCGTCGTACTCGAAATAGTGCACCCGGATACCGGTCTCGGCCTCGAAACGGGTAATGGTGTTCTCACCGATGTAGTCGGACCAGTTGGCCAGGTGCAGCTCCTGCTGCGCGGCCGCGCCCTGTACCAGGCCAGTGGCCAGCAACAGGACGCCGAAAACTTGTCGGATGGTGCGCATACTCTCCCCCAATATCGCAGCAACGCTGCGGGATTGACCGGCCCCCGCCCAACGGCAGTCCGGCCACCGGCGGAGACATGTGCCCGATACCGCGTGGGCCCCAGAAAAAACTTCCGCCAATCCGGGCGGAGTACGACGGACACACAAATCAAACGGTGCGCCGGGAAGAACCGAATTAGAGTTCGGCTTTTAGGATTGGGCCCATTAAAACAGAATTGCCGGGGGACTGCATCTTCCAGAACAAAAGTCTGCAATCAGGCGGAAAAGGCATAAAAAAAGCGGCCCAAAGGCCGCTTTTAGCAAGAACTGCACCGGCGGGCGCTATCGACGCCCGCGCCTCTTGGCTGCTCAGCCCTTGTACACCGGGAAGCTGGCGCAGATATCCAGTACCTTCTGCTTCACTTCGCCGATGGTGGCTTCCGCATCGCCCTGCTCCAGTGCGTCCAGCACATCACAGATCCAGTGGGTCAGCTGCTTTGTTTCCTCCACACCAAAACCGCGGGTGGTGATGGCCGGGGTACCGACGCGCAGGCCGGAGGTGATGAACGGTGAGCGCGGGTCGTTGGGCACCGCATTCTTGTTCACGGTGATATTGGCACGGCCCAGCGCCTCGTCCGCATCCTTACCGGTGTAATCCTTGCCGATCAGGTCCACCAGCATCAGGTGATCATCGGTACCACCGGATACGATGTTGATGCCGCGGTCGAGGAAGGTATCGGCCATGGCGCGGGCGTTCTCGACCACCTTTTTCTGGTACTGCTTGTACTCCGGGGTCATGGCCTCCTTGAAGGAGACTGCCTTGGCGGCGATCACGTGCATCAGCGGGCCGCCCTGGCCGCCCGGGAATACCGCGGAGTTCAGTTTCTTCTCGATCTCCTCGTTGGCCTTGGCCAGGATGATGCCGCCGCGCGGGCCGCGCAGGGTCTTGTGGGTGGTGGAGGTCACCACGTCGGCGTGGGGGATCGGTGACGGGTACTCACCCGCGGCCACCAGGCCGGCCACGTGGGCCATGTCCACCAGCAGGTAGGCACCCACCTTGTCGGCGATCTCGCGGAAACGCGCCCAGTCCATGACACGGCTGTAAGCGGAGAAACCGCCAACGATCATCTTCGGCTTGTGTTCCAGTGCCAGGCGCTCGACTTCCTCGTAGTCCACCTCGCCGGTTTCCGGGTTCAGGCCGTACTGCACCGCGTTGTAGATCTTGCCGGAGAAGTTCACCCGCGCGCCATGGGTCAGGTGACCGCCGTGGGCCAGGCTCATGCCCAGCACGGTGTCGCCCGGCGCACACAGCGCCTGGTAAACCGCGGCGTTGGCCTGGGAACCGGAGTGCGGCTGCACGTTGGCGTAATCGGCACCAAACAGCTTCTTGGCGCGCTCGATCGCCAGCACT
The DNA here is from genome assembly GCF_021729055.1 of Microbulbifer zhoushanensis. NCBI lineage: Bacteria > Pseudomonadati > Pseudomonadota > Gammaproteobacteria > Cellvibrionales > Microbulbiferaceae > Microbulbifer > Microbulbifer zhoushanensis. Next base: position 224,420 of record NZ_JAJSAO010000003.1, read on the forward strand.
TCCACCTTGTCCACATACTCACAGCCGCCGTAGTAACGCTTGCCCGGGTAACCCTCGGCGTACTTGTTGGTCATGGTGCTGCCCTGCGCCTCCATCACCATCGGGCTGGTGTAGTTCTCGGAGGCGATCAGCTCGATATGCTCTTCCTGGCGGCGGTCCTCTTCCTGGATGGCTTCCCAGACTTCCGGGTCGTAAGAGGAGAGTGTGACTGATGGATCAAACATGGTTTTCCCTCAATAAATCGGGCTGTGGACGCTGCACCGATGGGCACAGGAGCCATTAGCACAACTGTAGAAAGGCGCGCATTGTACACCAAGGAAAACTGCTCTGCGCCCCAATTTATGCGGCTTCGGGGAGGATAAACGTGTTTTTGACCGGGGGGTCCGGCAGCTGGCATGCAGCGAGGGCTGGCAGGGATGGGCGCGGCCGTGGCCGGCCGCGCCGCGAAGGGGATCAGAAGGTCAGGATCATGGTGCCGGACCAGAAGTTCACGTCCTCTTCGATCATGGTGTACTCGAACTCGACATTGGTGTTCGGGCTCAGGTTCAGGCCGATACCACCACCGACGGAGATACCGGTGTCATCGCTGCTGTAGCCACCAACGCTCACGTCTTCGTAGATCAGGCCCAGGCGGCCCTTGAAGTAGACGTCGCCGAAGGAGCGGTAAGTGGCGTAACCACCCAGGGTCTGGATATCCACATCGATGTCGCGACCATCAAAGGCATCCGCCTCGCCGCTGACCAGGGAATCGGTGAACTCACCCTCGAAGCCCCAGCCGGAGGAGAAGGTGTAACCGCCGCGCAGGCCGAAGTTGATCGGGTCGTCAACGGTGTTCGCGTCAACGGTCATCAGGCCGGCAGTAGCGCCCCAGTAGCCGCCCTCGGCGTTCGCTGCAGAAGAACAAACCAGTGCCAGGGCCGCCAGGCCCGTCGCCAATTTACGCATAGGAAAAATCCCCAAATTGTTGTCTTGGTTAAATTTGCGCGGATTCTATCCGCCTTTCTCCGTTCCGGCCAGCTCCCTGTTCACAGTAAAAAAATGAACAGGTCTCAGGACGGCAATAGACCCGGCTGTCGCAGTAATCGTTCCGCAGCTGCGGGAAAAAGTCACAATTCGCCTGATACCGACTCTGTCGGCACCATAAGCCACATACAGCGACATACTCACTGCTACATTAACTTGGCTCTGCGACTGTACCCGCCCCACGGGCGCAATCGCTGGACATGGCGCCGAAGCCTTCCACCACAGCATTATGAATAACGGTAATTAACAGAACCTGAACAGATCCTGACAATGACAATGCGCGACCCAATGCGTTAACGCCCCACTATCAAGCGACGGAGATAGCGATGGACAGCATCTTTGCACAACTGTGCCAGGACCACCGGAATATCCAGCAGGTGCTCGATGCCCTCGAACAGCTGCTGGCGGAAATGACGCGGGAGGACCGCGATCCGTCAACCCTCGACCTGATTATCGACGCACTGGATTACATCGCCATTTACCCGGAAAAGTGGCATCACCCGGTGGAGGATGTCACCTGCGAGATCCTGCTCGCCAAGCCGGGAGTGGAGCCGGAACCGATACTGCGCGCCCGTGAGGAGCATCGCCGCCTGGCGCAGGAAACCCGCAAGATGAAAGAGTTGTTTTATGCCGTCGCCAACGATTGCGCGGTGGAACGGGACCACCTCTACGGCGCGGCGCGCCAGTACCTGGCCGCCCAGCGCTCCCATATCCTGATGGAAAACCATTGTGTATTCCCGCTGATGGAGCGTTACCTGGAACCGGAAGACTGGGAGCTGGTCCGCGCGCAACTCGGCGACCGCGAGGACCCGGTATTCGGGCCGGCAATGCGCGACCAGTACGATGCGGTACAGCGGTACGTCAGTAACAGCCAGTCGGCAACAGTGGCCTGAGCGGGCAGGAGTCCCCGGCGATATGCGGGGCAGGATTATTCAGGTGATCGCCGACCGGCGACCGATTTCACTTTCATCGTAGCCGCAGTGAGTGCCGGCCAGTTCGCTGAGCGCGATCAGGTCGAGCACTTCCACTTCGCGCCCGCTCACCCGGATCAGCCCGTCTTTCTGCAGGGCCCTGAACAGGCGGCTGACGGTTTCCGGTGTCAGCCCCAGGTAATTGGCGATATCCATACGGGGCATCGACAGCACAAAGCGGCTGGCGGAATAACCCCGGCGCGCATAGCGGCTGGAAATATTGACCAGCAGTGCCGCCAGGCGGGCATTGGCGGAACGCTTACCCAGTAACAGCAGGATCTCGTTTTCCTGCCGCAGCTCCTCGGAAAAAATACTGTAAATCTGCTGCTGCAATGCCGGCACCTGCTGCGCGAGGGACTCCAGCTGGCCAAACGGCAGCACACAGACACTGCTGTCTTCCAGCGCCTCGGCGTAACTGGGATGGGCACGGCTGCTGTAGGCATCCAGCCCCAGCAATTCACCCGGCAGGGCAAAGTGGGTCACCTGGGTGTCACCATCAGAGGCGATTACCGCGGTCTTGAAACTGCCGGAGCGGATTGCATAGAGGTTGTGGAACGGATCGCCGCTGCGGTAGAGGTTCTCCCCTGCCTTGACCAGCCGCTTGTTGCGTGTCACCTGCTCGAGGCGGTCGATATCCGCCTCCGGCAGGCCGGCGGGCAGGCACAGGCGACGAACCGAGCAATCGCTGCATTGCACTGCGTGGCGGCTGTCTGTCATGGGATGCTCCGGGCTGGTTGCGATAGCGGCATTGTACTCCCTCGGAAACCTGTCGTCGCGGTCACTGGCCAGCTAGCCAGCTGGTCGCAAACACTTTTTCAGAGCACACGCGAGTAGCGCGACTCGCCAGCCGTCGCATGCAGGTAAGCATCGAAAGCCGCGGCAATATTGCGGGTGAACCAGCGGCCGCGCCCGGTGATTTCCAGCGACCGGTCATCCTCGCGCAGCAGGCCATCGGCAATCAATGGCTGCAACCGCTCCAGTTCCGCGGCAAAGGCCTCCCCGAACGGCGCGCCGGCGCGCCGGGCAACATCCTCCTTGTCCACGCGCATACGGCACATCAGCTCCATGATCACATACTGGCGCAACCGGTCATCTGTCGACATGGCCCAGCCGCGGAAGCCGGCAAAGCCACGCTCGCGGATCGACTCGACATATTCCTTCAGCCGATGCTGGTTCTGCCAGTAGCCGCCGGCGCTGTAACTGATCGCCGAGGCCCCCAGACCGATCAGGGCATCTGCCGGCATTAACGTATAGCCCTGGAAGTTACGCTGCAGCGTGCCCTCTCTGGCCGCGCGGGCCAGCTCATCGCCGGGCAGGGCAAAGTGGTCCATGCCCAGGAATTCGTAACCCGCCGCGCCCAGCTGTTCCACCGCGGCCAGTTGCATGGCGATCTTCTCCGCCGGCGCCGGCATGGCATCGCTGTCGATCAGGCGCTGGGCCTTGAACCGCTGCGGCAGGTGGGCGTAGTGATAGAGCGCGATCCGGTCCGGCGCCAGCTGTGCCACGCGGCCGATGGTCTGCTCCAGGGTGGCCACCGTCTGGTGCGGTAACCCATAGACCAGGTCATAGGAGATCGAGCGGAAGCCCCGCTCCCGTGCTGCACGGGTAATCTGCTCCACTGCCTCCGCATCACAGATACGGTTAATGGCCCGCTGAACAACCGGGTTGAAGTCCTGGATACCCAGGCTCAGGCGGTTGAAGCCCAGCTCCCGCAGGGTATCCAGGGTCTCCAGCCGGAAGGTACGGGGATCCGCCTCCACACTGTACTCGCTGGCGTCGTCGCGGCGGAGGTCAAAGATCTCCCCCAGGCCCTCCACCAGCCGACACAGGTCCGAGTCGGTCAGGAATGTGGGCGTGCCACCGCCCAGGTGCAACTGCACCACCGGCACCCGCGCCACCCGCTCCCGGTACCAGCGCGCTTCCTCCAGCACCCGGTCCAGGTAACTGGAGGCCAGGCCGTACTGGTTGGTAATCACCTTGTTGCAGGCACAGAAGTAACATAGTGAGTGACAGAACGGGATATGCACATAGAGCGACAGGCTGTCGATATCCCGCAGTGACGCCCACGGCTCCATGCCCTCCCCCAGCGGCACGAAGCGGTCGGCCGAGGGATAGGAAGTGTAGCGCGGGCAGGGGCCGCTATAGCGGGACAGTAGTTCCGCCGAAAGGGCCGAATCGGGTTGTTGGTACGACGCGATCATAATGCTTCACCCAGTAAAGGCGCCGGCCGCAGCCGGCTCACGTTCAGTCCGAGTAGCCAGGGGCCTGCAGGCCTCAGAATCGGTAACCCAGCCCGGCGACGGTGACCAGTGGGTCCAGCTCCACATCTGCCTCGATGTTGCCGAGGCCGGGCACCCGGACGCTGGCCTCGGTATCGATATCCATCCACCAGACACTCAGGTTCAACAGCCAGCGGCGATCCTGGCCGAAGGCAAAATCCACGCCGGCTTCCGCGGCGACACCCACGGAATTCTTCAGCGACAAGTCGGCACTGCCGGTTGCGCCCAGGTCTGCGAACAGGCGATCGGCCGCCCCGTCCACCTGCTCGTCGAAGAACGCCGTGTAGTTCACCCCGAGCCCCAGGTAGGGCTGCACCACCTCTCCCGCCACCCGGGGATACCACTGCAGCAGCAGTGTGGGCGGCAGGTGGCGGGTCTCGCCGAGGGCGAAGGTCTCTCCCAGCCCCTCGACAGCAAGGTCGTGACTGAACGGTGAGGACGCCACCAGTTCCAGGCCCCATGTATCGGTGAGCATATAAGTGGCAGTCAGGCCCAGTGCCGTGCCGTCCTCGACGTCTGCAGCAGTGCCGGCGAGCTCCGTGCCGGACAGGGACAGCGCACTCGAGCTGACATCCGGGCTGACCGTGGCCGCACCACTGCGGACGATGACCTCACCGGGCTGGTAGGCCACGGCTTGCAGGGAAACGAGAAGGCCGGCAACAGCGGCAAATACTTTCATTCGGGTTCTCCATACCTTTGTCTTAAAGCCCACCCGCACGAGAACATCCTGTTATTGGTTTTGTTACTGCCAGCATGCGAGCGGGACGAGCGCAGGTTAACCAAATGGAAAGAGGGGCAATTGATGTAAATCAATCGGGCGGGTTTATGACTGGCGGGCAATCGACGGGGAGAGTCTTCTGGTGGCCACTAGCGCTTTCCGGGCCGCGTCCCCTGCCGCCGGGGCTCTCTTCCAGTTTCCCCGGTGCCCGTCGGCGCAGATCTACACCGCAAAGCGCCGGCCACTTGATTCAGGTCAAGGCCGCATTGCCGTGGGGCTTCAATACTGGGAACCAGAAACTGACCCGGGGATGGAGACCACCATGCACAATCTCTACCGCCAGCTTTGCCGCGATCACCGCAACATGCAGCAGCTGCTGGATGCCTTCGACCAGCTGCTGGCCGACTTTGCCCGGCAGGAGCGCGACCCGGGAACCCTGGGGCTGATCCTCGACGCACTGGACTACATCAGTGTGTACCCCGACCGCTGGCATCACCCGGTGGAGGACCTGGCCATGGAGCGCCTGCGCGCGAAACCCGGTGCCAGCCTGGCCCCGGTTGAAACAACCCTGTCGGAGCACCGGGCCATTACCGCCGCCACCCGCCACATGAGCACCCTCTTCTACGCCATTGCCAACGATGCAGCCGTGGAACGCAACCAGCTGTTCCGGTCCGTGCGGGAATACCTGCAACTGCAGCGACAGCATATGGAAAGGGAAAACCGGGAGATCTTCCCGCAGTTCGAGCAACTGCTGACCCGGGAAGACTGGCAGGCCATAGAGCAACAACTGCAGTGCCAGCGGGATCCCCTGTTCAATGCGGAAATCCGCAACCTGTATGAGTCCCTGCAGCACTACCTTGCCAGCCTGCAGTTCGATGCCTGCGTCGGCGCCTGAATCACAAAATCACTGTACCGGGGAAAGTTTGGGGAGAGTTTAATGAAAGATTTCCAGCGCCATGGCCTGTCCGTGGGGATAGAACGGGTAGACTCGGAGTTTTTCCTGCATATCCGGGTTTCGGGCGAACTGACCCACTGGGACTACGAGATCATCACGCCGCTGCTGGAGCAGGCCCTGGACTCGGTGGCACACCCGAATGTAAAGGCACTGGTGGATATCCGGGAGCTGAGCGGGTGGGAATGGCGCGCGGCCTGGGATGACCTGAGACTGGGACTGCGCCACGGCAATGAATTCTCGCAGGTGGCCCTGCTCGGTAACGGCAACTGGCAGGAGCTGGCCACACGGGTCGCCAACTGGTTTACCGGCGCGGAACTGCGCTACTTCCGCAGCGAGGGCGCTGCCCTGGCGTGGCTGACAGGCACCCGGGGAGAGGCAACCGGGCACCGCGCCCTCGCCTGAGCGCCGGCCCGCGCAATAGCCGCCTTCAGTCGCCAGCCGGCCGGCGGAACATATTCTGGATGCTGGAGAAATCCAGCATCCGGTTCGACGGGTCACCACCGTGCAGCTGGTACAGGTTTTTCGCCAGCGCTCCCAGGGGCGTCGAGGAAGCGCTGCCGGCGGCTGTGTCCATCGCCAGCCCCAGGTCCTTCAGCATCAGCTGCACAGAGAACCCTCCCTCATAATCCCGCGATGCCGGGACTCCCTCCATCACGCCCGGATACGGGTTGTATTTTTCCAGTGACCAGTTGCCGCCGGAACTGGCACGCATGATGTCGGACAGCACCTTCGGGTCCAGGCCATTATCCACCCCCATCTGCAGGGCCTCGGCGGTGCCAATCATATGGATCGCCAGCAACATGTTATTGCAGATTTTCGCCACCTGGCCGGACCCCGCCGGCCCGGCGTGGAAGACATTTGCCCCCATGGCTTCCAGCAGGGGCCGCGCCGCGTCCACCGCAGAGGCATCGCCACCGCACATAAATGACAGGGTCCCCGCCTCCGCCGCGGCGGTGCCACCGGATACCGGCGCCTCGATGGCCGGCAGGCCGCGCTCGTGGGCGGCGGAGAGCAGCTGGCGTGCATCACTGGCGGCAATGGTGGAACAGTCGACCACCAGGGTGCCGTCATCCATTGCCTGCAGCAGGCCTCGGGCCCCCAGGTAGACGCCCTTGACCACGTCGCCGGTGGTGAGCATCGAGATCACCGCGTCGGCGCCGGCCACCGCCTCCTGCGCACTGCCCGCACGCTTGCAGCCCTCTGCCTCGGCCTGCTTCAGCGCCGCTTCTGACAGGTCAAAGGCAGTTACCGCAAAACCTGCCTTCACCAGGTTGGCCGCCATCGGGCCACCCATATGGCCCAGGCCGATAAAGGCCACTTTCTCGATTGCTTTGTGCATCTCTTACCATCCTTTTATTGTGTTTTTATCCATTGGTCGAGGGGCTGTCCGGTGCGGGGCCTCAAAGATCCCGCAGCGGGTGTACCGGCCAGGGATCGCGGAAGCAGCCCAGGACCTCGCCCAGCGGCACCTCCTCCAGGCCGGCCGGCTGCCACTGCGGGTTGCGGTCCTTGTCTACCAGCAGCGCACGCACGCCCTCGCGCAGGTGACCGCTGTTGCAGAGGTTGACCGCCAGCGCCAGCTCCATGCGGAACACATCCGCCAGCGACAGGTGCCGGGCACGCTGCAGCTGCTCCCAGACCACCCAGGGCGTCATCGGTGAGCCGGCGGCGAGTGTCTTCGCTGCTTTCTGCAGCCAGGGATCATCCCCGCCATAACCGGTAATGGAGTGCCACACCTCCGGCAGGGTGGCGAAATCGGTGAGCTGCTGGATGATGTCGAAGTGCTCGCGCAGTGGGGATGCCGGCTGCTCTTCATGGGGCAGCTGCAGGCCTTTCAGGCAATCACTCACCAGCTGGTGGAAGGGCTTGCCGGAGCCGGTGAAATCCAGCCCGGCCACCGCTTCCAGTGCCCGCTCACGCGCATCGTCAGCCAGCATCCGGTCCGCCATGCCGGCGAAGAGTGCGTCGCTACCGTTGAACTGCGCCCCGGTCAGGCCCAGGAACAACCCCAGCCGCCCGGGCATCCGGTTGAGGAACCAGCTGCTGCCCACATCCGGGAACAGGCCGATGGTCACTTCCGGCATGGCCAGGCGCGTCGACGGGGTGACCACCCGGTGACTGGCGCCGGCCATGACACCGATTCCGCCACCCATCACGTAACCGCCACCCCAGACCACAATCGGTTTCTCGTAGGTATGGATGCGATAGTCGAGCCGGTATTCATGCGAGAAAAACTTTGAGGTGAACTCGGTACTGCCCTCCCCCGCCGCGGCCTCCGCGTAGCTGGCCGACTCCCGGTAGAGCGCGATCACATCGCCACCGGCGCAGAATGCCTTGTCGCCGCTGCCATCGATCCACACGCAGGCCACGCTGTCGTCCTCGGCCCAGGCATCCAGCTGGGCCGACAACAGATCGATCATTTCCAGGTTGAGCGCGTTCAGCGCCTTTGGCAGGTTCAGGGTCGCCTGCGCCAGGGCGCCGTGGCGCCGGAAGGTGACCGGGGAATCGCTGCTGGCTTCTCGCTCCATCTCGACTGCTCTCATCTAGTGCTATTCATGTTCGCCGCAGTTAACCACAGATCGACGGGCGGGTCAGCCGGGTGCCCAAATGACCGCCGGGAGCAACGGCGCCTGGTCGAACAGGCGGACACAAGGTCCGCCCCTACAGGTCCGGCCGCTGCCTGTGGATGCCACATTATCGGCCAGGCCCGCGGTATCAAGCCCGGCCGGCCCGCGGGCCGGTTGCACTTTTCCGGCAAACTGATAAGTTGCGCGCAATTTCTGACCGATCCTGCAACCGATTACGGGAAGCCCTCTATCAATGGCTGAATACGTCTACACAATGAACCGGGTGGGCAAGGTAGTGCCGCCCAAACGCGAAATCCTCAAGGATATCTCCCTGTCTTTCTTCCCCGGCGCCAAGATTGGCGTGCTGGGCCTGAACGGCGCCGGTAAATCCACCCTGCTGCGCATCATGGCCGGCGTGGACCAGGACTATAACGGCGAGGCCCGGGCCATGCCGGGCATCAAGGTGGGCTACCTGCCGCAGGAGCCCCAGCTGGACCCGGCCAAGACCGTGCGCGGCAATGTGGAAGACGGTGTACGCGAGGCCATCGACGCCCTCGCCGGCCTGGAGCAGGTCTACGCCGACTACGCCGAGCCGGACGCCGACTTCGATGCTCTGGCCAAGAAGCAGCAACAGTACGAGGACGTGATCCAGGCCTGGGATGCCCACAACCTGGAGCACCGCCTGGAAGTGGCCGCCGACGCCCTGCGCCTGCCGCCCTGGGACGCCGACGTAAACCTGCTGTCCGGTGGTGAGAAGCGCCGCGTGGCCCTGTGCCGCCTGCTGCTGTCGCGCCCCGACATGCTGCTGCTGGACGAGCCCACCAACCACCTGGACGCCGAGAGTGTCTACTGGCTGGAGCGCTTCCTGCACGACTTCGATGGCACCGTGGTGGCCATCACCCACGACCGCTACTTCCTCGACAATGTCGCCGGCTGGATCCTGGAACTGGACCGCGGCCACGGTATCCCCTGGGAGGGCAACTACACCACCTGGCTGGAGCAGAAGGAAAAGCGCCTGGAGCAGGAGCAGCGCGGCGAGCAGGCCCGCCAGAAGGCAATGAAAAAGGAGCTGGAGTGGGCGCGCCAGAACCCCAAGGGCCGCCAGTCCAAGAACAAGGCCCGCCTGTCGCGGCTGGAAGAAATGCAGTCGCAGGACTTCCAGGCCCGCAACGAGACCAACGAGATCTACATTCCGCCGGGTGAGCGCCTGGGCGACAACGTGATTGAGTTCGAGCACGTAAGCAAGGGTTTCGGCGACCGCCTGTTGATCGACGACCTGTCCTTCCGTGTGCCGAAAGGTGCCATCGTGGGTATCGTCGGCGGTAACGGCGCCGGTAAGTCGACCCTGTTCCGCATGATCACCGGCAGCGAGAAACCGGACTCCGGTGAGATCAAGGTCGGCGAGACCGTGCAGGTGGCCTACGTCGAGCAGGGCCGCGAGAACCTGGACGACAACAAGACCGTGTGGGAAGCCATCTCCGACGGCCACGACATGCTGAAGATCGGCAACTACGAAGTGGGCTCCCGCAACTACGTCGGGCGCTTCAATTTCAAGGGCAGCGACCAGCAGAAACGCGTGGGCGAACTGTCCGGTGGTGAGCGCGGCCGGCTGCACCTGGCCTACACCCTCAAGCAGGGCGCCAACGTGCTGCTGCTGGACGAACCGTCCAACGACCTGGACATCGAGACCCTGCGCGCACTGGAAGAGGCCCTGCTGAACTTCCCCGGCTGCGCCCTGGTAATCTCGCACGACCGCTGGTTCCTGGACCGGGTGGCGACCCATATCCTGGCCTACGAGGGCGAGAGCGATGTGGTGTTCTTCGAGGGCAACTACACCGAATACCACGAGGACTTCGTGGAGCGTAAGGGTGAGGATGCCACCCCGCACCGGATGCAGTACAAGAAGCTGAAGACCTGATCGGCAGGTCCTGAAGCGAGAGACAAAAAAGGCGGCCACCATGGCCGCCTTTTTTATGGGCGAGTTGCCCGGACCAGGATATTGCGTGGCGTGATTTCGCGATCGCAGAATTCCCCGATCTCCACCCGTGCGCCCTGCTCTTCCAGGTACAGCGCCCGGTCCAGCACCAGCCACAACTCCAGCGGCCGGCGGAAAACATGGGCCACCAGCTCCATGCGCCGCACGCGATGCCGCCGCTGCAGGCCCAGCGCCAACCAGTGCTCCTCGTCGATATCTGCCGGCAACGACAGCTGCCGGCGCTCCGCCGCCCAGCGGGCAAAATCGGCAAAGCGTCCGGTCAGTAAACCCTTGCGTATATTCGGTACCGCCAGGTATTCGTCGACACCGCGGAGCTCACGCTGAAGCTCGTCAAACGCCATCCGCCAGTGCAGTTCGCGCTGGCGCAGGCGGCGCACGCCGGCACCCGCTGTAACCGTTTCCTGCAGGGGCAGGTGCAGGTCGTCGCGACTGAGCCGCACCTGGGCCACCCTGGCAGTTTCGGAGAGCGGCAGGAACGCCTCACCGCGCAACAGGTGATAGCAGCAGGGTGACAGGCTCAGGTGCCGCCCGCCGCCGTGGGCCCAGTGCCGCATCAGGGTGGTATGCAGGTCGCCGCAGGCGTGCAGGGCCACCGCATCGGCGCCGGTCACCCACTGCGCCGCTTCCGGCGCGAACGCATCGCAATGCACAAAGCGCATGGGCGCGCCACTGCGTTGCGCCAGTTGGGTACCCTCGTCGCAGAGACGCGCCTGCCACTCGAGGCTGGTCACCGGCCGCCCATCGCAGGTGGCCAGCACCCGGCCCAGGTGGCCCTTACCGGCGCACCATTCCAGGACCGGATCCTGCGACTCCGGCAGGCATCCGGCAAAAGCCAGGATCTGCTGCCACTTGCGCCCGGGTACCCCGTGGTCCAGTCGCTCCGGTGGCGCCAGCACGCGGGCCTCCAGCCGGGGCAGGCGGCTCAGTGCCAGCAGCGGCGGCGCTTCGGCCAGCCAGGGGGAGAGCCAGTCGGCAGCCTCGACCATATCCGCCTCCAGCTGCCGGAGAACGTCGTCTTCCAGCGAATCCAGGGCCTGACAGAGTTCGGGATGGGTATCGAGCCAGCGCCACTGGCGGTGATGGAAGGGCCGGAATTGCCACCACCGGGCAGCGCCGGCGAGCAGCTGGTCGAGCTGGCAAAACCACTGGCGCAGGTTCGACCGCTCGCTGTCCCGCCTCTCACTGCCCATGCCAAGCTCCGTTTCGTAAACCGCTGAAACCCCTTCACAGTTTACCGGGACGGGCCGGCACACCAAAGGACCGCAGTTTCCGGCCAGGCCGGCGGGCGGGAACCCGGCAGTATCGCCTGGCCGGCCCTACCGGCGAAAGTGCGATTTCAGGAGGTCTCAGCTTCTGCAAACGCAACCGGGGCCGCGCTCGCCGCTGTGCGGTCACGCCCCCCCTGTTTGGCCCGGTAAAGCGCCGCATCCGCCGCCTCTAGCAGCTGCACCGGTGCACCCAGGTTGCCGCGCTCGAAACTCGCCACGCCGATACTGATGGTGAGGGGCAGCTCGAACAGGTCCAGCTCCCGCACCCGTCGCAGCAGGCGCTCGGCCAGTACCTGCGCCTGCTCGCCGCGGGTATCCGGCAACAGCAGCGCAAACTCTTCGCCACCATAACGACAGGCCACCATCGGCCGGCGTGTCTCCTGCTCGATCAGTTCGCCGATCGCACGGATCGCCTCATCACCACGGGCGTGCCCGTAGCGATCGTTGATGGCCTTGAAGTGATCAAGATCCATAAACAGCAACGAGAGCGGTGCACCGGTGCGCCGGGCCAGTTCGAATTCCCGGGGCAGCATTTCCTCGAAATAGCGCCGGTTACTGAGCCCCGAAAGCTCGTCGGTGTATCCGCGCCGCCGGATCTCGCGCACCCGCGCACCCAGCGCCAGTGACAGCAACACCATCTCGACCAGGGCGGCCACCTGGAATGCGTTGTGGGTGATGGCGTTGTGGGGCAGCCAGCCGAACGTCTTCAGCACGTAGACAATCACACTGGCCAGCAGGGTGCTCCAGCCCACCATAAAATAGCGTGCGGGGATGGATCCCCGCAGCAAGCTGACGGCGCCCATGGCCAGCAACAGGAAGCTCGCCAGCAGGATCAGCACCGTAAAAAGGGTGACCATCAGCCGGTAGCCGGCAAAGGGTGACACGATCGTCAGCGGAATCGTCACCACCAGCAGCAGGCGCGCCAGCCGGTCCAGTCGCGGTGCCAGTTGCCGGCCGGAGCAGATTGAGCGGGCGAACTGGGTAGCACAGACCAGCACAATACCCAGCAGCACCACCAGGCTCTCATTCGCCAGCCAGGGATTCCCGGGCCAGAAAAACTGGAAAGCCACACCGTTCAGCACCCCGAAGTAGAGGCCGTAACTGAGCGCGTAGCCCATGTAATAGATATAGGCCCGGTCGCGCACTGCCAGGAAGAGAAACAGGTTGTAGATCACCAGCACCAGAAATCCACCGTAGTAAACCCCGAGCAGGAACTGGTCCAGGGTAAGGTGCGGGATAAACGCCCTCTCGCTGCTGACCTCCAGGCCGATATTCATTGATCCCTGGGTGGCATAGCGCAGGTAGAAAGTGCGCTCGGTATTGGGCGGGAGGGTTACCGGAAATACAAAGTTCCGCAGCTCCAGTGGGCGGCTGGCAAATGGGAGCCGGTCGCCGGTGGCGATATGCTGCCAGCTGCCATCCTCGCGCGGGGCCCAGAAATCCAGGTGGTCAATCAGTGGATAGTCCTGCCGGATTAGCAGGGGCAGGGACTGGTCGCTGGGGTTAACCAGGGTGAATGCCACCCAGTAAGCGGAGCGGCTATAGCCAAAGTTGGCGGATTTTTCTCCCCAGGGTTGCAGTCGGGCCTGGCCGTCCGGCGACTGTAACAGGTCGAAAGTCAGGGAGTGGTCCGGGTCTTCCAGGAGACGCATGGCGGGAACCAGCGACCGGGGTTCCTGGCCCGGCTCTATGGATAATGACTCTCCCCGGACAACCAGGCCCACGCAGAGTAAAAGTACCCCCGAAAGTACCGCGGCAACTCGCATCCTGCCTTCCCGTCTTGTTCTTGTTAGCGGATCTTGTTGTACGGGGCGCAAGGGATAGATTGTCCTCTAGCCGGCGGCCTTTCCAATGGCCACTGTTACCCCTGACACTTCAGGATGTTATCACAGTGATTCGCCCTGTCTGCCTCCACCCTGCCGTGGAAATCCTGCCAACAGGCCGATGGCGAGCTGTTAGTATCAGCAGTTCACCTTTTCCGCCGCACCGGTGACCTCGATGAAGATTGACTCGCTCTACCTGTTCCCCGTGAAGTCCCTGCAGGGACACATTACCGACAGCCTGTCCCTCGATCGCTACGGCGCTGTCGATGACCGGCGCTGGATGCTGGTGGATGCCGAAAACCGGTTTGTGACCCAGCGGCGAATCCGCCATATGGCACAGCTGCGGGCCACCGTCACACCCACCGGCGTGCGGATACAGCATCGGGACGGGGATGAGATTGAGATCACGCAACCAGGCGAGTCTGCGCCCGTGCTCCGTGTCACGGTCTGGGATGACGCGGTCCTGGCACGGGACGCCGGGGATATGGCCGCCCATTGGTTGAGTGAGCGATTACAAACAAGCGTGCGACTGGTGGCGATGGGCGCGGAATTCCACCGCCCACTGGCAGCGCCGCGGGCAGACCGGCAGGTGGGCTTCGCCGATGCAGCGCCGCTGCTGGTGATCAGCCAGGCGTCCCTGGACGACCTCAACGCACGTCTCGCAGAGCCGGTCTCCATGCTCAACTTCAGGCCCAACCTGGTAGTGAGCGATTGCGAACCCTTCGCCGAGGACCAGTGGACACGCATGATCGTGCATACCCGTGACGGGCCCGCCGCGTTCGAGTGCACCCACCCCTGTGCCCGCTGTGCAATTCCCGGACTCGACCCACTGACCGGTGAAGTGCGCCGGGAACCCCTGCGGACCCTTGCCCGGTATCGGCGCGGGGAGGATGGGCAGGTCTATTTCGGCGTGAACCTGGCGCCAATTAGTGGAGCGACTGCTACCGGCACCATAAACTTGGGCGACAGGGTGGAAGCAATCTAGCGGGCCACACCTGCAGGCAGGAGGGATCCGATGGCCATCACGCGATACTGTACGGAACTGCTGGAATCGGCGAGTCGTTTCCATGTCCATTATGGCGACAGGCTGGCAAACCACCTGCCAATGGTGCTGATCGCGCTGGACCAGATGGGTGCTACCCGCGAGCAGCTCCAATATGCATTCGACCGTTCCACCCCCCACCTGCAACTCAGGCCGGCGAGCCCGGTGAAGCCTGTCAGCGATATCACCACCTGCCGGCACAGTGAGGAGTTATTCCCTAGCGCGCTGCAGTACTACGAACAACAGCTGGAGCAACACGGAATCGCGGACTGCCTGCGACGCGAGCTGCCGCCGCTGCTTCCCTCCATAGCGACCGCCGCTTTCCACGGCCTGATTCGCACTGCTTACGGTATCGACGCGAGGCACCTGGAGGAGGTCGCGATGGGTCTCGCGTACTGGAATCTGGAGTATTACCCACTGGAGTCCTCTGGTGAACGCACAGACCTGGCGGCGGCCGAGGTGATTGCGGATGTCAGCCAGCGCTATCCGCAGGTAGAGGTAGCCCCGGGCAATATCAGTGACCACATGCATGCGGTCATGGGCCAGGATGGCTGGATGGACACCCCGATCCAGCCGCGGCAGCTGGGACTGGAGGATATCGCCGCAATCGCCCTCAAGGCCTATGCCGGCACGGGAAGCTTTACCCTTCTGCACGGCGTGACGGGATGTCATGCCCTGCGGCTGATATTGCCCTATTGTCCCGATCGGGAGGTTGCCATGCGGTATTTCTGGGAGGGGCTGGTCATTGCCTATCTCAGCACCGGGCCAGAACCAATCGTGTCAGCGGGGGCACGCGGTGACGCAGTGGAGCAAGTGAAGGCGTGGCAAGAGATAAGGGAGAAAGCATGCCGCAGTGATGATGATCACATCATCAAATTGAGCTACAGCTGTCAGCAGGAGTTCGAGTTTTACGAAAACGCCGCCTACCGGCATGTCGCGTCGTCGTTATTCGAGTAGTAGCCGGAATAAAAAAATCCCCGCCGAACGGCGGGGATTTTCCAACAAAAGCCGTTTAAGACTTAGTTGAACTCGTAGCGAACGCCAAGGCGAACGGCACGAGGTGCCTGGTAGTAAACCGGCTCACCGTAGAACTCATCGACGAGACCGCCGTCGGTGTCACCAGTCTCAACCACTTCGCTGACAGCGTCGTTGCCGAACACGTTAAACACGTCGAAAGACAGCATCAGCTCCTGGTTGTTGGCGAACTGCACCGGGTACTGGGCATTCAGGTCCAGGTTCCAGTAGGTGTCAGTGCGACCCTGGCTACCGCGCGGCTGAAGCTCACCCTGGCAGTAGAAGGATTCAGCACCGTAGGCCTGGGCAAACACGTCGGTCGGGTGAACGCCGAAGCAGTTCTTCGGACGACCGGTCTGCCACATGAAGTTACCACCCAGGCGCAGGCCCATGTCGAACTGGTAAGTACCAAATGCCTTCAGGGTGTGGCGGCGATCGTTCGGCAGGTTGCCGTAACCACCATCCAGCAGTCCCGGCTGGTCGAAGTTAGTGGTCAGGCCGGCATCGTCCTGGCCGTTGTCCGAACGCACGTAACCTTCGTTGTTACCCCAGCTGTGGCCCCAGGTATAGGACGCATCAACCATCCAGCGACCATCGAACGGACGACGGAAAGTGAATTCCAGCGCACCGTACTGACGCTTGGCCTCCGGGTAACCCAGCTGGTCCGCGGAAAGGTTCACGAACTCATCGGTCTCCGGGATGTAGATACGCATATCGTTACCCGGGTTGGTGAGTACGTACTGGTGGAAACCAGTGAAGGCATCTTCAACAGTACCGTCTGCAGTCCAGTTGCCCTCGGTGTTGTAGTAATCGATAACGGCAGCATCGATCGCCACGTCCTCGATGGAGGTCTCCAGGTTGCGGTACATACCCTTGACACCCAGCTCCATGCCATTCTCCATTACGTATTCGTAACCGAGGATGAACTCAGACTGGTACATGGGCTCAATGTTGGTATCCACCAGGCTGCGGGTATCCGGCACAGTGCCGTCACCAAACAGGTCCTGGTCGAACTGGCCACCGACGTTACACGGGGTAAAGTCGGCGTTCAGGCACTCGCCGTCCCAGTCGTAGTAGTTCTGGATATAGGTCTCGTTACCGGCCATCCGAATATTGGTATTCGAGGCGATCGGCAGGTAGTACATACCCCAGTTGGCAAAGATCTTCTGGTTGCCGGCACCGGTCGGGTCGAATACCGCTGACAGGCGCGGTGCCCACTGGTTGTCGATCTCGATGAACGCGTCACCGGCACCGTTGTTGTTCTTGAAGGTCTCGTTACGCAGACCCAGCTGCAGGGAGAGCTGGTCGGTTGCCTGCCAGGTGTCCTGGATGTAGAACGCTGAGGACTCTACGTCGAACTCACCACCTACGTTATAGATACGCTCACGAACGTTCGCGCCGGAGGGACACTCAGCCAGGGAGCACTCGTTGTAAGTGTTGTTCGGATCCAGCAGCCAGTAGACGCCACCAGAGTTCACAGTCGCACTGGTAGAGGTGTTGTTTTCCTGGTCGAGGCCCACTTCCAGGAAGTGGTCATTCAGGTCCCAGGAAAGGTCAACACGCAGCATTTCGCGTGTATCTTCACCGGTTTCAACGGTGAAGTTGGTCCAGTCACCGCGAGCGATAAAGCCACCGTTGTACTCGTACACCACCGGGATATCGGCAGTGGCAGGAGCGGTAGTGCGGTTTGCCTCGTTTTCACCGTAGGACACGGCCAGGGTGACAGTGTCAGTCAGGTTACCGGTGTAGGTGGCAATCCAGTTCATACCACCGCGCTCGTACAGGGTATCACCCAGGTAGTTGCCAACAGTTTCAGTGGCAGAGTCGTACTCGTAGGAGCCTTCGATGGTCTCGCGCTCGTCACTGAAAGCGGTCAGTTCAACACGGTGGTTTTCACTGATGTAGCCATCCAGTTTTACGCCCCAGAAATCGGTGTCCTGCTCGGCCTTGTAACCACGGCCGCTGAGCATGCCGTAATATTCCTGCTCCTCGCTCTTGTTGCTGTAGAGCGCGTAGAAGAACAGGCGATCTTCGATGATCGGGCCGGAGGCATAGATATCGGCATTGGTCTCCGAGTATTCGTCCTTGTCGTTATCGGCGGCGTAAGTATTCGGTGCCGTTTCGACCTCGGTATCGTAGTAGAAGTTGGAACCGAACTTGAATTCGTTGGTACCACTCTTGGAGGTGGCATTCATGACACCACCGGTGGAGCGGCCGAACTTGGCGGAGTAACCGCCGGTCTTGACCTGGATGCTGTCGTAGAATTCAAACGGAACTTCAGAAAAGCCCAGACCGTTACGGAAGTTGGTGGTGTTGAGGCCGTTGATGTAGCTCACGTTCTCCGCAACTGACGCACCGGCAAAGCTGGCATGATTACCAAAGGTCTGGTCACCGCGCGTTACGCTCGGGGCCAGCAGGGTAACAGAGGTCAGGTCGCGGGCTACGGGGATTTCGTTCAGTTCCTCGGCAGAAATTACCATGCCGGATTCTGCGATACCCACGTCTACCTGGGAGATACGCTCACCGTTAACGACAACCTGCTCCAGCTCAGCGCCGGAGCCTAGGACGATGGTAGCCGTGCCGCCAAGGCTAACGACAACAGTCTGCGTATCAACGACACCGCCGTCATTGAATACCTGCAGCTGGTATTTGCCCGGAGTCAGGCTGCCAAAGCGGAACTCGCCGTCGGCATCGACACTGATTTCCTTGGTGATACCACGAGCGGTATCAGTCAGCTTGATAGTCTTGGCATTCTCGACACCCACCACGGAACCGCGAATGGTGCCGGTGGTGTCGTCGGCAAATACTGTCGGGCTGGCGACAGTGGTAGCACCGATCGCCAGAGCCAGGACGCTCTTGGCCAGGTGCATTCTGAGCTTGTTATTTGAGCTCATATTGACCCCTCTCTTATAGGAAGTTGTTGTGTGAGTTGTATTTATTGAACGTGATCGCCCCCCAGCGATCACTTTCCCAACACAAGTACCAAGACGAGCGAGGAACAGTTTTACTCAACTTTTTTTGTAAAAAAGTCACAAAACGAAAATATTTTTATGCCAGATGCATCCATATTGGCACTACCCCTGGAACATCAGCTCCTAACCGAAAGCAAAAGAGAGCAGGATAAATTCAAAAACGGCATATTATCGATAAACCTATCCCATAAGGGTCAGGCTTTACACTAAGGGGCTCATATTCAGCTTAGTCAGCAAAGTTTTGATTTAACGGGTGATCAAAACTCTCAAAAAGCTCACAAATTAAACAGGCTGCCGCTTTGTATCATTGCGGACCGACTTTCAGGCCGGTGCCCGAGAACTCCCTGGAGAACCTCAACAGGACAGGGCAGCATGATCACAGGGCAAAAGAAATATGCCCGCCCGCCGGTAACGAATAAAAATCAACCAGCCCGGTTATGACAGGGACGCATGCACTCCACCTTTTACACCGGCCCCCGGAACAGTAACCTGTATGGAGAATGATTCCTTAACCAGCTGATTGCAGGACCGCACATGGCTCTTACCCCATCAAGCATGATTCCGCTCGGCACCGAGATGCCGGCATTTACCCTTCCCGATACCAATGGCGGGATGCTGTCGAGTGCTAAGATGGCGGGCAAGCCGCTGCTTGTGATGTTTATCTGCAATCACTGCCCTTTTGTAAAACATATAGCCGCCGCATTGTCAGAATTTGCGGAGCAATATATTCCCGCTGGCCTCGCCATTGTCGCCATTAACAGCAACGACTTTGCCAGCCACCCGGACGACAGCCCGGATAAGATGCGCGAGGAAATAGCTGCAAGGGGCTACCGGTTCCCATACCTGGTGGACGAAGGGCAGGAAGTGGCAAGGGCGTTCGACGCAGCATGTACGCCGGACTTCTTCCTCTTCGACCGGGATGGCAAGCTGGCGTACCGGGGCCAGTTCGACAGCAGTCGACCGGGCAATGGCGAGCCAGTGGACGGCTCTGACTTGCGCGCGGCGGCAGATGCGGTACTGCGGGGGGAGCAGCCGGACGCGGACCAGACGCCGTCCATCGGCTGCAATATCAAATGGAAGTAAACCGGACCCCGGTTGCCCTGTAGGAGCGCCCCATGGCCGCGAATACACCCGCCTTTGGGTGATCGCAGCCAGCAACCGCTCCTACCGTATCAACCGGTGATTACTGCTTGCGCAGGAACTCCAGCATCCACTTGGCCACGGTGCTTTCGTGGATATCGTTCTGCAGGGAAGCCTGCCCCTTTTCCACCACATCCCCGCCGAAAGCCTCGCGGCGCAGCTCCATCAGGCTGTTGGAATAGGGCTTGGTGAACTCCGGGTGGGCCTGGAAGGTGAGCATATTCTCATCCACCTGCACCATGGCCATGGGGCAGAAGTCGCTGGACGCCAGGATCCGGGCCCCGGGCGGCAGGGTTTCCACCTGGTCCTGGTGGCTGACCAGCAGGCTGAACTGGTCGAGCGGTTCTGACATCCAGCTCGGTGTCTCCTGCAGCTCGTAGGTATGGACGCCGACACCCCAGCCCTTGTCGGACTTGCGGGTCTTGCCCCCCAGGGCCTGGGCGATCAGCTGGTGACCGAAACAGATGCCGATGGTGGGCTTGCCCCGTTCCCGCAGCATGCGCACAAACTCCATCAGGGGCGGGATCCAGGGCTTGTCCTCGTAGACACCAGTCTTGCTGCCGGTAATCAGGTAAGCGTCCACTTCATCGACGTCATCCGGGTAGTGACCGTGCTGCACTTCATAGGTCACAAACTCCAGGGATGGATCCTGGTCCCGCAGCAGCTGGGCAAACATTTCCGGATATTCACCAAATTCACCCACCAGCTCCTTGCGGACATCATCGGTTTTCAACACGCCTATTTTCATTATCTCACCGCTGAATTGACTACTGAGGTGGCGGATTATGGCATATCCCAGCCCCGTCTGGCGTCCTGTACCACAGCATCCCCTCGGCGCCTGCGCCCAGTGTCTAGACTGACTTTTGGGAACCGCAGTCTTCATGGAGCGAACCGAAAATGAGATCCACGGCACTTCTGACCTCCGCCCTGGCGCTGGCACTGGCCGGCAACAGCGTCCTGGCGGAAAACCGCCAGGGGGATTTCATCCTGCGAGCCGGGGCTGGGGCGACAATACCGGATGACATGTCCGAGGAGCTGAGGCTGAATGGCGCCCTCCTGCCGGGCACCCGCGTCCTGGTAGATGATGGATATGCCGCCACCTTTACCGGCGCCTGGGTGTTTGCCGACCACTGGGGCCTGGGCTTGCTCCTGGCCACCCCGTTTGAACACGACCTGGATGTCCGCGGCCTGCCGGACGCAGATGGGCTCTCGATTGGCACTGTACCCCTGGGTGACATCAAGCACCTGCCCCCGACGCTGACGGTACAGTGGTTCCCGGTCTGTGTAGAGTCATGGGTCCAGCCTTACGTCGGCTTCGGCGTCAACTACACCACTTTTGTCGACGAAGACGTTGCCCGCATCGCCAATGGATATTTCCTCAACATGCTCGGTGCCACGCGGGATGCGAGACTTGAGCTCGATGATTCCTGGGGGCTGGCGGGCGAGCTGGGTGTAGACGTGCAATTTGGCCCTGAAAGCCGCTGGCTGTTTAATGCCTCCATGTGGTACCTGGACATCGACGCCGACGCGGAGATTCGCTTTCCCACCGAGACCGGAGTTTCCCGGATTAAAACGGAAGTGGAGATCGACCCCTTCGTATACAGCGTAGGCATCGGATATCGTTTCTGATACAGATACGATTTATCCTCAGGACGCGAAAAGAAAATAATACTGCCAGGACCATCCATGGCAGCCGCAGATTCCCGCCCGGCGCCTTGCGATAGTCCTTTATTCTGGTTAAGGTGAAATAAACCTGTCACCAGATCGGGCCATCGAGTCATTTCCAGCCCGGTTTAGCCTGGTTTCCCCCGGCAGCCCGGAGCGCCGCGCCAATGTGCTGCCTGTTATCTCGAGGTGTTGTTTACCAGCGCCAAGTTCGAACGCAGTTCAACTAAAAGAACAACAGACAACTCTGATTCTATTGCGCCCGACAACGGCAATACTTTGCCGCTGTGCCTCGGCATGCCCCCGCTACTCCGGTGGCTGTAATTGCGTGTAATGGCGCCGGCATAAAAACAAGAACAAAAAGCCAATAACAAGAAACCAATAAAAAGGTGAGAGCGAAAATTCAAAATAACACGGCATAAGAATATCGCACGACAAGGAGAGCAATATGCAACGCGCCACCACCATCAACCGCCCAGGAACTGCGGTTATCCGCCAGGGGCTTTCCCATCGCCACTTCCTCCCGGCACTACTGGCTCTCGCAATCAGCGCGCCGGTTACTGCCCAGCAACAATCGGTGCTCGAAGAAGTCACGGTGACAGCACAGAAACGTGAACAGTCGATGCAGGATGTCTCGGTCGCTGTCAGCGCGTTTTCCGGCGATGCTATCGAGAAAATGGGTTTCGAGGAGGGCCTGGACATTACCCAGCAGGTCCCCAATATGAATTTCTTCGCTATCTTCGGCGAGGCATCCAGTCCGTCCGTCAGCCTGCGCGGTATCAGCCTGGTGAATTTTTCCGACTCCTGGGAGTCGCCGGTATCCATCTATGTGGATGACGTCTATCGAGGTAATCCTGCCGGCTCTGCTATCCAGTTGTTCGACCTGGAGCGCGTGGAAGTGCTGCGCGGGCCCCAGGGCACCCTTTATGGCCGCAACACCACCGGCGGGCTTGTGCACTATGTATCCCGCAAACCCACCGATGAATTTACCGCTAGCGCCAGCGCCAGCCTCGGCAGCTATTCCGAGCAGATCCTGGAGGGCGCGGTTGGCGGCGCGCTGGCCGACGGCGTGCGCGGTCGCTTCGCCTTCAAAAGCACCACCAATGATGGCTGGCAGACCAACACTGTTACCGGTGACAAGCTGAACGATACTGACAGCTTCGGCTACCGCGGCCAGCTTGACTTCGACCTCGGTGAAAGCGGCGGCCTGCTACTGAATTTCCATGGCAGCGAGGCGGACCAGAACTCGGTTGGCTTCGCCCATATGGGCTACCTGGAAGCGGCCAGTGAAGATGCCGCGACCTGTTCCATTTCCCGCATCCAGGATGGTGGCTGCACCAGCAATACCTTCGGGTTTACCGGCGCAGAGGCCGTGGACGGCAAATTTGATCCCGAGCATGTGGCCAGCGGTGCCGCCAATGGCCTGATCACCCAGATTGACACCTATGGTACGTCGGCCACCCTCGATTGGGAGTTCGAGGACTTTACCCTGACCTCCATCACCGCCTACGAAGAACTGGACAAGTTCCTGCAGGATGACGGCGATGGCACCGAAGTGGTCTGGTTTGACGAGCAGTATGCCGTGGACGCGGAGCAATATACCCAGGAATTACGGTTGGATGGCGCCACCGATAATGCCACCTGGGTTACCGGCTTTTACTACTACAAGGATGATCGTGGCCTGGTCACGGAAGCCCCGACAACCGCCGACGGCCTCTGGCACCAGGAAATCGTCGCCCTCGACAGCGAATCCTGGGCGCTGTTCGGCCAGGTGGAATACGACCTGGCCCCGACCCTGACCCTGGTGAGCGGCCTGCGCTATACCGAAGAGGAACGGGAGTTTGCCCAGGATTCCGGCCCCAGCTTTTACGAGCC
Organism: Microbulbifer zhoushanensis; assembly: GCF_021729055.1. Classification (NCBI taxonomy): domain Bacteria; kingdom Pseudomonadati; phylum Pseudomonadota; class Gammaproteobacteria; order Cellvibrionales; family Microbulbiferaceae; genus Microbulbifer; species Microbulbifer zhoushanensis. The sequence goes on from NZ_JAJSAO010000003.1 coordinate 247,728, forward strand.
GCTCTCTGTGCGGGACGACCTGAGTGAAAGCGCCACCACCGGCAGGCTGGGGCTCGACTGGCGTCCCGGTGATGACACCCTCGCCTATGCCAGCTTTTCCACTGGTTTCAAGAGTGGCGGTTTCTCCGGCAGCTACAACGCCTCGCTGGAAGCCACCCGCCCGGTGAGCGCCGAGGAGATCACCAACTTCGAGGTAGGGCTGAAAACTACCCTGGCAGAAGTCTACCGACTCAACGCGGCAGCGTTCCACTACACGGTGGAAGACTACCAGGCGCAGGTTTTCCTGACGGTGGCCGACGGCAGCGTGATTACCAACGCGGGGGATGTAGGGGGAACCGGCGCGGAAATCGAACTGACCGCGCCGATTACCGACAACTTCGAGGTAATCGCCGGCGCCGGCTGGCTGTCCACCGAGTTCGACTCGGAGCAGATATTCTTCGTGGCCGGCGACAGCTATACGCTGGACGGCAATGAACTGCCCTCTGCGCCCGGCTTCACCTACAACCTGGTGGCGCGTTACTACCAGGCCCTGGGAGAATCAGGCGAGCTGGTATTCCAGGGTGATTACTCCTGGCAGGATGACCACTTCCTGCAGATCGAGAACGACCCCTACTCCCGCCATGAAGCCTACGGCCTGGCCAACGCCAGCGTCAGCTGGTATTCACCCTCCCAGCGCTACAGTGTGCAGGCGTTTGTGAACAACCTGGCGGACGAGGAGTATTTCACCTACCAGAATACCCTCGGCAGCGACTGGGGATACGGCGTCTGGGGCCAGCCGCGCACTGCGGGCATGCGCTTCAGCTGGAAACTGTAAGCCAGCATGCAAGCACGCGCCGGGGCCCCTGTGGGGGCGCCGGCCTGCCTGCTTTTATTTGAGGTGCTGGTCCAGGAAACCGATAACTTCCGACATTGCCGCTTTTCTGTTTACAGATTCATTGAAATGGTGGGTTCCATGGTCAAGCACTTCCAGACGCACCCTCTTATCTTCTCGCTCCAGCGCCTTGGCCATCATTTTCGACTGGCCAACATCAACCCGTGTATCAAACCCACCATGCACCAACAATACCGGGACACTGAAACTGCCGGCATGGTTCACCGGTGAATTGTTCTCGATATCCTTCCTTTCCTCCGGGGAATGAATATCAGCAAGCTGCTCCTCGTAGTAACGGTTGTAGCCCCGCACGAAATCAAAATTAATCATGCTGGGAATATCGCTGACGCCAGCCAAACTGACCACACAATCGAACCTTTTCGGCGTTTTGAAACCAGCGGTAAGAGCTACATACCCGCCGTAACTGGCGCCAACGATACAGGCCCTCTCGGTATCAGCCAGTTTGTTCCGCTCTACCCAGCTTACAGCATCAATAACATCCTGCTGCATTGCCTTACCCCATTGCTTATATCCCGCAACGAGATAATCATCGCCAAACCCGGAGGAACCACGAAAGTTCACTTGTAATACCGCATACCCACGATCTGCAAACATCTGCACCCAGGGATCAAAGTACTGGGTATCACGGGCATGCGGGCCACCATGGGGAAATACAACCAGCGGAGCATCGGTAACACCCCCAGGGCGAGTAAGATACCCGTTCAGCTCCATCCCATCAGAGGCCTCGAAACTGAAAGGCTCAACTTTCGCTAGGCTCTTGTTCTCGAGCTTCGGAAACTGGCTGAACCAGAAATCCAGGGTCTTTTTCTGTCGGTCAAACAGATAATACTTCCCGGGGGAGTGATCCGATATTGCATATACCACCATCCGGTTGCCGGACTTATCCCTGCTCACAATATGGGACTTCAACCCCTGCCGCTGGAACAGGAGCCTCAGTTGCTGCGAAATATTGGATTTCTGCGCACTGACATATTTATGCTCTACAAAATTATCCAGGTAACTGAAGCCGATAAATTCATTGGCATCGCCCGCCCTCCAGAAAATAGGACCCTCCACATCGAGAGTGGCCGGTGCCTCCCCGACCAAACCGGAAAACTGCCCACTTTCTATGTCGTAACGCCAGATGGCCCTCTTCCCCAGCTTGCGATTGCTGATCACCAGGAGTGTGTGACTTTCATCCTCATAAAAAAATGGATAAAAACTGTCATCTTTATAGGCATCAAAGCTGGCGATGCGCTGCCAGTCCTCCTTGGCATTTTTGCGGAAGTAGACATGATTAACGCGCGACTCTCTCTTGGTGTCACGCCCCATGGCGAGCCGAACCTCACCTTTGCGATCTACTCCCCAGCTAAATATCTGGCGATCATTGGGCAAGTACTTCTCGAAATCCCCGTTTTCAACATTAACCTTGAACACAGAGGAAAAATAATTATCCCGCGGATCGGCAACCTCGACGAGTATATGCTCGTCATCCTCAGGCAAAAGGCTTACTACCGATGGATTCAACCTCAGGAGGTCAATATCACTCTCTGCAACATCCCTTTTCTTCAGCTCAATTGTGGACTTTCCATCAATTGAGATTGAGTACAGGGTGGTCAACCGGGCCCGCACGTTGCGCCCCCCCACCCGCAGTTGCTCTGGTTGCGAGACTGCCGCCAACACACGCTCATTATTGAGCCAGCTTACGGACTCAATCCTGAACTTGCCCTCCTCCAGTCCAACAAGAAAGTTCACCTCTTTACTACCGTAGGGGGCTGTTGCCACAAGAGTCTTGTTCTCTGAGTTGACTACAGCCAGCAGGTTCTTTCCATCTGGGGAAACTGATACCTGGTTAACCAATGGAAGGTCACTGAATGCTCCAGAGTCTGCCGCACGCACACCCACTGCAACGATGAGACAAACTGTAACAAATAGGCTTTTCAAGCAACTTGAATTCATATCAACCCCCAATCCCGATTTCTTTATAGTTATATCCCTAAACACTTAGGCTGGATTTACTAAATCGGGAAAGAGGATAACCGGCATACAGCCGGTTGATCGACCATTTACTACATTATTTTCTGCACGATTCAAGAAGGGCCAAAAGGTTTGAATACAATGACAGGTTAGGCAATCACCATTCAATACCCTTGCGGGCGGCAACTCCTTTTTCGAATGCATGTTTCTCAGCCCGCATCTCGGTAACCGTATCGGCAATACCCTTCAGGTACTGCTTTGCGCCACGCCCGGTAATGATCACCGTCTGCTCACGCGGGCGGTTTTCTATAGCGGTGATCACTGCATCTCGATCGAGCCACTTGTAATTGAGGGCATAAGTGAGCTCATCCAGCACTACCAGGTATACCGACTCATCCGCGAGCGCCGCGGAAAGTTTTTCCCACAATGCCAGGGCCGCAGCCTTGTCGGCCTCGAAGTCCTGGGTCTCCCAGGTAAAGTCGGTGCCCATTTCAAACCACTGCAGGGGAAACTGCTCCGCCGGCAGTCCCGTGAGGAGGTTTTTCTCCCCGCACTCCCAGGCTCCCTTGATAAACTGCCCCACCACTACCCTGTAGCCATACCCCAGGGCCCGGGTGACCGTACCCATTGCCGCGGTGGTCTTGCCCTTGCCGTCACCGGTGTAGAGGATGGCAATCCCGCGCTCTTCCAGCGCCTTTGCAACACCCGCATCGACAATTTCCTTGCGCTGCTGCATACGCCGCTTATGGCGCTCGGCTTTTTTACCGGTGTCCGAATCGGTCATGGACAAAACTCCGCGTTAGAAAATTGCTCGCAAACTCAAGAGCTGTAGGAGCGGCCGCTGGTCGCGGCCGAAAGGATACTCGGCGCGACACATGGTAATTATCGCACTCTGCAGTCCCGCGCAGCCGGTAGTAACCGGATCGCAGTCCGGGCGAACACAAGGTTCGCCCCTACACCCCTCCAGCGTCGCTGGGATAGCGTTCCCGCCCAGAGCCGCTCCTACACCAGACTCAAAGTGTCATCTCGACTCCGGCATAAACCGCCGCCCCGGCCGTATTGTAGCCGGCCACCTCGCGGTAATCCTCATCGAGGGTATTCTCACCACGCAGGTTCAGCCGCAGGGACTCGGAAATCCGGTAAGACACCTTCAGGTCCAGCACGCTGTAATCATCCAGGGCGACCACTGGACCGAAAAAATCCGGGTTCGGACTCAGCCGGTTTGCGACCCTGCGCCAGTTTGCTCCCACTGCAAGGCGGTCCCCCAGCAGGCGATAATTCCCACCCAGGTTATAGACCTGCTCCGGTACCTGCAGGCGCTGGCTACCATTCGTGTCTTCGGCATCCAGGAGCGTTCCGTTAAAGTACCAGTCCAGGCTATCCAGAAGCTTGCCAGACATGACCAACTCGATGCCCTCGGACCGGCTTACACCGTCATCCTGCCCGTAGGCACCGAAACCGGAATTGCCCAGGCTGTAGTCAAAGATGATGGCGTCCTGGATCTGCTGGTCGAAATAAACCAGCTCCAGGTGCAGTCTCTCGGCAAGCCGGTATTCGGCGGCCAGCTCATAGCCGCGGCTGGTCTCCGGCCCCACCGGCCCTGCGCCCTCGCCCACGTTATACGCCAGCTCGAACGGGCTGGGCGCCCGGTAACCGGTGCCGTAGCTCGCGCGCAGCTTGGCCTCCACCTCATCACCCAACAGGATCGGGTAGGCCAGGGAGCTGCGCCAGCTGTCGTGATCCTCGGTCTCCAGGCTGTCGCGACGCACACCTACAGAGTAATGGATTACCCCTCCCAGGTCGGCACGCCATTCACTGAAGATTCCCAGGCTATCCAGTTCCCGGGCATCGAAGGCGCTGGAGAACTCCTGCTGTTCGTACTCCGCACCCCAGAGCAACTCACCGCCGGCAAGCGCCGTATTGCCCACATAGTTGAGCTCGTCGATACCACCATCCACGGCAAAGGTACTTGCACCCACCGCGAGGCTGTCCCGCTCGATCTCCTGTCGTGCCACCGCCAACTGGTTGCCGATGCCGGAGACCCGGTAGTCGGCACTCAGGCGATAGCTGCCCTGGGTGTATTCGTCGAGACAGTCATTGGAAGTGGAAAAACCGGCGAAGCAGCCGTCAAACGCCGACTCGGTGCCGGTGTGACGTACCTGCGCACGCAGGGCAAGGTTCTCGCTGACCTGGTATCCCAGCTGGGCGCTGGCGGTGCGATTGCTGTAGCCGTCCCGTTCGCCGCTGGCATCCGCCACCTGGCTGTTGAAACCATCGGTATCGAATACCCCCAGGTTGATCCGGTAATCCCATTGTTCGCCCTCGCCGTAGAGGCTGGCGCTGGTATCGCGGCTACCGTAACGTCCCGCCTCTACTGCCAGGGACCCACCCAGCGGGGCATCGGCTTTTTTGGTGATGATATTGATCACACCACCGGCCCCGGCGCCATACATCATGCCCTGGGGGCCACGCAGGACTTCCACTCGCTCGATATCACCCGCCAGCAGGTGCTGGAACTGGGTGGCCACCTGGGTGTTCGCGGGATCGGCAATGTTGACACCGTCCAGCAATACCAGGGTGCGATAATTGCTTTCACCGCGCAGGTAGATATTGCTCACTTTGCCGGCGCCACCGTTATTGCTGACAGCAACCCCTGGCAGAGTGCGAATGACATCCAGCAACCTGGCATAGCCCAACCGCTCGATATCGGCGGCAGTAACAATCGACACCGATACCCCCAGCTCCCGTCGCGGTATTTCCACGCGGCTGGCAGTAACGGAAACCTGTTCCAGTTCGCCGTTGTCTTCGGCGGACACAATCTGGCTGGTGGCGGTCAGCAATGGCAGTAGCGCCGCCGGGAGAAGAGTTTTGTTCACAGTGATTCCCCAATCTCGAAAAAGGACGGATTGAGGGAGGGTGAGTGCAATCGGTGCTTACCACAGGGACCGGAAGCGGGCTTCAGCGGTCGCCTTACACAGACCAGACAAAGCCCTCCGCTTTATCCTACGAATGCCGAGGGCCGGTATCGGGCTTACCGCGTTAGCGGCTCACCGTTGCGGGGGCAGCGCCGGACTCACTGGAACCAGTTCACCGGACTTCCCGTTTAACCCGACCAAGCGCCACCCCCGAGGGAAAAGACGCTGCCGGGCACCCAAAGCGGGCCGCAGTATAGCAGTGAAGCACCCCACGGCGAACCGCAGGTCACGATCCGGTGCTACCGTTACAGGGACTACCCGATAGCAACCCCGTAGATGCGACTGGCGGAGGTGAGCAGATGAGCATGCTCAAGGAGCTGGAACTGGCAAGGCAGGAATTGCAGGATTCGGAAGCGCGCTGGGAAAATGCTCGCGAGGGCAACGCCGACAAGTACCGCCGGGAGGTCGAGGCCGCACGGAACCGCGTGCGCCGGCTGGAGAAGGCGCTGGAGGAATCGGGTGGGAAGCCACCGGGAACCGGTGGAGCCAACGATCGGGATTAACCCCGGCGAAACCCGCCCGCCTACAGCAGGTCCAGCGGCACAAAATCCGCCACGCCATCGCGCCAGCGGAACTCGCAACTGACTCCGTACACCTCGCCGATCAGGTCAGGCGTGAGGACCTCCTCCGGGGTGCCCGTGGCACGCAGGCGGCCGCCCTCCAGGAGCAGGATGCGGTCGCAGTAACGGGCTGCCAGCGCCAGGTCGTGCAGGGCCAGGACTACCGTGCGCCCGCTGTCCGCCTGCTGGCGAAAGTTCTGCATCAACTGCAACTGGTGGCGGATATCCAGCGCCGCGGTGGGCTCATCGGCGATCAGTACGGGCGCCTCGCCCACCAGTAACCGCGCCAGTTGCACCCGGCGCAGCTCACCGCCCGACAGCCGGGTTACCGGGCGGTCGGCGAATTCCACAGCGTCCACCTGGGCCAGCGCCCGGTGCACCCGGTTATCGCGGTCGGCCGGCTTGCCCCAGGGCAGCAGGCCCAGCGCCACCAGGTCACGGGCGGCCAGGCTCCAGGCGGGCGTCTCGGCCTGGGGCAGATAGGCACACAACTGTGCGCGCTCCCCGGCCGGGATTTTCGCCGCGTCATTGCCATCGATCTCGACCCTTCCCGCGGCCGGCGCCAGCACTCCCGCCAGCACCTGTAACAGGCTGCTCTTGCCCGCACCGTTGGGGCCCACCACCGCAGTCAGCTCACCAGGTTGAAAGCGGCAGCTGAGATTTTCGAGCACACGCTGGCGATGCCGGTCGACCGCCAGCTGGTGCACGCTGACTGGTAGCGCTCCCCGGCTCATAACTGCAACCCCCGCCGCGCGCTCACGATCAGCCAGAAAAAGAATGGTGCGCCGATAAAGGCAGTCACCGCACCGATGCGCAGTTCCTGCGCACCGATAAAGTTGAGCACCAGGATATCCGCCAGCAACAACAGCAGCGCACCGGCCAGGGCGCTGGCCCACAGCAGCCGGCCCGGATCCTGGTTGACCAACGGCCGTACCAGGTGCGGCACCACCAGGCCGATAAATCCAATCGTGCCCGCTACCGCCACCGCGGCCCCTACCGCGGCGGCAATACCCAGCAGGATCGCCAGCGGATAGCGGCGCCCGCCGAAGCCGAGCGACGCAGCGCTGGCCTCCCCCAGGGACAGGGCCCGCAGGTAGTTGCGCCCGCAGAACATCAGCGCTGCACCCACCACAACGAACGGCAGCGCCAGTAGCAGCTGGTCCCAGCCCCGGTTCGCCAGTGAGCCCAGCAGCCAGAAGACGATTTCCTGCATGGCGAACATACTGGGCGCGTAGTTGAGGGCCAGGGCCATCAGTGCGGACAGGAAGGCGTTGATGGCTACCCCGGCCAGGACCAGCCGGCTGGCGCTGGCCCCGCGACCGGCCAGCAGCCAGACACAGGCGACAGCCAGAAAGGCGCCGCCAATCGCCAGCAGCGGCAGCAGCGGCAGCAGCCAGCCGGCCTGCCAGGCGAGGCCGTAATACAGTAGCAGGATGGCCGCCAGCGCCGCGCCACTGCTCACCCCCAGCAGCGCCGGCTCTGCCAGCGGGTTGCGCAACATACCCTGCATGGCGGCGCCGCCCATCCCCAGCGCGGCCCCCACCAGCACCGCCAGCAATGCCCGGGGCAGGCGCAGTTGCCACAGGATGACTGCATCACTGCCCTGCGCATGCCAACCATCGGTAAGGGCGCCAGCCAGGTCGATGTCCACCGGGCCACTGGCCAGGGCACCGAGCAGTGCCAGCGGCAGGGCCAGCACCATCAGGGCCAGTATTGCGTTACTGCGATTTAACAAACTCTGCTCTCTTTTCCGTGAGTTCTTCCAGGGTCGCCCCCGCCACCAGGGCGGGACAGAAACCCAGTTCCGCCGGCAGGGTATACACATGGCCGCGCTCGATATAGCGCCGGATGACCGGGTGCCGGGTCGCCAGGTGGGCCAGGGCGAACTCCTGCTCACCGCCATAGAGCACCAGCAGGTCGGGCTGTGCGGCAATCACCTCTTCCAGGCTCACCTTCTGTAACTGCTCGCCGCCGCGTTCGGCGGCCAGGTTGCGGAAACCGGCACGCTCCAGCAATTGGTGCTCCAGCATGCCACTGCCATAGGTAATATTGTTCGCCGACAGGATTAATGCGGTCGGATCGCCACCGGCTTTTTCTGTCGCCACTGCCGGGGGTTGCCCTGCAAGCAGCGACTGCAGCGTTTTATAGTGAGAGTCCAGCTGTGGGTTATCACCCAGTACCGAGCGCAATGACTGCAGCTGCTCCAGTAGCTGTTCCAGTCTGTAGGCGTCGGGAACCTTGACCACCCGCACCCCCAGCTCCTGCAGGCGTGCCGCCGCGCGGCCGGCGCCGTACTGCCCCGCCAGCACAAGGTCGGGATCCAGTTTCAGCAGCTCTTCCGCACGCCCGCGGTTCAGGTGAATGCCCACCGGCAGGGGCGCGCGGCGGTAGTGGTCGTTATCGGCAAGCCAGGTCACCGATACAATCTTCTCCGGTGCCACCCATTCCAGCAGCAACTGGTCCAGGCACAGGTTCAGCGACGCAATCCTCTCCTGGGCCAGGGCGCCGGGGGCCATGGCCAGTAATAGCAGTATCCGGGACACGAAATGCATCGCTGCTGTGGCTTCCTTTACAATCTGTTACCGGGGCGCATTGCGATAAGGAAACACTGTTCCCGAAGGTCCCGCGCACGGAGGGTGCATCTGAATTGCCCTGTCGATGCATCATACCGATTGCATGGGCAATTAGTTAACGACAAAGAAAAAGACGGAGAACACCGTGAACGAAGCAACTCTTGCACTCCTGGTCCCCTTCGGGGTCTTCCTGCTGATCGGGGTTTCACTTTGGCTGGTATTGAACTTTCGCGCCAAAAGGAACCTGGAGATCCAGAACACCCTGCGCCTGGCCCTGGAAAAGGGCGTCGAGCTGACACCAGACCTGATTGAGCACCTGGGAGCCAACAACAAGCCGCACCCGTTGAAGGACCTGCGGCGTGGCATTGTCTGGATCGCCGTTGCCGCCGGCATCGCGGCGTTTGGCGTTTTTGTCCCTGACCCGAGCAATCACGCCATGTTTGCCCTACTGGCAGTAGCCACGCTGCCGTTCGCTATTGGCCTGGGCTACCTGGCCATGCACCTGTTCTCACGGCAACAGCCAGCCTGAGGAGGCAACCGGGGCGCTCAGCTCATCTCTATCGCGCTGAGTGCTTCCGCCAGGGTCTTGACCGCCATTATTTCCATCCCCTCGATATCGCTCTTGAGGCGGTTGGCGGCCGGGACGATGGCCTTGCGAAAGCCGTGCTTGGCGGCCTCCCGCAGGCGCTCCTGACCGTGGGGTACCGGGCGTATTTCACCCGCCAGGCCCACCTCGCCGAACACCATCAGGTCGCGCGGCAGCACGCGGTTGCGGAAGCTGGACACCACCGACAGTAACAGGGTGAGGTCCGCGCTGGTCTCCATGACCTTCACGCCACCCACCACATTGATAAACACATCCTGGTCCCCGACCAGGACGCCGCCGTGGCGGTGCAGTACCGCCAGCAGCATATTCAGCCGGTTCTGGTCCAGGCCCACGGCCACCCGGCGCGGGTTGCCCAGGCTGCTGTCGTCCACCAGCGCCTGCAGTTCCACCAGCAGCGGGCGGGTACCCTCCCACACCGAGGTCACTACCGATCCCGCTGCCACTTCCTCGGCGCGCTGCAGGAAAATCGCGGAAGGGTTGGAGACCTCCTTCAGGCCCTGCTCGGTCATGGCGAACACCCCCAGCTCATTGACCGCACCGAAGCGGTTCTTGTGGGCACGCAGGGTACGGAAACGGGAATCGTGGGTGCCCTCCAGCAGGATGGAGCAGTCGATAATGTGCTCCAGCACCTTGGGGCCGGCGAGGCTGCCGTCCTTGGTGACATGCCCCACCAGGATCAGCGCAGTACCGGTCTGCTTGGCATAGCGGGTCAGGTAGGCGGCACTCTCGCGCACCTGGGCCACCGAGCCGGGGGCCGACTGCACATCGCTCATATGCATGACCTGGATGGAGTCGACCACCATTACCCGCGGCTTGACATCCCTGGCCGCCAGGCAGATCCGCTCGACCTCGGTCTCACTCAGCATCTGCAGGTCGTCCGCCGGCAACCCCAGCCGCTTGGCCCGCATGGCCACCTGCTGCAGGGATTCCTCACCGGTGATGTACAGTGCCGGCATCTGCCGGGCCAGGTGGCACAGGGTCTGCAGCAGGATGGTGGACTTGCCGGCACCGGGATGGCCACCGATCAGCACCACGGAACCCGGTACCAGGCCGCCGCCCAGTACCCGGTCCATTTCCCCGGCGTTGGTGGGAATTCGCGGCAGTTCACTCAGGTCGATCTCGGACAGTTTCTGCACTTTGCCGGCACCGGCGGCGCCGGCATAACCAGTCTGGGCGTCGGTGAAGTTGGCGGCGCGGCTGTCGGTGTGTTCCGCACCCAGGCGTACCTCGCTGAGGCTGTTCCAGGTGCCGCAGGCGTTACACTGGCCGGCCCACTTGGTGTAGTCGGCTCCGCATTCGTTACATACAAAGGCGGTCTTGCTTTTCTTGGCCACGGCCAGTCCCCCACCGGGTTTACTCACAACAGGCGGCAGAGTTTACCTGCCCGCACGGGCCGGGGAAAACCGTGGCAGTGGCACCTGCTCGGGCCAAGCGGGTAGCATTGGGCTACTGTGTTGGAGTTCCCGGACCATGACCACCCGTACCTGGCTGTTAAAACTGGACGATATTCGCCCCGACGACCGGAGGGCGGCGGCATTTGCCGGGCTGCTGGCGCCCGATGAGCATAAGCGGCTTACCGGCCTTGGCAGCAGTGAGGCGCGGCACCGCTTCCTGCTGAGCCGCGTCCTGCTCCGCAGGGTCCTGGGCCAGGTCACCGGCCGCCCCCCGCAGTCACTCCGGTTTATCGTCATGCCTAGCGGCAAGCCGATTCTGGCAGACGAGCCCAGCCTGCAATTCAGCCTGAGCCATAGCGGTGACTGGATCGCGCTGGCGGTCAGTGAGCAGGGGCCGGTGGGTATCGATATCGAGCAGCCCCGCCCCCGGCGCAATGTCATGCGCATTGCGCACCGCTACTTTCACCCCGACGAATGTGCGCTGCTGGAGGCACCGCCCGCAGCGGACACCGAGCGCCAGTTCTACCGCCTGTGGACACTGAAGGAAGCTTTCTTCAAGGCCCGGGGCACGGGTATCTCTGAGGGGATGGGGCGAATCAACTTTGCGACTTTTGACCGCGATCACCAGGCACTGATTGATCCGGAGCTCGAGGGCGATATGCCCTGGCAATTCTACTGCGTGGAAAACCCCGAGAGGCACAACCGGGACTTCTACCTGGCGGTAGCGGGACAGGACCCGGAACTGGAGCAACTGCACCTGGTGCGCGGATTGCCCGGGGAGTGACCCCCGAACCCGGCCCCGCGGGAGAACCCCGGGCTGGCGGGTTCAGGGCGCGATCCTTCCCCGCAGCAACTCGCGGCCGTCATAGGGGAAGACAATGTCCGGATCGGGTTTTCCCCCGAAATGATCCTTCCCGGGACATTCCACCGACCGCAGCAGGTGCCGGATCACATTCAGCCGCGCCTGCTTCTTGTTATTCGCTCGGACTACGGTCCAGGGCACCAGCTCTGTGTGACTGCGGGCAAGCATCTCGTTGCGGGCCAGGCTGTATTCGTCCCAGTGTGCCAGTGCCACTTCGTCAACCGGACTGACCTTCCACTGTTTGAGCGGATCCCGGCGCCGGTCCGCGAGGCGACGCGCCTGTTCCTCGCGGTCTATATCCAGGTAGTACTTGATAATCTGGATACCGGAGTTCACCAGCATATGCTCGAACGGCACCACCGACGTCATAAACTTGCGGTACTCGTGTTCTGTGCAGAAGCCCATCACCCGCTCGACCCCGGCGCGGTTGTACCAGCTTCGATTGAACAGCACCATTTCACCTTCTGACGGCAGGTGCGGGACCCAGCGCTGGAAATACCAGCTGGCGTTATCCCGGTCCGAGGGCTTACCCAGCGCCACCACCCGGGTTTCGCGCGGACTGAGGTGTTCAACGATTCGCTTGATGGTGCCATCCTTCCCGGCCGCATCGCGCCCCTCAAACAGCACCAGGATCTGCAGGTTATTCGCGATCAGCTCGCGCTGCAGGGACACGAGCCGCACCTGCAGGTCCCGCAGCTGTCGCTTGTATCCTCTTCTATCCCCTTTGCGATCCCGTTCACCCTGCTTCTGGCCCTTCATTGCTTCCCCCGGGGAGTTACCCGCTGGCCACTTCAGTCTATTCCCACAAGCACTGCACAATTTCGCAGGCTGATAACACAAAACAATAATGTGAAAGGATGGTTATCCGCAGGACAGCCGGGACACCGCAAAAATTATTTAACCATGCCTGTCGCCGAACCCGACATAAGCCTCCCCATCCGGTATCTGGCGCAACACCACCGGCCCACCGGGCTTGTATAGACAACTGTTACCGCTTATTCTCGAGCTGTCTGATGATAATAATTACATAGCCCTGAAAAACCTGATGTCACTTGCCCTCACGCGTATATTGTTGATTACGCTGGCACTGGCCCTGAACGGCCAGGCCTTCGCGGCACCCTGTGCCGGGGGCAACAGTGGTGGCGAGCACGGCGGTGAACATCACCAGGCCGGGCAGGCAGCACAACACTGCGCCCCGGAATCCCATCACTGTGACGCAACATCCCAGGCCTCCACAATCCAGGATAGCGGCCCTGAAAGCTGCGAGCAGGCCTGCAGCTGTTGCCCGGGCCACTGCGCGAGTGCGATCACTGCCCAGAGTGTCCATGGCCCCGCAGCGCAGGCGCCTGTAGCGCACACACTCTACGCAGAACTCCAGTCATCCCCTCTCCCCGAAGCTGCCTTGCGGCCCCCCATTACCACCTGAGCAGGATTGGTGCGCCCGCAGTAAACAACACCTGCACCGGGGCACCCACGACGCCTGGAATCCCGCGCATAAATTGCGCCCTGTCTTAGGGCCGCGTTGCCAAACACCTGGCTGACGCGTGCAACCTGTCGCCCCGCGACAGGCATAACAGATTAGAACTAGAGGACAACTCAATGACTCGTCCCCGTAAAACACTGACAAGAACGCCTCTCTTCCTTGCATTCGCCACTGCAGTCGCTGGTTATGGCCAGCTGGCGCTGGCACAGGACGACAGCACTGTTGCCAAGCCGGAAATAGAGGAAGTGAACGTAACCGGCACACGTATCAAGCGCGCTGACATCGAGGGTGTCGGCCCGGTAACCGTCCTGAGCGAGGCTTCCATCGAAGCCACCGGTCACAGCTCACTGGAGAACCTGCTGCAATCCATTCCTGCGGCAGCGGGCTTCGGCGGCAACCAGACCAATGCCTACTGGACGTCAAACGGCTGGGGCACGCCGCAGATCAACCTGCGCGGCCTGGGCATCAATCGCACGCTGGTAATGGTCAATGGCCGTCGGGTTGTCAACGGCGGCACTGGCGCCAACAGCAGCGTCGACCTGTCCATGATTCCCATGTCACTGATTTCCAGCATCGAGGTTTTGAAGGACGGTGCCTCGGCCACCTACGGCGCTGACGCTGTCGCGGGCGTTGTAAACCTGATCACCAAGAAGGAATTCGATGGCCTGGAGATCGAAGGCAAGTATGGGCAGACTGCCCTCGGCGATGGCGAGGAAACCGTGCTCGACCTGACCTGGGGCGTTTCCGGTGACCGCGGCAACCTGATGGTCAACATGAGCTACCAGGACAACGGCCCCTCGCCGCTGGTCGACCGCGTCCCCTGCCCGCTGACCGGTGACAGCTATACCGAGTGCAGCGGCAGTTCATCGACCATTGGTGGTCGCGCCACCCTGCCGGCCGGGGCCGTGCTGGCCGACGGTACCGTGCTGACCGAGCCCACCCGGATCAATTTCAACCAGGACCCGGGTGGCAACGGCGACTTTTACGAGCGCTACGATGGCGCCAAACACGGCTTCAATTACAACCCCTATTTCAATGCGGTGCAGCCGATCGAACGCTTCAGCTTCACCACCCTGGGCAACTTCGACATAACCGACTCGGCCACCCTGTTCACCGAACTGATGTTCACCAACCGCCAGTCCATGCAGCCGGCCTCCCCGGCAAGCCTGTCAGGCATTGCCTACTCCGCGGACCACCCCACCAACCCCACCGGTACTGATTTCGTGCTGGAGCGTCGTCGCCTGCTGGAAAACGGCGCGCGAGATTTCTACCAGGAGGTGGATACCTGGCGCGCGGTAACCGGGATCGAGGGCGATATCAACGGCAACTGGGGCTATGAGGTCGCCTTCAACTGGGGACGCAACACTGCCACCGACGCTATCGCCAACAACATCAACATGCAGCGTGTGGGCGAAACCCTCGACCCCAGCCTGTGCGGCATGGACGGTATCCCCTGCGCTGACTTCCTTGGCTACGGGGACGTGACCGGCGATGTACTCGACTATATCGTCTTCAACCAGGAAGGCACCGGTGGCAACGAACAGAAGAGCATCAGTGCCCACGTCAATGGTGACCTGTTCGAAATGCCTGCCGGTACCGTCGGCTTTGCCACCGGGATTGAATGGCGCGAGGACAGCGGCTGGCGCAAACCCGACTCACTTGTGCAGGCGGGTTACGCGCTGGGCAACCAGGCGGACCCGATCTCCGGCTCCACCGAAGCCCGCGAAGTGTACGCGGAAATGCTGGTGCCGGTGCTGGCCGGACTGCCACTGGTGCAATCGCTGGATTTGGACCTGGCGATGCGCTACTCCGACTATGACCTGTTCGACGGCGAGGACACCTACAAGGCGGGCCTCAACTGGCAGGTAAACGACATGCTCAAGGTGCGCGGCACCATGACCACCGCCTTCCGCGTGCCGAATGTACCGGAGCTGTTCGGCGGCGTTTCCGAGGGCAACCTGACCACCGTCGACCCCTGCTCGGACTACGCCTCACTGGACCCGTCCAGCACTGTCTACCAGAACTGCCGGGATGCCGGTGTGCCGCTGAACTATACCCAGCTGGGCACCACTATCCTGACCGACCGGGGCGGCAACCAGAACCTGACGCCGGAGAGCGCCGAAACTTTCACGTTGGGCCTGGTGTTGCAGCCGCTGGACGGCCTGTCCCTGACCCTCGACTACTTCGATATCGAAATCGACGATGCCATCCGCGAAGTGTCCGGCTCCACCAAGCTGGCCATGTGCTATGAGTCGGCCAATCTCGGCCACGCTTTCTGCGCACCGGACCAGCACACCCGCAACCCGGTCAACGGCGATGTGAACTACCTGTCCACGCAGAAGTTCAACACCGGCAGGGAAACCATGCAGGGCATCGACTTCGGCGCGCTGTACGACTTCGATTTCGCCGGCCTGTCCCACACCCTGGACTTCAAGGCCTCATACCTGCAGGAGTACGAGACCGTGGCGTTCGAGGGGGACGCCCCGTTTGTGCTCGCCGGCTACATCGGTAGTGGCAACGGGGGCTACCCGCACTGGCGCACCAACACCTCGCTGACCACACGCGGCAACCAGTGGAGCGGCACCTACTCGATCCGCATGATCGGCGAGGGTGACGACTTCAATGCGGACAGCGGCATCGGTTCCAGCATGCCCAATATCTTCTACCACAATGTGCAGTTCTCATATGCCCTGAGCGACGCATTGCGGATGAGCGTGGGCGTGGACAACCTGTTCGACCAGGAAGCGCCGCGGGTTGCCAGCTGGACGGACGGCAATACCGATACCATGACCTATGACCTGGCCGGCATGCGCAGCTATATGCGCATGACCTACCGCTTCGACTGAAGCAGCCGGGACATTCACGGCGGCGGGAGGTACACTCCCGCCTGCTGTTTACTTTCTCACCAGCTGTAACCCAGAGAAAAATAATCATGAAAACGGCATCACTTTCCAGGAAGATCCACAAATGGCTGTTCCTGTTTGTCGGTATCCAGGCCCTGCTGTGGACCCTGAGTGGCGTCTACATGGTGGTGATGGACCTGGATTTTATCCACGGCGACCACCTGGTAAAAAACCTGCGTGAGCCACTACCGGACAACACTGCGCAACTCGTTCCCACCGAAGACCTGCTGCGCGAGTACAGCGACCCCCTGTCGGTGCAGCTCAAGGCCATCCAGGGGAAACCGTTCTACATCCTGCGCGATAACGATGGTGCGCACCTGGTTGATGCCCGCAGTGGTATCGAGGTATCCCCCATAGAGCGGGACCGCGCCATTGAGCTGGCGGAGCACTACTATACCGGCGAGATAGCTGCCGGAAGCGCGCAACTGATCGAGGAAAACCCTCCCACCGAGCTCCAGTCGCGCCTGCTGCCCCTGTGGCGTGTCGACTTCGACGATCGCTACGGCACCAGTTTTTATATCCACCCGGACACCGGTGCGCTGGTTACCCGGCGCCATGATTACTGGCGCGCGTTCGACTTCTTCTGGATGCTGCACATCATGGATTACGAGGAGCGCGCGGACATCCACAACCCGCTGCTGCTGACCATCACCCTGGTGAGCCTCAGTGCTGTTATCGCCGGCCTGGTTTTGCTGTTCTACAGTTTCGGGCGCCGCCGCGATAGCGTGACTGCGAGCCCGCAGGCGGGAGGTGCACGATGAGTTTCGTCAAGACAGCCCACAAGTGGCTGAGCCTGGTCATTGGCCTGCAGCTCGCGATCTGGCTGGCCAGTGGCCTCGCCTTTGCCCTGCTGGACTCCAGCATGGTCAGCGGTCGTCACCTGGCCGAACGGCAGGCGGCGCAGGCTATCGCGCCGCAACAATCGCTGCTCTCCCATGCGGAAATTGCCCGCCGCCTGGACAGCCGGGCGGTATTCTCCATTCGCCTGCAACCGGGCCTGGACCGCCCGGTCTACCGGGTGGAAACTGCAGAGGGAATCCAGCTGCGCGATGCCCGCAGCGGCGGGTTGCTGGCCATCGACGCCACCACGGCCGCCGATATCGCCGCACGGGACTATGCCGGTGACGACAGCCTGGTCGGCGAACCCGTCATGCTCGAGTCCGCCACCATGGAAACACGTGGCCACAGTGGTCCCATCTGGCGGGTGGATGTCGCCGATGAGTTCGGCACGACCCTGTACATTTCTGCCCGGGACGGGCAGGTGCTGGAGCGCCGCAATGACAGCTGGCGGCTGTTCGACATCTTCTGGATGCTGCACATCATGGACTACACCGAGCGGCAGGATTTCAACAACCCGTTCGTGATCGCCTTCGGCATCGGCGCCCTGCTGATGGCGATCTCCGGCTGCCTGCTACTGTTTTCCAGCTTCAGCCGCCACGACTTCAACCTGGTGGCAAAGTTGCGCCGCAGTAAGGTGGCCGTAACCCTGCTTGACCGGGCCGCCGCGCCGGTGCAGGAGCTGGCACTGCCCAGCGGCGTGAGCCTGTTCGAGGGCCTCGCCGCCAACGGCGTGCAGCTGCCCTCCAACTGCGGCGGCGGTGGCAGCTGTGGCCTCTGCCTGGTGCAGATGCCGGCGGACACGCCAGTCACCGGCAATGAGAAGGCCCTCCTGTCCCCATCCGAGCTCTCCGCCGGTTACCGCCTCGCCTGCCAGCAGCGCGCCAGCGGCGCAACCCGCCTGGTGCTGGATGACAGCGTGCTGCAGGCCGGCCAGTTCGAGGCCGAGGTGGTTGAAAGCCGTTTCCTGACGCCCTTTATCAAGGAAATCCGGCTGCGCCCCGACAGCAGCGGGCCCTTTTCCTTCCGTGCCGGCAGTTTTGTGCAGGTGGAGATCCCCCCACACCAGCTGCGGCTGGGAGAAATGATTGTGGAGCCCGCTTACCGCGACGACTGGCAACAGTGGCGCGACACCCCTGCCGGCGCGCACGGCGAGCCCCTGCGGCGCTCATACTCGATGGCCAGCGCCCCCGGCGAGGCCCTCGACGGCACCGACGGAGAGGGCATCATTTCCCTGAATGTGCGCATCCAGCCCCCGCCCCCGGGCCAGGCCGCAGTGCCTGCCGGCGCCGGTTCAAGCTACATGTTCAACCTCACCAGGGGTGACCGCGTACAGCTGAGCGGCCCCTTTGGCAGCTTCCACGCCAGCGACAACGACCGGGAAATGATCCTGATCGGTGGTGGCGCGGGCATGGCACCGCTGCGCTCGATCATCGTGGACCAGCTGCGCAACCGCGGTAGCCGGCGAAGGATCCACTTCTGGTACGGCGCTCGGAGTCTTCGCGAGGTTTTTTACCGGGACCTGTTTGATACCCTCGCGGCCGAGCACCCCAATTTCCACTGGCACCTGGGACTGTCGGAACCGCACCCGGATGACCGCTGGTCCGGCCCTACCGGTTACATCAGCGATATTGCGGCGGAACAGTACCTGCGCGGACACCAGGACCTGGACGAGTGCGAGTTTTACCTCTGCGGCCCCCCGGCCATGCTCAAGGCGAGCATCGCCATGCTCACGGCACTGGGCGTACCGCGGGAACAGATCGCGTTTGATGACTTCGGCTGCTGAAGCGGTTGACCGCTGAGCAGTCGGCTGCGGGAGTGCCTTGCAATGCGCTCCCGCAGCCACTAATCTCCGGCGGGTCTCTTCGCGAACCAGGCTTCCGGACTTACGGGACAAGACATTTAATGTACAAATTCACCGCACGGACATTGCTGTTGCTGATGCTGGTCACCGTCTTCGGACAGGTGGCGGCCCAGGCGTGCGTGGACATGCACGGCCAGGTTCCCGCGGCGGTGTCCCTTTCCGGCCCGGGAGAAGCCTCTCCTGCGGAAGGCACTGCCGGCATGGCAGGCATGGATCATTGCGGTGAAAGTAATATCGACCCGGTGAGCGACAACCGGGACCACTGTGCGGATCCGGCCACCGCCGGCGATGACTGCACCCAGGAAGGTACCTGCTGTCCTGGCCACTGCGCCTCGGCAGTTCCCGTCGCGGAGGATTGCGCCTCGCAACCGCTGCGCCCCGTTTCCGACAGCACCTACCGGGAAATCGTCTCCTCTCCAGTCCCGGAAAGCGAGTTCCGCCCGCCCATAACTGCCTGACCACAGGGGCAGTGCGCCCGTAAAAAGGCGCAATCCCAACCGAACACTCCGTAGCAGGACGGCATTGCCCCGGCATGCGCGCGTTTGCAGGCCGGCCCCATGTGCCGCCATTGCTGCGACCACCCGAATTATATTTATGGAATATCCAGTTATGTATCGCAAAGTGAAAGCCACCCTGCTCGGCAGCCTGGCAGCCCTCCTCCTTGCCGCCTGTACCGGCGAGAAAGCCGGTGCGGCAGGCCCGGCCGTTGCCGCAGCATCGACAGACATCCCCATTACAACCTTCAAGAGCGCCACCTGTGGCTGCTGCGGGAAGTGGGTGGAACACGCCCGCGACAATGGCTTTGCAGTGACCGCAAAAAATGTCGACGACCTGAATGCGGTCAAGGGCCAGCACGGGATCGCGCCGCGGCACCAGTCCTGCCACACCAGTGTGTCAGCCGAAGGCTTCGTGTTCGAGGGCCATATACCGGCCCGCTACATCCGCCAGTTCCTGCAACACCCACCCGCCGGTGCGCGCGGCCTGGCCGTGCCGGCAATGCCCCTGGGTAGCCCGGGCATGGAAGTGGGCGATCGTTTCACTCCCTACGCCATCATGCTGCTGCACGAAGATGGCAGCGAGAGCGTGTACGCACAGATCGACAGCGCAGAACAACAGTACTGAGGTGTGCAATGAAAAAAACAGATCCTCAACCGGTCGGGTTCCCGCAGATCTCCAGGCGCCGCTTTGTGACCGGTATGGCCGCCGGGGCGGCGCTGCTGGGCATGCCTGGCAGCCTCACCGCGGGTGCGCCCAGAACGAACCCCGCTCCCCAGACCCTGCGGGGAAACCAGTTTGACCTGAGCGTCAATTACCTCCCGGTGAATTTTACCGGCCGCGACCGCACCGCAGTGGCGGTGAACGGTGGTGTACCGGCGCCGATCCTGCGCTGGAAAGAAGGCCAGACCGTCACGCTGAATGTCACCAACCATCTCGCCCACGACACTTCCATCCACTGGCACGGCCTGATCCTGCCCAGCAATATGGATGGTGTCCCCGGGCTCAGCTTCAACGGCATCAAGCCCGGTGAAACATTTACCTACCAGTTCCCGGTAAACCAGAGTGGCACCTACTGGTACCACAGCCATTCCGACTTCCAGGAACAACAGGGCCACTACGGGGCCATCGTCATCGATCCCGCCGAACCCGACCCGGTGGCCTATGACCGCGACTACGTAGTGATGCTGACTGACTGGAGCGATGAATCCCCGCACGACATCTACGCCAGGCTGAAAAAGGAAGGCCACTACTACAATCGTCGCCGGCGCACAGCGGGAGACCTGTGGCGCGACATTCGCGAAAAGGGGGTGGCGCAGACCTGGCGCGAGCGGGAAATGTGGAACGACATGCGCATGTCCGACCGCGACATTTCCGACGTTACCGGTTACACCTACACCTACCTGATGAATGGCCAGACACCGGACGCCAACTGGACCGCCCTGTTCCGGCGCGGCGAAAAAGTCCGCCTGCGCTTTATCAACGGCTCGGCCATGTCGATTTTCGATATTCGTATTCCCGGCCTGAAGATGACTGTCGTGGCGAGCGATGGCCAGAATATCGAGCCGGTCACGGTGGATGAATTCCGCATCGGTGTTGCGGAGACTTACGACGTGGTGGTGGAACCGGCAGGCGACCACGCTTACACGCTGTTTGCCCAGACCATCGACCGCAGCGGCTACGCCCGCGGCACCCTGACCGCGGACCCTTCCCTGCGAGCCGAGGTTCCGGCGATGGATTACGCCCCGGTGCTGGGACACCGCGACATGGGCATGGGGCACGGCAGCCATGGCGGCCACAACATGAACAAGGCGGCAGGCAAAATGGACCACAGCGGCCATGGCGACATGAGTGGTATGGACCACAGCCAGCACGGTGCCGACATGGGCGGTATGGACCACAGTCAGCACGGTAGCACCATGGATGGCATGGACCACAGCCAGCACAAGGCGGACATGAAGGGTTACAGCCTGCACGGCGGTCGCCCGGAACTCGGCGGCATGCAGGGGGTCTGGCATACAAACGACCTGGGGCGGGCCGGCCACGGCAGTAACAGCCCGATCGTCCACCTGCCCAGTGAGCACGGCTACGGCGTGGACATGCGCTCGGAAATGCCGGCCAACGGCCTGCACGACCCGGGTATCGGGCTGCGCGACCACGCCGAGCGCTACGGCCGGCGGGTACTCAATTACAGCGATATCCGCAACCTGACGCCGACCCTCGACCGACGCGAACCCACCCGGGAATTACAGCTGCACCTGACCGGAAATATGCACCGCTATATGTGGTCGATGAACGGCATCAAGTTCAATGATGCCGAGCCGCTGGTGCTGAAATATGGCGAGCGGATTCGCATCACCCTGGTGAACGACACCATGATGACGCACCCGATCCACCTGCACGGTATGTGGAGCGAGCTGGAAACCGGCGACGCCGAATACATTCCGCGCAAGCACACCATCCTGGTACAGCCCGGCTCCAAGGTCAGTTACCTGGTCACCGCCGATGCCTACGGCCGCTGGGCCTACCACTGTCACCTGCTGTACCACATGCCGGGAATGTTCCGCGAAGTGCGGGTCGTATAAGGAGCGCGATGATGAAATTGAAAACACTGGTATTTTTCTGCAGCGCGTTCGTTACATCCCAGGTCCTGGCGCAGGATGCCATGGATCACCAGGGTCACGGCGCGCACGAGTCACATAACACCGGAGCAACGACTGCGGCGGGCGATGAGCCGAAAGGTGAAAGTGGCCACGGGGCCCACAAAGGCCACTCCATGCCGCAATCCGGGGAGCACCACGGCCACCATGGCGATATGCAGGTGCCGGCGGCAGCTAACCTGGAGCATGCCCCTGACCAGCCCGACCATGTCATGGATCACGAGGTCCTGCTGACCAAGGTCACCATTGACCAGCTGGAAGTACGCGAGCATGAGGGCAGCGCCCTTGAGGGCAGTGCCTGGTTTGGCAGCGACAGGAACAAGCTGTGGCTCAAGACCGAAGTGGAGCGCGAGGAAGGCAGCACCGAAAACGCCGAATTACAGGCCCTGTACAGCCGCGCGATCGCGCCCTACTGGGACCTGCAGGTAGGCGTACGCCATGATTTCCAGCTGGAGGATGGTGACAGCAAGAACTGGGGCGCAATCGGCTTTAACGGCCTGGCACCCTATTTCTTCGAAGTGGACTCGGCACTGTTTGTCAGTGATGATGGTGATACGGCATTGCGCCTGGAGGCGGAATACGAGCTGCTGTTTACGCAACAGTGGATTCTGAGCCCGGAAGTAGAGGCGAATTTCTATGGCCAGGACGATCCGGACACAAACACCGGATCCGGCCTGTCGGATGTGGAGGCCGGTCTACGCCTGCGCTATGAATTCACCCCGCAGTTTGCGCCCTATATCGGCGTGAATTACGAGAAGAAATTCGGCAACACCGCCGACTTCCTGCGCGCGGAGGGCGAGTCCACCGGCGAGACCACCTGGGTGGTCGGGCTACACGCCTGGTTCTAGGCCGGGCAACCGGGCACCTTTCGGGACGTTGCTCCCCGGGTGCCCGGGGCCCCACCGATTCCAATAATGCACAAACAACCCGTGGGAGTTTAACCATGCTTAAAGCTTCATTCGCCAGGTTGCTGGCACTGGGCACACTGCTTTTCAGTACCGCGCTCTTCGCCCATACCGGCCTGCAGGGTTCCAGCCCGGCTGACGGCGATGAACTCAGCCAACCGCCGGTGGAACTCAAACTGCAATTTTCCGGTAAGGTCCGCCTGATGCGGGTCTCACTGGAAGAGACCGATCGGGGTGAAGTCAAGCTGGCCTTTATGCCCGGCGCGGTGGCGGAGAGAGATATCAGCCTGCCACTGCCGGCCCTGGACGCGGGCGACTATACGGTTTCCTGGATGGCGATGGGAGGCGACGGCCACAAGATGACCGGCAACCTCTCGTTCAAGATCGTCGCGGAAAAATAAGTCGTGTGGGCCGCAGCGTTTGCGCTGAACAAGTGGCTGCTCTACGGCGCGCTTTCGGTATGTGTGGGTGGCACAGCCGCCGTCCTGCAGTGGACACCGCGGGGTGATGTCCGCCCGCAGGCACGGACCTACCTGCTGCCCGCCGCGATCGCCGGCCTGCTGTTCACCGTCTCGGGATTCCTGCTCCAGGTAGGCACATTCGCGGAAGCCGGCCTGTCCGGCATGTTCGACCCGCTTTACCTGTCAATCCTGTGGGAATCCCCGGCGGGCGAAGTGGCCTTGCTGCTGGTTCCCGGTTTTGCCGTGGCGGCGCTTGCCGCCATTTGCCTGCTGCAGGGGAGGAACCGGGCTGCCGCGATACTGTGGCTGGTAGCGGCGGTGCTGTTGCTGTTGCCATTCAGCTGGCGCGGTCATACTGCCGAGTCCTCCCTGTGGGTACGTGCCGCCCTGTCGCTGCACGCGGGGCTCGCCGCCTGGTGGATGGGTGCCCTCTACCCCCTTTGGCGCCTGAGCCGCCAGGGTGATCCCGCACAGTATGGCGCTGCCATGGCCCGCTTCGGACAGCAGGCCTCCTGGCTTGTAGCGCTGCTGGTTATCTGCGGGACCTGGGTGCTGTATTCCCTGCTCGGCGGTTTCGGCGCCCTGGTGCAGGGCAGTTACGGACTGGCGATGCTGGTGAAACTTGCCCTGGTCGCCAGCCTGTTGCTGCTCGCGGCCCAGAACAAATGGCGGCTGGTGCCGCAGTTGCCCAACACCGCCGCCGGGCTCTCCGGAAGTATCCGCGCCGAGATGCTGGTGGGGACTGCGATCCTCCTGGCCACCGCCCTGCTGTCCACACTGACCGGCCCGGGGCACTGATCGCCAGCGCAAAAAAAATAAATAAACTTGAAGGAACAACATTATGACGCGTGATCCTTTACCGGGCACCACCACCCGGGTCCTGCTGCTCACGCTGCTGGCCCTGCTCCCATTCGGCGTCGCCGCACACGGAAACAAGCAGGCACAGCAAGCGGATACCCCACTGTATTCCGGCCAGGACTCGGATGCCGGCAGGGCAGTGCAATCCTTCCACCGCGCACTGCGCACTGGTAACCGGGAAGCTGTGCTCGCCGCCCTGGCTGAGGATGTGGTCATTTTCGAGGGCGGCAAGGTGGAGCGGTCCCGGGAGGAATACGCCGGCCACCACTTGGGTGCGGATATGAAATTCCTGCAACAGCTACAACCGACCCAGCTGGAGCTGCAGGTACAGGAGGGCCGGGAACTGGCCTACGCCTACGGCCGCAGCAGGCTGCAGGGTGACTACCAGGGCAAGCCCCTCGACCTGCTGGCCATGGAGACACTGGTACTCAGGCGCATGGACTCGGGATGGAAGATTGTGCAGATACACTGGTCCAGCAAATAAGTTCAACCCACTGCCACAACCGGATCAGGCCAGGGCCGGCGCAAAGAGCGACAGAACGGAACCGCTCACCGGCCTCTAGACCAGCCGGTTGTACACCCGGGCCAGTAGCCAGCCAATTAAACCGGCGCTGACCGACCAGGCCACCAGGCCAACCAGCACACCGGGGAGAGTCAGGTCCCAGCCCATACCGGCCAGGTCCATATGCACCATATCCCCGGACATACTCATCATCATCCCTGGCATCAGCACCACCAGCAGCGCACAGACCAGCCATGCGCTTCCAAAGCTGATCGCTGCAGCAAGACCAAATTTGGCGGCGTTCAGTTTCATCCTGTCTCCCTCTGCGTTTGCTGTGATTCCCGGCGCGAAACCCCAGCTACTTACGCCGAATACAAACCCTGTTACAGGTCCAGCAGGCGATTGGCAGCCTGGGTCATCTGCATGGCCTCGTGCTCCTCCAGTGACTTCAGCTTCTCCATCAGGTCCCGGGTCGCATCGATGTCGGCCCTGGCGTGAAGATAGCGGTACAGGTCGATCACCTGTTGGTGCTGGCCGGAGACCACATCCATGATCTCTTTCGCGTCCATGTCCTGGAAGGGCGCGTCGCAGCGCGTGCTGTGAACGATTGGATGCTTGTCCATGTAGTCGTAGCACCAGGTGTTGAGCGCCCTGGTTTCAGCGCCAACCTCGAACTGGTCGACGAGCCCAGACAGCCGCTGCTCATGCTCGGCCAGGTAATCCAGCAACATGCTGGCACGTTTATCGTCGTTCGCTTTTGCGCAATCCGCCAGGCACCCGGAGAGGTTCCGGTGCAATGCCGTGGTCCAGTCAAGCACATCTTCCAGAGTTTCAACCTGCATCGGGACTCCCGGACAATCGTAAATGGAACAGTTGTTATCGTAGCGCCCGAATCGGTCACGGGCACCCGGTGTCTGGAAATTTACCGCTCCTCGCGCCCGCAACGATTGATTTGCATCAACAGGTTACCAATTGAGGAATACCCGGCCCCTCGCGCGACATACAGCCTGCAACCAGCGGGTGCAGAAAGCACCTTTGCAGGACGCCAGGGAACGGCACGCACCAGCGGAACGTACCGCCGCCACACTACGCAGGCTGACGCTTCGGCGCCGGCCTCAGGCGTCCTGCAGCCGGTTCGCAGCCTGCATCATCTGCATGGTCTGCTGCTCCTCGAGCGTTTTCAGGTTGGCCATCAATTCGCGCGAGGATTCGGTCTCCATGCGCCGGTGCAGGAAACGATAGAGACCAATCACCTCATTGTGGTAATTCATGACCACTTCCATGACCCGGTCCGGGTCCTCCTCCAGAGACGGGATGCTCGTGACATCGATATGATCGATCGGGTATTTGTGCAGGTACTCGTAGCACCAGGTATTCAGGGCCTTGCCGTCCGCGCCCCGCTCTATCGCAGTCACCAGTTCGGCGAGGGTCTGCTCGAACTGCGCCAGGTAGTCCAGCAAGAGCGTGACGCGACTGCGATCACTGGCCTCGCGCCCCTCCTGTAATCGTTTATTCAACTGCTCATGGAAGCTGCGCGTACGCGCAATGACATCCTGCAGGGTTTCGGTACGCATGGTTCCTCCACCTTATCGGGAAATTCCGGTGCGGGGCCACAGCCTGGCCCACGCGCTTATCAACAGACCTGAAGGTGGCCGCGCCCGAATTCAACCCCTACTCAATGCTGAGCGACCCGCGGTACATCTGCATCTGGCAGGTAAACGGGTACTTGCCGGGCTCTGCTGCGGGCAGCCTTACCGGCGTGCGCTCGCCCACGGCCAGCTGTGCACTGACCTCCAGGTCGGGGAACAAGACATACTCCGCGCAGGGGCTGGGATCTTCGCGGCGAAAATAGAGTGTGGCGGGCTCGCCCGCCGGCAGGCGAATATGGTCCGGCTCGTAGACGCCGTCTTTCACCAGGACTTCCATTTCCTCATCCGTGGCGCGGACTGGTTCCGATTCACGACCGGCTTCCGCCAGCCAGAACCACCAGACGATCGCCACGATCAGTACCAGCCCGGTAACGTTCACCAGTAATGTCATCATTGCGCCTGCCCTCCGGTCGCCGGTTCATTTGTATTACTCTTGCCACTGCCCTGCGGCTTGAAAAAGCGCAGCCGGTTGGCATTGGAGACCACCGTTACTGACGACATGGCCATGGCTGCGCCGGCGATGACCGGGCTCAGCAGGGCACCGGTAAACGGGTACAGCACACCGGCGGCAATGGGAATCCCCAGGGTGTTATAGATAAAGGCCCCGAACAGGTTCTGCTTGATATTGCGCAGCGTCGCCCGGGACAGTTCGATCGCATCTGCGACACCATGCAGCGAGGAGCGCATCAGCGTCACGTCCGCGGTCTCGATGGCCACGTCGGTACCGGCACCAATGGCAAAACCCACATCCGCGCGTGCCAGCGCCGGGGCATCGTTGATACCGTCGCCGGCCATACCCACCTGCTCACCACTGCCCTGCAGTTCGCCGATGATTTTTTCCTTGTCCTCCGGTTGCAGCTCGGCGTGCACCCGGTCGATGCCCAGCTGACGTGCCACCGCCTGGGCCGTGCCCTCGTTGTCACCGGTGAGCATTTCGATGCGCAGGCCGAGTTGCTGCAGGCGCGTCACCGCTGTTTTGGCATCCTCGCGCAGCGGGTCTGACACGGCGATGATGCCGGCCATTTTTCCATCCACCGCCGCGTACATTGCCGTGCGGCCCTTACCCGCGAGTTCCTGTACCCGCTCGCGCCAGCGGCCGGCGTCAATTTTTTCCCGCTCCATCAGTTTGCGGTTGCCCAGGAATAGCACCTTGCCGTCGACACGGCCGGTAACGCCGTGGGCGGTAATCGCCTCGAACTCTTCGGTGCGCAGGAATTCGACATCCCGGTCACGGGCAGCGGCCACTACCGCTGCCGCCAGCGGGTGCTCCGAGCCCTGCTCCAGGCTCGCCAGCAGTTGCAGCAGGTCGTCGGCACTACCGGCGAAGCCATCGTCAGTTTCGATTTCAGTGAGTTTCGGTTCGCCCTCGGTCAGGGTGCCGGTCTTGTCCACCACCAGCGTGCGCAGCTTGCTCGCCTGCTGCAGCGCCTTGCCATTGCGGATCAGTACCCCGTGCTCGGCGCCCTTGCCCACGCCGACCATCACTGACATGGGTGTCGCCAGGCCGAGCGCGCAGGGACACGCGATAATCAGTACTGCGGTCATCACCACCAGCACATGGGCGGCGCGCGGCTCCGGGCCGAAATTGAACCACGCCAGCGCCGCCAGCACCGCAATGATCATTACCGTCGGCACGAAGATGGCCGAGATGCGGTCCGCCAGCCGCGCGATGGGTACCCGCGAACTCTGGGCGTTCTTCACCATCTCGATAATTTGCGCGAGGCGGGTGTCGGCGCCGACTTTTTCCGCACGAAACAACAGGGTGCCATTCTTGTTCAGGGTACCGGCGGACAGGAAATCCCCCTCACCCTTTTTCACCGGCACCGGCTCGCCGGTGAGCATGGACTCGTCAACCAGGCTGCTGCCTTCCTCGACGGTACCGTCCACGGGGATTTTCTCGCCGGGCCGCACCCGCACGCGGTCATCCACGCGCACCTCTTCCAGCGGCAGGTCGCGCTCCTCGCCGTCGCGCACCACGCGCGCGGTGGGGTCCTGCAACTCCAGCAGTTTTTCCACCGCCGCGCTGGTGCGACCGCGGGCGCGCAGTTCCAGTGCCTGCCCCAGGTTGATCAGGCCGATGATCATGGCGCTGGCCTCGAAGTAGACATGCCGCGCCGCCTCGGGCAGCAGTTGCGGGGCCAGCACCACCGCCATGGAGAACAGCCAGGCGGCGCCGGTACCCAGCGCCACCAGCGTATCCATATTGGCATTGTGGTGACGGAAGGCACGCCAGGCGCCGGTAAAGAAATGCCCGCCGCAGTAGACCAGCACCCCCAGGGTCAGCAGGCCCACGGCGCCCCAGGCCAGCTGCTGCGACGGCGTATTGACCATCATGTCACCGCCGAGCAATCCCCACGCCATCAGCGGCACACCCAGGCCCAGCGCCAGGGCGCAGCGCAGCAGCAGAGCGCGGTAATGGCGCTGCTCTTCCTCGTGCTGCTGTTCGCGGCGTTCCCGCTCACTGGCGCGCACCCGCTCGGCACCGTAACCGGCGGACTCCACCGCGGCGATGCACTCCGCGTCACTGGCCTCACCGGACACCTGTAGCGTCCGGTCCGCCAGATTGACGCGCGCTTCGGCTACGCCCTCGACAGCCCCCAGTGAATTCTCGATCTTGCGCACGCAGCCGGCGCAGGTGACGCCCTCCAGGCGAAAAGTCCGGGGCGAAGTTGTCGTTGTTTCCGCGCTCATGTTCTCTCCGTTATCAACTGGACGCGTTCTCGTGGCTGCGACTTACGCCCACAGGCAAGCGGACCAGTTCGATGTTTGGGACACGCGACAGAGAATAAAACCCTGCCCCGGGGGCAGGGCAAGCATCCTGACACCGCAATGGGGAATCGAAGGCAGCGTTATGCCGGCAGCAGCACCCCGATCACCAGCCAGATAACCGCCAACGTCGCCAGCACCAGCAAGATACGCTCACTCAGGCTGTCGGTTTTCAGCCCCGGCAGCCCTTTTGCCTTCCAGCGCCAGATAAGGAATACCAGTCCCTGCAGGGCAAACAGCAGGTTCAGGAACAGGGTGTAGTCCACCTTGAAGAATTCGCGGTCGGTCACCGTCTTCGCGGACGACGGGTCCGGCAGCAGGTCGAGGGCGGCGAACCCGTAGTGCAACAGCAGCGCAGTGCTGACAAGGATCAGCAGGAATACCCCGAGGATATACAGCGCCATCTTCCAGCCGTAATACTGCGCCTGGATACGCAGCACCGGCAGCACCACCAGGTCGCTGAAAATAAACGCCATGATCCCGGCAAAGGCCACCCCGTTATCGAACAGCACCGCGGCCAGGGGAATATTGCCCATGGAGCCGATAAAGGTAAAAAAGGCGGCCACCGGCCCCACCAGGCACTGCAACAGCACTTCCCAGAAAGCGGGGTCCGCTTCGCCGGAACCGACGAACAGGCTGCGGAAAAATGACTGCGGCACGAAGGCAGCGATGATGCCCGCAACGGTGAAACCCACCGTGACGTCCTTCCATACCATGTGCCATTCCATGACGTACTTGCTCGCCACCATGCGCCAGCCCTCGCGGCTGCGGATAAGCTCGCGCCATTCGGGCACCTCGCCGTCGTCGTCGCTGGACTCCTCGGCAGAGCGGGCGCGCTTGCGTGCCTTCTTGACCAATCCCTTCGGTGCCGTCAACCGCACCACCAGCCACATCAGCAGGATCAGCAGCACGCCGCCGGCATATTCACCCACCACAAACTGCCAGCCCAGGAACACCGCGATCACGATGCCCAGCTCGATGACCAGGTTGGTGGACGCCAGCAGGAAGGCCAGTGCCGGCACCAGCCCGGCGCCCTTGGCAAACAGGGCGCGCGTGGTGGCCAGCGCGGCAAACGAACAGGAACTGGAAATAAACCCGAAGAAGGTGCCCAGTCCCACACTCCCGGCGCCCGCCTCCCCCATGCTGCGCCGCATACGCTCGCGGGTCACAAACACCTGGATCATGCTGCTGATCAGGTAGCCGAGGCCAAAAGCCCAGAAAGCCATCCAGAACAGGCCCAGGGTGGTGACGGCCGCTTCGTGCCAGGTGGACAGGAATGCCTGCATGGTCGAGTCTCCAGTTCGGCCGACCCACGACGGGCCGCACTTTCACTTTAGCGAAACCCGGTCCCCCCTATCGGGGGAAACCACGTACTGTGCCGGAGAACAACACAGCCCCGACCCGGCAGTCAAACCCGCAACGGGCCAATTTCGGTGCCGGAAGACCTCTGCGGGAGGGCGGCGGGGGTGATAGAATCGCGCCATGAAACACCCCCTGCTACCGGAAAGACCCCTGAGCCTGTCCCCTACTCTGGCCGCCACCATCGGCCTGGAGGAGGCGGTATTGCTCACGGCACTCGGCGACCTGCTGCCCTTCCTGCAGCCGGAATCGCACCCGGGACGGGAGTGGTACACCGCCGAGGGAGAACAGCTGCAGCTGCTGCTGCCCTTCTGGGAGCCGGCGGACATCCAGCGCGTGGCCACCAGCCTGCGCAACCAGGGCGCCCTGCTGCTGGGCTCAGCCCCCTACGGCACCAGCATGCAGCTCAAGTTTGCCCTGCCCGGCGAACACCGGCGCCCGGAGCCCACAGGCCACATCGACCACTCCCCGCGAATGCAGGAGCCACCGCCCCCGGAACACAACGCCCGCAGCGCCAATACCATCGGACCCGGCTGGCAGCCGGACCGGGAGACCCAGGCCCGTATCGCCCAGCTGGGAGTGCCCGAGCATTTCTGGCGCGAGCAGCTGCCGGAATTCGTCACCTACTGGCGCGAGCGCGGCGAACCACGGCATTCCTTCGGCTCGCTGTTCCTCAAGCAGGTCAAGAGCCGCTGGGAGGCATTTCGCGCCACCGCCCAGCGCAAGCAGCCCCTGCCGCAGGGCTGGTACCCGGGTGAGGACACCCTGCGCAAGCTGGCGGACGAGGGCGTACCCAGCACCTTCGTGCAGCGGGCCCTGCAGCGCTTCGTCGACTACCACCGCTCCAGCGGCAAGCAGTCCATCTCCTGGGACCTGGAGTTCAATGACTGGGTCACCGAGGACTGGGAGAAGCAGGACACCCCGTTTATCGAGAAGCGCAAGCCCACCCCAATGACCCGTGACTGGCAGCCCAGCGAGCACACCTGGGAGCAGCTGCGCCGGCTGGCGATCAACCCAAGTTTTGCCGCCGAGCTGCTGCCCGAATTTATATACAAGTGGCTGGAGCGCGGTGGCCACAGCGCCCGTTGGGGGGAGCTGTTTATCGAGTACGCACGCGAGGAATGGGCCTACTACTGCCAGGGCATTGAAAAGAACCCGGTAGCCAAGCCCATAACACGCAACTGGCAACCCGGTGGTGACTGCTTGAGCCACCTGGTAAACCAGTGTGAAATAGACCGCGACTTCGCCCTGTCGCTGGTCCCCGAATTTATTATCTACTGGCGGGGCCAGAATGCGGCGCGCAAGAGCTGGGACGCCGTGTTCGTCCGCCATGCGCGCTACCAGTGGGCAGAGCGCAACAAGCTGGCGATAGGAAAGACCAATGGCACGCAGCAACACACCGACAACCAGAGAACCCGGGACCGCTCCGTCCTCGACATCGTCACGGACACAGACTGGTAGCGGAGCCGGCGACGAACAGCTGAACGAGCGCAAGCGGGCCCTGAACGAGGTCTTCGGCCTGCTGAAACTGAGCTATCACAACCAGTTCAATTCGGCCTTCCCCGACACCGAGACCCTGAACCACGCCAAGCGCCTGTGGCTGGAGTCCCTGGCGGCCTTTTCCCCGGCGCAGATCGTCGCCGGGGCCAAGCGCGCTATCCGCCAGAGCGAATACCTGCCCACGGTACACAAGATGCTGCAGCTGTGTGCCGCCGGCGACAACGGCCTGCCCGAGGCCCGCGCCGCCTATCGCGAGGCCTGCAACGCCCCCAGCCCCAAGGCCGCGTTCAACTGGAGCCACCCGGCGGTCTACCACGCCGGCCGCGAGGCCAACTGGTTCTTCCTCGCCAACAACCCGGAACACGTGGCCTACCCGGTGTTCGCCGAGCACTACCGCAAGATCTGCGCCCGGGTGCTGGAGGGCGATGCGCTGCCCGCACCCGAGCAGCCCCTGCTGGAGGAAAAGCCCGGCGAGCCACTGAGCAAGGCGGAAAACGCCGAGCGCATGGCGCAACTGCGGGCAGAGCTGGAACTCTAGAGACCCTCTCGCGCCCGGCCCGTCCGGGCCGATAAAAGGAAGCAACCGCCAAATTTCATCCCGTGGCAAACAATCCGCGTAGGGTTGGGGGAAGATAGACCCCGATATCAACCGAATGCAGGTATTGCCATGCCCAGGCCCCATGTTCTGCTCGCGGTACTCACCTCCCTTACCCTTGCCCTGCCCGCCAGTGCAGACTTTTATTCCCACCGTTATGTCGGCGTCAGTGTCGGCGACGCCGGCCAGGGTAATTTCTGCCCACAGGCGTCGGACCGGGTGCAACGTTTCAGCTTCAACGGCGAACCGGCCCGGCTGCTCAATTGCGGCGAGGGCGGCGAGACCTGGAAGCTGTACACCGGCTGGCGCTG
This sequence comes from Microbulbifer zhoushanensis, assembly GCF_021729055.1. Lineage (NCBI taxonomy): Bacteria > Pseudomonadati > Pseudomonadota > Gammaproteobacteria > Cellvibrionales > Microbulbiferaceae > Microbulbifer > Microbulbifer zhoushanensis. Next base: position 280,695 of record NZ_JAJSAO010000003.1, read on the forward strand.
GAGCCCCTACTTCGCGGTGGAAGCCAGCCTGCAGCAACTGGCCAGCAGCGACCTGGACTTCGAATTCCGCAATGCGCGCGGCGAGTTCCTGCGCCTCGAGGATGAGCTCGAGACCTACCTGGTCAACGCCTACGCCGTGGGGCACTGGCCGCTATACCGCGGCCTGAGCCTGTTTGCCAAGGTCGGCGGCGGCGCCTGGAATATGGAGCTGTCCGAGCGCCAGGCGGGTGAATTCCTGTTCCGGTTCCAGCAGGAAGACGGCACTATCACCGAAGAGCTGGTACCGGTAAACGGCAGCAGTGGTGCAACCGATAACGGCTTCCACTACGGCTACGGCGCCGGCATCAGCTACCGCCACCACAACAACTGGACCCTGCGGGCCGAGTGGGAGACCTTCAGCGATATCGGCAGCGGCGAGCTGCGCGGCGAGTTCGACGTGGAGACCGCATCGCTGGGGTGGAGTATGCATTTTTAGGCCATAACAATCGCTAAAACCCAGCCACTCCGTAGGAGCGGCCGCTGGCCGCGACTCAGGCACGCATATGGATATGCCGATAGCTCACTCACGAAAAGGACATCGTTCACTACGCCGGGGCCGGGTTTCCATGCCCGGGCAGGTATACCTAGTAACCACCTGCACTCACCAGCGCCTACCAATATTCAAAGATTTCACATTGGCACGGCAGGCCTGCACATCTTTTCAGGACCCTTCATTACTGGGCGATGCCAGGATGCTCGCCTGGGTATTGATGCCCGATCATGTGCACTGGCTGATACAGCTTGGAAATTCCTTTGACTTGAGTGAACTTATCAAGCGTCTCAAATCTTCCAGTGCATACCAGGTTAACCAGTGTCTGCATCAAGAAGCGATTTGGGAGCGCGCCTTCCATGACCGCGCACTACGAAAAGAAGAAGGGGTTATCGAAGCGGCACGGTATGTGATTGCCAATCCTTTGCGCGCGGGGCTCGTACAAAACGTCGGGGAATATCCGTTCTGGAATTCTGCCTGGTTATAACCCGGGAATTGTCGCGGCCAGCGGCCGCTCCTACATGATCGTGTTAAGTGCCATAGGAGCGGCCGCTGGCCGCGATTGTTATCCTACCACTTCATCATCGGCAATGGCCGCAGCGGATGCCGGGGTAGCCAGCGCAGGGCGCGCCTGCCCAGGCTTTTGTGGAAACCCGCATTGGGGAAAGCGCGACGCACCTCTTCCACCAGACCGGCGTCCAGCCCGAAACGGACCAGGCCGCAGGAAAAATCCACCAGGTCACCACGGCGGAACAGTTCCACCAGCGGCGCGTACTCGCCGCGATACCGGCGCAGTTTGTGGTGCTCGCTGATCATCAGGCGCACCTCGTCGCACCAGCCTTCCCGACCGTTGTGCTTCAGGTATTGCATCGCCGGGGTAATAGAGGGCGGGAGATAGTCGACGGTATCATCGACCCAGATACCGATATCGTGAAAGGCGCCGGCAATCACCAGCTTCTGCCGCTCTTCCTCGCTGCATTCACGCAGTGCAAAGCAGAAATGCAGCATGCGGTAGACGTGATTACGGTAGCCCGGGTATTCCGGGCCAATACATTCCCGCCAGTCAGCCAGTATCTCTTCCAGCAGCGGGATCTTCTCTTCGATTTCCATAGGTGATCACCGGGTTATCCATCACAGCCCACCCCGCGACCAACACATCACAGGGCCGACAGGAGAAGTTACTGCAGTTGCAGCTGTTCCTCAATATCCGCCCAGGACACCAGCTTGAAATTCTGCGGCCCCGCGGGCATGCGCTTGCGCCCGTCCTGCACCACCAGCAGGCCACCCGGGTAGTCATCGCCCAGGGCCGCACTGGTCACTGCCAGGCCATCGGTTTCCGAGCTCCCGTCGATACCCAGCGCCAGGTTGATATCGACCCGGAAATGGCCGATAAACTCGCTGCCGTCGCGGGTATAGAGGGCGTAGCTGTCATTGCCCTGGCTGGAGACCACCAGGTACCCGCGTTCTCCATCGTGGAAAATATCGATACCCTCCACGTCCGCCACCAGCTGCCGGTCATCGACTTCCACCAGCAATTCCGGTTGCGCATTGCCGGCCAGGAATGCGGCGATATCGAGGCGCCATATACCACGGTCCTCCTCACCGAAGAACAATACGCCACGCTCGTCATCCACGACACAACCCTCCACCTGGCTCTGCACCGGCAGTTTTGCCCGCGGCTGCAACTGCCATTCCAGCGGGTCATCGCCCAGCTCGATCTCCGCCAGGTGCAGGGCGCCATCCTTGTCCGATACCCATACCATGGTGCGCCCGTCGTTGCGGTACATGCACAGGCCATACGGGTCCTGCAATCCCATCTCGCGTAACCCCAGGTGTTCCACATCGCCACTGCGGTGGATACCAAACAGGTTTACGCCCGGCGTGGTTCGGTTCGACGTGGCCGCCAGTGCAGCAAAGCGGCCGCTGTCCACCGGTCGCAGGTCGACGTTGTTTACCCGCCCGACAACGAACTGTTCCTGCAGCCGGCCGGACAGGTTGTATACATTGAGGCCGCGCTTCTTGTCGGTTCCCAGTACCAGGCTCTTGCTGCTGTCCTTCGGGTTGACCCAGATTGCCGGGTCATCGGCGGCATCGCCACCGGATGCCACCGGTACTGTCTGTGCCCTTGCGCCAACGGTAGGGATCTGCGGTGCGGCGGTTGCCGCAGTCGGTGACTCTTCCGCAGGCCCGGGCTCCGGTAGCTGCACCGCATAACGCTGTACAGCATTGCTTTCCTCTTCCAGGGCAAACAGCGCATCGCTCTGCCGTGCGATGGAGACCGGTTCCAGTTCCTGCAACGCGCGGTTATAGATCGCCTCGCCCCGCGGCCCTGACAGTGGAAAGGCTTCCACACGGTCGCCGCTGGCCAGCCACAGCAGGTCCCGGTCGGCGTCCAGCCACAAACCGCCGAACTGCTCGCCCAGGGTATCGCCGGCAATAAATACCGCGCGTTCCTCGTCGCGTTCCGCACTGGCATTCAGGCTCCAGACCCCCAGCGGCGGCTGCGATACCAGCAGCCGCTGGCGCTGGTCGTCCACTACACAGCTGTTGACCTGCTGGCCGAAGTGCAGCGGGCGCAGCTCGGTGAACAACCAGGCCTGGTCGCGCGGGTGAACCACATATTCATGGCCGAGGCCATTTTCATCGATGGTATACAGGTGGGAGCGATTGCCCTGGCGGGAGAAGCACAGCGCTGTCTGCGGTGCCGCAACCTTGAGCATGCCCAGGTATTTCATCCCCGGCTGGCCGCTACTTGGCTCGACTTCAAGTGATCGCAGGTGCACCTGGCCGTCGTCCTCATCGAAGGCCGCGACCAGCCAGCTGCCGTCCGCGCGCGACTGCACGGCAAAGCGCTCGACACTGCCGCCATCGAGGGAAGCGGCCTCGCTGCCGTCTTCCCGCAGCAGGACCAGGCCACGCACCTCGCTCGCCAGCAGCAGGTAATTTTCCCCACCCAGTGCCAACGGGGCGACCTGGCTGGAAACCACACCGGAGAGCTCGAGGGTGCCGGAAGCCTGGAGGGCCTGGGGCGAGCTCTGCACGGATTCTCCGGGTCGCCTATCACAGCCCGCCAGCAACACCACCACAGCGGCAACCGGCGCGATTTTCGACAGAATATTGAGTGCCATCGTCTTCGTTTTTCCGCAAAGTATCTTTAAGAATATGACAAATTTACGCCAGCTTTGTGGCAAAAGAATGACCCGCGGGGCTCTATGCGCCGCGCCGGGATAGTCCCGTGACCACCAGCTGCCCGAGGGGTCCCTGGTCGGGGTAATGACAGGGGCGAGCAAACAAAATGATGAGCGAACTTGCGCCAAAATCCAGGCAAATAAAACTGGCAGGCAAAAACGAATGGGGCCGGCAGGACCTGTCGACAGCTCCTGCCCCGGTCCACGGCTGGCAGGTTACAACCCATCAGCAACAGGAAGCCGGTCCCCAACCCGGGGGCCCGGCTTCTGCTGCTATTCGCTCCCGGCTCTATCCCGCTGCTATCCCGACTCTAGACTTTAGAAGGTGCTGTAAGTCAGGCCCAGCGCGTAGGTGGGACCATATTCCTCATACTGGCCGTTATAGCCAGAGTTCTCGACAAAGAACGGCTCGTCGGTGAGGTTGACACCGCTGAAGGTCAGTTGGAGCCCGTTACTGAAGCGGTACCTGGCCGACAAATCTACCTGCATGTGGTCGGATTCATACCGGTCTCCCGCGGCATCCTCCAGGTCCACTTCGAGCAGGCGCTCGCCCTTGAACGTGGTGGCCAGGCGCAGGCTCAGTGCATCGCGCTCGTAACCAACGATAAAGTTGCCCACTATATCTGCCTGTGAGGGCAGTGATATCTCGTCGTTGCGCCCGGCACCAGCCCCGGGGCCAAGGCTGGCTTCCGAGTCTGCGAAGGTGGCATTGGCACGCAACAGCAGGCCGTTATCGAAACCGCGGGTCCATGACAGCTCGGCGCCGGTCAGGGTTGCAGTGTCGCCGTTGATCGACTGCAGGACTTCCGCGTCCTCTACCGGCAGACTGCCCACATAGCGGCTGAAGTCCGTAGTGCTGGCCACGTCTGCGGTCACGATAAAGTTATCGATACGCTTGTGGAAAATGCCCGCTGAGAACATGCCCAGGGCATCGGCGTAATACTCCGCAGTGAAGTCCAGGTTCTGCGCTTCATAGGGATCCAGTGCCGGGTTGCCTGCTTCCACCTCCAGCTCGCCTTCATCGTATTCAATGGTTTCCGGTGACGGGTTGAGTGCACCAAACGCGGGTCGCGACAGGGACTCGGTATAGGCGGCGCGCAGAACGATATTATCGTTATAGTCGTACTTGAAGTTCACACTCGGGAACAGCTTGCTGTACTCCTGTGCAAAATTCACCGGGGAAACATAAACGTCTTCGGCAACTTGCTCCGCACCGGGAATGGCTTCACCGGACTCAACCACCTGGTTTCCCGCGGCGGAGAAGTCGGTCGACTCGTAGCGAACGCCGTATACCAACTGGGCACGGTCCATCTCAATGCTGTTCATGACATACAGCGCAGAAATATCCTCGTTCATGGCATAGTCGCGTGCAGAGTCCAGGGCGGTATCGGTTTCATCCACTGCAAAGCTGGACAGGCTGGCGTCGATGAAGTTATTCAGGCCACCCATATTAATCCCGGGACCAAAGCGGCCCAGGCTGTAGTCGACATTGTTCATGGCGAAATCAGCCAGGGTAAAGTCGCCACCAAAATCGTCGTAAACCACGGCATTCAGGTCACCGGTCTTTTCCCGGCGTCGCTCGTGCAAACCGAATTTCAGCTCGGAAGGGTTACCGGCCAGCTGTATTTCGCGGCTGATATCGATGCGGAAGCTGACCTCCTCATCCTCGGTAAAATTGTCCTCGATCACAATCTCGTCGAGCTTGTAATTGGACGCATCCATCGCCGCTTCGACATCACCAGCACCGATGGCCAGGGTGGGTTTTTCCCCGGCACTGGTGTAGCCCAGCTGCAAGCCTTCCTGTACAAAATCTGTATCGCGGCGGTGTGGCTCGGCTTCCTCGGCATGGGAGTAGCCCAGCGCATATTCAACGCCCCATTGACCCAGGTCATGCTCTCCGCCAAAGACCATGGAGAGGATCTGCTGCTCCTCGAAGCGGTCCTTCAACGACTTTTCCAGTGCCGCGTCGTTCCATACCGCAGAGCTGGCTGTGATAGTGGCCGGATTATCATTTTCCTCATCCAGCTTCCAGGAATTACGCTGGCGCTCTTCTTCATCGGAGAAATCGGAATAGAGGGTATGCAGGTAAAGCAGGCTGGTCTCGCCCAGGCTCAGGTCGAAATTGGCGGCCAGGCCGGTACGCTCGCGGGTCACGGTGTAATCGCGCTGCTCAATCTCGGCGGCCCCAAAGCCCTCACTGCCATCCTCCGCGGTAAGCTCCTCCCAGATGCCATCTGTCTCCACATTTTCAGAGCCGAATTTTCGTTCCTGGTGGCTCGCGGCAATCGCTACCCCCAGCTCGCGACCGCCATCCAGCTCGAATACCCTGGTGAGGGTACCGGCAAGCTTCGGGCTGTTCTCCTCCTGCAACGTGCTGTAACTGTTCTCGACACTCAGCTTGAACTGCTGGCCATCCTGGTCCAGGGCATTCAGGCTCTTGATCTCAATGGCACCGCCGATGGAGTCCGCGCTCATATCCGGCGTGAGCGTCTTGAATACTTCCAGGCTGGCAAGCAGGTCGGAGGGGATCACATCCATGGCCACGGCCCGGCTGTCGGTTTCCGGCGCGGGCAGGCTGACCCCATTAATAGTCGCCGCATTCAGGTTCGGGTCGATACCCCGCACACCGACGAAACGCCCCTCCCCCTGGTCGCGGGCGATAAATACACCTGGCATGCGCTGCAGTGCTTCGGTGACGTTGGCGTCTGGCAATTCGCCAATCGCATCGGAAGTCTGCACCGCAACAACTTTGTTGGAGCGGCGCTGGCGCTCGATATCACTGCTGGCGTTGGCCGCCTGGGCAGTCACCTCGATGGTTTCCAGGGCGCCTTCCCCAGCCTGTGCCACTGCATTCACAGAAATAACCGCAGCAGCGATTGCCGTTAGCGGCAGTGTAACGAGTGCGACCCGGGTCGATCGGTTTTTCATAAGGTCCCCATTCCTTTTTATGGCAGGTGTTCGATGGGGCGCAGGTTAGACGTCGGGCGTGACTGTTGGGTGACATTTTGTTGAAAATTGTGGCACCGCAGGCATCACTGATCGTTCACTGAATTGTCACGGGACACTGGCAGACTCCGATGCCCACTAAACTACTATGAGGTTGCAAATCTGTGACAGCGAGCCCTGGTCACTGTCACAGAAAGAGCCGGAGACAAAATGAAAAAGCTGCCGCCAGACCCGTCCCGCCGCACTCTCTTCAAAGCGATAGGTGCCCTCGGTGCAACCGGTGCCACCAGTGGCCTGCTATCAGCGTGCAATCGAAGCCCCGGGCTTGACCGGGCTTCGCTGACTTTTACCGAGGTCCCCCACGGCCTGGATGCCAGCCATCACCTGCCCGAGGGTTATCGCGCCGACGTGCTGCTGCGCTGGGGGGATCCCATCCAGGCGGGGGCCGGTGTATTCGACCCGGAAGGGCTGACCGCGGCAGAGCAGCAGCAACGCTTTGGTTACAACAACGACTTCATTGCCTTTATGCCACTGGCCGAGGACGCCGGCCCGGGGGATGGGGACAGGCACTGCCGCAGCGACAGCAGCAAGCGCGGCCTGTTGTGCGTCAACCACGAATACACCCAGCCGCACCTGATGTTTCCTGGCTACAACGATGAGTACAGCGCCACCCGCGGCGTGAGCGCCGAACATGTGGCCATCGAGCAGGCCGCCTGTGGTCACGCCATCGTGGAGATCGAGAAAACCCCGGCTGGCTGGCAGGCAGTGCTGGACAGCCCCTACAACCGCCGCATCACCCTCGGCACCGAAATGGATATCGTCGGCCCCGCCGCCGGTGACCCGCGCCTGCAGACCGCCGCCGACCCCAGTGGCACCCGGGTGTTCGGCACCGTGGGAAACTGCGCCGGCGGCAAGACCCCCTGGGGCACGGTATTGATTGCCGAAGAGGGCTTCGGTGGCGCTTTCCAGGGAGACCCGGACGCCATTGCCGACCCGGTAGAGGCCCGCAATCACCATGCATTTGGCATTGCCCCGGACAATCGCAACTGGGGTGACCATGACCCGCGCTTTGATATCGGCGTCGAGCCGCATGAGCCCAACCGCTTCGGCTGGATGGTGGAATTTGATCCCTACGACCCGGAATCCCGCCCGCGCAAGCTGACCACACTGGGACGCTTTGAACACGAGGGGTTTACCCTGGCCTGCAAGCCAGGCCAGCCAGTGGTGGCCTATGGTGGTGATGACGACGAGGGCCAGTTCGTCTATCGCTTCGTCTCCGCCGAGGCCTACCGTCCGGGTAACCACCGGGCCAATCGCAACCTGCTTACGGCAGGCACCCTGTTTGCCGGGCAATTCAATGCCGACGGCAGCGGCCGCTGGCTGCCGCTGATCTTTGGCGAGGGTCCACTGACACCGGAAAACGGTTTCCGCAACCAGGCTGACGTCCTTGTAGACGCCCGCCGCGCCGCCAGCCTGCTGGGCGCCACGCCCATGGACCGGCCGGAGGATGTGGAGACCAACCCGGTCAACGACTGCACTTACGTCATGCTGACCAAGAACAAGAGGCGCGGCGCCGACGACACCAACGCCGCCAATCCCCGCCCACGCAATGCCGCCGGCCACGTGCTGGAAATCGTACCGCCGGGCCGGGATGGCGAGCGCGACCACACCAGCGACATTTTCCGCTGGCATACCTTCCTGCTCGGCGGCAACCCCAACGCCGAGGACCCGAACGAGCGCGGCGCCTACGGCCAGCAGGTGACCGGGGCTATATCGCCGCACGGCTGGTTCGCCAACCCGGACAATGTTGCGTTCGACCACGCCGGCAATATGTGGGTTGCCACCGACGGCTGCGAGGACTTCGGCTTCCATGACGGCCTCTGGGCCATGGCCACCGAAGGTGAATTACGCGCCGCTCCGAAACATTTCTTTGGCTGCCCGCAGGGCGCCGAGGTGTGCGGGCCGGAATTCACCCCCGATGGCACCACCCTTTTTATCGCCGTGCAGCATCCCGCCGACGGTGGCCGCTCAAGCTTCGACAACCCCATGCATCGCTGGCCGGACAATGACCCGGCCCTGCCGCCGCGGCCCAGTGTGCTGGCGATCAGCCGGAAAGATGGCGGCGTAGTGGGAAGCTGACAGGTTGGCTGCTGGCTCGTAAATGGATCGCGGTCGGCACTCAGATGGAAAAGAACTGCTGGATTCCCACCAGCACATTGGTGGTGGCAACCGATGCGAGGATCAGCCCCATGACCCGGCTGACGATACTGGCGCCAGCATTGCCAATCCAGCGGTGAATCCACTGTGCGGTAAGCAGCAACAGGAGGACGATCCCCAGCACCGCCAGCATTGAAGTGGCGGTGCGCATCTGGTGGATCGGGTCAAAGCGGTAATTGTCGGTCAGTACCACTGCCGCCAGCATGGCCCCGGGCGAGGCGATGGAAGGTACCGCCAGCGGGAATATCGCCGTCTCGTGGCCACTCCTGGCGATCTCGACTTCCTGCTCCGGCTTGCCCTCACCGAAAATCATTGTCAGGGCAAACAGGAACAGCACCACACCGCCGGCCACCTGGAAGGCCGACAGGGGCACGCCGATGGTCTCCAGCAGGTACTGGCCGGCGAGCAGGAAGAACAGCAGGATACCGGTGGCTACCAGCACCGCGATGATCGCGATCTTGCGCTTCTGCCATTCCGCATGCCGCGCCGTCACGGCGATAAACACCGGCAGCGTGCCCACCGGGTCGATTACGGCAAAGAAAAAGACAAAGCTACTGATCCAATCGTTCAATGGCTGCTCCGGCGCACCGTGCTACTATCGGCTAGGAATCACTTGTAGGAGCGGCCCATGGCCGCGATCCACCCGGGACCGGGAACTGTCGCGGCCATGGGCCGCTCCTACGGCAATGGCCTTGAAATACGAAGTCTAGTGCATGACCAACCACTCCCCGACAGCCCGGCGAATCGCCAAGACCATCCTCAATGGCTTCGACGCCTATTTCGCGGACTTCCAGAATATTACCCTGGGGGCCAAGGCACGTTTTGAGACTGCCGCCTGGCAGGGCGTCCACCACGCCAACAAGGAGCGCATCGACCTCTACAAGACCAAGGTCAACCAGGTGGTAAAGCTGGTGCACTCGGTTACCAGCAAGGACACCACCATGCTGCAGCTGTGGCGCGAGGCCCGCGCCACTTTCGCCCAGCTGATCGCCAACCACAGCAACTATGAAATTGCCGAGACATTCTTCAACTCGGTTTTCTGCAAGCAGTTCGAGCATGCCCATATTCACGACAGTAACCTGTTTGTGAAACCCTCCCGGCCACCGGACGACAAGCCGCTGCGGGACTACAGCATCTATATCAGCTACAGCGGCAAGCACGGCCTCGAGTGCATGATCGAGGACATCCTCAACGACTATGGTTTTTCGATCCCCTGGGAGAACCAAGAGCGGGATATCAAGAATATCTGTGAGGCCCTGCGGGCCAGGCCACTCTCCCACGTGACCGATGAAAAACAGTTGCGCGTGGATATGCTGGAGTCGGTGTTCTACCGCAACAAGGCCGCTTACCTGGTGGGCAGGCTGATGTACGGTGGTGAGGTGATCCCGCTGATACTGCCGTGCCTGAACAATGGCCGCGGCGCCATTTTCGTGGACACGGTGCTCTACAGTAACGATTCCGCCAGCATTATCTTCAGTTTCACCCGCTCCTACTTCATGGTGGACGCCCCCATCCCGTCGCGATTCGTGCGTTTCCTCTCCACCATCATGCCACTCAAGGAGCGCTCGGAGCTGTATAACTCCATCGGCTTCCACAAGCACGGCAAGACCGAGTTCTATCGCCATATCCTGGCCCATATGAAGGTGAGCAATGACAAGTTCATCATTGCCCCGGGGATCAAGGGCATGGTGATGAGCGTATTTACGCTCCCCTCCTACCCGGTGGTATTCAAGGTCATCAAGGACAGGTTCGACCGGCCCAAGACGGTCACCGAGGAAATCGTCAAGGACAAGTACAAGTTCGTATCCCGGTCAGACCGGGTCGGGCGCATGGCGGATACCCAGGAATACACCAATTTCATTTTTTACCGCAACCGCTTCAGCGACGAGCTGCTGGAAGAGCTGCAGGAGCTGGCTCCCTCCAAGCTGCAGATCGACGACAAATGGGTGATCATCAAGCACCTGTATGTGGAGCGGCGCATGGAGCCACTCAACCTCTACCTGCAGGACGCCAGTGATGAGGAGGTACGCGAGGCCATGGAGGAGTACGGCAACGCCATCAAGCAGCTGGCGGCCGCCAATATCTTCCCGGGTGATATGTTGTTGAAAAACTTTGGCGTCACTCGCCACGGCCGGGTGGTGTTCTACGACTACGACGAGCTGTGCCCGCTGACCGAATGCAACTTCCGCAAGATTCCGGAACCCCAGACCGCAGAGCAGGAGTTGTCTGACCAGCCCTGGTATACCGTGGCCGAAGCAGACGTATTCCCGGAGGAATTCCGGCTGTTTTTCTCCGGCAACCCTTTTGCGCGGAAGGCGTTCGAGAGACAGCACAGCGACCTCTACGACTACCGCTACTGGCAGCGCCTGCAGGACCGCATCCGCGACGGCCATATCGAAAGCGCCTTCCCCTACCGCCGCAAATGGCGCTTCAGGCGTCGCTCCGGCAAGAAAGCGAAGGCGCAATAACAGCACCCCGGTAGCGGCTATAGTGAAAGGGACAGGGCTCTCCCGGGAGGCGCCCCGCATCTAAACCGTACCAGGAGTTGACTGTGCAGTTTTACGGCGCGGCATTATTGGTTGGCATCATGGCAGTGGCTGGTCCCGGCTGCGGTTACCTGCCCAGCGAGCTGAATGGCGGCAAGAAAAGCGACCGCGGGCATGCGCGGGTGGTGGCCAAGCAGCACACCACCAGCTGTGACGCCCCGGCGCGTGGCTTCCGCAAGGTCAGCTTCTCCCGCCTGTATCGCACCACCGGCGACCGGGATACTCCCTTCGTGGAAACCAGTGAACACCCCGCCCAGTATGACGTTTACGCCTACGTATGGGGCTACGGCAAGTGCGGTGCCTCCGGCGACTGCGCGGCGGGGGATCACTACTGGCTGATCGAGCGCGGCCCCGGCAATGAATTCAGCACCTGGGTGGTCACCCCTCAGTACCCCCGTATCACGATCCAGTCGAAGTGCAGCGACCGGCTGAAAGTGGGCAAGCGTTACCGCTTCTCATTCAGTCGCGGCCACCTGGTCGGCTTCAGTCGATAGCGGCAGCCTGTCCTGGGCTTTCTTCAGGAAGCGATAGACCGAATCCTGCGCCCGGCAGCCACGGGCACCGTGGCCGGCGATACGGGTGTTGCTCTGGTCGCGGTCGAGTATCCGGGCCTTGCGGTTGTCACGCCACTGCAACTCCATGATCTCCCGCACCGTATCACGATGCTTCTGGTCCCAGATGGGGAAGGTGACCTCTACCCGGTGATCCAGGTTACGGGTCATCAGGTCTGCGGACGACAGCCACACTTCTTCCTCGCCGCCGTTGTGAAACATATACACCCGTGCATGCTCCAGGTATTTGTCCACCAGGCTGATCACCTCGATATTGTCAGACAGGCCCGGCGTCTCGCAGACCAGTGAGCACATGCTGCGCACAATCAGGCGAATGCGCACACCGGCACCACTGGCACGGTAGAGCCGCGCGATGATTTCGCTGTCCACCAGGTTGTTGCACTTGAAAAACAGTTCGGCTCGCTCACCGCGCTCGGCAGCCTGGATTTCCCGGTCAATGGCGTACAGCAACGCCGGCCGGTTGGTATAGGGTGACACGGCAATATGCCGGTACTCGGGACGCTGGTGTGTGTACTGGATGAACTCGAACACGTTGTACACGTCCTGCCCCAGCCTCTGGTCACTGGTCAACAGGCTGAAATCGCAGTAGACGCGCGCGGTGCTCTCATTGAAGTTGCCTGTGCCCAGGTGACTGTAGAATCGTTGCTGGCCGTTTTCCTCCCGCAGGATCGAGATCAGCTTGCAGTGCACTTTCAGCCCTGGCACCCCGTATATCACCTCGACACCGGCATCACGCAGTTCGTTGGACCAGTGAATATTGGCCAGTTCATCGAAACGTGCCTGCAGCTCCACCACCGCCACGACGCGCTTGTTATTGCGCACCGCATTGATCAGTGCGGCCACCACACGGGAATTGCTGGCCACCCGATAGAGGTTGATGCGAATCTCCCTTACCTGGGGGTCGATGGCCGCGGAAATCAGCAGGTTGCTGATCGCCCGGAAGTCGTGGTACGGATAGTAGAGCAACTGGTCACGGACATTCAGCAGCCCGAAGACACTCTCCTTTTCCGGCAGGGTCTCGAGTGGTTGCAGCGGCTTGTAGCGATGCCGGGCAGATTCCGCCGGGAATTTCATGAAATCCTTGGAATTATGGTAGCGCCCGCCCGGGGTATAGCTGTCAAAGCTGCCCATCCGCAGCTTTTTCTTCACCAGGTTGAATACCACTTCCGGCATGGCCGCATCGTAAGCCATCCGTACCGGGTCCGCCTGCTTGCGTTTTTTCAGGGACTTGGCCACACGCGCGACGATATTCTGCGTGATTTCCTCACTCAGCTCGAGTTCCGCATCGCGACTGATCTTGAACATGAAGGCTTCCGCACGCTCGATGGGCAGTACATAGCGGAAAACATCCACCAGGCAGGCACGGATGATATTATCGAGGACGATATAAACCTTTTCGTGATGTCCTTCCCGCGGCGGGATCACCACAAACCGTGGCAGTGTATCAGTAGGGATCTCCAGGGCCGCGAAACGCTCACTACCATCTTTCAGCTTTAAGTAAATAGCGAAGTAAATACTCGCCTCATTCAGCAGCGGCATATTTTCCCGGTCATCGATAAAGAAGGGCTCCAGCTCCGGCAGCACCTCGCTGTGAAAATACTCCTCCACGAACGTGCGCTGTTTGTCTGTCAGCTGGTTCTCGCTGACCAGGTGGATATTATGCTGTCCCAGGTCCGAGAGCACCTTGGTATAGGCAGCGTATGAGCGCCTTTGCAGGCGCAGTACCCTCTCATTGATACTGGCCAGCAGCTCGGAAAAATACTGCTTCTTTTTTGCGCTCTTGGCAAAAGTCGCTACCCGCCGCACATCGGCAACCCGCACACGATAGAATTCGTCCAGGTTACTGGAGAAAATACCCAGGAAGCGCACCCGCTCGATAATGGGTACGCGCTCGTCCTCCACCTCCTGCAGGACGCGCTCATTGAAGGAGAGCCAGCTTAGCTCTTTGGGATATACCGGTGTATTGTTAACCATGTACCACTTGCTAGATTCTTTTGGGCGACTGAGATGATACGGCCCGGCGGATGCGGTGGATGCAATGAATGGATGCGGCGGATGCAAAGGCCCCCCGCTACCCTGTAGCTCTATCCACATTGCCCCGCTCGCGTATCTGCGCCAGTATTTTACGTACAGCGATTATTCTGCCCGGCTCCACTGGCAATGCTCGCAGGTGACGGCGGGCCCGGTTTTATTGTATCGCCGGATAATAGTAGGGCAGTTTGCTACATTCAGATGACAATTTTTTGACAGGAACAATAATGCTGCATGACGCCGAACGCTACGCGGCACTGGATCTCGGCTCCAACAGCTTCCACCTGTTGCTGGCCGAATTCCGCGACCAGCGCATGGTGCGCCTGCATACCGACCGCGCCATGGTACGGCTCGCCGCGGGGCTGGACGACGAGCGCAACCTGGACCCGGAGGTGGCCGAACGCGCCCTGGCAGCCATGCAGAGATTCCGCCCGGTGCTGGAACAATTGCCTGTGGACCATGTGCGGGTAGTCGGCACCAACACCCTGCGCGCCGCCAGCAATGCCGATGGCTTTATGGAGCGGGCCGAGGCGATTCTAGGGGTTCCGATTGACATTATCAGCGGTATCGAGGAAGCGCGGCTAATCTACTCCGGCGTCATCGCCGCCGCGGATGGCCCGCCACGATTGCGCTGCGCAGTGGATATTGGCGGCGGCTCCACAGAACTGGTGCGCGGGCGCGAAGTACCCCATGAATTGCAGAGTCTCTACATGGGTTGCGTGGCCTACAACCGCCGCTTCTTTGCCGACGGCAAAATAGACGCCGCCAGGAAAAACAGCTTTACCCGCGCGCGCCGCGCCGCCAGCGCCGAACTCCAGGGCCTGCGCCACTTCGCCGAAAACTGCGAGGCCATCGGTGCCTCGGGCACCATCAAGGCGGTGGCGCGGGTGCTGAACAATGGCGAACTGCTCGACATCGAGCGCGACGCGCTGGAGGGGCTGGCAGAACGCGTGGCAGCCTGCAAGACCGTCGCCGACCTGGACCTGCCGGACTTCGACGAGGAGCGCCGCCCGGTATTCGCCGCCGGCCTGGCGATCCTGCTGGCGGTGTTCCGCGAGCTGGATATCGAGCGCATGCGGGTTTCGCCCTACGCGATCCGCGAGGGCATCGTCCACGACCTGGCCGGGCGCCTGCACGGCGGCGACCGCCGCGCGGATACCGTCGCGGATATGATGCAGCGGGGGCAGATAGACCCGGACCAGGCACGCCGGGTGGTGAATACCGCCGAGGACCTGCTGCTGATGCTGCGCCCGGAATGCCCCCACGACCAGCGGCGGCGCCTGCAGTGGGCGGCACAGTTACACGAGCTGGGCCTGGCACTGTCCCACAGCAATTCCCGCAAGCTGGGGGCCTATATGATCGAGAAGGCGGACCTGGCCGGGTTTGGGCGCAGTGAGCAGGAGCACCTGGCGCACCTGGTGCGCAACCAGCGCGGGCGCATCAAGCCGCCGCGCGAGCATTACGGCTTCCACCCCAATCCCGACCTGTTGTTGTGCCTGCGACTGGCCTGTATCGTGCACCGCGACCACGCCGACCACGACCTCGATGGCGTGGAACTCAGTGCGGGCGGGGAACACTACCGCCTGCGCCTGTCCCGGCAGTGGCTGGAAAGCAATCCGGCGATCGAGGACCTGCTGTACCAGGAAGCGGAGCACTGGCAGTCACGTTCGCCGGGGCTGCTACTGGAGCCCTACAATTAAAGGCACTATGAAAAAACTGGACCAGGTCACCCTCAGCCATCACTTTGCGGATCTCGGCGACGCCTTCGGCAGCCGGGTCGATCCCGCCCCATTCGAGCGCCCGCACCTTATCCACGCCAACCCGGCGGTGATGGCGCGGCTGGGCATCGACCCGGCCGAGGCCGGTAATCCCGCGTGGGCGGAGCTCGGCTGTGGCAAGCGCCTGTTCCACGGCAGCCGGCCATTCGCGATGAAATATACCGGCCACCAGTTCGGCGTTTACAACCCGGACCTGGGGGATGGCCGCGCCCTGCTGCTCGGCGAGGTGGAACACGATGGCCGGCTCTGGGAACTGCACCTGAAAGGCGCCGGCAAGACACCCTATTCGCGCTTCGGTGACGGCCGCGCGGTGTTGCGCTCCACCATTCGCGAATACCTGGCTGGAGAGGCCCTGCACGGGCTGGGCATCCCCACCACCCGCGCCCTGTGCATTGTCGGCAGCGACGAACCGGTGGCCCGCGAGCAGATCGAGACCGGCGCCATGCTCATCCGCGTAGCGGAGTCCCATGTCCGCTTCGGCCACTTCGAGTACCTGTTCTACACCAGGCAACTGGAGGCGCTCCACCGGCTGGTGGAATTCACCTGTGCGCGCTTCCTGCCCGAAGCAGTCGATTTGCCCGCCGCAGAGCAGGCCGAGGCCCTGCTGCGCTTCGCCACCCGCCGCAGCGCCGAGGTGGCCGCCGGCTGGCAGGCAGTGGGTTTCGCCCATGGGGTACTGAACACCGACAATATGTCGATTATCGGTGATACCTTCGACTTCGGCCCCTACGGTTTCCTCGACGATTACGAACCCGGTTTTATCTGCAACCACTCGGACCACACCGGCCGCTACGCCTTCGAGCAGCAGCCCGGTGTCGTGCTGTGGAACCTGAACGCCCTGGCCCACGCCTTTTCGGACTTTGTCAGCGCCGATACGCTGAAGGACTGCCTGGAGGAATTCCAGCCGCTGCTGATCGAGGAATACGCGGCGCGCATGCGCAGCAAACTGGGGCTGGAGAGCGCCGATGATGCCGACCAGCAACTGTGCGCACAACTGCTGCAACTGCTGGAGCAGGCCGGTGCCGATTACACCCTGTTCTTTCGCGCACTGGCCCACTACCGGGGTGAACGCCCGCCCGCAGCACTGCAGGAGCTGATCCCGGTGGCGCAGCACGAGGCCCTGGATCACTGGCTCAACCACTACGACCAGCGGCTGGCCCACGAACAGCGCGACAGCCGCAGCCGTAACCGCGCCATGCTGGCGGCCAACCCCAAGTACATCCTGCGCAATTACCTGGCACAGAAAGTGATCGATGCCGCCGGCAACAATGATTTCCGGCCCCTGGAGACCCTGTTCGGGCTGCTGCAGGCGCCGTTCGACGAACACCCGGACCACGAGACCTGGGCCGCCGCCCCGCCGGACTCGGGCAAACACATGCCCATCAGCTGTTCTTCCTGAACCCGGGCAAACAGGATGCTCCGCTGGCAGCTAAACTGAAAACAGATTCCTGCTCCTGTGGTGACCTGTTGTAAGATGGTGGTCACCTGAAGCAACAATCACGGGTATAGAAAGATGATGAGAAGTCTGCTGACCTTCGCCGCCGGCCTGCTCTTCGCGTTCAGCACCACCGCCGCCGAAGTAACGGGCAAGTGGCGCACCATCGACGACGAGACAGGGCAGCCCAAGTCCATCGTGGAAATCTACGAGAGTAATGGCCGCTATTACGGTCGCGTGGTGGACCTGCTGATGAAGCCCGACGACACCCTGTGCGACAAGTGCCCGGGTGAGCGCCAGGGCAAGCCGATTGTCGGTATGAACGTGATCACCGGCATGGTCAAGAAAGGCGATATTTACGAGGGCGGGCAGATCCTCGACCCCACCAAGGGCAAGGTCTACGACTGCAAGATGTGGCGCGAGGGCAACACCCTCAAGGTGCGCGGCTACCTGGGCTTCTTCTACCGCACCCAGAGCTGGCAGCGGGTCGAATAACCCCTTCCACGCGGCCGCATTACCGGGCGAACACAAGGTTCGCCCCTACGCGGCCCAATCCTACCTGGTTGTCCCGGCGCGATAACAGTGGCAATGGTGGCGTAGGAGCGGCCGCTGGCTGCGACCGTCCGGCGGAGCGCCGGGCGGCAAACGCACAACCAGGCGAACACAAGCTTCGCCGACTCAGTGCTGGTGATTCGTAGGGGCGAACCTCGTGTTCGCCCCGGTTCAGGATCCCCCGCAATTCGTCACAAACCCCAACCCTATCAGGCCGCCTGCGGCTCCCGTCCCGGGTTGGTCAGCAGCAATACCAGCGGCATGGCCGCCAGGTTGATCCACATCAGCATCTGGAAATCATTCACGTAGGCAATTTCCGCCGCCTGCCGGGAAATCTCGTTCACCAGTGCCTGCGGCACCGCCATCAGCTGCTCCGCAGACGGCGTGCCGGACAGCATGCCCCCCGGCACCTGCACCCGTTCCGCCAGCTGCTGCTGGTTGATCCACAGGTTGCGGGTCAGCACCGCCATCACGATCGACACGCCGACACTGCTGCCCAGGTTGCGCGACAGGCTGAACAGCGCCGTGGCCTCGCCGCGCAGATGGCCCGGCAGGGTGGCGTAGGCGAGCGTGGAGATGGGCACAAACACCATCCCCAGGCCGAACCCCTGCAGCACGCCGGTGGTCACCAGGGCGCGCTGGCCCACCTGCAGGTTGAACCCGGCCATCTGCCACAGGGACAGGCTCACCAGCACCATGCCCACCAGGATCAGCAGGCGCCCGTCGATATACTTCAGCAGTCGCCCCACCACCAGCATCGCCAGCATGACCCCCACCCCGCGGGGCATCAGGATCATGCCGGTGGCCACCACCGGGTAGCCTTTCCACAGTTGCAGGTAAGACGGCAGCAGCGCCATGGTGGCCAGCAAGATGATGCCCACCACAAAAATGAAGGCGAGCCCGGAGACATAGTTGCGGTCGCGGAACAGGCCCGGCGACAGGAAGGGGCTGCGGCTGGTCATGGAGTGCACCACAAACAGGTACAGCCCCAGCGCCGCGGCGATGGCGTACAGCTGGATTTCCAGGGACTCGAACCAGTGCACCTGCTCACCGCGATCCAGCAGCATCTGCAGCGCCCCCACGGCCAGCGCCAGCAGGCCGAAACCCAGGGCGTCGAAGCGCGGTTTTTCGGTTTTGCCCCCGGGCAAATATAGATAGACCCCCACCAGGGACAGGATGCCCAGGGGCAGGTTGATGTAGAAGACCCAGCGCCAGGAGTAGTACTCGGTGAGCCAGCCGCCCAGGGTGGGCCCCAGGATGGGTCCCAGCATTACCCCCACGCCCCACAGGCTCATGGCGGAGGCGTGCCGCTCGGGCGGGTAGGTATCCAGCAGCGTGGCCTGGGACAGCGGCACCAGGGCGGCGCCGAAAACGCCCTGCACCAGGCGCCACAGGATCATCTCATTGAGGCTGCCCGCCTGGCCGCACAGCATCGACGCCAGGGTAAACCCGGTTATCGACCACAGGAACAGCTTGCGCCGGCCATAGCGCTGGGACAGGTAGCCTACCGGCAACGTCATGATCGCCGCCGCCACGATATAGGAAGTGAGCACCCAGCTGATCTGGTCGCTGCCCGCGCCCAGGCTGCCCTGCATATGCGGCAGGGCCACATTGGCAATGGTGGTATCCAGTACCTGGATCACCGTTGCCAGCATGATGCTCACGGTGATCAGTCTGCGGCGGGTTTCCGTCATTCCGACAGGACAACGCGGCTGCCGTCACCCCCGGAAACGCGGGCGGAAACCAGCTTGTCGTCCTCACTGGTGTCGATGGTGACCTCGGCGCTCATACCGGCGCGCAGGGTCGGGGAGTCCTTGGCCGGGTAGAGGCGCAGGCGCACTGGCACCCGCTGCACCACCTTGACCCAGTTGCCGCTGGCATTCTGCGGCGGGATCAGCGCGAACTCGCTGCCGCTGGCCGGGCTCAGGCTGTCCACCTGCGCCTGCCAGGTAAAGCCCGGGTAGGCATCCAGGGTGACTTCCGCCTGCTGCCCGGCACGCACGCGCGCCAGCTGGGTCTCTTTCAGGTTGGCCTCGACCCACATGCCCTCGCCCCCCAGCATACTGACCAGGCTCACCCCGGCGGGGGCCATCTCCCCAACCTGGGGCACATCGTTGGCGATCAGGCCATCGGCCGGCGCGGTAATTTCGGTGCGGGACAGCTGGTAGCGGGCCTTGTCCAGCTTGGCCTGGGCCACCTTGAGATCCGCCTGCTCCTCAAGCGGGATCATCGGGTTGCCGCCCAGCTCCGCACGCAGGCTGGAAAGCTTCTCGGTATTGATGGAGATCTGGGCGCGGGCGTGTTCCAGTTTCTGGCGCGACTCGTCCAGCTCCGCCTCGGACAGCGCCTTGCTACCCAGCTTCTCATTGCGCTCCAGCTGGCGCCGGAGGAAGTCGGCATCCTTGCGCGCCTGCTCCACCGCTGCCTCGGCCTCCGCGTACTCGGCACGGCGGGCCAGCAGCTGGTTGCGCACCTGGGCCAGGTGCGCCTCGGCCTCTTCCACCGCCAGGCGGAAGGGGGTGTCGTCCAGCTTCAGCAGCAACTCGCCGCGCTTCACCGGCTGGTTGGGACGCACCGCGACGATAGAGATAACACCGCTGACCTCGGGCGCCAGCGCGATCTTGTCGGCCTTGATATAGGCGTTCTCGGTCTCGACGGTGCTGCCGCCGCCGAACAGGCACCAGCCGGCCACCAGCAGCGCCACCAGGATGCCCGCGGCAAATCCCGCCTGGCGCACCCCGAAGCGGCGCGGCGCGCGCTCGGCCAGCCTGCCGGCCACTTGCTCCAGTTTCTTTACCACCTCACTTCTCCTCGCGCGTCAGGTTGTCCCGCAGACGGCTGAGCAGGCCCTGCAGCTGTATCACTTCCTCGGTGGAGAACCCGTCCAGGGCCTGGGCACGGGCCTGCTGGGCCAGCCCCCGCAGCACCTGCAGTGCCGGCTCCGCCGCCCGGGTCAGGAAGATGCGAAAACAGCGGCGGTCGTCAGGGTCCTGGCGGCGCTCCACCAGCCCCTCCCCCTGCAGGTTGTCCAGCTGCCGCCCCAGGCTGATGGGCGCAATATCCATCAGCTCGGCCAGCTCCGCCTGTTTCAGACCCTGCTCCCGCGACAGGTACCACAGCACCTGCCAGCGGGAGCGGCTCAGGTCATGGGCGCGGGCGCGGCGGTCGAAATTGCGGCGCAGCAGGCGTGCGGCGCTGTGGAGCTCGAAGCTCATCTGCGCGGCTATATCCTGGGTTGCGGAATCCACAGCGGGAATTTGCTGGACGGAATTGTTGTTTACGGTCATGCCCCCTCCGATAAGGGCGCCAATTATAAGCTTGCTTATAATCTTCGCAATGGGGGGAGGGAAATCCGCATGGACTGGCTGGATGGGTAGTCGATAAGCCTGAAAACTGCCTGAACGGCCAGTCATCGCCGGGGAGCTTCCAGGGCCACTATCACAGTGGCCTATTGCGTCCCTTCTGCAGTGCCCCCAGCCCTCGCCAATCTTCAAGGTCCAGGTCAGGTTTCTCGGAGCGAAATCTACGATAAAGCCCTGCTCCCTGGCTGTCCTCGAGAATATCGACCGGGATACCCTTTGCCCGCAGCAGCGCTTCATTGCCGGCCGCGTTGGTTACATCCCCTACTACCACGCGACTGAAGCCCCGCATGTAGATCAGGGTCGCACAGACGTCACAGGGGCTCAGGCTGGTAAACAGGGTTGTCCGGCCGAAGTCGATCCGCCCCGCATCCCTGATAGCGGCAGTCTCGCCGTGGTTATAGGGGTGATTTTCCTGAACCAGGGTATTGTGCCCCTTCCCTACGATCTGCCTGGTCGAATTATCAATGATCACCGCCCCAATGGGGCAACCGCCCTCACCGTAGCTTTTATGGGCCAGGAACACAGCAATACGCATAAAATCCGCATCTGTCAGTCCACGGGCAAAGTCACTGCCCATTAGCACCGGCAGGCTTTTGGTCGGCATATGGGCGATCACCCTTAACGCCTCTTCGCTTGATTCCGCGTCAGCAGCGAGAAGTGGTTTCATCCTCTAACCCCAGGAATTTCCTTTATTTGGTCAAGGCGTAACACCCCGATACAAGACATTACAGCACAGTGAAGTCCCGATGCGGTCGAGCATCATGGCAACACACCTTTTCAGGCTCGAGCCGAGAACAGAACCTGCTGAGATAAAGGTCAATCGAGAGGTCATTGCTGATAACCAGCAACCCCATCCGCCAATGAGAAATCGTAACTTTGTCGTCGACAGGCAAGAGTTGCACAGGAAGCACCGACCATGCCTATGGCATCGCGCATCAATGGCAAGTCTGCTTTCTCAAACTATACTGCTTGGCCAACTCAATTCCCCTTACCCGGCCTCACCCGACTCGGAAACAGGGCTCACCATATCCGGAATGAGGGGAAAACACTGCCAGGCCGCACGCGCGCTCACCCACCCCAGAACAACAATGCCACCCCGCTGAAATAGCATGCCAGTACCGCAATCCCTTCAAAACCGATATTTCCTGATCCGTGGGCCTGGCGGCGCAGCAGCCCCATCATAATAATCGCACTGAGGACAATGTTCATGGCCAGCCAGAAGGTCTGCTGCTGGTTGATGGTGGTGTAGATAGAGCCCTGGCGGAAGGCCATATCGGAGCCGACCAGAAAAAGTACGTCGAAGGAGTTCCCACCAATAATATTGCCGACAGCCAATGTGACAGCGCCGCGCCTGGCTGCAGTGAGGGCAATAACCAGCTCCGGAAGGGAGGTGGCGACGGCGGTAAACAGACTGCCGACAATTGTCTGCGACAGCCCTGACTCCCGCGCGATGACAATGCCGGCGTGGCTGGTGACCCAGCCGGCCGCGGCCACCACCATGGCCAGCGCTGCGAAGGTCAACCAGAGCTGCCTGAGATCAACAGGTGCTGACTCACGCTCAGTTGGTTCGCGCTGGGTCAGGGCGGTCTGGCGTGGTTGCCACATGGGGTAGTCTCCGGCGGCAGACAACAGGCGAACGCCGCCAATATAGGCTGCTAATAGCAGTGGAGAAAACAGGTCGACATGACCGATGGTATAACCGGGACCGGCGCTGGCGAGTATCGCCAGGCCCAGCATAAGCATGACCAGCACGGTCTGAAACAGGTTTTGTTCGGAGGCCGCGGCGTGTTCCAGGTTGGCGCGCCGGTAGACTATGTCGGCGAATACAAGAAAGGTAGTCTGCGCGGCGATGCCACCGATGGCGTTACTGACAGCCAGCTCCCCCGCCCCCTGCCAGGCCGCATTTATCGAGGTGATGACTCCAGCGACGGAAGTGATCATCCCGAGAAACAGGGTGCCCATGATGGCCTGGCCCATTCCTGTACACTGGGCGAGGATTTCGGCGCGGCGCGTCAACTTCACGCCACACACGCCGATAACTGTAGCTGCTGTACAGAGCAATATAATACTGGTGGTCAGGGACCAGTTAGCGGGATCTAGGGTCACGAAATCACCTCGGCCGGCTCACTAGAAGCCGCAGGTAGGTAGTTTCAAAATGGCTGTTTGGCACCACAGTCGCTTGTTAGGCGGTACTGCGAACTAAATCTCCGGATTTGGAGTTGGGTCAGGTATCTCAATGTTATTAGAATAGGCGCAAGGCTCTAGCAAAACTCCATTAACCTTCAGCTGAGCAACCACTGCAGCATGTACTTTTGTGCCAAAAACCCCATGATAGTGGTGGGTGCTTATATCCCAATCACGCTCACTTGTCCCCAGCTTTTCTGGCTCACTCCTAGTACAAGAAAATACTTCAAAGAAAAATGCATTACCTCCATAACCATGAGTAAGGCGGATTACTACAGCTCCTAGAGCTCCCCCACTATATGGAAGAACGCTTGAATCAAATTCGATATGGACTGAAGAAGTACTCTGGGGCTGGACGGCTCCAGATGTATCGCCAGGCCTCCATTCTTTAGATTGACCAGAGTGGTAAACATTGCTCGGATTATCAAGACTAATCCCCGGGGGAAGTTCATTTGATATAAATTTAGTTTGCACCACCTCTCCAGCATCATCCTTTAAAACAAGTAAGAGAACATTACCGACTTGATCAAAATAATAACAACTAGCGCTACAGTTCTCCTTTGGCTCACGTGTAAAAAGACTGTCTGCATACAAAGAACTAGAAAATATAGTGAGCACTGAAAATACAATTAACTTTATTGTCACGATAACTTTCATTTTATCGGTTTAATTTTCCATGCTATATGTACTCACAGCGTCTGCTGAGATTACTGCAGATAATAGACACACACGTTTCGAATATTCCTCATACAACCACAATGCAGACTGCAGCAACAAGACGAGCAAAACTAAATCTTCAAGTAGGTTAAAATTTTGACGCTGAAATCTCGTATTTGGCGCGAGTACTTTCGTACTTTTTATCACTTGGCGCCCTAACGACATAGGCAACGATCGTAGCGCTTGCGCTGCGTATCGTTCGGCGTCTTGTTATATTTTGCCGCAGCGAACATTATGAGCTCGCCCCTGGCACCTAGTAAATCCCCACTGCGAAAGCGAGGCCCGTCAAACTGTGTGGAGGTGAAGTTACTACTGGAAGGGATAGTAGATGCGGCAAAACGCGTTCCCGTGAGGTAAGGCTTACGTCCGCAACCAATCGCGCTTGCGAGTGGAAGCAACGCTTCACGGTAACATGAAAAATTTTTGACGGTCACCTTCCTTTTAGAAGCAATTCCACTGTCCATTTCTATGATCACCGCCGGCGGTGGCGGCGTGCACTGTATGTGCCAGCCGCTGGCAAGAAAGCCCGCGTAACCCGCTGCATAAACGAAAAAAGGTCGGCCCCGGGCCGACCTTTTTTCGTTTATGCAGAGCGCTCTCTCGTTCCGCCCGGTTCAGTAGAGCCGATTCAGCGCGCCGCCTTGATTTCCCCTTCACTCACCAGCAACACCTCATCACCCCAGGTATTGGTGATAAACGCGATGATCGCCGAGATTTCGCGGTCCGTCAGAAACTCCAGCGCCGGCATCAGATCCTCTTCACCGCCATTGCGGCGGGGTGCCGAGCGGCCGTGCAACAGCGTGTCAATGAGCAGTGGCTTGTTTGCCAGCAACGCGGGATCTCGCAGGGATGGGTACAGCGCTTCCTCACCATAGCCGTCTATCTTGTGACACTTCACACAATTGTCGGCAAATGTAAGGGCACCAAACCCAATGAGGTGACGGGTCTCCTGCTCTGAAGCACCTGCCCCCAGCGAGAACGTTGCCAATAATGTTGCGATGGATAGTGTGCGTTTCATACAGTGCATCCTGTTGCCAGTCAATTGAGCCAGATTATTTTCCCTGTGCGCGCAGCCAGCCTGAGCCCGCAATACCACCTGCAGCACAAACCAGAATGATAACCAGGGGCGTCAGTGTCACCAGTACCAGCACACCGACACCAAAGCCGCGCATCGGCAAAAGCAGCAGCAACAAAATGCCGGCGGACATCAGCGACAGCAGAAAACCACGGTTAATCCAGCTATTGCGCCATGGTAGTAGGAAGATTAGCCCACAGATTCCGCCCCACACCCCGCTGGTAGATATAGGAATTTTAATTTTTACTTTGTTACCGTCTTCATATTCAGTATTTTATTTCTACTAAGATCCAAAATCCAGTCCCTCCGAGGCGGACAGAATCTAACGACCTAATAACCAGCAGCCGAAGCGCAGCGTAGGTTTGTCCCTAGCAGCACCTTGCTATGCCTTAATAGCCTTCGAACCACGGCACGTCCTTAATAGGGGGAATTTCTTCATTTACCGGCTCTAATGCAACTATGTAATGCGGTATTGTTTGATTAAACACGTCGTCAGACTCAGCTTGCTCAGTTTTAAAGCACTGAATTACTGTAACTCTATAGCTGCCTGGCGCCACCTCAATAACCCGCTCGACTTCGTGTGCCTCCGGAAGAGAAACATCTTCGAACTGAGCTGCCATCGTTAAGCTATCGTATGTTGTGATAAGTAATTTTCCATTTGTTTTAAGGCCGGAGAAGAATGATCGAACCCCTACCTCATTAGATGAACCAAAAACCAATTTAACAATCCAATTTCCGTAGCTGCAGCCCCAAGAGATTAGAGAGCCACATTTATTTTGATCAATGAAGTGCTTTTTTAATCCTTCAATAGCCCAATCCTCAGATACGAAGCCGACATAGCTTTCTGGATCAAGAATTGCTAAACAACCATAATCGGCTGGAATGGTAAGTTTTTTCTCAGTCATCGATTCCACGTGAGGTATAACGCCGCGGTTTGGGGCTGGCATGGAGCGCCAGCGGAATGGCAGTCCCAGCCGAAGGCGACAACACCGCCTTGTTAACTGTTGCTGAACGCACGGAACAGCCTTTTCTTATTGGTTTCTGATATTTCACAGAAATATACCCCCATTGGTATGAAGCCCAAATATAAAGGGTATATTCGTAGCTTCAACAGCCCCGGCACATATGGCTTGAAGGCCATCTTCAATTTTAGGCCGCCACGCTTTAGCAACAGCACCTCACCCGTGTTTTTTAGTACTTTGATCTCGGACACTGGGGCATCCAAAAAGAAGTTAATTTGTTGCCCGAGTATTGGCGATATCTTGTAGTAAGTTTCTCCATTCTTCTCATAGAACTTCGAGTTAAGTGATCCTAGTGCGATTTCTTCCATATTTTTACAGTTAACGCCGCCAACACCGAGCGAGCGTTAGCGAGTCCGCGTGCTTGGCCTTGTTATGTGTTTTGTACAAAATGAGCTCGCAACCTTACGTGCGCCTCTTCAAACAATAGGGTAAAGCGAACAGACTCTCTACTACCCGAAACCAACTTGTAGT
The DNA here is from genome assembly GCF_021729055.1 of Microbulbifer zhoushanensis. Classification (NCBI taxonomy): domain Bacteria; kingdom Pseudomonadati; phylum Pseudomonadota; class Gammaproteobacteria; order Cellvibrionales; family Microbulbiferaceae; genus Microbulbifer; species Microbulbifer zhoushanensis. Next base: position 307,320 of record NZ_JAJSAO010000003.1, read on the forward strand.
TGTTTGCCACTAGCTTGCCAAAATGCTCATCGAAATTACCAACCTCTCTGCTTTGATATTCCTTCTGAAACGCTTTGAAGAATTCTTCGTGTTCGCTAAACCTCTCTAAAGGCGAAAACTCGCAGATGTGCCATGGCTGATCAGATTCAAAAACCTTAAAGCTAGCAATTCGATTTCCTTTGTGCTCGAGATATATCATTTATAGATCGCTCTTAGCTCACAGACACATAACAGTTTATTAATAGGCGTGGCCATATCTGGGCATATGGTTACATCTGACCATCAATGCCTATATCTGGACATATATGCCCAGATATAACCATCCCCTGTATCCACATGCAAAAAAACAGGCGCCATTTGGCGCCTGTTTTGAGTTGCTGTTGTCATTCCCGGCGGAGCGGGCTCAGTCCTCGACCTCAACCCGGTCCACCTTCTGGAACCCACGCGGCAGCTTGTTGCCGCGCCGGCCCCGTTCGCCCAGGTAGTGGTCCAGTTCGGAGATCTTGATCCGGGTGTGACGCTTGCCGGCGTGAATGACCAGCTGGGCCTTGCCCTCGAGCACGGCCACGCCCACCACGATCTCATCGCGGCTGGCCGCACGGGCGGAGGGGATATTGACGATCTTGTTGCCCTTGCCTTTCGACAGCTCCGGCAGCTCGGAAACCGGGAATACCAGCATGCGGCCCTCGCTGGTGACGGCCGCCAGCAGTGCCTCGTCCGGGTTCTCGATGGCACAGGGCGGCAGCACCCGGGCATTCTTGGGCAGGGTCAGCATGGCCTTGCCCGCCTTGTTGCGGGACTGCAGGTCCCCGAGCTTGGCCACGAAACCGTAGCCGGCGTCGGAGGCCAGCAGCACGCGCCGGTCCTCTGCCCCCATCAGCAGGCCCTCGAAGGTGGCGCCGGAGGGCGGGTTGATGCGGCCACTCAGTGGTTCCCCCTGGCCCCGCGCAGACGGCAGGGTATGGGAGGCGATGGCGTAACTGCGGCCGGTGCTGTCCAGCAGCAGCGCCGGCTGGTTGCTCTTGCCGCGGGCGGCGAACTTGAAGCCGTCGCCGGCCTTGTAGTTGAGGGCCACCGGGTCGATCTCGTGGCCCTTGGCGGAGCGGATCCAGCCTTTCTCGGACAGCACCACGGTAATGGGGTCGGAGGTCAGCAGGTCCGCCTCGTTGAAGGCCTTGGCTTCCTCGCGCTCCACGATCGGTGAGCGACGGTCATCACCGAACTCGTCGGCGGCGGCCAGCAGTTCCTTCTTGATCAGGGTTTTCAGGCGACGGGCGCTGTCCAGGGTCTTGGTGAGCGTGTCACGCTCCTTTTCCAGCTCCGCCTGCTCGCCACGGATCTTCATTTCCTCGAGGCGCGCCAGCTGGCGCAGCTTGGTGTCGAGGATATATTCCGCCTGCACGTCGGTGAGTTCGAAGCGGTCCATCAGTTCCCGCTTCGGCTCATCGTGGGTGCGGATGATCTCGATCACCTCATCGATATTCAGGAAGGCCACCAACAGGCCCTGCAACAGGTGCAGGCGCTTCTCGACCTTGTCGAGGCGGAATTGCAGGCGGCGGCGGGTGGTGACGGTACGGAAGCTGAGCCACTCACCCAGGATCTTGTCGAGGCTCTTCACCTGTGGGCGCCCGTCGATACCGATCATGTTCATGTTGATGCGGTAGCTTTTTTCCAGGTCGGTGGTGGCGAACAGGTGGTTCATCACCTGCTCGGCATCCACACGATTGGACTTGGGCACGATCACCAGGCGGGTGGGGTTCTCGTGGTCCGACTCGTCCCGCAGGTCGGTGACCATGGGCAGTTTCTTGGCCTGCATCTGCTGGGCGATCTGCTCCAGCACCTTGGCGCCACTGGCCTGGTACGGCAATGCGGTGATGACGATATCGCCATCCTCCCGGTTCCAGATCGCACGCATCTTCACCGAGCCACGGCCGGTCTCGTAGACCTTGTGGATGTCGGCACGGGGCGTGATGATCTCGGCCTCGGTAGGCATATCCGGGCCCTGGATATACTCACAAAGCTCGGCCACGGTGGCCTTGGGGTTCTCCAGCAGCGCCACGGTGGCATTCACCACCTCGCGCAGATTGTGCGGCGGGATATCGGTGGCCATGCCCACCGCGATGCCGGTGGTGCCGTTCAGCAGGATATTCGGCACCCGCGCCGGCAGCACCGATGGCTCGTCCATGGTGCCGTCGAAGTTGGGCTGCCAGTCCACGGTGCCCTGCCCCAGCTCCGACAGCAGCACCTCGGAGTATTTGCCCATACGCGATTCGGTGTAACGCATGGCGGCGAAGGACTTGGGGTCATCCGGCGAACCCCAGTTGCCCTGGCCGTCGATCAGCGGGTAGCGGTAGCTGAATGACTGCGCCATCAGCACCATGGCCTCGTACACGGCGCTGTCGCCGTGCGGGTGATACTTACCGATCACGTCGCCCACGGTGCGGGCGGACTTCTTGTACTTGGCCGTGTTCTTGAGGCCCAGCTCGCTCATCGCGTAGACGATACGGCGCTGCACCGGCTTCAGGCCGTCGCCGATATTGGGCAGGGCGCGGTCGAGAATCACGTACATGGAGTAGTCCAGGTACGCCTTCTCGGTATATTCCTTCAGCGGCAGGCGCTCGGTCGCCTCGTAGACGGAGGGTTCAGTCATACAGCGTGAATCTCGTTATTCTGTCTGGGAGAGGCGGATTATGGCGAGGAATCGGGAAGGGTTCAAAGGCCGGGAGTAACTGTGGGCCTGGGCAACCCGTTTTTGGCACTTGCGGGGACAGCGATCACTGCCCCCGGGAAAGCCCATGGCGACCGCTTACATACGGACTTCGGCGGAGAACTGCAGCGTGCTTTCCACACCCTTGTCACCGTTGTAGCTGTAGTAGGCCAGGGAGCCCAGTACCCGGTCGGTGAACAGGAACCTTGCGAATGGCTTGATGTAGCTATCGCTCTCGATGCTGATATCCTCGCTGTAGCAGTCGGTACAGCTGGTGATGGTGCGGTCGATATCAAAGTATCGGTAACCGACGTTGACGCCAGCCTCGAAACGGTCGCTGAAGGAGTGCACCAGGCCGCCGTCGATATACAGCGAGCCGGCATCGATGCTCGAATCTTGCGTCCTCTGGTCGCCGGTTACGATATTCTCCACGTCCTGGGAGAACTCGTCCTCGTCATCAATAAAGAAAATGCTACCGCCGACAGAGAAGTTGAACATGCCTTTGCGACCGGCATAGCTGGCGCCGATTCCGAACCCGCTGTCGGCGATGCCATTGAGCGCGGCGGCATCGGCGTCGAGGCTGATGGTCTCGCCATGAAAGCCCCAGCTGCCCTGGTATACCGCACCGACTTCGGCGACTGGCTGTGCTGCCAGTGGCATGGCCACACCACCGGCGACAAGGATTGCAGCCAGTTTGCTGAGTTTGGACATAGTGATTACCCCAAGGTTATATAGTTAAAATAAGCGCCAATATTGAAACAAAAAATCACTTATGACTCAAAAAAAGAAATTTTTTTCCGATAACCCGGCATTGCGCCCCGACGCGCCAAGCGCTGTGTGTAGCCCCCGGACTCCCGGGCATGACAGCGGGAAATTACCTTGAAGGAGCAGCGTCTTTCCCTCGACCAGCTCTCCACCGACCTCCTGCAGCCCGCCTCCCTGGAGGTGGCGCCCGGCGAGATCATCTGCCTGTCCGGGGCCAGCGGCAGCGGCAAGACACGGCTGCTGAGGGCGATCGCCGACCTGGAGCCCCACGGCGGCACGGCCCGGCTGGGGCACCGGGCCCAGGGGGAAATGCGTGGTCATGCCTGGCGCCGCCAGGTGATGCTGGTGCCGGCCGAGAGCGCCTGGTGGTTCGATACGGTGGGGGAACACCTGCAACAACCGCAGCCCGAGGCGCTGGCCGCACTGGGCTTCAGTGATGAGGCGGGGGAGTGGTCGGTGGACCGCCTGTCGTCCGGCGAAAAGCAGCGCCTGGCCCTGGTGCGGGCCATGTCGTTCAAACCGGCGGCCCTGCTACTGGACGAGCCCACTGCCAACCTGGACCCCGACACCACCCGCGCCACTGAAAACTGGCTGGTGGAGTGCATTCACAAACGCCGCTTGCCGGCACTCTGGGTCGCCCACGACCAGGAGCAGATCGAACGCGTCGCCGACCGGCATTTCCATATTGCCGATGGCCGGCTGGAGGAGCGCTGAATGGAAGTGATTGACCTCTCCTGGTGGCAACTGGCGCTGGCCGCAGGACTGGTGGTGGTGCTGGCCACCTGTATTTACCTGGCCCGACTGGGCCTGGCCGGCTCACTGCTGGTGGCCGCCACACGCACGGCGGTGCAGCTGGCGCTGGTGGGCCTGGTACTGGAGGCACTGTTCTCCGTCGGCAGCCTGCTGTGGGTGGCGCTGATGGGGCTGGGTATGCTGTTGCTGGCCGGTCGCGAGGTGATGGCGCGGCAGCAGCGACGACTGCGCGGCGGCTGGAGCTTTACCATCGGCACCGCCGCCATGTTTGTCTCGGCATTCAGCGTTACCGTGCTCACCCTGGTGGCGGTGATCGGGCCCACGCCCTGGTACGAGCCACAGTACGCAATCCCGCTGCTGGGCATGATGCTGGGCAACACCATGACCGGCGTGGCACTGGGACTGGACCGCCTGACCGAGGGGCTGTGGCGACAGCGCCAGCTGGTGGAGAACCGCCTGATGCTGGGGGAAACCTGGTCCAGCGCCTGCGGTAGCATCCGCCGCGAAGCCATGCGCTCGGGGCTGATGCCGATCATCAACTCGATGGCGGCGGCCGGTATTGTCTCGCTGCCGGGCATGATGACCGGCCAGATCCTGGCGGGCACGGCGCCGGCACTGGCGGTGAAATACCAGATCCTGATCATGTTCACCATTGCCGCCGGCACCGGCTTCGGCACCTTTGTCGCGGTGAGCGTGGCTTCGCGCCGCCTGTTCGATCACCGCGAGCGCCTGCGGCTGGACCGGCTTACCAGCAGTACCGCCTAATCGCCGGGATCCTCTGTTTTTTTCACCCCCGGCAGGTGCTCCTTGGCCGATGTCACCACCCGCAGGGTGGTAAAGGTGAGCGCGCTGATCACGATGGCTATCTCCATGCGGCCCAGGGCCACCGACAGGCCGATGGCGCCGGTGGCCCAGAGGCTCGCCGCCGTCGCCGTGCCCTGCACACGCCCCTCGCCCTCGGACACGCTTTTCAGGATGGCGCCGCCGCCGATAAAGCCCATGCCGGTGATGATCCCCTCGATCACCCGGCCTTCGGCGCCGGTGGAGTCCAGCACCGCGAACCCCACCAGCGTGTAACCACAGGCGGCCACCGCCACCAGCGGGAAAGTTCGCAGGCCTGCAGAGCGCTCGCGCTTTTCCCGGTCCCAGCCGATGGGCAAAGCCAGCACATAGGCACAGGCCATATCAACCACGTGGTGCAATACCAGCTGCCAGTCGATATCCAGGAACTGCTGCAGCGCTTCCATGCGAATAAACCCCGGGCGGGACCGGATCAGGCGTCGATATCCGGATGGTCCTTGCGTGTCTTGTTGATCAGCCCGCCCTGTTTCAGGGTATCGATTTCCTCAGCGGAGAGGTTGTGTACCACGGTGAAGGTGTCGCCGCTCTTGCCATCCCTGACTTCCACCGGCTCACCCTCCTTCAGCTGGTCGGCAGGGTTGTCGATTTCCAGCTCGGCGTCCTGCTCCAGCCGGTCGTAATCCTCCGGTTTGTCGAACAGCAGCGGCAGCACACCGAAATTGATCAGGTTGCGCCGGTGGATGCGCGCCATGCTCTTGGCAATCACGCAACGCACACCCAGGTAACGGGGGGTAATGGCGGCGTGCTCGCGGCTGGAACCCTGGCCGTAATTCTCACCGCCGATCACAAAACTGTCGCCATCCAGGTCCATGGCACGGTCGTAAAACTGCTCGTCAATGCGCGAGAAGGTGTAGCGGCTGATCTCGGGAATATTCGAGCGCAGCGGCAGGATCTCGGCGCCGGCCGGGAGGATCTCGTCGGTGGAGACATTGTCGCCGGCCTTCAGCAGGATCGGGCCCTTCAATGTTTCCGGCAGCGGGTCAAAATCCGGTAGCGGCTGGATATTGGGGCCCTTGACCAGCTCCACTTCCACCGGGATTTCCTGCGGCGGCTGCAGCAGCGGGCGCATATCCGGCAGCTCATCGGGCTCGCTGAATTGCGGGTAGTCCATATCCATATCGCGGGGATCGGTGATCTCACCGCGCAGTGCGCTGGCGGTGGCCGTTTCGGGGCTGCAGAGGTAAACCTGGTCTTCCTTGGTGCCGGAGCGACCGGGGAAATTGCGCGGTACCGTGCGCAGGCTGATCTGGCCGCTGGCCGGAGCCTGGCCCATGCCGATACAGCCACCGCAACCGGTCTGGTGCAGGCGCGCACCCGCCTCGAGCAGTCGCGCCAGGTCACCCGTACGGCTGATCTCCTCCAGCAACTGGCGGGAAGTGGGGTTGATGTCGAACGAGACGCTCTCGTCCACATGTTTGCCCTCCACCATCCGCGCCGGTATCACAAAATCCCGCAGGCCCGGGTTGGCGGAGGAACCGATATAACTCTGGTAGATTGGCTTGCCCGCCACTTCGCTCACCGGCACCACATTGTCCGGACTGGAGGGGCAGGCGATCAGCGGCTCCAGCGAAGACAGGTCGATGGTCTCTTCCTCGTCATAGGTAGCCCCCTCGTCGGCCTTCAGCTCGACAAAGTCGTCCTCGCGCTGCTGCTGGCGCAGGAAGGCGCGTACCGTTTCATCGGCAGGGAACACGCTGGAGGTGGCGCCCAGTTCCTGGCCCATATTGGCAATCACGTGGCGATCCATCGCCGTGAGGTTCTTCAGGCCAGGCCCGTAATATTCGATGACCTTGTTGACCCCGCCCTTGACCGAATGCCGGCGCAGCATTTCCAGGATAATGTCCTTGGCGCTGACCCAGGGTGGCAGTTCGCCCTCCAGCTTCACCCCCATGATTTTGGGCATGGTGACGGAGAACGGCATACCCGCCATGGCCAGGGCCACCTGCAACCCGCCGGCGCCAATCGCCAGCATGCCCATGGAACCAGCGGCACAGGTGTGGCTGTCGGACCCCAGCAGGGTCTTGCCGGGCACCCCGAAGCAGGACATATGCACCGGGTGGCTGACACCGTTGCCCGGGCGCGAGTACCAGGCGCCGAACTTGCGACAGGCGCTCTGCAGGAACAGGTGATCGTCGGCGTTCTTGAAGTCTGTCTGCAGCAGGTTGTGGTCGACATACTGCGCCGACACCTCGGTCTTGACCCGCGGCAGCCCCAGCGCTTCGAATTCGAGCATCACCATGGTGCCGGTGGCATCCTGGGTCAGGGTCTGGTCGATCTTAAGTTCGATCGGCCTGCCCGGTTCCAGGGTGCCGCTTTCCAGGTGTGACTCGATCAGTTTCTGGGCGAGGTTCTTCGGCATGTTGGCGTCTCCCTTTGATGAGCGCTTGCGCTGCAGATTTCTGCCACTTGGCAGGTATTGCCACAATCGGGAAAACCCGCAAAGTGGATCGCACGTCAATAAACTGCATTCACATGAACGGCTTTTCAACCATAGCTGGCAATTGGGTTTTCCAATCCCGGCAATTGCCGCGCACTATCTGTGGACGGCCGGGTATTCAACGCCCGCGCGCCCCTAACTGGAAAACTCCACCCGCGGCTCGTCGAAATCCCGGCCGTTGTAATCGGGCGCGCACTGGATAAATTCATCGGCGGAAATACCGGCCTCAATCAGGAACCGGGCCACCGCGCGACTGCGCCGGCGCGCCAGGCGTTCCAGTTCCTCCAGTTTTTCAATCGGCGGGTACCGGTACAGTGTTTCCCGTGTCCGGCGACTGTGCCACATGGGTGGCGTGGTCTGCGGGTCCAGTGCGTGCCAGTCGCGGGCATTCGCAATGCCGCAGATACCGGGACGCGCCTCCGGTCTTTCCTGCAGGGTTTCCACAACCTCGTCGAGCTGCCGCCTGGCGGCATCATTCAGCTCGGCGCTGCCTGGCGCAAATTCAATCGGGTCAAAGTCCACTGCCATCAGGCGTTGCCATGCCAGTTGCCCCAGGCTGTAAAAGCCCAGCGGGGTAAAATAGCTGAACAGGGCCTCGAGAATGGCGCGCTGCAACAGCTCGCTGAAAATAAAGCTGAAGGAAAAACTCGGGTCGTAGAGGTTGCCAGTCACCGGCATGGTGAAGCGGACATCGCCCTTCCCGTCCCGCAACAGGTAGAGAGCGACGTTCAGGGGAATCATTGATTCTTCCACCGACAGCTGATCGCTGTCACGCACCCGGCGCACCCGTATTTTATTCAGGCGCATGTCTGCCACCGCGTCCACCTTGTTTTCGTGGATGATGATATCGACAACAGCATCCAGCTGGCCCTGCAGGATTTTATAGCCCAGCAGGTTGGCCATATACGGCGTGGCGGGAATCAGGTTGGCGTTGGCGATGCTGGCAGTCAGGCTGGCATTCCATTTTTCTGTCGCCAGGTAATCGAGCGTACCCGCCAGCTGCAGCTCGCCATAGCCGCCGGGACGGCCTTTCAATACGATCGTGGCCGGGTCGTCCTCGGGATAATTGCCGGCATTTTCCAGCTTTACGTAGATCTGGCGGATAGGCAGCCGTGCGCGGAACTGCCCCTGCCGGTCGAGCCAGGTAAAGCGTCCTCCCTGCAGGGTGGCGTGATGCAGCCGGTAACGGAACGGCCGCCGTTCCGCGGTAGCGGGCTCGGGTTCGCCCTCCACTCCCAACAGCTTCCCGAATCGCTCTTCAATCGGGAAGTCGCCTCCCTTGTCGCGGAACAGGATCAGCTTGGGCCGCTCGATCTCAAGATCGCTGATCTCCAGCGCGTTGGCTGCAGTTGAATAGGTTACCTGCTCCGCCCGCAACTGCCGCACCTCACTGTCCCAGCCATGGCGCTTGAATTCGGGCGCCTCCTCGTGGCGCCCCAGGAATCCCAGCTCACTGGCCTCCAGCCACGGTATCCCGATTTCCCCTTCACGCAGTACTGCCTGCGCGGTATGGATCTCGGTGGCCCGCACCAGCTCCCGCCCATCGGTGCCGAGTACCAGCAACTCGTTGGCATCAAGCTTTGCCAGCTGCAGGTATTGGTCCCCGGCCCGGTAACTGCCGTCGACATCCAGCCGCCCGAGGGTAAAGCAGTGGTGGATCGGCGCCACGTACCCCCTCGGCAGGCAACCGGAGATGGTATCCAGCAACAGGCCATCGACCGCGAAGAGGCCTTCGCCAAGATACACACGGTCGGCGCCCAGGGAGTCAAACAGCAGCAACCCGGAAGGCAGCCCGGACGGGAAACCGTCCTGGGTGAACCGGCCCTCCCCCACTGTCAGGCCGTAAATGGTACTGGCACCGTTGGCCGGGTCGACGCCCCGCCGCTCCACGCGGATCTCACCCAGCTGGTAGCAGGGGGTCAGGCCGGTACCCGGGAACCAGTCTGCGGAGAGACACCCACTGGCTCCCGCCAGGCTGATAAAGGGCGACTCCCCCCCATAGCTCAGCTGGTCCAGTCGCAGCTGCCGGATTTCCAGCGGCCGCCCGGCGCGGCCACTGATTACCAGACCGTCCAGCTCGATGGCGCCATCGCTGCCGAATGGCCCCGCCAGCGACAATTGTTGCCGGCCCGGCAGGGACAGGCTGCGCAGGCGGATACAGGGTTCGGTGGCCGGGGGTTCCAGCGCCTCCGCCACTTGCTCCACCGCCCGCGCAACAGGACCCGTATCACAGCCGACAAAGCCGCCCAACCGGAAATCGGTGACGGACAGCTCTGTCCCGCCGCTCCAGCGCAGCCTTTGCCAGCCCAGTTGGTCCACGCCAAAACGGGCGAAATCACCGCCTTCCTGCCAGAGCCGGATTGGCTCCGGCTGTAGCGCTGCCAGTTCCACCATTGGCGCCGCGGCGCCCAGGCCGATGCGGCTGACACCGGTGAACTCGAGTCGCGGCGCCACGATGCAGTCGCCGACCCCGCGCGCCCGCACGGCCGGCGGCAAGAGCTCGCGCATGCCGCAGGCCTGCACTTCCCGCAGCTCCAGGTTGCGCAGCAACAGCGCCTCCTCATCCAGCCCCAGCTCTGCCACGCGCGCCGACTCGAACCGCCACAGCGGCCGGGCCACCGGCGATGTTTTCATCACCGTTTCCCCCAGTCGCAATTCGGCTGCGTCGTCACTGCCCTGCAGCCTCACATCGTCGACCGAACCACAGCGCGGCAATCCCGGCCGCAGGGAGACACTCTCCGGCAGGCAACCGTGGACTTCTGCCACTGCCACGTCCTGCGCACGTAACCGGTCGGGCATCTTGTCCGGCCGCGACCAGTCGAGCTTCAGCAAGCCGACACGGGCGTCTTCAATCCCCGCCAGGTACTCATCTTCGGCACCCAGCAGCCGCGCCTGTCCCAGCCGGGATTCACCCAGGTCCATGGCCAGCTGGCGCGCGTCGGCGCGAATGCTGAAGCTGTTCCCCAGGGCCAGGTCTTCCAGCCGGGCGCATTCCGCCGTGTTCCCGGTGTCGCGACTGCCCTTCCGCGGCCGGCAACCGCGGGCCGCCTCCAGGGACATGCCGGGCAGTTCCACCAGGCGCGGCCCGGCGGCAGGCAAAAGGACCTTCGCAGCCGGTATCTCCAGCGCCTCCAGGTAGAGGAGCTCGCGCCCGCCGCGGGTGGTGGCAAGTACCCGCTCCGCACTGGTATCGCCGGCCTGCAGTAACAGGCCGCCACCCCAGGCCAGGCGCAGTTCGCTCTCCTGCTCGAGTTTGTCCATCTCGAAACAGGTGGGCATCCCGGCGGAATTGCGATAAAGCAATACTTCCCAGGCCGGCGGCAGGCACCCCTGTAATTGCGCCAGCGTGAATTCCTCCACCTTCAGGTTGGGGTTATCAAGGCTTGTAGTGCCGGGGCCGTCCGGCTCTTCCGTCCCATCGGCTTCACGGCGCGAGCGCGCCAATTCTTCCGGCAGCAGGCCCTTTTCTGCCCCGATTGCGAATTCGCCATCACCAGCCGGGCTTCCCGGCGACGCACCTCCCCCGGCGCGCCCCGTGCCAGGACCAGTGGCCCTCTCCCCGCCCGCCAGGCGCAACATTGCCGGCCCCCCGTGCAGGCCGGTGAGCAGCAGGCCGGTGGGCTGGTGCAGGCCGTCGGCCAGCAGCAGTCGTTCCAGCACCAGCTCGCCCGCCACCAGGTATCCCGCTTCGCCGCCCTGCCAGGCAAAGCTGCCGCGTCCCTGCAGGTGCTGTGCGCGCCCGCAAAGGGGGCGCAGGTCTTTCGGCAATGCAGCATCGGGGACACAACCCGACAGGTGTGCCAGCGAGAAATCCTGCACCAGGTAGGGCGTCTCGCCACCCAGCAGGTTAAGCCGCTGCCAGCGCAATGCCTCCAGCTCGAGCAGTTGCTTCTGCTCCCCACGACGACCCGCTGCCGGCTTCTGCCACAGTTGCAGCTGCCCCAGGCGCAGGGGGCCACTGCTGGCACCCAGGGGCAGGTCCCGGGTGCTGTCGGGGAAGCGAAAACCGAGTCGCTCCGGGGTTTTCAGGCCCGCCAGCCGACCGCAATAATCCGGTATCCCCCACAGTCGCCCGGGCAGGCAGCCGCTGGCACTTTCCAGCTGGAAGGCGTCCAGGGACAGGCGGCGTGACTTGCCACGGTATTCCAGGGAGGAGGCGAAAACACTGTGGGCAGTGAGTGGGTCGTTGTTGGCACCAGCGACATCCAGCAGTTGTACCTGCCGCAGGTCCACCGGGCCACCGTGGATCACCAGGCGGTTCTGCCAGTCGATAGTGGTGGGGTCGGGCAGGTTCATACTGCCGGCGCGCACGCAGTAGTGCATCCCCGGCCGGCGCCACGCCGGCGGACACCAGTCGAACGCGGTGGCACCGCCCTGCTGCCAGGCGAGCGCGCTTGCGCTGCGGGAGTATTCCATCTGGTTGATGTCCAGGGTTTCCGCGCGCCAGTCGGGCCAGCGCCGGTCACTGCGGCGCAGGATCACGCCCTGGCCGTTGCCACGCAGCCAACCGACCTGCGCGCCGGACCCGAAACTGAAAGACAGGTCGCCCTCCAGCTGTAACCGGCGGGCGATGCCACAGTGCCCGATGATGCGCCCGAAGGCGGGGAAGGCATCGGCCCATTCCTGCGGCAGGCAACTGCCAAAACGATCCGCCACCAGTTCCACGGCAGTGATGCGGGTACCGGGCCGGGCAAACAACGCATCGGTCAGGTCAAGCCCTACCAGTACCGTATGGATCGACCGGGAACCCTGTTCACGCACCAGTAGGTCACGCGCCGACAGTTTCCCGGCAGCCACTTCGACCTGCAGGGGGGTGTCGCCCTCGCGGTGTAGTGACAGCCGCCAGTCCTGTGCCGACAGGCGACTGAATTGCAGGCAATTGGGTTTCTTCCAGGCTTCGCGGGCGCGATAACAGAGCTGGCTGTCACGGATATAGAGCTGGTCGATCAACAGCTGAAAATCCCGGTCGCGCTTTTGCCCGCCCTCGCCCAGGTCCCAGCCGGCGACTTCCCAGATGCGCCGCACCTGCTCTCCCGGTCGCGATTCCAGGTCGAACTCAACACCATCCAGCCAGGCGCGCTGGAAATGCATACGGCGCCGCAGCAGCTGCCACCAGCTGTAATCGAGCATCAGTTCGCGGGCACGCAAACCGCGCCCCTCGCGATTGCGCAATTCCACACCGTGGATTTCCACACGCAGGTCGGCAATCGACAGGTGCAGGTAACCGATGTCGGCGCGGTAACCCCGCTGCTCCAGCCAGGTTTCCAGGCGCTGTTCCAGCACCATGGCCAACACCAGCTGAAGCAGGCCCGTTACCACGACAATTCCCACCACCAGCCATAGCAGGCGCGCGACATGATCGGGACTTTGCTGGGCGGACTGCTTTGGCATTATTGATGACACTGGCGCGGGAGCAATGAATTTGGTGCAAGCGCTAACCGCACTTGTGCCCGGTAATTAAAGACCAGCGCCACGATTTTTTTTGGCGGCTGTCGCCGGCTTTCGCCATAATGCGCCCGACTTCCATGCGAATTCGGATCGAACAGATAGACTGTCTATCTCAACCAACCACTCACCCGGGTTTCCCGGCGAGCGATCATGCAACAGAACCCTGATTACCAGGACATCGTCCTTGTCGGCGGCGGACACTCCCACGCCATTGTCTTGCAGATGTGGGCCATGAACCCCCTGCCCGGTGTGCGCCTGACCCTGGTGTCCCCCGACGTACAGACAGCCTATTCCGGCATGCTGCCGGGGCTGGTGGCAGGCCACTACCAGCTGGACGAAACCCATATCGACCTGGTGCGCCTGTGTCGCGCCGCGGGCGCCCGCTTTATCCGTGCCCGTGCACGCCGTATTGACCCGGTCAGCCGACGCATCTCCCTGGAGGGCCGCCCGGAGCTGGAATACGACCTGGTTTCACTGGATATCGGCGCCGGCCCAGCCCGCAACCTGCCGGGTGCCCAGCGCGCAGTGCCGGTAAAACCCATCAACCGCTTCCACCATTTCTGGCAGCAGCTGCAGCAGCGTGTACTGAAGAGCCGCGAGCATATCCGTATCGGTGTGGTGGGTGGCGGCGCCGGCGGCTGCGAGCTGGCCATGGCTATTGCATGGTCGCTGGAAGAACAGATCTATACCGGGCGGGTCGAGGTGCACCTGGTCCATGGCGGTGCGCACCTGCCCGACGGCTACCCGCTACTGGCACGCCGGCTGGTAGCGGGTGAACTGCGCCGGCTGGGAGTTACCGTGCACCGCAACTGGCGTGTGCAGGCGGTCACCGACGAGGGCCTGGTCAGTGACGACGATCGCACCCTGGCACTGGATGAAATTGCCCTGTGCACCAATGCGGGGGCCCACCCGTGGCTGGCCGACTGCGGCCTGGCGCTGGATGAGCGGGGTTTTGTCCGTGTCGACGAGAACCTGCGCGCCGAAGGCTTTGACAATGTGTTCGCCGCCGGCGACACCGCCAGCTTCGTGCCGTCACCGCTGCCCAAGGCCGGTGTCTACGCGGTGCGCCAGGGCCCGGTGCTGTTCCATAACCTGCGCGCCGCGGTAACCGAGCGTCCCCTGCGGGCCTTCCGGCCCCAGCGCGATTTTCTCAGCCTGCTGTCCTGCGGCGACCGGCGCGCGGTGGCATCCCGCAACGGCCTGGCCCTGGCGGGAGGATCCCTGTGGCGCTGGAAAGACCATATCGACCGTGCGTTTATGCGCCGCTTTGCCGAGTTACCGGTGGACATGGACCGCGACGGCGGACGGCAACTGTTCCGCCGCCGCCCCGAGGCGGTGCGCGAACGCGGCGGCGCCGCCCTGTCACAGATGCGCTGTAACGGCTGTGGCGCCAAGGTGGGTGCGGAGATCCTGCAGCGGGCACTGCAGCAACTGCCGCGCCAGCAGTCGCAGTTCCTGCTGCGCGGCGCCGGTGACGATGCGGCGGTAATGGAGCTGCCCCCCGGCCAGCTGCTGGTGCAGAGCTCGGACCAGCTGCGGGCGCCCATCGACGACCCGTGGATCTTTGGCCGCCTGGCGACCCTGCACGCACTGTCCGACCTGTTTGCCATGCATGCACGGCCCGTGACCGCGCAGCTGCTGGCCACCCTGCCGGTAGCAGCACCGGAACTGGTGCAGCGTGACCTGCAGCAATTGCTCGACGGCGCCATCTACGAACTCAACCGGCACGACTGCGCGCTGGGCGGCGGCCACACCGCCGAGGGTGCCGAAATGCAACTGGGCCTGACCGTCAACGGGCTCGCCGATGCCGGCCAGCTGCTTGAAAAGACCGGTGCCCAGGTGGGCGACCAGCTGATACTCACCAAGCCCCTGGGCATCGGCGCGGTACTGGCCGCGGAGGGCGCCGGTGCCGCCCACCCGCGCTGGGTGGAGCATGCACTGGCAACCATGCTGACCAGTAACGCCGGTGCCGCGGATGTGTTCGGGCGCTATGGCACCCATGCCCTCACCGACGTCACCGGCTTCGGCCTGCTGGGCCACCTGCTGGAAATGCTGGCCGGCCCGCCGGCGTGTGGTGCGTCACTGGTGGCGGAGGAGCTGCCGCTGGTCGAGGGAGCCGCCGACTGTGTCGAAGCGGGCTGGTTATCCAGCCTGCATCCCCAAAATGCGCGCTTTTACGACCGGGTGCAGAACCCGCGTGCCTGGCAGCCGCTGCCACACTGGGCGCTGCTGGCGGACCCGCAGACCTGCGGCGGCCTGCTGGCTGCGGTACCGTCGGACCGGGCGGGCGACTGCCTGCGCGAGCTGCACCGCGTAGGCTGCACCGATGCGACCATCATCGGCAGTGTGACGGAGATAACCGGTGACCAGCCGATTACCCTGCAGCGGGCCGGCGAGCAATCCCGCCCAGTCCCCCGCGCGGAGAACGCTGAGCCGGTACGCGCCTGACCGGCTCCCGCAGTGGCACGCGCCAGCGCGGCATTGCCAAGCCGCTGCCGGCGCGAGATACTGCGCCCATAACTAATCAGAATCAGGTCTTCACAGTTGGGGAGTCGAATTCAAAAACGACACAGGAAGACCATCCATGAAGCAGATCGTAATCGTCGGCGGCGGTGCCGGGGGGCTACAGCTCGCCACCCGTCTCGGGCACTATTTCAATCGTTCGCTACTGCCCGGCCGCACCCGGAAAAATCCCGCCGCCCGGGTAACCCTGGTGGACCGGAACCGCACCCATATCTGGAAACCCCTGCTGCACCAGGTGGCCACCGGCTCGATTGACACCGGCCTCGACGCACTCAATTACCAGGTACATGCCCGCAAGAACCAGTTCAACTTCGAGCTGGGCAGCCTCGAGTCTGTCGACCGCGAGCGCAAGGTTATTACCCTGTCACCGGTTATCGACGAGGATGACCACGAGCTGGTTCCCGCGCGGGAGCTCGAGTACGACTACCTGGTGCTGGCCCTTGGCAGCCAGAGCAATGACTTCAACACGCCGGGGGTGCGCGAACACTGCGTCTTCCTCGACAGCAGTGAGCAGGCTCGCCGCTTTCACCGGCTGCTGCTGGACCGGTTCCTGCAGCTGGAAACCCGCACCACCGAGCGCCTGCAGATTGCCATTGTCGGCGGCGGAGCCACGGGCGTGGAACTGGCGGCAGAACTGGTGGATGCCGCAGAGCAGATGGGACGCTATGGCAAGATCGACAGCGATGCACTCCAGATTACCCTGATCGAGGCGGGAGACCACCTGTTACCGGCCCTGCCCGCACGGCTCGGCAACAACGCCGAACGGGAACTGCAACGCCTGGGTGTACGGGTCATAACCGGCTGTGCGGTAGCCGAGGCGTCGGCCGACGGGCTGACCACTGCAGACGGCGAGAAAATCCCGGCGGCCATCCGTGTCTGGGCAGCGGGCGTCAAGGCGCCGGACTTCCTTTCCCGCCTCGATGGCCTGGCCACCAACAAGCTCAACCAGATTGAGGTTTCACCAGAGCTGGTATCGGATACCGACCCGGACATCTTCGCCATAGGCGACTGTGCCGGCTGCCTGGATGCCAGGAATTTCCGCGTGCCACCCCGGGCGCAATCCGCGCAACAGATGGCTGGCGTGGCAGAGCACAACCTGATTGCCAGGGTTGAAGGAAAACCCCTGCGGGCATTTCGCTACAACGACCGGGGGTCGCTGGTATCCCTCAGCAAGCACACCGCGGTGGGCAACCTGATGGGAGCGCTGGTCAAAGGCAGCCTTACCATCGAGGGACGCGTTGCCGGGCTCGCCTATCGCTCGCTGTACCGCATGCATCTCGCTGCCGTGCACGGCTGGGCAAAAGCCATGGTGATCTACCTGGTGGGACAGGCCAACCGCTTTGTAAAACCGCGCATGAAGCTTCACTGAGCCGCGGCCCGGCCAACCCGTTTTCGGGTACTCCGGGCCCAATACCGGTTTTCCACGCAACTGATCCAGAGCCGGGCATTGCCAATGCGCTACCAGAATATCGTTGTACTGACCGGGGCTGGAATTTCCGTGGAATCCGGCCTGCAGACATTCCGCGGCGGCGACGGGTTGTGGGAAAACCATCGCCTGGAAGATGTGGCCACCCCGGAAGCCTTCGCGCGGGACCCGCAACTGGTGCAGGCTTTCTACAATGCCCGGCGCCGGCAACTGCTGTCGCCGGCAGTCGCCCCGAATCCGGCACACCAGGCCCTCGCGGAGCTTGAACAGGCCTGTACCGGAAATTTCCTGCTGGTCACCCAGAATATCGACGACCTGCACGAACGCGCCGGCAGCCGCGCGCTGGTGCATATGCACGGGGAGCTGCTGAAGATGCGCTGTAGTGCCAGCGGCCGGTTGTTCCCCCTCCGCGGCGATCTCACCGTCGATATGCCCTGCGCATGCTGCCACCGCACCGGCACCCTGCGCCCGCATGTGGTCTGGTTCGGGGAAATGCCCCTGCAGATGGATCGCATCTACGATGCACTCTCACGCTGCGACCTGTTTATCAGCGTTGGCACTTCCGGCAATGTCTATCCGGCAGCAGGCTTTGTTGAATATGCCAATCTGGCCGGTGCCCGCACAGTAGAAGTCAACCTTGAACGCAGCCGTCTCGGCAATGCCTTTTGCGAGCACCGCTACGGTAAGGCGTCCAGCACTGTTGGCGAACTCATTGGCGAGATACTGGACAGGCAGGAGTAAGGGAAAGGGAAATGGAAAGGGGAATATCGAACGTAAAAAAACCGGGCAGAAACCTTCTGCCCGGTTTTTCTCAGGTAATCAGATCTTCCACTCTTTCACTGTTTCCAGCCCGTGCTCTTCAATCCACTGGTTCAGCTGCTTCGGGTTGCGCTTTTTCTTTTCCACGGTTCCGCCGGTGTAAGGATTGCGGTAATGGCCAACTTCCAGCTTGGGCTCGCTGGCCTTGCCGTTGGCAGCCTTACGCCCACGCTTCGGTGCCTCGCCATTACGCTTCAGCGAGCGGGCCACGCGCGCCTTCAGGGTCTGCACATATTCCGGTGCATCCTCATCATCGAGCTGGGCCACGAGCCAGTTCACAATGGCCTCACCACGGGCGACAAAGAACTCCTCTTCGTCCATCTGGTATTCAGCCGACAGGTTGACCAGCGCTTTATCGAAAGCAATTACACCGTCTTTTTTGCGTTCCGCCCGGGCCATCTGCTCCTGCAGCTCCTCTATTTTTGCCTGGTGCTCGGCAATCTGCTGCTCAATCTGGTCAAACTCCTGAAACATTCACTCCACCTCGACTCTTGCAATATTGATAGTGCTTGCTGGGACAATTCCTGCGCTGCCAAAACGCTGCGGGCTGACTGGGATCATGCACGCACTGGCAGGAAACCAGGAATCTATTAAACAAATAAAATTTTTTAATACTTATTTATGTATTACCACCATACCGTCGCCGTTATTTTTACTTTCCCAGGGCATGGGCATATAACCCCGTAAAGGTTTCCAGCCAATCGATACTGGCGCACCTGAACGGGAAAAACGACGGTTAAACGGAGTGTTATTACCAGCCCCGGGGCTGTACGGAACCAAAAAACAGATTCCAGACACAATTCCGAATAAAGGTTGGATAACTCGTTGCATCAATTATATACATTCCGGCCGCTGGGGTATTGCGCGGCGGGGGGCAGAATAATAAGCCCTCCCCCCTAAATATCAACTGGTATTGCCTGCCTCACGGGATAACCACAGCCATAAAGAATCAATATTCCAAAAACACCAGGTAAGACTTACTTTTTGTTCTAAGGCTGCGGTGGCGCACAGTTCATCTGTTTGGCCCTGCCGATCCCATGGCCTATGCTACTTGGGCTGGAAAAACCCGGGGGCCCATATGTCAAAACCGCATGATATTCACCAGATACCCACACTCGCTGCAGTCATGACGCCTTTTCCGTTACATATTGATATCAATGCCACGGTTGAGGCGGCACTGGAAATGATGGAAGAGCACGAGGTCCACCACCTGCCGGTAACCCGGGATGGAGACCTGGAAACGATTATCTCGCGGGGCGATATAGAGCGCGCCAACGCTCCGGGACACCGGCTGGAGGAGCAACAGCTGTATGTACACGACCTCTGTGCCCGGCGCCCCTATATTGCCGATATCCACGACCCCCTGGACCGGATCCTGATGGCCATGGCCGATACCGGCATCGGCTCGGTGCTGGTAATGCGCGAGGGCGAACTCGCCGGCATCGTCACGGTAACCGATGTATTGCGCTTCTGCGGCAAATTCCTGGCGGAGCTGGCGCAACCGGTAGACGATTCCATCGCCTGAATACCCGCACCATTGGCAGGGTCAGAGCGGCCAGACCCACAACAGCATAGGTACGCTCACCAGTATCACCAGGATTTCCATGGGCAGCCCCATCTGCCAGTAATCGCTGAACTTAAAGCCACCGGGCCCCAGGATCAGCGTATTGTTCTGGTGCCCCACCGGGGTCAGGAAGGCGCAGGATGCGCCGATCGCCACCGCCATCAGGAAACTGTCGGGGTTCACCTGCAGCTGGGCCGCGGCACTGATGGCGATCGAGCACATCACCGCGGCGGTGGCGGCATTGTTCATGAAGTCCGACAGGGTCATGGTTACCACCAGCAGGATCACCAGGGTAATCACTGCGTTACCCTGGGCAATATTATCCAGCAGCACTCGAGCGATCAGGTCCGCGGCGCCGGTCTGCTCCATTACCTCCGCCACGGTAATCAGTGCCCCCAGCAACACAATTACCGCACCGTCCACAGACTCGTAGACGCTGCGCAGCGGCATTACCTTCAGCGCCATAAAAGCCAGCACGCAGGCCGAAAACGAGATCGCCGCGGGCAGCAGGCCGAAGGCCGCCCCCGCCACCGCGAGCGCCATGGCCACCAGGGCGACCACGGCTTTTTCCTTGTTGGGGATACTGATATCCCGCTTGGCCAGGGGAACACAGCCCTGCTCCGCAGCGAAAGTATTCAGGCTGTCGTCGGTACCCATCATCAGCAGCGCGTCACCGGGCCGCAGCGGGGTCGAGCGCAGGCGCCGGACCGAGCGACGCCCCTGGCGGGACAGCGCCAGCAGGTTGATTTCATAGCGGGCCGGCAACCGCAACATGCGCGATGTACGGCCGGTGAGTGGCGAATCCGGCATTACTACCAGTTCCCGCAGCTGGATATCGTCGGCGGTGGAGCGCTCTTTGTCCTTATCTTTCTCTTCCTCATCGCCGCTCTCCCGGTGACGGCTCTTCTTTTCCTTCTTTTCCCGGCGCTGCTCCTGCTTCTTGTCCTGGGCATCCTCCTCTTCCGGGTCTGCCGCCAGGCGCAAGCCCAGCTTCGAAACCGACGTGGTCAGCGCCTCCGGTTCCGCCTCCATGATCAGGATATCCCCGCTACGGATGCGTTGCGCCGGCGTGGCCGGGGAGACCCGGGTGTCGTTATGCACCACCCCCACAACCTGGGCATCCTCCTCTTCCAGCATCTGCGAGATTTCCCACAGGGTTTTCCCATCGGCGGCGCTTTTCTCCTCCACCAGCGCCTCGGTCAGGTAGGTACCGGTGTCAAAGGTGGCGGCCCCCGCCTGGGTGCGGGACGGAACCAGGCGCCAGCCGATCAGCGATACAAACGCCACGCCCACCAGTGCCACCACCAGGCCTACCGGGGTGAAATCAAACATACCGTAACTGCCGGCACCGGCGCTGTCGCGAAAGCCCGATACGATCAGGTTGGGCGGGGTGCCGATCAGGGTGGTCATGCCCCCCAGGATGGTGCCGAACGATAACGGCATCAGTACCTTGCCCGGTGGCAGCTTGTTACGCTCGGCCACATCCGCTGCCACCGGCATCAACAATGCCATGGCGCCGACGTTGTTCATAAAGCCGGACATCAGCGCCCCGACCGCGGTCAGCGCAGCGATGATTGCGGTTACGCTGCCGCTCCTGGGGATCAGCCGTTGGGCCAGGACATCCATGGCGCCAGTGCTCTGCAGGCCGCGACTGAGGATCAGCACACAGGCAACGGTCACCACCGCCGGGTGGCCAAAACCATCGAAAGCGTCCTCCGGCGCCACCAGCCCCGTCACCACACAGGCGAGGAGCGATCCCAGCGCCACCATGTCATGGCGCCAGTTCGCCCAGATAAACATGGCGATGGTAATGCTGAGAATAATGAAGAGCGTGAGCTGGTCGAGCGTCATGGGAAGCCGGCGTCCGTGGCAACCTGGTCCTGTGGAAATCCTCTTTTCAGGTTACACTCACGCCGCCTTGAGAGGAGTCATGATTTGCGCCACAACACCGACAACTACCGCCAGCTGTTCCTGGATGACATCCCGCTGATGGATGTGCGCGCCCCGGTGGAATTTGCCCGCGGCGCCTTCCCCACCAGTGAGAACCACCCCCTGCTGGACGATCGCCAACGGGAGGCGGTGGGTACCGAGTACAAACAGGCCGGCCAGCAGGCCGCGATCGACCTGGGCTGGACCCTGGCCACCGACGAGGTCCGGGCCGAGCGCCTGGCCGCCTGGCGCGGGTTTATCGAGCGCCACCCCAATGGCTACCTGTACTGCTTCCGCGGCGGGCTGCGCTCGCGCACCGCCCAGCAGCTGCTGCGCGAGGCCGGCATCGACTACCCGCTGGTCGAGGGCGGCTACAAGGCGATGCGCACTTTCCTGATCGAGGAGCTGGCGCGCCAGTGCGCGCGCCTGTCCTTTGTGGTGTTGAGCGGCCACACCGGGTCCGGCAAGACCGAGCTGCTGCAATATGCCCACCGCGCGGTGGACCTGGAGGGGATTGCCCGGCACCGGGGATCATCATTCGGCCGTACCAGCCTGCCCCAGCCTTCGCAGATCGACTTCGAGAATGAACTGGGTATCGAACTCCTGAAGCTCGGCGAGGGACAGGGACCGGTTTTCCTGGAGGACGAAAGCCGCCTGATCGGGCGCTGCGCGCTGCCGGTGATATTGCGCCAGGGTATGCATGTAGCGCCGCGGGTGCTGGTGGACGAGCCGGTGGAGGACCGCGCCCGGCGGATCGTGCGCGACTATGTCAGCACCGCACTGACCCGCTTCGCCGACGCCGATGAAGGACCGCACACAGCCCTGGGGGAAGAATTACGCACCAGCCTGGCGCGCCTGCGCAAGCGCCTGGGCGGCCTGCGCCACCAGCAGCTGGACGAACAGCTGGCTGCCGCCAATGCCGAGCTGGCCCGCAGCGGCAACAGCGACGGCTATATCCCGGTGGTGATGTCGCTGCTGAGCGAGTACTACGACCGCGCCTACGATCACACCATGCAGAAACATGCCGGCACTGTGCTGTTCCGCGGCACTTATGCGGAAGTGGCCGAGTGGCTGGCATCCCGCCCCGGTGAGTGACGCCGCCGGCAATTGACCTTGCAATACCTCTCAGGAGCTGGGGGAAGTACGGGTCAGCTGGAAGCGCCGCGCCAGTATCCGGTCGCGCAGCCGCCGGGGCAGCCAGCGCGCCATCCACGGCAGCATTCGACTGCGGTTGCCGATCCGCACCAGGCGCCGGGGGCGCTTGCGCAGCAATTCCTTCACCAGCTGCCGCGCCATTTCCCTTGCCAGGGTGGCGTTGTGCTGGGACTCCTGCGCGCGCGCGCGCACTGCATCTTCCTGTCGCTTGTACCAGGAGTCCGGCGCCAGTAACCCGCGCAGGGAAACCTCCGCATGGCGGCCAAACTCGGACGCAATCGCACCCGGCTGCACCGTCATCACGCGGATGCCAAAGGGCTTGAGCTCCAGTCGCAGCACATCGGACAGCGTATGCAGTGCCGCCTTGGAGGCGCAGTAGGCGCCCGAAAAGGGCGTCGGCAGGACACCGGACACCGAACCGATGTTGCAGATCAGGCCGCGACGGGCCGAGCGCATCAACGGCGCACAGGCACGGATCAGGGCCATGGGAGCAAAGACATTGGTGCGGAACTGGTTTTCCAGCGCACGGGTATCGAGTTCGATCAGCGGTCCCATCTGGCCGTAACCGGCATTGTTGATGAGGATATCCAGGCGACCGTAAGCGGCCTTGAGCGCATGCACCACGCGATTGATGTCGGCCTGGGAGTTGACGTCCAGTGCCTCGGTGGCAATGCCCATGTCCGCGAGCTCCTGCAGGCTCTCCGGGCGTCGCGCGGTGGCGATCACGATGGTGCCGCGGCGGTGCAGGGCCAGGGCCAGCTCGCGCCCGATACCACTGGAACAGCCGGTGATCAGCGCAACCCGGTCGGGTACCACGTAGCCGCGGCCGATCTGTACCAGGCTTTCGGCGGCGAAGCCGGCATCCGATGGGCGATAACTCGAGACAGGGGGTCTATTCACTGGTCGCGGCTCCATGGTTCCTGCTCTGCACCGGCGGCTGCCGGCGCCCGCTCGCGGAAATGGGGATTCTCGATCAGGCCGAAGATATTACCGAATGGATCGAGGAAGCTGGCCATCCGGATGCCGTCCCCCACATCCACGGTCTCCCCGTGCTGGCGGGCCCCGAGGGTGTTCAATCGCTCCACCTCGGCAGCGATATCGGTGACCCCCCAGTAGGCGATCACGCCATCGGCGCGGCTGGTGACACTGCGGGCATCGGGGTTGAGGCCCAGTTCGAAGCCACCGACGTCGAAGCCCACGTAACCCTCGCTTTCGAAGTAGGGTTCCAGTTCCAGCACCTGGGTATACCAGCCCCGCGCCTCCGCAAGTTCCGAGACGCCGTAAACTACAGTGCGCAGACCGAGAAACTGTCCCATCCTGAGACCCCTGTTATCGTTATCTTCTCCGCTGGCCGGCAACCCGCAGACCCGGTCCGGTTGATGCCGGCGCCACCAGGCCTGTAAGGCTGTTACTGCAGCTCCTGTTCCAGCTGCTCCAGCAGGTCGAGCGGTTCCAGCTCAATTCCTTCCAGCTCGCCGTTCCAGTTGATGCCCACCAGCAGCACGTCGTCGTGCATGCCGGTCAGCCAGTCATCCATAAACTCTTCCAGGTCGACTGCCACCACCCGGTAGCCGGCCCAGTCGCCGGAAATATGTACCTCGGCGAATTCCCGCTGCGACCAGAAGGGCATCACATCCGTTTCCGGATATTTTTCCGACGCGCACAGTGCGAAACCCTCCTCGCCCTCCAGGGCCCAGACACAGCCCTGCGCAGCGGCTTCCGGCAGGAAGCGCGCGCAGTTGTCTTCAAAATCATTGCTCAGGGGTTCGACTTGCATGGCAGCGGTACCTTGGAATTCGATGGCAGTTTACGCCAGATTCGCGCAAGGCACCAAAGACAACATGGCGCAGGGGACCGGCACGAAACGGACTCACAGTACCAGCCGGTGGCCGTTGTCCCGCAACCAGCGCCGCTGCTCGCGGTAATCCGGGCAGACACTTGCCACGAGCGCCCAGAAGTCCGGGCTGTGGTTATGGTGCCGCAGGTGGCACACCTCGTGCGCCACCAGGTAATCCACCACCATTACCGGCGCAAGGCACACCAGCCAGTTGTACTGCAATTCGCCACGCAGGGTACAGTGCCCCCATTTGCTGCGTGTGCGCCGTACCCTTACCGAGCTGAAGCGCAATCCCAGCCGCGCCGCCACTTCAGCCGAGCGCTGCTGGAACTGCGCCAGTGCCTCGCGCTGGTAGAGCCGCTGCAGGGCGGCCTGCAATTGTTGCGCGTCGGGCTCGCGCGCGCGGGTATACAGGTAGATGGCATCATCGCGTATACCGGCGCCTGCCGGGCGCGCGGCGCGCAACAGCGGCAGTCGGCCTCCCAGCCAGGGGAATGCCTCACCGAAGGCAAAACGATGCCGGGGAATTTCCGCCGCGCGCTGGCGCGCCTGCAGCAACTGGGCACGCACCCAGTGGATATTTTCCTGCAGGAAGCGATGGCCGTGGCGCGCCGCGCAGCGCTGCGGTATCCGCACTTCCACGCCGGCCCCGGCCAGCACCAGGCCCAGGCGCTTGCGCCGGGGCGAGCGCACCAGCCGGTACGGCACTTCCTCGAATACGTACTGCCCGGCGTCGATCATCGGTCGCCGTGGGGCAGAACGGCCATGGTGATACGGGAGATACAGTTGAGCTTGCCCGCCGGGTCGGTAATGCGGATTTCCCACACCTGGCTGCTGCGGCCAATGTGTACCGGGCGCGTGGTGCCGGTAACCACACCCTCCGCCACCGGGCGCAAGTGATTGGCGTTGATCTCCTGGCCGACGCAGTAGAACTTTTCCCCATCCACTACCAGGTTGGCGGCAATGGACCCCAGTGTTTCCGCCAGCGCCACACTGGCACCCCCGTGCAGGATACCGAACGGCTGGCGCGTGCGCCGGTCCACCGGCATGGTGGCGGTCAGGTAATCGTCACCCAGCTCGGTGACTTCAATGCCCACGTGCGCCGGCATACAGCCGCTGCACATCTCGTTCAGCTCTGCCAGGGAGACTTCCCGGTGCCAGATACCCATACAAACTTCCTCAGTACCAGAAATTGACGCCAGGGGCGCCGAACCGATGCAGTTCCAGGTCCAGCATTCGCAGCTCGCGGCGCAGGGACCGGCGACGCATTTGCAGCACCTGGACTTGCTCCTCGGACTCCGCCGAGCGCAGCGCGGCGCGGACCGAATACAGCTCATCCCGCAGGTATTCGTGGCGGCTGACCAGCTGGCGGTACTCCTGTTCCACCCGGTAGAGCGCCAGCCCACGTTCATACTCTTTCAGGAACAGGTCGGCGGTGGGACCGGTGCACACGCCCTGGTAATTGCGCCCACGGCGCCCCTGGGAAAAACCATTTGCCGCGGTGCAGTATTCCTCCACCCCCTCCTCGTGGCCGCGCAGCCAGGCCTCACTGTCCACCCGCACACCGTAATGCTGGCACTCCTGCGCCATTTCGAAGACCTTTGCCTGGCCGACACCGCGGCTGCCATCCTGGACGCCCAGCTCATACCAACTGCCCGCGCGGCACTGCTCCTCGGAAATCACCGCGCAGCCGGACAGCAGCACCGGCACCAGGGCGGCGGCAGGGATCAGCAGGCTCTTCAGTCTTATCATGATTGGCCTCTCGATTGACCACGCGGCACGCGGTCCTGTCATTGGCTTACTGCATTGCCCTGAATCGCTTTCGCGGGCACATCAGCCGAAGCGCTTGTCCGCGACAAAGGGGTTGGTCTCGCGCTCGTGGCCAAGGGTCGACATGGGGCCGTGGCCCGGAATAAAGCGCACGTCGTCACCCAGCGGCCACAGCTTCTCGCGGATAGACCGGACAAGGGTGTCGTGGTCACCGCGGGGAAAATCGGTACGGCCAATGGAGCCCGCAAACAGCACATCCCCTACCAGGGCCAGCCGGCTGCCGGGATGGAAGAAGATCACATGGCCCGGCGTATGGCCGGGGCAGTGGTGCACCTCCAGCGTCTCCTCACCCACGGTGACGGTGTCGCCCTGCTCCAGCCAGCGATCCGGGGTAAAGGTCTCCACCGGAGGGAAACCGAACATCTGGGTCTGCACCGCCAGCTGCTCGATCCAGAAAGCATCCTCGCGCTGCGGACCCTCGATGGGCAGCTGCAGCTGCGCCGCCAGCGCGGCGGTACCACCGACGTGGTCCAGGTGCCCGTGGGTGAGCAGGATCTTCTCCAGTTCCAGGCCACGCTCTTCCACCGCCGCCAGGATACGCTCGATATCGCCGCCGGGGTCGACCACCGCGGCGCGCTTGCTGTCATCGCACCACAGCAGCGTGCAGTTCTGCTGGAAGGGCGTGACCGGGACGGTATGAAACTGCAGGGACATAGGAGTAAACCACCAACGTTGAATTCAGCCGCCATTATACAGAGGCGAACACACGATTCAGCGGCACCGTTCCGGACACCTAGGCAGTGGCGGCGGTGTGGCCCCGGCCCGCCACCGGACGCCCTCCGGTACGCTGCAACAGGGCACGCAGATCCTGCAGCAACTGCTCCTGCACCAGCTCACTGTCCCAGTATCCCTGGTGCGCCACCAGCTGTGGCCCCCACTGCGCCGCACCGGTTTCTGCCAGCGAACAGGTTTCGTAATCCCGGTACACCGCCTGGTTGTAGGAGGGGCTGAGGGGTTTCAGAGGCCATCCGAACAGGTCATCGGGGTGGTAGAAATTCTTCCAGCGGAAGCTGTAACCGCGGGTGTCGGCGGTCACCGCCTGGATCTGCTCCCGTGGCAGGGCGGCGGACCACAGCGGCATGGTGGGCCCCAGCGTGTACCAGTGACTGAGGGTCTTCAGGCGCAGGAACAGGTCGCGGGCCGAGCCCTTGTGCACCCCGCGCGGCCCGCCGTCGCGCCAGACCCCATGGCCGATGGTGGGGCGCTGGGCGTCCCACAGGTAATTGGACAGCGTCGCACAACTGGCGGAATGGCTCAGCAGCAACACCGGCGCGGTGTCGCCGGCAGCGGCGGCGGCCTTTTCCAGGGTGCGGTAAATGGCCTGCTGGGTCTTGTCGTAGTTGCCGTCGCGCTGCTGCGAAGAAGAGAACTGCGCGGCGCTCTCGGCCATGCCGTACAGCATAAAGCGGCGCGCGCGCAGGAAATCCATATCGCGCTTCTTCATCCCCTCGAAGACGCGCTCGACGTTGGTGTGCAGGTGTTCGTGGCAGGGAATGGTGTCGCAGTGCAGCCGCCCCCAGTCGTCCCCCAGCCCCTGGCGCAAGGCGCGGAACAGCGGTTCGGCGAAACTATCGTCTGCCGCCCCCATTCCCGGCGCTGCCAGAATGACTATATCGGTCATGAATGCCCCTGATTGGTTGTTCTTTTTTGTTGTTGTGTTTGTTGTTCTGGCCACGTCAGGACATCTGCGCGGCTCGTTTTTGTCACATTGTGTGTAATGGCACCGCTGAAAAACCGGAACCTGGTCGCAGGTTGAACACGAAAGTACCATCTGGTCACGGTTTTGCAAGCGCCCGGCCAAACCACCGGGAGGACACCCTGCGCCGGGATCGATGCCGACATCCTCCCCCGCGGGGGAGGATGTCACGCAGCGGTAGCCATGGAATGCTCATCATGCATAATTACGCCTGTACAAAAACCAATCAACGGGCCGACTCTCAGCGATGCTACTAGCCTCCAAATACAGCCTGCCGGACTGCCCGGAGAACACCCTGGCGCGCCCGCGCCTGCTCTCCCTGCTGGACCGGGGCGATATCGACCAGGTCATGCTGGTGACCGCCCCGGCGGGTTATGGCAAGACCACCCTGGTGTCCTCCTGGGCCGCCAACCAGGACAGCCCGGTGGCCTGGTTCTCGCTGGACAGTGGCGATAACGAACCGAGCCAGTTCTGCCGTTACCTGGTGGAGAGCGTCCACCGCGCCACCGGTAATGGCGTGCCTGAAACCCACGCCCTGGTCAGCGCCCAGCAACGCCCCGACCCGTCACTGGTAGTGAGCCAGCTGCTGGCGGAGCTGCGCGGCCTGCCCAGCGAGCTGCGTATCGTGCTCGACGACTACCACCAGATCGACAGCGAGGCGGTGCACGACATCACCCGCTTCCTGCTGCGCCACGCACCCGCGGGTATCGGCGTGGTCCTTACCAGCCGCAGCCAGCCGCCGCTGGGGCTCGCCACCCTGCGGGTCCAGGGCCGCCTGCTGGAGCTGGGCAGCGACGAGCTGGCCCTGGATGTTGCGGAAACCGCACAACTGCTGCAGCAGCGCCTGCCCTTCAGCCTCGACCACGACCGCGTCGAGCAGCTGCACCAGCTCAGCGAGGGCTGGCCCCCGGCGGTGCAACTGTTCGCCCTGTCCGTGCGCAACGCCGAGGAAGTGGATCGATACCTGGGTGAGCTGGAGCAGGGCCACTCCCATATCCTCGATTACCTGGCCGAGGAAGTGCTGGAACGGCTGGAGCCACAACTGCGCGAGCTGCTCGCCTGCACCTCCATCCTCACCCGCGTCAATGCCACCCTGGCGGAGCGCCTGAGTGGCCTCGAGGGCGGCCAGCAGCTACTGGAGCAGACGGCACGCCGCGGCCTGTTCCTGCAGGCGCAGGACTCCAGTCGCCAGTGGTTCCGCTACCACCCGGTGTTCGCGCGCTTCCTCCAGCGCCAGCTGACCGAGAAAACCCGGCTGCAGGAACTGCACCGTATCGCCAGTGACACCTGGCAGGAGCTGGGGCAGCCGCTGGAGGCCCTGCGCCACGCACTGGCGGCGGAGGATACCGAGCGCCTGCAGCAGCTGCTGCACACCCAGGGCGAGCAGTTCCTGCGTGAGGGGCAGATCCGCGTCCTCAATGACTGCCTGACCTGGCTCGGCGCCGACAAGCTGCAGCGCAACGCCCGCTTTACCCTGATTGCCGCCAAGCTGGCGCGGGATAATTTTGAATACGACCAGTGCGAGAAGGTCCTGACCGCCGCAGAGAGCTGGTTGCAGCGCGAG
Source organism: Microbulbifer zhoushanensis (assembly GCF_021729055.1). NCBI lineage: Bacteria > Pseudomonadati > Pseudomonadota > Gammaproteobacteria > Cellvibrionales > Microbulbiferaceae > Microbulbifer > Microbulbifer zhoushanensis. Next base: position 336,634 of record NZ_JAJSAO010000003.1, read on the forward strand.
GACCCGGAGCAGTGGCGTGATTTCGAGGGTGCCTTTGCCACCGTGCGCGCCCAGGCCGCCGTGGCCCGCGGCCAGACACTGGTAGCCAAGGAGTATGCCGAGGAGGCGCTGGAGTTGCTGCGCCCCGACCAGCTGGGCGAGCGTATCGCCGCGCTGCTGGTGGTGGGGGAAACCGGCTTCTGCCTCGGCGCGCTGGATGATGCCATCGACCATATGCGTGAAGTGGAAGCACTGGCGCTGGCCGAGAATGACCATCCCAGTGCCGCCTGGGCCATCTGCCAGCAGACCGAGATCGCCATCGCCCAGGGCCTGCTGAAGAAGGCTGCCGCCCTGCAGGAACGGGCCCAGCGGCTGGTGGAGGAACACCACCTGGTGGGCCTGCCCATCTCCGAATTTATCTGCCGGCTGGGCGGCCAGCTGGAGTGGGAGGACTGCCGCCTGGAAGACGCTGCCGCCTCGGCCCGGCGCGGCATGCAGATCAACCGCAAGGCCGGCGAACGCTGGCTGCTGCAGGAGTACAGCCTGCTGCTCAAGGTGGCCCAGGCCCGCGGCGAGCGGGACGAGTCGCTGGAATGGCTGTCGCGCATCGACCGCCTGCTGGCCGGCGAGCGCTACCACCGCGACTGGGTCGCCAATGCCGATGCGGCGCGGCTGCGCGCCTGGCGCGCCCTCAACGACCAGCAGGCCATCGCCGCCTGGCTGGAGCAGGCGCAGCCGGTAGCGGACCGTCCCAGCAACCATTTCGAGCAGTGCCATGGCCGCAACCATGTGCGCGCCCTGATCGAGGTACACCGCTGGTCTGACGCCAACCGGCTGTTGAGCCGGCTGCAACAGGTGGCGCGCGAGTGCGGCCTGGTGACCGACTGCCTGCGCAACCTGGTGCTGGAAGCGCACCTGTTGTGGCTGCGGGAACAGCGCGAGGCCGCCGTGCATGCCATCCGCGAGGCCCTCAGCATCGCCGTGGAACGGGATTTCAAGGCCAGCTTCCTGCAGGTCGGCAAGCCACTGATCGTGATCCTCAAGGCCGCCATCGACAGCGGCCTGGGTGAAGCCGAGCAGGACAAGGCCCAGGAACTGATCCGCCTGGCCCAGCAGCAACCGGAACTGGATGGCGGAATCAGGATCGAGCTGGACGAGACCATCATCCGTGAAATCCTCGACAGCGATGCGGTGCCCGACTTCCTGCGACACTCGCCGCTTACCCCGCGGGAGTGGCAGGTGCTCAACGCCATCCACTCCGGCCTGTCGAACGAGCGTATCGCCCGGCACTTCAAGGTAGCGCCCAGCACCATCAAGACCCATATTCGCAGCCTGTACCAGAAACTGGATGTGAAGGACCGCCAGGAGGCCATTGCCCTGGCCGAGCAGATGCTCCGCTCGGTGCAGGACCAGCCCTCCGACCAGGGTCATTCCTGACTTTCTCTCGCCCTCCTCCCCACTCGGGGAGGAGGCATCAGTTGCCCGCCATCGCCATACTGACCCTATCCTGAGAAACGACTGCCGATGGGACGTAGTTATGAGTGGCAACAACACCGAGTGGTGGCGCAACAGCGTTATCTACCAGATCTATCCGCGCAGCTTCTGCGACGCCAATGGCGACGGTATCGGTGACCTGGCGGGTATCACCAGCAAGCTCGACTATGTGCAGTCCCTGGGCGTGGATGCCATCTGGATCTCACCCTTTTTCAAGTCGCCGATGGTGGACTTCGGCTACGACGTGTCCGACTACCGCGATGTGGACCCGATCTTCGGTAACCTGCAGGACTTCGACAACCTGATCGAGGCAGCCCATGCCCGCGGCCTGAAGATCATCATCGACCAGATCCTCAGCCACTCTTCCGACCAGCACCCCTGGTTCCAGGAGAGCCGCTCCAGTCGCGACAACCCGAAAGCGGACTGGTATGTCTGGGCAGACCCCCGGCCCGATGGCAGCGCCCCCAACAACTGGATGTCCAACTTCGGCGGCAGCGCCTGGCGCTGGTGCACCCGCCGTCGCCAGTACTACCTGACCAACTTCCTCAAGGAACAGCCGGACCTGAACCTGCACAACCCGGAAGTCCAGGAGCAACTGCTGGCAGACCTGAAGTTCTGGCTCGACCGCGGCGTCGATGGTTTCCGCCTGGACGCCATCAACCACGCATTCCACAACCAGTCCCTGCAGGACAATCCTGCGCGGCCGCTGGAGCTGGACGAGAAGGGCCAGCCACCGGTGAATACCTACCATTACCAGTGGCACATCCACGACAAGTCCCAGCCGGAGAACCTGGCATTCCTGCAGCGCGTGCGCGCCCTGATGGACCAGTACCCGGAAACCGTGACCGTGGGCGAAGTGGGCGACGACAATACCCACAAGATCATGGCCGATTACACCACCGAAAACCGGCTGCACATGGCCTACTCCTTCGACCTGCTGGCCGAGGATTGCAGTGCCGGTTTCCTGCGCGAGACCCTGCGCAAGAACCAGCGGGTGATCGAGGAGGGCTGGCCCTGCTGGTCCATCAGCAACCACGATGTGCCGCGCCCCATGACCCGCTGGAACAGGGGCTTTGACCCGGAACAGGCTGCGGCACGCGTGCCGATGTTCCTGCTGACCCAGCTGGCCCTGCGCGGCAGCGTGTGCCTGTACCAGGGTGAGGAACTGGGCCTGGAGGAGGCGGATATCGCCTTCGAGGACCTGGTGGATCCCTACGGCATCAACCTGTGGCCGGAATTCAAGGGCCGCGACGGCTGTCGCACTCCCATGCCCTGGTCCAACGGCGGCGAGATCAATGCGGGTTTTTCCCGGGTCAAGCCCTGGCTGCCGGTGCCGGACGAGCATTACCACAAGGCGGTAAGCCTGCAGGAGGACGATTCCGCATCGATGCTGAACCGCTTCCGCGCGCTGCTCAAGTGGCACCACGAGTGGCCGGGACTGGCCACTGCCGAGCAGGAAATCGTCGACACCGGCGGCGACCTGCTGGCGTTCTACCGCCGCACCGGGACAGAAGAGTTTTTTGTGGTCGCCAACTTCGGCCACGAAGCCGGCTCCCTGGAGCTGCCCGCAGAATTTAGCAACGCACGCGATATCACCCCGGCGGGCTTCGCCGGCAAGGTCACCGACAGCAGCATCGCCCTGCCCGTGGCGGGTGCCCGCGTGCTCTACCGGAAAATTAACTAGAGAACGGCAGGTAGCCCGAATCAGTCAGTTTACGAGGCACCCCGGGGCCCTGAACCGTCATTCGTCACCCCGGGGCGCCTCACCCTATTTCTCTCGTCACTTGTACCGCAATGGATGGCACTTTTGACATCTCTCTTCGCCGGCCCCGAGCCGGCTTTTTTCTGCCCGCAATTCCCTCGGGCAGTGCATCCGGGTGTCAGGCGGGCCCCAAGAGCACGATTCAATCGTCGCGCTTGCGGCTGATCACCTGGAAAGACTGGTCGAGCTTGACCACCCAGCTTCCCCGCCCCTCGCAACTGGCGCTGATTACCCGGTATCCGTAATCCTTTACCTCGATGACGCCCAGCTCACAGCTGACCGAATCGAGCGCCGCCTCAATTTTCGCCTTCTCTTCTTCTGTTGGCTTCCGGTCCGCTGCTAATACAGCCGGCACCAGGACAAGCCAGGCCAACAGACCCAGGGATACTCGTTTCATTGGCTCTACTCCTCACGGAACCTGCTCGCGCCCGCGCGGGAAATGCACGGAGACCGCACCCACCAGGGAAACCAACAGGTGCTCCCGCCGGGCACAGGCTGTATACACGGCAGATAGTAGGGTCAGCCTCCCAACATGCGTAGACCGGTCGCACAGACCTGCGGGATCCAGCGCAGGTCACCGCTGCCATATGGCATAAAACATCCATTACGTAATAAAAAAGGCGCACCGTCACCGGTACGCCTCTCGCAGGCAAAACCCAGCCAGCGGCTGTCAGCCCTGGTGGATTTCCTGTGCGGCCCGCTCGCCGGTGCTGATGGCACCATCGATGTAGCCAAACATTTCCAGGGCGGTGTGTTCGCCACAGAAATGGATGTTGCCTTCCTGCAGGCCCTGCGCCCCCCACCAGCCGGTGTAACCACCGAAAGTCTGGGTGGAGTAGGAACCCTTCGACCAGGGGTTCGCGGCCCACTTGGACAACATGGCGGTGCCGGTAAAGGCATCACTGGTGCCCGGGAATACGTTATCCACGATGCCGAAGAAGTGGTCCAGGTCCCTCTTCGACGGCGGCGCGAACGGCTTGTCGCCACCAATTTCCCTGCCGTAGCTGCCACCGAAGAAGTCCACCAGGATGCCATCCTGGCTGCCGGTTACCGAAGTGGAATCCCAGGTATCAAACAGCTCCGGACGGCCCACATAGGTAACACCATTCGGGGTGAACTGCTGGCCGTCGACCACCTGCGGCTGTGTCCACGGACGGGTCGCGCAGTGCACCGCCAGCTTGCCGTTGGTACCGAAGCCCATTTCCTCGATCGCACGGCGCTTCTGCGGCAGGAAGGAGTCGTAAATGCGCGCATCGATATCCACATCGCGCAATACCGAGAACGGCAGCGCCAGTACCAGCCGATCACATACATACTCGTAACCATCGGCAAAAGTCAGCTTGTACGGGCCGTTGATATCACCCTTGACGGCAATCAGCTTGCGGCCGGTCTCGATGGTACCTTCCGGCAACTCCTCTACCATGCGCGTTACCAGCTGGTCGTTACCACCGGAGATACGGAAGCGCTCATCGGTGCCCGCCAGCGGCAGTGCCGTGTTGATCGGGTTCCAGGCCAGCAGGTAGATCAGGTTCAGGGCGGTGGTGTCTTCCGGCTGTATACCGTATTCCGCCACGATGTCCGCCTGGAAGACCTGGCCCATATTGGAGTTGGCCCCGATACCCACGTGATCCAGCCAGGTGTTCACGTCGATATGGTCCAGCTCCTTGTGCATGGCATTGTGCCAGTCGTAGGTGGGCAGCCAGGGCGCATCCTGCTGGGCCTGCTTGAAAACCTTGTACACGTCGCGCCACTCGGCATTCAACTGGTGCTCGGTATAGCGCTGGCCATTCACCCAGTACAGCTCATTGCCACCGGGCACGGCATTGCCGTTCACGTCCTCAACGTCCAGCCCCAGCTGGTTGGCCAGGTTGCGCGCATAGCTGTGCTCGGTGGAGATCAGCTCACCACCACGCTCCACGGGACGGCCGAAGATATCGCGGTTGGTGTTTACACGACCGCCCAGGCGGGTGTTGCCCTCGAATACCTTGCTGGTGGCGCCGTTGTACTGGTACAGACGGTGCGCACAGCGGATGCCCGCAACGCCGCCACCGATAATGGCGACACGGCCCGGGTCAGTGGCACCACCGGCAATGGCCTGCGCCGGGCGTGAGGCGGTACCCGCGGCACCGGCGGTGCCCAGCACTGCGGCGCCCAGGCCCAGCTGCTTGAGGAACTGGCGACGGCCTTCTTCGGAGGCGTTCTTGCCGCCGTGGCGTGCACCTTCATTGATGATGTCGAGACTTTCGTCGGCGGGAATGCCGGTTTTGTCGGAGAGTTCCTGTGCCGCGCGCATACGGCGCAGCAGTCCCGCGATAGGGGAAAGGGTCTTACGGCTTCTCATTGTTGTCTTCCTGGAGCCCGGTGGATTTTCGGCCCGGGTACCTCTGGGGGCCGGTTTGCTTGCCTATCCCGATTCCCTGAACAGCCACGCCCCGGGGCGCCTCCAGCTACTGCAAAGCCTGCTATAGAAAGAGGATTTTTTATTCAGAATCGAAATAATCCAACCCCATTTTACAGATTGCGACCCAAAACTGAATAAAAGTTCGATTAATTTTCCTTTTTACAAAACAAAGTTTTACTTCTGGGCCGCCAGCCAGAACGGCCCTAACTGCCATCTATGCCCCTTGTATCTATCCCATCGGGGCGTAATACCTAATTCGTGTAAAAGCGCGCCAGCCCCAACCCTACTATCCACACCACTCGTTCGCGGTTTTACCGCCCGGGCCCAGTCTGCGGCAGAGACCAGGAAACACCGGTCGCCGCTTTGGGGAAATACACAACCTGTTGTCGCGTCTGCCGGACGTGTAGGTTCCTTTTGCCTCGCGAAGGTGCGCGCGGCGGGTTCATCTCGCAGATGCAGCTGTTTGCAAGAGAGGTGTGCAATGCAGAGCCGTCGTTCGCTAACCAAGATCTTTTCCATCACCGCAGCCCTGCTGATCGGCAGCGGCAGCTTACTGGCGCCGCTGGCCCAGGCCCGCGACTATGCGTACCCCTACCAGCGCCATCCATCCCAGCACAATGGCTCGGCCTGGTTCCGGCCCGACGCGGGGCACGGAGCGGCACATATCCGCATCGACCTGAGTGACCAGATGGCTTACTACTACAAGGGCGGCCGGCTGGTGGGAATGTCGCCGGTATCCACCGGTAAGCCCGGCCACCGCACCCCCACGGGCACCTTCCGTATTTCCGAGAAAAAGGTGAACCACCGCTCCAACCTCTACGGCCACTATGTCAGCCCGCGGGGTTATGTAATGCGCAGCAATGTGGATGTGCGCCGCGATCGCCGCCCCCCGGGTGCAGTCTTCCGCGGTGCCTCGATGGACTTCATGATGCGCGTTAACGGTGCCATCACCATGCACGCCGGCCGCGTGCCGGGCTGGCCCGACTCCCACGGCTGTATCCGCCTGCCCTGGCATATGGCGAAGATTTTCTTCGCCCATACACCAACGGGCACCAAGGTCAGCATCGTCCACTGACCCGCTCACCTGGCGAGCATAAAAAAAGCCCCCTTCCCTGCCCGGGAAGGGGGCTTTCGTTTGCGAGTACTGCCGCGCGATTCAGCGACTGCGCCAGCGTACCAGCGCGTCCCGGTGCCTCAGGAAGGTGAGCCCTTGCTTACCCCGCTTGCCTCGAGGTCGTGGGTGGTGAAGTAATCGTGGGCGGCCCGGTTGACCCGTTTTGCCAGTACCAGGGTCGAGGTCATGGTGGGCACCGCCATCACCGCGTACATACCGATGATGATGCTGTTGACCGCATTCAGGGACGCCACCGCGCCGATGACAATCAGGGCGATATAGGCTGCGGTATACAGCGCCTGGTAGCGGGTCCCGAACAGGAACACAAAACACTTCACGCCGTAATACCAGAAGGTAACGATGGTGCTGAACGCCAGCGGCAACACCATCAACAACAGCAACACCGGTCCCCAGTGGCCAAACACCTGGGAAAAGGCCTCGGCGGTCAGCGATACGCCCTCGATCCCCTCCCCGTGCTGCCACACCCCGGTCAGCAGGATCACCAGCGCCGTGCAGGTACACACCACCAGCGTATCCACAATCGGGCCCACCATCGCCACCACACCCTCGCGGATCGGCTCGGTGGTCTTGGCCGCACCGTGGGCGAGGGACTCGGTGCCGATACCGGCTTCATTGGAGAAAGCCCCGCGACTGATACCGGTGGCAATCACCGCGCCCAGTGCACCACCGGCCACCGCCTGCCCGGAAAAGGCGTCGCTCACAATCAGCCACAGCGCCGCCGGCACGTCCTGCCAGAAATAGCCAATGACGATAAACGTCAGCGCCAGGTAGAACAGCACCATGCCCGGCACCACGCGCACGGCAAACTTGCCGATGCGCTGGATGCGCCCGGCAATCACCACCGCGGCGGCGATGGCCAGCACCAGGCCGATGGCGAAGTCGAACCACAACGAACCGTCCTCGCCCACCACCCCGAGTGGCACGGCGAAGGATTCCCGCAGCAGCTGCACGGTCTGGTTGGACTGGAACACCGGCAGCATGCCGCACAGCCCGGCCACCGCAAACAGCAGCGCCAACGGCATCCAGCGCCGTCCCAGGCCCTCGCGGATCACATACATGGGGCCACCCTGCAGCTCGCCGGCGGCATCCCGCCCGCGATACATCACCGACAGGCTGGCGGTGTAGAACTTGGTCGCCACCCCCACCAGGGCGGTCACCCACATCCAGAAGATCGCACCCGGCCCACCGGTACTGATGGCAATCGCCACACCGGCGATATTGCCCAGCCCCAGCGTTCCGGACAGGGCGGTGGACAGCGCCTGCCGGTGTGGCACCTGGCCGGGGTCATCGGGGTTATCGTACTTGCCCCGCAGCAGGTCGATACTGTGCCCCAGGTGGCGATAGGGCCGGCCGCGGGAGACGATCAGGAGATAGAGCCCGCCGCCCACCAGCAGGACCAGCAGCGGAGTGCCCCAGACAAACGAGGCGAACGCGGCGAGTGCCGCATCGATGGATTTTAGGAATGACATGCAGGTTTCAGTCAATTACGGGTAGATCCGGGAGTCTATGAAGCGGCGCGCCCGCTTGTCAAAACAGGCAAGCGCAGGCTCGACGGCCAGAAAACACAAAAGCCCCTCATTGAGGGGCTTCTTGGTTGGCAACAACGGGAGCCGGTCAGGCAACCGCCGGCTCGGGTTCCAGCCCGGTCGGGGCCACTTCGGGCTCCCGCACGAAGAACACCGACAGGGCACCCAGGATCATGAACACACCGGCCAGCACGATGATGTAAATGGCCTGGTTGTCGAACACGCTGTGCAGGATCGGGCCCGCCACCAGCGCCGACAGGATCTGCGGTGCGGCGATGGTGAAATTGAAGATCCCCATGTAAACGCCGGTCTTGCTCGCCGGCAGGGAGTCGGACAGGATCGAGTACGGCATGGCCAGGATCGCGGCCCAGGCAATGCCCACTCCCACCATCGGCAGCAACAGCCCCAGCGCGCCGCTGGGCACCGTAACCTCGGTGATCAGCAGGTCTACCTGGGTCGGCGCACCGCCCTTGAACAGCAGGAAGCTGATATAGCCCACGCCCCCCAGCAGCAGCGACAGCGCGTAGGTGGGCTTGCGGCCCAGGGCACCGGCGATGCGGGTCAGGGCAATGGAAAAGATCGCGGCAAACAGCGAATAGGCGGCGAAGATAATCCCCACCCAGTCACCCGCGGCGCCCTTGGCGGCGGCAATATGGTCGGGGATCTGGCCCACGGTGGCCAGGTAATCGTGGTCGAACCACTTGGCGTCCACGCCCCAGACATGCTGGGTAATGGCCGGGGTGGTATACACCCACATGATAAACAGGGCGAACCAGGAGAAGAACTGCACCACTGCCAGCTGGCGCATGGTGCGGGGCATATTGAACAGCAGGCGGGTGAAACCACCTAGGCGCTGCAGCAGGGTCTTGCGCTCGGCCAGCTCGCGGGCCAGCGCTTTCTCGTCGATCCCCTTGTAGGCGTTGTACTCTCTGGGGGCGTACTCCTTCGTGCGGAATACGGTCCACAGCACGCTGCCCAGCAGCACCGAGGCACCAATGTAGAAGGCCCAGATCACCGAGGGCGCCACCTCACCGGCCCTGGAAGTGTTCTCCAGGCCGATCACGTTGGTGAGGATAAACGGCAGCATGGATCCCAGCACGGCGCCAATGTTGATCAGCAGCGACTGCACCGAGTAGCCCAGGGTGCGCTGCTCGGAGGGCACCATATCGGATACCAGGGCGCGGAACGGCTGCATGGTGACATTGAAGGCGGCATCCATCAGCGCCAGCATCACCCCGCCGAACAGGATCGGTGCCACGAAAGCCACCACGATCCCCGCATTGGGCATAAAGGCCATCCCCACCGCCGCGGCGATGGCACCGAACAGGATATAGGGGTTGCGGCGACCGAAGCGGCTCCAGGTACGGTCCGAGGCGGAGCCCACGATCGGCTGCACAATCAGTCCCATCAGGGGCGCGACGATCCAGAACAGGGACAGCGAGTGCAGGTCCGCGCCCAGGTCGGAGAGGATCCGGCTGGCGTTGGCATTCTGCAGGGCAAAGCCAAACTGCACACCGAGGAAGCCGAGGCTGACATTCCAGACCTGCCAGAAGGGTAACTTGGGCTGTTTCATCTTCATCTCTGCGAGTTTCGTTATCGTTGTGGGAAGAATCTCGGTTCGCACAACGGGCCGGGGCCATTAGCCAGCGAGGCATCGGCGCACGAAACCGTGCAGGGCTCCCCTGGCCGGGCAGTGCCGGCGGGGCAAAGACTCATCGCTGACTGCGCGGGAGCCCCCGGTCCGGAGCTTCCCTTTATAGGATTTTGCCGGATCATGGCACGGCGGGGGTGGCCCTCCATCCTCCCCCGCCGGGGGAGTAGGCGGCCGGCCTGCATCATGGCGGACACCCGGGGAATGACCCGGCAGTCGACGGGATGCTGTCACCTTCGCAAGAATGCACACGCTCCAGCGCTCTCCCCCTGCCGGGGAGGGGGATCTTTGCCGCCACCAGGTGCCGCACAATGGGGCGTCTAGTTCCATTTGCGACCGGAGGAAACGGTGATGAAGCGCTTACTCACACTGGTGCAGGTACTGGCCCTGGCGGCGGGCCAGTACACCATGGCCGCGGCGCCCGATCGCGTAGAGCCTCCCTTCTGGTGGGCCGGTATGCAGGAACCCGGTCTCCAGCTGATGCTCCACGGCAAGGATATCGGCGATCTCACCGCAACCGTGGATCATCCCGGGGTGACAGTCCTCGGCACCGAATCCACCGACAATCCCAACTACCTTTTTATCAACCTGCGCCTGGCCAGCGATGTCGAGCCGGGCACGGTTGCGATCCGGCTGCAGGAGGACGGCATCCCCCACAGTTCGTTCGACTACGAACTGCGCACCCGCACCGCCCCTCCCCGCGGCGAGCGTGGCTTCGACAGCAGTGACGCCATCTACCTGGTCACGCCGGACCGCTTTGCCAATGGCGACCCCGGCAACGATACGGCGGAGGGCGTACAGGAGGGCCTCGACCGCGACGCGCCCGGGGGGCGCCACGGCGGGGATATCGCCGGCATGCGGGCGGCGCTGGACTACATCGAGGGTCTGGGCTTCACCGCGATCTGGCCCAACCCGCTGCTGGAAAATGACCAGCCCGGCTATTCCTACCACGGCTACTCAGCCACCGACCACTACCGCATCGACCCGCGCTTCGGCAGCAATGCGGAGTTCCGTGCATTTGTCGCGTCCGCCGGCAAGAAAGGCATTGGCGTTATCCAGGACGTGGTACTGAACCATATTGGCGATGGCCACTGGTGGATGGACGACCTGCCCGACAGCGACTGGCTGAACGGTGCCGGCACTCGCAGGGGTGAGTTTGCGATTACCAACCACAGCCGCTTCACCCCGGTCGACCCCCACGCGAGCGACGCCGACCGGCGCCTGTTCCTGGAGGGATGGTTTGTGGATTCCATGCCCGACATGAACCAGCGCCACCCACTGCTGGCCAACTACCTGATCCAGAATACCCTGTGGTGGATCGAGTACGCGGGCCTGAGCGGTATCCGTGCCGATACTTACGCCTACTCTGACCCGGGCTTCCTGGAGCAATGGGCAGAGCGCATCCGCCGTGAATACCCGCACTTCAATATCGTCGGCGAGGAGTGGACCCGCAACGCCGCGCTGGTGGCCCACTGGCAGCGCAGCGAGAGCGAGCCGGCAACCGGCGGGCGCCTGAAGAGCATGATGGACTTCCCCCTGCATTATTCATTGCGGGAAGCACTGACCGCGGAAGAGAGCTGGAGCAGCGGCCTGATCCAGCTCTATGAGGGACTCGCCAACGATTTCCAGTACCCCAACCCGCAGCGCCTGGTGATATTTGGTGGCAACCATGACACCAGCCGGCTGTTCAGCCAGCTGCATGACGAGCCGGCCCTGTTCCGCATGGCGGTGGCCTACCTTGCCACCATGCGGGGTATCCCGCAGTTCTTCTATGGCGACGAACTGCTGATGACCAGCCCCCGCCACCGCGCCGACGGTATCGTGCGCAGCGATTTCCCGGGCGGCTGGGACGGCGATAAAGCCAATGGCTTTACCGGTGCGGGGCTCACCGCGCAACAGCGGCAGGCGCAGGACTATGTCCGCGCGCTGTTCCGCTGGCGCCGCACCCAGCCGGTGATCCACCGCGGCGATGTCACGCACTTCGCCCCGGTCGACGGTACCTACGTTTACTTCCGCCACGACGCCGATGATGTCGTGATGGTGGCAATGAACAAGGGGGAGGACGCGGTACCCTTCAACCGGGCGCGCTTCGCAGAGGTACTCGGCGATCGCAGGCGTGCAGTGGACGTCGTCAGCGGCCGCCAGTACCCGCTGGACGGCCTGGAAATCCCGCCCCGCGACGTCCTGGTGATGGAAATACAATAACGATCGGCAATACGGCGGCCTATCGGCCCCGGGCCCAGACAGAGATGATGATGAAGTTTAGACAGACCCTGCAACTGTGCGCCCTCGCCGGCGCCATTGCCAGCCACAGCGCCGCTGCACTGGAATCACGCCAGTACCTGGACCACCACCTGGACGGGGACGCACTCACCATTGAAACCAGCGATGGTGAAGTCACCCTGACGCCGATCAATGACGATGCGATAGCCGTGCATTATCGGCGCGAGGGCGTTAAGCAATTACCCTCCTTTGCCCTCGCCGACGCGCAACGCGCGGCGGTGGAAGCCCGTATCGAGGAAAGCGAAGACCAGCTGACCTACGACCTCGGGGACCTGCACGCGGTAATCCACAAGTCACCCTTCGCTATCAGCTACCACCGCGATGGCGAGAAGCTGCTGAGCGAGGAAACCGGGTTCTTTGCCACCGAGACCATACGCGGTTTCCGCTTCGCGCTGGAAGACGGCGAGAAACTGCTGGGTGGCGGTGAGCGTGTGCTGGGCATGGACCGGCGCGGCAAGCGCCTGCCGCTCTACAACCGCGCCCACTATGGCTACACCACCGAGTCCGAGCAGATGTATTTCAGCCTGCCGGCAGTGATGTCCAGCAACAAGTACATCCTGATGTTCGATAACTCCGCCACCGGCACCCTGGACCTGGGTGCCAGTGAGGAGGATGTACTGCAGTTCGAGGCCGTCGGCGGCCGCACCTCCTATATTGTCGCCAGCGGTGGCAGCTATCCGGAACTGGTCGAAAACTATGTCGATGTCACCGGTCGCCAACCGCTGCCGCCGCGCTGGGCCCTGGGCAACTTTGCCTCCCGCTTCGGCTATCACACCGAGGCGGAAGTCCGCGCGACTGTGGATAAATTCGCCGAGGAGGATTTCCCGCTGGATGCCGTGGTACTGGACCTGTTCTGGTTCGGTCCCGACATCCAGGGGCATATGGGCAACCTGGCCTGGGACCGGAAAGCTTTCCCGCAGCCGGAAAAAATGATGGCCGACTTCAGCGAGCGCGGTATCGAGACCATCCTGGTGACCGAACCGTTCGTGCTCACCAGCTCCGGGCGCTGGGATGAGGCGGTGGCCGCTGATGCGCTGGCGAAGAACCTGGCCGGTGAACCCAAGCGTTTTGATTTCTATTTCGGCAATACCGGGCTGGTCGACGTGTTCGACGAGAACGGGCGCGACTGGTTCTGGAATATCTACGACGGACTGCTGCAACAGGGGGTCAGTGGCTGGTGGGGTGACCTGGGCGAACCGGAAGTGCACCCGTCCGATACCGTCCATGCCATCGGCATGGCAGACGAGGTGCACAACGCCTACGGCCATCGCTGGGCGCAGACGCTGTTTGAAAAGCAGACTGCCGCATACCCGGAACGCCGCCCCTTTATCATGATGCGCGCCGGCTTCCCCGGCTCACAGCGCTACGGCATGATTCCCTGGACCGGCGACGTTGCCCGCGAATGGGGCGGCCTGAAACCGCAGGTGGAACTGGCGCTGTCGATGGGCCTGCTGGGCTTCGGTTATACCCACTCGGACCTGGGCGGCTTTGCCGGCGGTGAGGAATTTGACCGCGAGCTGTATATCCGCTGGCTGCAGTACGGTGTGTTCCAGCCGGTTTACCGGCCCCATGCACAGGAAAATATCGCCCCGGAACCGGTATTCCACGACCGCACCACCCGCAACATCACCCGCGAATATATCAAGCTGCGTTACCGCCTGCTGCCGTACAACTACACCCTGGCATTCGAGAACAGCCAGACGGGCATACCCCTGATGCGGCCTCTGTTCTTCACCGATGAAAGCGATCCGGCGCTGATGGATTACAAGGATGCCTACCTGTGGGGCAATGACTTCCTGGTGGCCCCGGTGACCGAAGCCGGTGTCGACGAGGTGGAGCTGCGCCTGCCGCCCGGTGGTGTCTGGTTCGATTACTGGACTGACGACCAGTACAGTGGCGAGAAGGCGACCATCGACGTGGAGCTGGAGACCATACCGGTATTGGTGCGCGCCGGTGCCTTTATCCCCACCGTGGACGACATGGACACCACCCGGGACTATTCCAGTGAAAACCTGACACTGGACTACTACGCCCACCCGACATCCCTGGAGTCCAGCGGCTACATCTACGAGGATGATGGCAAAACCGTCGACGCCTTTGCGCGCGATCGCTATGCCAGGCTGCATTTCCAGGCCGAGCGCAGTGCCGACGGCATTCGCTTCGGGTTCCGCCGGGACGGCGGTGGTTACCGGGGCGAGCCGCAGCAACGCAGCGTGGAGCTGAACATCCACAACTGGGATTTGCAGCCGTCACAGGTTCTGGCCGCCGGCACGGCGATCCCCGTGCTGGACAGTGAACGCGCGCTGGAGCAGGCCGGCGAAGGGGCCTGGCTGGACCGGCGCACCAACCAGCTGCGGGTGAAGTTCAACTGGGGCCGGGAGCCCCTGCAACTGACCGTCGAGCACTGAACAATTAGCAACGCTGCCCGCAGGCGCTTGCCTCGCGGGCGCGCGGCCACGCCCCCAGGCATCGACAGGCCGTACTTAACAGACACCAAACCGGGAATACGGGATTTGATGAAAACATTCAATAAACTGATCGCCACCGCGCTCCTCACCGCAACCGCCGGCTGCGCCGGGGAAAAACCGGATGCACCAGCAACGGATGCCACAGCGGAAAACAGCCACCCACAAAAAGCGGTGATCTACCAGACCCTGCCGCGCCTGTTCGGCAATACCACCGAAACCAACAAGCCCTGGGGCACCATCGAGGAGAACGGTGTCGGCAAGTTCAATGACTTCACCCCCAAGGCCCTGGACAAAATCAGTGAGCTGGGCGCCACCCATATCTGGTATACCGGCTCCCTGCACCATGCCCTGGTAGGTGACTACACCGAGTACGGCATCAGCAACGACGACCCGGACGTGGTCAAGGGCCGTGCCGGCTCGCCCTATGCGATCAAGGACTACTACAGCGTGAACCCGGACCTGGCACAGGATCCGGCCCGGCGACTGGAGGAATTCCGCCAGCTGATCCAGCGCAGCCATGACGCCGGCCTCAAGGTGATTATCGATATCGTGCCCAACCATGTGGCGCGCGCCTATGAATCATTGGACAAGCCGGAAGGGGTGAAGGACTTTGGTCGCGAAGACGACACCTCGGTGACCTACACCCGCGACAACAACTTTTACTATGTGGTGGGCGAGGACTTCAAAGTCCCGCAAGCCGATGACTACCAGCCGCTGGACGGCGAACCGCACCCCCTGGCGGACGGCAAATTCGCAGAGAGCCCGGCCAAGTGGACCGGCAACGGTGCCCGCGCGGCACAGCCGGACATCAATGACTGGTACGAAACCGTCAAGATCAACTTCGGTGTGCGCCCTGACGACAGCAAGGACTTCCCCGAATTACCGGCGGACTATGCGGAAAAAAATTATCGGGCCCATGCGGAATTCTGGGCGGACAAGGACGTGCCGGACTCCTGGGAAAAATTCCGGGATATCACCCACTACTGGCTCGATTTCGGTGTCGACGGCTTCCGCTACGATATGGCCGGCATGGTGCCGGTGGAATTCTGGAGCTACCTGAACTCGTCCATCAAAATGAAAGCCCCGGATACCCTGCTGCTGGCCGAGATCTATACCCCGGAGCGCTACCGCGACTACATTTACCTGGGCAAGATGGATTACCTCTATGACAAGGTCGGCACCTACGATGCCATCCGCGCGGTGATGGAGGGTAAGGGCGGCACCGACACGGTTGCGGCAGTCCAGGCCGAACTGCGGGACATTGCGCCCCACATGCTGCGCTTTATGGAAAACCATGACGAACAGCGCATTGCCAGCCCGGAGTTTGCCGGCGATGCGCGCATGGGCAAACCGGCCATGGTGGTCTCCGCCACGGTCTCCGCGGCGCCCACCCTGCACTACTTCGGCCAGGAGTTCGGTGAGCCCGCCAGTGAGGATGCCGGCTTTGGCAAGGCCAGCCGCACCACCATCTTCGACTACTGGTCAGTGCCGAGTGTGCGCCGCTGGGTGGATGGAGGCAGCTTCGATGGCGGCCGCCTGGCGCAGTACGAAAAGGACCTGCAGGACTTCTACCGTCGCCTGCTGAACTTCTCTACCGACAGCAAAGCGCTGCAGGGTGAATTCATGGACCTGCATGCTGCCAATCGCGACACCGATAACGGCTATGGCGACAAGCACTACGCCTTTGCCCGCTGGGCCGGCGACGAGCAGCTGCTGGTAGTAACCAGTTTCAACCGCGAGGCCACCGACATTGCCCTGCAGGTGCCGGCAGCGCTGATTGAACAGTGGCAGCTCGCCGACGGCACTTACGGGCTGGCCGGCCAGCTTGACCCGTCGAGCACTGCAGAACTGCAGGTGCAGGATGGCGCCGGCCGGGTAAACCTCCGGTTACCGCCGATGGCCGCGCATATTTTCCGTATCGGCCAATAGGTCTCAGACCATCAGCGGGCGTCGTTACCATGCCGCCCGCTCTCCCCTTTTCTCGTCATCCCGCTTCTCTCGCGCCCCTCCTCGACCTGCCACTTGATTTAGCTCAAACACGCCCACGGCGATCGCCGGCAGTATTCGACACACCAGTTTTCATGAAGACCACTGATAATCGCCCCTGCAAACCGGACCCTGTCCCATGGTAAAGTTTGACTTACCGGTCAGAGGTTTGGCACGGCAGAAACCAGCGATATCAAGGAGAGAAAATGCAACAGAAAACCATATTCGTCGTCGTCGACCCCAATGACGATCAACACGTGGCGCTGGAACGCGCACTGGCTACCGCCCGCCTGCGTTCTCCGCAGCCCCGGCTGGCGGTTTTTGTCGCCGTGGACGGCGAGGCCGTCGATACCCGGGCGGTCAACGATCACCTGTTCCGCGACGAGCACTGGTTCCGCGAGGCAATTCGCGAACCGGTGGCTGCTGCCGGACTGGAGTGCGAAATACAGGTGTGCTGGTCCAGCGACTGGCAGGGCGCCATCATCCAGGAGTCCAAGCGCTGCAATGCCGAGATGGTCTACCTGCCCGCGCACGCCAAGACCAGCCGCCGCTTTACCTTCGCCGAGTCCAAGTGGCAGGTGCTCAAGGGCGCCCGCTGCCCGGTAGTACTGATCCGTCCCGGTGCCAAAGACCAGCGCAAGGTGGTCCTGGCCACGGTCAATTACCAGGCCAAGACCGCCAAACAGCGCCAGCTGAATCGCCAGATCACCGAGCGCGCCCGCTATATTGCCGGCTGCTATGATGCGGAACTGCACCTGGTCAATGCCTACCTGGATTCCATGCTCTACCCGGACCGTGGCGCACTGGCGAAGCTGGCGTCCAAGACCGGCGTGCCCGCCAGCCGTATTCACGTGCGGCGCGGCTATACCAGCGATGTGGTGGCCAGCGTCGCCGGGGAAATCGATGCGGATGTAGTGGTGATGGGCACCCTCAACCAGTACGGGGCCACCGGCACCCTGCTGCGCGGCAATACCGCCGAGCGGGTAATCGGTGGACTGGATGTGGATGTGATGGTGTGTAACGAGTTCACTTCCACGGACAGCGAAGAAGTGACCACGCCGGCAGCTGAACCCGCGGAAGCAAGCAGCTGAACCGGGCTGGCCGCCACCGCCTGGATGGTGGCGGCTTTACGCGGGCCACCGGCCCGCGTAAATGCCAACAGGCCACTCAGCCCTTGTTGGCGGGTCCCAGCAGCAACATATCGAAAGCGCTGTCGATGGTGACGGCGCCATCCTTCACCCTGGCCTCCTGGCCCGAATAGAAGTCCTTCAATACCGAGCCTTCGGCAAAGACGTCGCCCACCGGTACCTGTTTCTCACCGGCGCCCAGGTCCAGCGCAACGACCACTGACGGCTTCCCGTCCAGGGTGCGGGCGAAGGTGTAGGGTTGGTCCGCCAGCTTGTGGTGCTCGCCCGCACCAACGGCCAGGTGAGCGCGGCGGAACTGGCCAAGTTTCTGCCAGTGTTCGAGCAGTTCGCGGGTATCCTGTCGCTCCAGGTCTTCCCAGTTCATGGCGCTACGCAACTGGGCATCCCCCTTGGCTTCAGGAGCGTGCAGCGGCCGTGCCAGCTCATCACCGTAATAGATCTGTACCGCGCCCGGTGCGAGCATCAGTTTGGTTGCGGCTTCCCGCGCGCGCTGGCGCTTGCGGTCGAAGGAATTCATGTCGTCGTGGGAAGTCAGGTAGTTGAGCACGCCAACACCGTCGAGCGGACCGCCGTGCAGGTTTTCCCCGTAGGTAGAGAACAGGGTCTCCCAGTCTTCACCGGCGCGCTGGGAGAAGTCGAAATTGATCAGGCTGTCGAAGCCATAATTGTAAAAATCCACCTGCCGGTCGCCGAAATCGTAATTGCGCCCACGGGTCACACCAAAATCGTTGGCGCCGAAACCGTAAACTTCCCCCACCATGAAAAAGTCACGATCCCCGGGAGCCTTGTGCGGGTTTTCTGCCCGCCACTCAGCCAGTGCCTGGCGCGCTTCCTTTTTCAGTAGAGCCCAGACCTCCGGCTCCACATGCTTGGTGGTGTCCACGCGGAACCCGTCCACACCGTAGTCGCGCACCCAGTCGGTGGCCCACTTCACCAGGTAGTACTTGGGCGCACGGGGATATCCGGTGCGGTCGAAGAAGGCATCGAGTTCCGCCAGCTCCTGCTCCAGCCGGCCTTCACGCTGCCACTTGTCCAGCAGCTGCGGCGGCAGCTCCACCGGTTCTTCACTCTCGGTGAGGATATCCGGCAGGTTCTCGACCAGTGTGCAGCTCACTGTGCCGGAAAAGCCCTGCCAGTCACAGGTCGGGGCCGGCCGGACCCAGGATTGCGGAGCCAGCGGGTCCTGCTCGGTGACGGGCCCGGTGTGATTGATAACCACGTCCAGCAACACACGAATACCCTTGCTTCGTGCCGTCTCAATCAGTTGCGCCAGCTCGGCTTCGGTACCGAAATTGCGGTCAACAGCGGTCCAGTCCCTGGGCCAGTAGCCGTGATATGCATAAGTGCGGCCGGTACCCTCATCGGTAGCGCCCTGTATCTGCTCGTACAGGGGGGACATCCAGATGGCGTTGACCCCGAGGTCATTGAAATAACCGGCCTCGAGCTTGTCGATTACCCCCTGCAGGTCGCCCCCCATGAAGCCGCGCAAGGGGGCAGCGTCATCCCTGCGGCCGTAGGCCAGGTCGTTGCCAGGATTGCCGTTGGCAAAGCGGTCGGGCAGCATGAAGTACACGGTTGCATTGCGCCAGAAAGGGTCCACGCCATCTTTGGCCACCGCCGTATCGACCGCCGGGCCACAGCCCGCCAGCAGGCCCAGGCCTGCCAGCACACCTGCAATTCTTTTCTTCATCATCTCTCCGCTCACTGTCAGCAATGCTGCTTGTCCGAACTCAGTTGTCGTAATTTATCCCGTTACTCTAGCGCCCGGCCGTGAGCTTACCTCCCCCGCATCGGGGGCGTAGCCGGGGCCGGGGGCTGCACTGTGGGTGGCGGGCCGGAATCTGTGGCAGAATCGACATGATTCCCGTCGCTGGAGGCACCATGCCCCCCATCCGAGCTTTTTCCCGGCTTGCCACGCTGCTGGCCGGCGTTGCGGCCGCGACCCTCGCAGCACTTCCCGCTGCGGCAACCGGTGAAAGTGACATGCCAGCGCACACCGTCGCAGGCAATGTCCAGATACTGTCGCCAGTGACCATGGACAGCCTCGGTCGCCAGCGCACCATCCGTCTTTACCTGCCACCGGGGTATAGCGATGGGGACAGGCGCTACCCGGTTCTGTATA
This sequence comes from Microbulbifer zhoushanensis, assembly GCF_021729055.1. Lineage (NCBI taxonomy): Bacteria > Pseudomonadati > Pseudomonadota > Gammaproteobacteria > Cellvibrionales > Microbulbiferaceae > Microbulbifer > Microbulbifer zhoushanensis. The sequence continues at coordinate 356,589 of NZ_JAJSAO010000003.1, forward strand.
TGCACGACGGCCAGAACCTGTTCGACAACGCCACCGCCTATGCACGGGAATGGGGCGTGGACGAAACCCTCAATCGCCTCGCTGCAGAAACCGGGCTGGAACTGATCGTGGTGGGCATTGACCATGGTAATGAGCGCCGCATCCACGAACTGGTCCCCTTCGACCACCCTGAATACGGCCCCGCCGAGGGACAGGCTTACCTGGAGTTCATAGTGAACCAGCTAAAACCCCTGGTGGATGCCCGTTTCCGCACCCTGCCCGACCGGCTACACACTGCCATCATGGGCAGCTCACTGGGCGGCCTGATGTCCCACTATGCCCTGCTGCAGCACCCCGAAACCTTCTCCCGTGCCGGTGTTTTCTCCCCCGCCTACTGGATCGCGCCGCAATTCCACGCCCTTGCCAGGGACACAGCCAGGGGGGATGACACACGCCTGTACCTGCTGGTTGGCGGCGCCGAGGGTGATGAGATGGTGCAGGGCTACCGCGATATGGAAAGGCTGCTCGGGCAGCAGCGACCGGCCGGAAGCTGGCGCGCCCGCCTGGTAGAGGGCGCCGGGCATAATGAGGCATTCTGGCGGGAGGAGTTCGCTCGCGCCGTGCGCTGGCTGTTCGCAGCGCGGGAATCCTGAAGCGCCATTGTGACGACCCGGCGTCGAGGATACCTTTTCCAGAGCCATATAGAGGCAGTAGAGACAGTGAGCTGGCCGGAACTCCGCCCGGGCACCCACCTGGAACGAAACTGCGCCTTGCACCCGCTGTCTGAAGTTTTATGCTCCCTTATAGGCACATTACAGATCGGGTGTTCGCAAAACGCCGGACAGACATTCCATTCAAGGACAGGGGACCCAGAGTATGTCAGAAGAGAATTCGAGCCGCGGCTGGATCATCGGGCTTGCGGTAGTAGTCCTGGTGGCGCTTGGCGCCTATTTCTACCTTACATCCGCCCCTGAACCCGAGGCGCCGCCCCCCACCGTGAGCGAGCCGGAACCGGAGCCTGAGCCGGGCCTGGAACTTGAGCCTGAACCTGAACCCGAGGTCGCCGACACCTCCGAACCCGAGCCCGCCCCCGAGCCAGAGCGGGAGCTGCCACCGCTCAACGAGAGTGATGAGGAGGTGCGCAAGGACCTGCTGAGCCTGGCCCCGGATGGCGCCCTGGGACGCTGGCTGGTATCCGACGAGGTCATCCGCAAGTGGGTTGCCGCTGTAAACGCGGCCTCCTCCGGCCAGATGATGGCCAAGAACCGCCCATACAAATCGCCCAGGGGCTCGCTGGCGGTTGAGGAGCAAGGCGCCACCGGAATGACACTCTCCGAGGATAATTACCGGCGCTACGATACCCCGGTGCGCCTGCTGGCCAACATGGACAACGATGCCGCGATGGCGCTGTACAGGTTCTGGTACCCGCGCCTGGCCGAGGCATTCGGCGAGCTGGGGATGCCGGACAAGACCTTCCACAGCCAGGTATTGAAAGCCATCGATGTGGCCCTCGATGCACCTGAAGCCGACCAGCCGATCCAGCTGGTGCGCCCATCGGTGTACTTCAAGTTTGCCGACCCCAAGATGGAAAGGTTACCCGGCGTACACAAGCTGATGATCCGCATGGGGCCGGACAATGCCGCGCGGGTGCAGGAGAAACTCCGGGCGCTCAAGAGCGAGCTGGAGCAGTTCCAGCCTCCGCAGTAAATTCCCGTGACTGCCCGGGGGAGCGCCGGCTGGCCCCGGGCAGATACACACATTTTTCATCGCACGTAAACGCGATACTCCCAGGGCTGCAGGGCCAGGGTAAACCCTTTATCGAGCTCAACCACCTGCTGTGAGAACAGTTCCGTGTAAGCACCCGGAAAGAGTGTGTCGGAAAAGCTCACCTGTCGTGGCTCCCCGGAAAAGTTCATCACTGCAAATACCTTGTCCCGGTCATTCTCCCGGACAAAACTGAAAACCTGCTGGGGCTGGGAGTTCGGCACCCGTACCATGGTTGCGCCGGCAGCACCGTTCCAGAGTGCAGTATTTTCTTTTTTCAGGTGCAGTAACTGCTGGTAAAGATCCCCGATGGGATCGGCCTTCCACTCGATCGGGTCCTTCTCAAAAAACTCCAGGCGCTTGCGGTTGCCGGCCTCCTGGCCGTTGTAGACCAGCGGCATACCCTCACCCACCACGGACAACACGATTGTTGCCTCAAGGCCCTCACCAAAGGCTTCGTACTGGGTCGCCTCCCAGGAATTCTTGTCGTGGTTGGAGACAAACACCATGCGGTAGGAATCTTCCGGAAAGGCGCTTTCATTCCAGGAGTAGTACGTGAACAGGCGGCCCAGGTCGGCCTTGCCATGGGTAATGGCATGCATGGTATCCCACCAGCTCCAGGCATAGGTCATATCAAACGCATGCTCGTGCAGGTCGCGGGACTCCCACTCCGCCAGCATGAACACCGGTTTGACCCGGTCCAAGCGCCTGCGCACCGTGTTCCAGAAATCCAGCGGCACAAAACCGGCCACGTCAGCGCGGAAGCCGTCAACGCCGACCTCCTCGACCCAATAGGCCATGGCGTCCGTCATATACTTGCGCAGGCCCGGCTTGCTGTAGTCGAGGTCGATGATATCGCTCCAGTCCCACCAGGGCGTCGGCCGAAAATCGCCATTGTGATCCCGCTCATACCACTCCGGGTGCTGGTAACGCATCCCGTTGTCCCAGGCGGTATGGTTGGCTACCCAGTCCAGGATGACATACATATCCAGTGCATGGGCCGCATCGATAAATTGCCTGAGGTCATCCAGTGACCCGAATTCAGGGTTAACGCCGTAGTAATCCTTCACCGAATAAGGGCTTCCAAGCTTCCCCTTGCGGTTCTCCTCACCGATCGGGTGAATCGGCATCAACCAGATAATATCGGTACCCAGGGCCTTGATACGCGGCAACTGTTCCTGCGCAGCGCTGAACGTGCCCTCTTCGGTAAACTGGCGGGTATTCAGCTGGTAGATAGATGCATTGCGGGACCATGCCGGGTGCTCGACCTTGACATAGGACCGAGGCTCATAGGTGATTGCAGAAGAATCCGGACCGGGTTCGGCATTGTCCTGGCAGGCTGCCAGCAACAAAACGGCAAGGCCCGGAAGCAGGTAGCGGATCATTGTCAGTCTCCATCTTTTTTATATTTACACGTCAGTGTGGTGTCACTGCGGCACTATTTACCCGGCTTACCCGGCAGGAAGGCCTCGTGGTCGGGCAGCTTCTGCACAGTCCCCCCGATCAGCGTCCTGAGGCTGGACATCAGGTCCGCCAGCTGGGCCTCCGACAGCGAATCGGCGATGGTGTGGTGGTCCTCCGGAATGATGCCCTGGCCGATCATCACCTGTTGCCAGGCCACCTCGGTAAACAGGTCGTCGTAGTCCCGAAACACCTTGCCGGTCTTGCGGAATAGCTCAATCTTGTCACCGAGTGTCGCGGGAATATCCATGCGCTCGCACTCCCGCCAGAAGTGGCTGTCCCGTCGCTGGTTGGCCTTGTAATGGAGGATGATAAAGTCACGGATACGCTCCAACTCCACCCGCGACTGCCGGTTGAACTCGGCCACCTCCGCCGGGCATACACCTGCGTGGGGAAAACTTTTGACCAGGCGAATTGCCGCCGACTGCACCAGGTGGATACTGGTGGACTCCAGCGGTTCCAGGAAACCGCTCGACAGGCCGATACTGACCACATTCTTGTTCCACTGCTTACGGCGGCGGCCGGTCCGGAAGCGGATCTCACGCGGCTCATCCAGCGGCTCTGCATCCAGGCTGGCCAGCAGGGCATCACGGGCCTGGTCGTCACTCCAGTGACGGCTGGAATACACCATCCCATTGCCCGTGCGGTGCTGCAGCGGTATACGCCACTGCCAGCCCGCCTCGTGGGCAATGGAGCGTGTGTAGGGAATAATGGGCTTCACTGCAGCACTCGGCACGGCCAGCGCCCGATCGCACGGCAGCCAGTGGGACCAGTCTTCGTACCCGGTACCCAGCTTTTTCTCAATCAGTAACGCCGCCATGCCAGAGCAGTCCACGTAGAGATCTCCCCCGACTCGCTGGCCGCCTTCCAGGACCAGGCTGTCAATGAACCCATTGTCGGGCTTCACGTCGACCTCACTCACCGTGCCTTCAATTCGCTTTACACCTTTACTCTCGGCGTAACGGCGCAGGTACTGTGCATACAGGCCCGCATCGAAATGATAGGCATAGGAAATCCCGGGGAGGCTGGTTCCCGGGATCTGCGCCAGGTGGCCAAACTTGTTTTGCTTTGCAGCCTGGTAGTTGAGGGAGTAATCCCAGAGACTGGAGTCATCACCCCGCTCGCGGCTTCTCTTCCAGAAATGGTGGAAGTCGCAGAAGGGGAAGTTCTTGCCGATGGAGCCGAAGGCATGCATGTAGCTCTCGCCGCGGCGAAACCAGTCCTCAAACTGGATGCCCAGTTTGATCGTGCCCTTTGTCTCCCGCAGGAAGTCCTGCTCATCCAGCCCCAGGGCCTGGTTGTAATTGAGGATTGGCGGAATGGTCGCCTCACCGACGCCGACTGTACCGATCCTTTCGGACTCCACCAGGGTGATATTGATGGACTTGCCGAGCATCTTGACCAGCAGCGCCGCGGTCATCCAGCCGGCGGTACCGCCACCCAGTATGACCACCTCTCTTATTATTTTGTCGTTCACTGTGTACACCTGAAATCGGGATGGGTAGTGATTTTCAGAAACAAAAAAGCCCTTGTAATAAAACTATTACAAGGGCTTTGGTTGGCTCAACCTCTAACCGCGGGGATTACAGCTCGTAGCTGAAGCCCAGCAGGTAGATGCTGCCATAGCTCTGGTAGTCACGAACCTGCAGAGAGTTGTCACCACTCAGGGTGGTGAACGGTTCATCGGTCAGGTTCTGACCCTGCAGGTACACAGACAGCCCTTCCAGGCCGCTGATGCCGGCATCGGCAAAGTCGTAGCCCAGCTGGACATCGACAATGGTCTCGCCGACAACGTCAACCTGCTGGGTGCTGAAGCCCAGGCCGTATACCTCGCCCTTGAAGTCATCACGCTTGCGCATGCTGGCCCTGGCGGAGAAACCGTAGTTCTCGTAGTAGGCAGTGAGCGTCTGGATGCTGTCGGACAGGCCCGGCAGCTGGTAGTCGTTGCCGCTCGGGTCCTGGATGTCAGACTCCAGGCCGGTATGGCTGGCCAGCAGGCCGAAACCGTCCAGGCTCTCGGAGAAAATGTTGAACGGCAGGGTAACCGCCAGCTCGTAGCCACTCAGGGTGCCGCCGCCGCCATTCACTTTACCGGTGCCGGTGGCAGTGGAGAACTCGGGCACTTCACCAGTAGCCGGATCCGCGACGCCAGCCAGCTCAACCTGGTAGTTGCCGTCGAAAGTCCACTGGTCCAGGTCTTTCCAGAACAGCGCCACAGAGAAGTAACCTTCTTCGCTGAAGTAGTTCTCGTAGGAGAGGTCCACGCCCAGCGCTTCTTTCGGCTCCAGCTGCGGGTTACCACCGCTGATGCTCCAGAAGTTGCCGTTGTCGTCCGGCTGCTGGTTGTAGTTAACCGAGACAGAAGCGTTCATCTCATCCAGGCGGGCACGGGAGATGGTCTGGGCTGCACCGAAGCGCAGGGTCTGGCGCTCGTCCAGTTCCAGGGCCAGGTTCAGGCTCGGCAGGAAGTGGCTGTAATCGTGGCTGATGTCGGTCGGGGTAGCCACTACCAGGCCGTCAATCGCTTCAGCCGCGAAACCCTGGGAGTTCTGCTCGGTGTAGACATAACGCAGGCCGGCGTTACCGGTCAGCGGCAGGCCCGCGACCTGGGTCTCGAAGTTGGCCTGGGCGAAGGCAGAGGTAATTTCCTCACCCACAGTCCAGGAGCCGGTCAGGTGCTTGATGTCCGTCAGGGATTCGGCCAGCAGGTTGTAATAACCATCATTGAGCAGGCCAGCAGCGTCATAGGCAATCATGTCGCCCATGCCGATGAAATCCAGGGAAGCGGTCCCCAGGCGGTACTCTTCCGGAACTTCCAGGGTGCCCGGGAAGTTGGACAGGGTCATGTAGAAACCCTCCGACTTCTTGGACTTCTCGCGGTCACGGTAGGAAACGCCGTAGGAGATTTCGTTAACGATACCCACTTCCACCATCTGGCTGGCAGCCAGCTTGAGGGAGGTCAGCTCGTCGTCGATTTCCGGGGTATTCAGGAAGCCGTCCTGCGCCGCGTTGACGTAGGGGTCGCCATCTACCAGGCCGTATTCACTGTTCAGCGCTGCACTGTAACCCCAGGTCAGCGGGCCGCCCAGCTGGATCAGGTTCCAGTCGCTGTAATCCAGGTCGTGATCAAACTTGGCGCCGGTATTACCACCGTCAAAGGTGTAGGACAGGTTGTCCGCGACACCCTCGCTGTCGCCACGTCCGGTACCGGAATAGCTCTCGAAGCTCCAGATATCACGCTTGACTGCGGAGTGGGCAGCGTCGAATTCGATCTGCAGGGTATCGGTGAGGTCGTACTTGGTGTTGAAGCCGAAAGACTTCAGGTCCGCAGCGCGGGTTTCCAGGTCGTTACGCACAACAACGCGCTGGCCCTCGGTAGTGGCACCGGTGATAAAACCGCTGGACGGGTCCACGGTGGCGCTTTCCGGGCTGATGGAACCCTGGCCCCAGGCAAAGGGAATCTCGATACCGCGCAGGATCTTCTCGTCAGTGAAGTCCACATACAGGGCATCGAAGGTCATGTTCAGTTTTTCGTTCGGCTGCGCCTCGACCACCAGCATGGTGCTGTCGCGATCCAGGACAGAGGAACGTACAAACGGCTTGGCACCGCCCAGGATGGAGTAGGTATTGCCATCATCCGCGGTGAATTCCGGGTAGCCCCAGGAATTCCAGCGCTCTTCCTGGTTCGGGGAGCTCATGGTGTTGTAGGCGAAAGCCACACCAATCTTGTCATCGGCGAACTGGTCGATGTAAGAGAAAGTCGCGCGATGGCCGTCGTCCTCACCATCGGGGTTCAGCTTGTCGAAGCTGGTCATCTCGTACTGGGTGTTCACCTTGACGACACGCTCGCCACGCTCCAGCGGCTTGACGGTCTGCATGTCGATGACACCGGCGATACCCTCGGCCTCGAGGCTGGCGGTGGGCGTCTTGTAGACGGTCACGCCGCTCATGATCTCGGAGGGGTACAGGTCGAATTCCACACCGCGGTTATCGCTGATGGAAACCTGCTCACGACCATTGAAGGTGGTGGCACTCTCGTTTTCACCGAAACCACGGATAGACACCCGGCTGGCGCGGCCATCGAGGCGCTGCGCGGCCAGGCCTGGCAGGCGGGCAATGGATTCGGCAATGGAGGAGTCCGGCAGTTTGCCGATATCTTCTGCAGAAATGGCCTCAACAACGGCCTTGGCATCGCGCTTGGTGTCGATGGAATCCATCACACTCTTGCGGAAACCGGTAACGGTTACCTCTTCCAGCGAACTCGCGCCCTCTTCCTGTGCGTAGGCGCCAATGGAAGTGGCCACAGAGGCTGCGATGGCTGCGGACAGCAGGGCTGGCCGGAACCGCTTGTTGTTAGAACTCATCATCATCTCCCTGGACTTATCGTTATGGTGAGTACCCTAATCCTAGGTTTACCCATCGTCCTTGACCTCCTCCCCCGAGGGGGGAGGAGGGGGGAGAGATCACGGCGCCCCTTCTTGGGGCGTCAGATCGCACCATCACTTGTCTGGTTTTCTGGTTAAAAGTGCTTCAAATGGCCCGTTGCTCAGCGGTCCAGCTGGGCCGCCGCCCCCAACAGGGCCTGGAAACCGGCATTCAGTGTGTATACCGGCACCGTCTGCATCCATTCCCGCAGGCGCCCCTTGGCCAGGAAGCGCTGTTCGAACTCGCTCTCGGGGAGCAGGCTCTCGATCCGCGGCAGGATCCCCCCGCCCAGGAAGACGCCACCGCGGGCAGCGAAATAGGCGGCTACATCCCCGGCAGTGCTGCCCAGGAAGTTGAGAAAATCGATCAGTGTTTCGCGACACATGGGGTCAGTCCCCTCCAGCCCGCGACCGCTGACATCCGGCGGCGTGAGTTCTTCGGCCTCACGGCCGTTGAGCGCACAGACCGCGCGGTAGAGGTTAACCAGCCCGCTGCCGGACAGGATCCACTCGTTGAACACCGGCTGCTGTTCCCGCACCAGGATCTGCAGCAGCTCCATTTCCCGCTGGCTCGCCACTGGCAGGTTGGCATGCCCGCCCTCGCCCGCCACCACGTAATGGCGCCCGTCCTCGCGGATCAGGCCGGCGACCCCCAGCCCGGTACCTGGCCCCAGTACCGCCATGGTGGCGTCCTCGATCCGGGGCGCGGCGCGCAATACCTTATATTCATGCTCTCCCAGCAGGGGCAGGGACAGTGCCAGTGCGGCAAAGTCATTCATCAGCTGCGCCTCGGCCAGCCCGTGTCGGGCCCGCAGCCCCGAGGCATCGATATGCCACCCCAGGTTGGTCATGTAGACCCGCCCACCGGTGTCATTTTTTTCCACCGGTCCGGCACAGGCGATACACGCCCGCTCAGGTACCGGCTGTTCCAGCCCCTCAAGCCAGTGCTCCAGTGCGGCGTCAAAACCGCCGAATTCGCGGCAGTTCACCACTTTGAGCGCATCCAGCGAGTAACCGGTGTCGGTTGGATTGGCAATGGCAAATCGGGCGTTAGTGCCACCGATATCCGCGACGATACTTGTCATTGGTCTTCCTGTTATCTTCCCCCGGGGTCGGCGGGCGCGTAAGTTACGGGCCCCGCCCCGATAAATCCAGTTTTCTGGATGATTTTTCACCAGCTTTTTTAGTGAACCGGGCGTCACCTTCCCACCCGGGCATCCAGAAATTGTAAGAGGTGAATTCGATTCCTGCTGTGGTCAGTGGTCCCGGTCTTCCTAACCCTTGACCGCGCCGGCGGACAACCCGGATACCAGGAATCTCTGCAGCGCCATAAACAGGGCAATCACCGGCAACGACACCAGGATGGCCCCGGCGGCGAAGTAACCCCATTCCGACGCATAGTCGCTGACGAAAAAACGCAGCCCCACCGGGACCGTGTAGAGCGCCTCATCATCCATGAAGATGGACGCGAGGATGAACTCGTTCCAGGCCGTCATAAATGAGAAGAGCCCGGTCACGGCAATCGCCGGTCGCGCCAGCGGCAGGATGATCCGGTAAAAAATCGTGAACCGTGACGCCCCTTCCAGCAGGGCCGATTCCTCGATCTCGTACGGCAAGGTGTCGAAGTACCCTTTCAGCATCCAGACACAGAACGGCAGCGCCGTAATGGCATAGACCAGGATCAGCCCCAGCCAGCTGTTCCCCAGCCCCAGCCACTGCACCACGATCACGTAGAGCGGAATCAGCATCAGCACCGCGGGAAACATCTGGGAAATCAGGAACAGCACCAGTCCCCGGTCGCGACCGGGGAAACGGAAACGGGAAAACGCGTAAGCGGCAGAACAGGACAGCGCCAGCCCCACCACCGTGGTGGACAGTGAGACCACCAGGCTGTTCAGCAGCCAGCGCATAAACGGCTGCTCAGTAAGCACCGCGCGAAAGTTTTCCAGGGACCACTGCTGCGGCAGCGGTACCAGCGCCACCAGCTGCTGCCAGAAGCCGGCATCATCCGGCAGCTCCACCAGCTGCAGCGACTGCTGCCCGGAAAAAGCCAGGCTCACCACCCACAGCAGGGGGTAGACGACCACGGCGCCGGCAAACAGCAGCAGGGCAAATCGCCAGCTGAAGATATCACCCAGCACGGCTTTAATACGCGCAGTGGCTCCCGGCCCGGCCGCCGCGGCCAGGACTCCCGTGGCGATCCGCGAACTGCTCATCGGCCCGCCTCCAGTGTGCGCGACACCCGCATCTGCCACATGGCATAGCACAGCAGCAACACCAGGATCACCATGGAATAGGCCGCCGCATAAGCGTACTGGTATTTCTCGAACCCGATACGGAACGCCCGGGTAATCAGGATATCGTTGGCGCCCGCCGGCGCCCCGTCACTCACCAGGTAAATCACATTGAACATGTTGAACGTCCACACCACCGACAGGATCACCGCCGGCACCAGCACCGGTTTCAGCAGCGGCAGGGTAATCCGGCGGAACTGGATCCAGCGACTGGCACCCTCTACCCGCGCCGCCTCATAAAGGTCGCGGGGAATCGACTGCAGGCCGCCCAGGATCACCACCATCATAAACGGGATGCTCAGCCAGACATTGGTCACCAGCCCGGTAAAGAAGCTGGTGCCCACCGAGTCGAACCAGGCCACCGGCGCCAGCCCCACCACCTGCAGCGCCTGGTTGATGACACCAAATTGCGGGTGGAACATGCCCTTCCACACCAGCGCAGTGATGTAATTGGGAATCGCCCACGGCAGGATCAACAGCACCCTGAACCAGGTACGCCCGAAAATGGGCCGGTCCAGCGCCAGCGCCAGTACCAGGGCCAGCCCCACGGCCAGGATCACATTGCTGGCGGTCCAGGCAATGGTCACCAGCAGGGTCCAGTAGAAGTTGTCGTAATTGATGCTGCGCCCGTCGCCCTCGCCGTACCAGAGGTTCCAGTCGCCGAGGATACTGGCGTAGTTATCCAGTCCCAGCCAACGGGAGGCAAACGGGGTGTTTTCGTTCAGCAGGGTGGTGTCCGTGAAAGACAGCAGCAGGCCATACAGCAGCGGGAAGAACACCAGCAGCAGCATGCCCAGCATGGCCGGCAGGATATACAGGTAGGCGGTGCGATGGGTGCGCCAGCTGGCCGCAATTCGCCGACGCCGCCGCCACAGCAGCACAGCGAGCCCGGACAGGCACAGTGCGATGGCCAGCCAGACCCAGCCCGGTACCGACCGGGGTGTGTCACTTCTTTGCTGCGCCAGCTCCAGGGCTGCCACATCCCGCTGTACCTCGCCCTGCAATCGCTGCATTTCCTCCGCCGGCCGGGCCGCGCCCTTCACCACTTTTTTCAGGGCGTTTTCCAGCGGCTTCCACAGCAATGTCATCTGCGGCAGGTTGGGGATAGCGACCGCGGTATCCAGCTGGCGACGGAATGCCTGGGCACTGGCGTCGGCCATCACTTCAGGATGGGAGAAAACGGCCAGGTTGGCCGGCAACTGGCCACCGGCGACCGCCATGCGCAACCCGGCCTCCTCGCCGGTCAGGTAGCGCATCAGGCCATAGGCCGCCTGCCGCTCCTGGCTCCACGGGGACAGGAAAATGCCCTCCACCGCCATCCAGGGCGCCAGCGGCGCACCGCTGGCATTGTTGTAGGGCAGCGGGGCCACCCCGTAATCCATATCCGGGCTGATTTCCCCCAGCATCCAGGGGCCACTGATTACCATGGCCGCCCGCCCCTGGTTGAACAGGTTGGTCACCAGGGTGCTGTTGGGCTCTTCCGGCAGGATGCGCTCTTCGCGCACCCAGCCCAGCAGCTGCTCCAGCGAGCGAATATTGCCGTCACTGTCCAGCGCCAGCCGACCGGAGCGATCGAATGGCCCGCTGCCGAAACTGTTCAGCAGGGCGCCGTGAAAGAAGGGTTCGGTGTAGTTGTAGGCGAGTCCGAAGCGGCCACGCTGGCGGTCGGTGTGGCTGCGGGCCAGGGCCACCAGCTCGTCCGTGGTCCCGGGAGGGGAGTCCACCAGCGCCCGGTTATAGATCAGCGCGGTGCTCTTGAAGTTGAATGGCAGGCCGTAGAGGCGGCCCTCGAAGCGCATCGCCTCCACCAGGCTGGCGGGGAAGCGCCGCAGGACTTCTGCGGAAACCAGGTCATCCACCGGGGCAACGGTGTTACCGGCGCGGGCCCAGCCGCCGATGCGGTCATGGCCAAAGATGAACAGGTCCGGCCCCTGTCCGCGCGGGACTGCAGCGGAGAGTTTGTCGGCAAAACTGCCGAAGGGAACCGCCAAGGCTTTCACGCGGGCATCCGGCTGGTTGCGGTTGTAGTCTTCCAGCAGCTGCTCCAGGGCCCGTCGCTCCTCGCCGCGGTAACCGTGCCACAGCAGCAACTCGTCGCGAGGCTGGGCGTACACCAGCTGGGCCACCATGGCGAGCAACAGCAGGAACACCTGGCCCAACAGCCTGGTGGCCGAAGTCGCGATCACAGCGCCGGCTCCGCGCTCTCCACCGGCTGGGACAAGCGGATGCGCCGCTGGCTGTCAGCATCAAACAGGTAGGCCGCACGCGGATCAAAGGCGAGCTCGATGGTTTCACCGGCCGCCAGCGGCCGCAGGCCGGGCAGGCGCGCGACCATGCGCGTATCACCCTCGCCGAGGTGCACCAGCATCTCGGCACCCAGGGTCTCCACCATTTCGATGGCGGCGCGCAGGCGCGGCCAATGGGCCGGTGCAGCCGCGGCGTACTCGAGCTTTTCCGGGCGCAGTCCCAGCAGGAGTTCGCCGGGCAAGCCCTCGAGACCCGCCAGGGGCACCTCCAGTACAGCATTCCTCAGCGTCCGCCCCAGGTTTTGCACCGCAACGATATTCATCGGCGGCGAGCCCATGAACCCGGCCACGAATACGTTTTCCGGGTCACCGTACAGCTCCATCGGGCTCCCCACCTGCATCAGCTCGCCCCGGTTGAGGATGGCGATACGCTGGCCGAGGGTCATGGCCTCAACCTGGTCGTGGGTCACGTAGACGGAAGTGGTGGCAAACTCCCGGTGCAGCCGGGCGATATTGGCCCGCATCTGCACCCGCAGCTCGGCGTCGAGGTTGGACAGAGGCTCGTCGAACAGGAATACCTGCGGGTCGCGCACCATGGCGCGCCCCAGGGCCACACGCTGGCACTGCCCCCCGGACAGCTGCCCGGGCTTGCGCCCCAGCAGCTCGGCGAGCCCCAGGGTCTGGGCGGCGCGCTCGATTTTTTCGCGGATAACCGCTTCCGGCTCCCGGCGCACCCGCAGGCCGAAGGCCATGTTCTCGAACACGGTCATGTGCGGGTAGAGGGCGTAATTCTGGAACACCATTGCCACGTCGCGCTCGCCGGGCGCCACGTCATTGACCAGCCGATCGCCGATCCACAGCTCGCCACCGCTCACCGACTCCAGGCCGGCAATCATGCGCAGGGTGGTGGACTTGCCGCAGCCGGAGGGCCCTACCAGTACCATAAACTCCCCGTCCCGCACGGACAGGTCCAGGCCCGGCACCGTTGGCTGGCTGCCCGGGTACTGCTTGGCTACGCGCTTGAATTCAATGCCGGCCACGGCGATACCTCGCAATGGCGCGATCGCCGGTGGGAAACTGGGAGCTGGGATTAGTCATCGACGCACAACTTCGTCTTGTTCTGTATCGCGCACAATACTGCCATGCATTCACCTGCAGCACAGCCGGGTATTCTTGACCTTCAGGTCCGCCACGGCATCCACCCCGCCAAGGGCGTAGGGATGGGGCCAGACAGCACGAACCACGGGGTCGGCGGCTACCCGGCTGGCAACCGCGAATGACAGCAGCCAAAGCGCTGAACATTAATTGAACAGCCCGGAAAGGTCAATTTTTAGACAGCTTTTTCAGGAATACGCCGATTTCGCGTTCCACCTGCACATCCCCGCGCTCTCGCGCCACCTCCAGTCCACGCTCGAATGCCTGTTTCGCGCCCGGCCTGTCCTCTAGCGCCATGCGGCTGCGGCCCAGTAGCTTCCAGGCCGCGGAGTGCTCCGGCATCTGCTCGGTGCACCGCTGCAGGTGGTCGGCGGCCTCGGCATAGTCCCCGGCATTGAACAGCGCACTGCCGAGGCCAAAGCGCAGCAGCGGCGAGTCCCGCCCCTCCTCGAGTTGCGCCCGCAGGCGCTGGATGATCGGATTGGTCATGGGTGCTCGGTTTTCCCCCGGGTTAGAATTTGTGGTCACGTAACAATAATCAGGGGACACCACCGTGAAAAGAGCGCTTCTGTCACTGGCGGTCGGCGCCGCACTGGCCGCCACCAATCCTGCCGCGGCCGCCGCGGACCCGGAACAACTGCTGCAGAAAACCGAAGACAAGGTGATCGAGTGGCGCCGCCACATCCACCAGAACCCGGAGCTGGGCAATCGCGAAGTCGAGACCGCCAGCTACATCGAGAAGCACCTGGAGCAACTGGGCCTGGAAGTGGAAACCGGTATTGCCCACACCGGCGTGGTGGGCCTGCTCAAGGGTGGAAAACCCGGTCCCACCGTGGCACTGCGGGCGGATATGGACGCACTGCCGGTCACCGAACAGGTCGACCTGCCGTTTGCCTCCAAAGCCACCACCACCTTCAACGGTGAGGAAGTCGGCGTGATGCACGCCTGCGGCCACGACACCCATGTGGCCATGCTTATGGGCGCTGCGGAAGTGCTTGCGGGCATGCGCGACGAGCTGCAGGGCAATGTGCTGTTCGTGTTCCAGCCCGCCGAGGAGGGCGCCCCCGAGGGAGAGGAAGGTGGTGCCGAGCTGATGCTCAAGGAAGGCCTGTTCAAGAAGTACAAGCCGGACGTGGCCTTTGGCCAGCATGTGACCTCCAACCTGCCCACCGGCGTGATCGGATACCGCTCCGGCCCGCTGATGGCGAGCTCGGACAAGTTCCGCATTATGGTCAAGGGCCGCCAGACCCACGGCTCCCGTCCCTGGGGCGGCGTCGACCCCATCACCACGGCGGCACAGATCGTCATGGGCACCCAGACCATTGTCAGCCGCCAGATCGACATTACCAAGGAACCCGCGGTGGTGTCTTTCGGCAAGATCGACGGCGGGGTGCGCAACAACATCATCCCGGATAACGTGGAGCTGGTGGGCACCATCCGCAATTTCGACATGGACAATCGCCAGCGGATTTTCGAGCGGCTGCCCATCACCGCCGAGAACATCGCCAGAAGCGCCGGGGCCGAGGCAGATGTCACCATCTACGAGGGGTATCCGGTAACCGTCAACAACCCGGAACTGACCAAGGCGGCACTGCCGACCCTGCGCGAGGCTGCCGGGGAAAAGAAAGTGATCGAGATTCCCAAGATCACCGGCGCCGAGGATTTTTCCTTCTTCGCCAACGAGGTACCGGGCTTCTACTACTTCCTGGGTGTAACCCCCGCGGGCCAGGACCCGGCCCAGGCCCCCAGTAACCATTCTCCGCGTTTCTTCGTGGATGAGGCGGCCCTGCAGGTAGGCACCGAGGCCCTGACCCGGCTGGCGCTGGACTATATGGAACAGCACAGCGACGGTTAACTCCCCCATCGGGTGGCCAACCGGTCCGGTGCCGCGATCACAGCGCCCCGGGCCGGCTCTCCAGCCCCCTTCCGGTCACCCCTACCGGTCTCCCACCACTTGCCCCCTTTCCCCTGCTCGCCCCCCCCCTGACGCTGGCCCGCCCTCCCCGATTGGTCGATGGGCACATTGCAAACTACCCTGAGCCAGTGACGCGTGACTTTTAGTTGCGTCATTGATCCCGGCTGCACGCCAGGACAGAACGGCTATTGGCGCCATTGAGGTACCTGTATGACGCCCGGTGAAGAAGAAAGCAGTATCCATTTTCGCCACCCAACTGTGGCCGACGGCGCAGCTATCTGGCAACTGGTGGTAGACGCCGGGACGCTGGACCGCAACTCCAGCTACCTGTACCTGCTGCTGTGCCGGGACTTCCCCGACTGCTGCGTGGTGGCGGAACGGGGCACATCCCTGCTCGGCTTTACCACCGGCTATCGTGCGGCGGCACGTCCCGATACCTGGTTCCTGTGGCAGGTGGGTGTGGCGGCAGAGGCGCGGGGCCAGGGACTCGCCAAGCGCATGGTCACCTTCGCGCTGGGCGCACTGGTGCCCGGTGAGGTGCGCTACCTGGAGACCACTGTATCCCCCTCCAACACAGCATCCCGCGCACTGTTTAAAAGTATCGCCCGGCAGTTTGAAACCCGGCTGGAGGAAAGCCCGCTGTTCGACGCTTCCCTGTTCCCCGGATCGGAGGGCGAGCACGAATCGGAACCCCTGTTGCGGCTGGGCCCGTTCGATCCCGGCGCCCTGAAACAGGCCGGACACACACTGATTTAATGCCGGCACAAAGCAAGAAGGAGCAACCCCATGCGAATCTTTGAAGAAATGGAATCCGAGGTGCGCGGCTATGTGCGCTCCTTCCCCACGATCTTCGACACCGCGCACGGCTCGGAGATGTTCGATGAACAGGGCACCCGCTACCTGGACTTTTTTGCCGGCGCCGGAACCCTGAATTACGGCCACAACAACCCGAAGGTCACCCGTGCGATGATCGACTACCTGGAAAGGGGTGGCATCGTGCATGGCCTGGACAAGGCCACGGTGGCCAAGCGCGCATTCCTGACCAAGCTGCGGGATACCATCCTGGCACCCCGCAACCTGCACTACAAAGTGCAGTTCACCGGCCCTACCGGCACCAACGCGGTAGAGACCGCGATGAAGCTCGCGCGCCTGGTGAAGAAGCGTTCCAACATCATCACCTTCACCAATGGCTATCACGGCCTGACCCTGGGCTCGCTGGCTGTTACCGGTAACTACGATTACAAGGACGAAACCTACGGCTCCCGCAGCAATACGGCGTTTATGCCCTACGACGGCTTCCTCGGCCCCGGCGTGGATACCATCGACTACATGCGCCGCTTCCTCGAGGACGGTAGCAGCGGCGTCGACCTGCCGGCAGCGATTATCCTGGAGACAGTACAGGGCGAGGGCGGTATCAATATCGCCAGTGTGGAATGGCTGCAGAAACTGGAGGCCCTGTGCCGCGAATTCGATATCCTGCTGATCGTTGACGATATCCAGGTAGGCAACGGCCGCACGGGTACTTTTTTCAGTTTCGAGCGCGCCGGGATTTATCCCGACATGGTGACCCTGTCGAAGTCCATTGGTGCGGGCCTGCCCATGGCCCTGCTGCTGATGCGTCCGGACGTGGACCAGTGGCAGCCGGGTGAGCACACCGGCACATTCCGCGGCAACAACCTGGCATTTGTCGCCGCCACCGAAGCCCTGGGCTACTGGGACAATGACGACCTGTCCGCGGCGGTGAAGCGCAACGGCGAACTGATGCAGGAAGAGTTGCAGCGCATTGTGGAAAAGTATCCGCAGCTGGATGCCAGCGTGCGCGGTATCGGTATGGTGTGGGGCCTGGAGCTGCCGCAGACCGGTGTCGCCGGCGCAGCCTCAAGAGAGGCCTTCGAGCGCAAGCTGCTGATCGAGACTGCCGGCGATCGCGACCAGGTACTGAAATTCCTGCCGTCACTGTTGATCGAGGAAGAGCTGCTGCGGGAGGGACTGGGTATCGTGGATGAGGCACTCGGTGCCATTGTCGAGCAGCGACAGAAAACCGTCGGCGGCCAGGGCAGTTGAGCATGTCAGATATTATCGTCAGTAAATTCGGCGGCAGCTCGGTGGCCAGCGCCGGGCAAATCGAGAAAGTCCGCCAGATCGTCGCCGGCGACAAGCGCCGGCGCATCGTGGTGGTGTCGGCGCCCGGTCGCAGCCAGCCGGGAGAACAGAAGCTCACCGACCACCTGATTAATATCGCCACCGACGGCACACATTTCCGCGAACAGCGCATCAATATCCCGGTGGCTGACAGCAAACTCGCCGTCATCGAGCGCTTCACCAAAATCATGCACGAGCTGGAAATCACCGACAACGACCTGGTCGAGTCACTGAAACAGGACCTGGACTGCAAACTCAGGGGCGACCGGCGGGTGGCATTCCTGGCTTCGCGGGGCGAGCACTACAACGCGCGGGTGATTGCCAGGTATTTCCAGCAATCGGATATGGACGCAGAGGTCGGCCTGCCGGAGGATTTCGGCATGCTGGTCAGCGAGCAGTTCCTGAACGCAAAGCTCCTGGAAGAAGCCTACGTCAATATCCGGAAACTGGCGGCCAGTGAAAAAATTACGGTAGTGCCGGGATTTTACGGCGTCACCAAAAGCGGGGAGGTGGCAGTGTTTTCCCGCGGCGGCTCCGACCTGACCGGCGGCGAGATCGCCAAGGGTGTCTACGCGGGCAGCTATGAAAACTGGACCGATGTGAGCGGTGTTTTCGAGGCCGACCCGCGCCTGGTGCCAGAGGCCAGGGCCATTCCCAGGCTCACCTTCAAGGAGATAAGGTTACTGTCCAGCAAGGGCTTCAACGTTTTCCACCTGAACGCCATGCTGCCCTGCAAGGAACTGAAGATCCCCATTCATATTCGCAATACCAATGCCCCTGACGATCCCGGCACCGTCATCCTGTTCGAGCGCGTGCCGGAAGAGGGAGTGGTTGGTGTTGCGCGCCTGGACAGTGTGGCTTATCTCTACCTGGAAAAGGACATGCTTGGGGAGGAAGTGGGATTTACCGCCGACCTACTGGGTATCCTGCGGGAGTTCGGTATCCAGACTTATCACTTTCCGACGGACAAGGATGATATCGCTGTGGTGGTCAACCAGGATGATTTGACCGGGGCCATCAACGACCTGCGCCGGCGTATCGAGCAGCAGCTGAAACCGGACTTTATGGACGTGGTTTACAACCTGTCGATACTGACGGCCGTGGGGCTGGGCCTGCAGGGCAACTCCTACCCGATCGTCGATGCGCTGAGTGCGCTGGGCAAGTCGCATATCCCCATCGAGATGATCGACCAGAGCCCGTCGCAAATCTGTTTCCATATCGGCGTCCAGCAGTCAGTTGCCGACGACGCCCTCAAGATCCTTTACCGGGCCCTGATCGACTGAGGGCGAACACCGGGTTCGCCCTCAACACGAACGTCAGGCCGATTCTGTCGACCGGGACGGGCGACGACGACGGCGCGGGCGCTGGCTGTCGCTGCGCGGGGCATCGGAACGATTGCCACCGTTACCACGTCCACCGTTGCCGCGCCGGTTCCCACCACCGCCATTGCCGGGCTTGCCGTTACCGGGCTTCCTGTTGCCCTGGTTCCCGCCGCGCGGCGCGCGACCGGACTCCGGCAGCGCATGGTCAGGCTCGAAGCCCTCGATCTCCTCGCGCTTGATCGGGTTCTTGATCAGGCGCTCGATATCCCGCAGCTGCTTGATCTCGTCCGCACTCACCAGCGACACGGCCTGGCCGCGCGCACCGGCACGGCCGGTACGGCCGATACGGTGGACGTAATCTTCAGGCACATTGGGCAGGTCGAAGTTGACCACCTGCGGCAGTTGGTCGATATCGATACCGCGGGCAGCGATATCCGTCGCCACCAGGATCTGCACCTTGCCGTTCTTGAAATCCGCCAGGGCCTTGGTACGGGCATTCTGGCTCTTATTGCCATGGATCGCAGCCGCGCGGATATCATCACCCTCAAGCTGCTTCACCAGGCGGTTGGCACCGTGCTTGGTGCGGCTGAATACCAGCGCCTGGTGCCAGCCGTTCTCGTGGATCAGGTGGCTCAGCAGCTTCTGCTTGCGCGCCTTGTCCACCGGGTGCAGCGTCTGGCGAACAGACTCGACTGTGCTGTTGCGCGGGCTCACGTCGATTTCCACCGGGTCGTGCACCAGACCCCGGGCCAGCTGGCGGATCTCCGGAGAGAAGGTGGCCGAGAACAGCAGGTTCTGGCGGCGTTCCGGCAGCAGTCGCAGCACGCGCTTGATATCGTGGATAAAGCCCATGTCCAGCATGCGGTCGGCCTCGTCCAGTACCAGCGCCTCCAGCTCGTCAAAGCGGATGGCGCCCTGGCCGTGCAGGTCCAGCAGTCGTCCGGGAGTGGCTACGAGGATATCCGCACCGCCGCGCAGCCGGGAGATCTGCGGGTTGATTTTCACCCCGCCGAACACACAGGCGTGTTTCATCGGCAGGTATTTACTGTACAGCTGCACATTGTCGAATACCTGCGCAGCCAGCTCGCGGGTCGGTGTCAGCACCAGCGCGCGCACCTGCTTGTTGCGGGCCTTGTCGCCCTGCATCAGGCGATGCAGCAGCGGCAGGGTAAATCCGGCAGTCTTGCCGGTACCGGTCTGCGCCGCCGCCATAATGTCGCCACCACGCATCACCGCAGGAATGGCCTGCGACTGGATCGGGGTGGGTTTTTCGTAGCCCTGTTCAGCTACCGCGCGGGCCAGCTCATCGGCCAGGCCCAGTTCTTCAAATAACATATCAGTCCTCAGGTCGCGTCGCGCGCGACCGCACAGATGCCCGCCCCAGGCGGTTACATCGGGGAAAACCAGAGATCACGAAGAGGATCGTTTCGCTCTGCCGTCATGTGACCGGGAATTGTTCGACCGGTTCGGTGCGGCATTCAGTAGTGAGTTCCAGGGGGACTTTTGGGAAAGTGTTCCAGGAGGGGTGCCGCAGGGAGGTCGAGCGGCCTACAGATGACGCTGCTGGCATGTCACCAGCGCGGGCACTATACCACACATGAACTGACCGGTAAGTTCTTTTTTTGGGGCGCTGCAATCTGCCCCGCTGCCGGCGCATCCCACCCTGCCTCCCTGCTCGCGCAGGTAATAGACAACGCCTATTTACAGCTGCCCCCATAGGACTAGCGGGTATTTGCGGGCAGCTGGTGCCACCCTAGCCTACGGGAAAGGCCGGTAGCGGCGAAGGTATTGTATAAGCGAAATTTACGATGTAACACATTAATAATGCTGTGCTGGGCAGCGGGAGGTTATGGCCATGTCTGCCTATTATTGTGAAAACTTCCAGCCGGAAACTGTCACCCTCGACGACGGTCGCGTTGTGCAAATCCGCGCCGTATGCAGCACTGACGGTGACCTGGAGAAACAACTGTTTGAAGGCCTGTCACCGGAACTCCGCCGCGACCGCTTCCTCGGGGGGAGCTGCAAGGTCAGTGACAAGCTGCTGTCCCTGCTTACTGACAACGACCACCATATCCACGAAGCATTGATCGCTATCGCCGATGCCGATTCCGATCCCAGGGCGGTGGGCGTGGCCCATTATGCCTGTGACGCCAGTGGTCATGCCTGCGAATGTGCAGTCGTGGTTGCGGACGACTGGCAACACCAGGGGCTGGGCAGCACCCTGCTCGATCGACTGACCCAAATCGCCAGTGGCCACGGTCTCGATGAGATCTACTCGATTGAATCCGCGGAGAACCACCACGGTGAACGACTGGCAAGGGCCATGGGGTTCCAGGCCCATGCGGACCCGCACGACTATACGTTGCTGACTTACACCAAGTACCTGCATCCGGATTACCTGGTGAGCAAGGAAGCGGCAAATACCGCAGTGCGGAGGCACTAGCGGTGAACCGACTCAGGCTGGAAACAGATGAAAAAAGGGCCGGTCGCCCCCGGGGTAGCCCCGGGGACGACCGGCCCTGTCGATGGGGCAGTCGTAATCCCGTAATCGCCAACCGGCCAGGAGCTTTCCCAGCCGGTTACTCGTATCCGGATAACCTGTTACCCGATCTCTGCCAACAAATCGCTACATGGTGCCGTTGGCGATTGTGATCACGTCAACCGCGTAGTCTACCGCCGGCGTGAGATCCAGGGCCTTGCTGGAGTAAGGACCAGTCTCACCCACGAGGGTCGTTTCCTGGGGCATCTGCAGGGTTGCGCTTTCCTGTTCTGCCGGTTCGTCAGTAATGGTCCCGCTGTACCCGTCCCTGAAGGCAAAACTCTGCACCGGCGCAAAACGCCAGACGGCCAGGTCACCGCGTTCCGGCATGGAATTGTGCTCGGTAAAACCATTCTTGCTCAACACCACCGGCTCACCGTCCGCGGCCACTGCAATACTCTCCCCGTAAAACTCTGCGCTTACGGCGACACTGAGATGCTGCTGGATCAGCCCATCCGGTCCCATTTTCGATACCCAGTATCCGCCGGCACCCGAGCCCAGCATCCAGATATCCCCTCCCGGCGTGGGTATCACTCGCCTTACATCGCCATAGGCGACTGACTGTGTGTAACGATAGCTGCTACTGATATTGCCCAGGCTATCCAGGGCAACCACTACCGGGCGCAGGTCAACGGCCGCCTCGGGATCAAAATCAGCGGTGCCCACCAACAGCACTTCTGCGGGGTTATCCGGATCGGTGACCTCGGCCAGGCGGGCGGAGAAGTGGTAATTGGCATCCAGCACCGGGTACTTCCGCTGGTAGAGCAGGTTGCCATAGGCATCCAGCTTGAACAGCTGCGGCAGCTTGCTGGATTCAGCGCGATCAAAGGCCACATAAATGCTGCCATCAGCAACCTGCAGCACATCGGCCGGGACGCCGAGCACGTCCACGGTATAGCGCTTCGACCAGACCAGCTCCCCCTGGCTGGATACTTTTACGATATCAAAGAAATCCTCAACGGCATTCTGGCGGGCCACCGCCACAAAGCCATCGGTTACCCCGTCGCGATCCTCATCCAGCGCTTCCAGCTCGCTGAAGGTCGGCTCACTGGTATAAGCATCGTCCTCAAGGTGTTTCTCCCACAATTTGGAACCATCAGCGGCATTTACCTTGATCAACTTCTTCTGGTAAATGTCCGTGTAGCGACGGACATTGAGCAGGAATACCGGATTACCGTCTGAGGCCGCTACTACACCGCCAAACTCCACTTTCCCGCCATTTTCAGCCTGGGTGAACTCCTTTGCCCAGACCACCTGCCCATACTGGTCCAGCCTGAAGTACTGGGTCTGGAAATTCGACTCACCTACGACCAGGTACTCGCCGCCACCGAGTGCCAGCAACTCCTTCGGCGTAATCGCCCCGCTAGCCCCCGGGTATGTCCTGATCCATGCGTTCGCAGCAAACTGCTCTCCCGTGGTGACAGTGACCTGGTTGGAATACTCCGACACCACATCGCTATTGGCGGCGTAAATTCGGTAAATGTAGGTGGTTTCGTAGGCGAGCCCCGAATCCGTGTACTGCTCCACATCCGCTGTGACGGCTGTGACACGGCTGAAAGTGCCCCCATCCAGCTTTCGCTCAATAACGAACTCTTGTTCGTTATCGGACATATCCACCCACTGGAGGGTTATGCTGTTGCCATTGACCCCGGTCACGGCCAGCTCGGCTGGTGCGTTTACGGGATCCGGCTCCGTAGTCGTGTCCCCGGAACTATCACCACCGGTCCCGGAGCCATCGCCACCAGTGTCACCGCTACCGGAACCACTGTCCCCGGTGCCACCACCATCAGAGGTCCCGCCGTCACCGGAACCGCTGTCAGAACCACTGGGCACCGGATCGGTGCTGTCGCCACCACCGCCGGACCCGCCCCCGCCACAACCGGCCAGGACCATAAACAAAGACAAAACAATCGCGTATTTCATACTGCGCTCACAGGCATCCCAAAGTGTTTATCCCGATCCTGCGGTATGCATACGGCACAGGTGCGCCCGGCCAGCACTAACCCGAAAGATCCAGATTCTCGTTAACTACACATCCCTGCGAGTCCTATTCCACGTCGAATAGTGGAAATCTCCCTATCACGCGTGGTATCCAGCAAGTGGCACGGATGTTTAACCCGAAGCGTCAAAAATGTGACCCCCGTCTCATTTTTGGCGAGATTGTTGAATTGAGAGGAGAACTGGCAAGAGTAGAGAGGAAGGGAAGCGGGCGGTCCCGCCAGGGGACCACCACCCAGGTCTGCCGGCCCGCCCTGGCAGGCGGTTATTGGAGCCTAGGGAAAGATGATTTCGCGGGGCTCTGCACCGCTGAACAGCGAGGGATACTTCCTCTTCGCCAGGGCAATCATCTGGTCACGGTATTCATCGGTGAGGCCGACACCCTTGTCCGAGGTAACCACGGTCCCGTAATAGAACACTCCCTCATTATCGAAGCGCATCAACCTGGGATCCTTGACATCGAGATAGGGGAACCTGGCCTGCACAGCATTGGAACCGGGCAGGGTTTCAAATTGTATATATTCGATGGCCAGGCTTTCACCTGCGGGAAACGCAAGCGCATAGACGTCGACTATTTCCGACGAGTGATTGCGGGGATGCACGACCAGGGAATAGCGCTTGCCGTCGGCATTCTTGCCCTTGACGACATTGAGGTCATAACTGCCGACAACCCCGAGCAACATGACCGCTTCGTCCTGGTAAAAGCGGAAGTCCGGGTTGCGTGAATAGTAATAGCCATCATTGACACATCCGGAACAAAGCAAAACAAGCAGTAAAACAATTACACCTTTAATCCTCATAATCCCCCCAAAAAGCAACATGAATTGATAGTGAACCCAGCGTGCGAAAGTGGACATCGAATCATCCACCTCGCCCTGTCTTTTGATGGCTGCCGCAGCATATGGCTCAACCAGCCGCACCAATGCAACGATATAAAAAAACCCCGCAGTGAGTGCGGGGTTATCCCATCCTGGTCAGCTCTTCCCGGAAACCGGGAAGGCTTTAGATATCCTCTACGTTCAGCTTGTCCGCATCAGTTGTCTTGTCCCCGGACTCCTGTGCCGCCTTGATATCCCTTCGCAGCATTGCGACAGCCTGGCGAAACTGCTTGTCATTCTCAGCCTCGGGATTGTTCTCGGACAGCACACCTAACAGGTTACGAGCCACTAAAAACTTACCCTGCTTGGCATAACACCGGGATGCAACCACCATGGCTTGCGTATTACCGTAGGTAGCCTTATCGAGCGACGCAGCCTGCTCTATCGCGACAATTGCCTCACCACAGTTGTCGACGATATACAGAGCCTTGGCCAGCTCAACATACGCCTTGGGAGTCGGCTTCAACTTGATGGAGCTGATAAAACTCCGTACCGCTTCATCGAACTCGCTTTCAGTCACCAGCATTTCGCCCAGGAACAGGTGCGCCCTGAAGTTATCCGGCTCCTCCTGGAGATACGCCCTGACCTTTGCGATTGCGGTATCAGTCTTGCCGATCATCGTATGCGCCTTCGCATCCAGAACAACAAACTCATATCGGTATTTACCGGTGTCTTCAACAGCGGCGACCAGTTCGATCGCCTTGTTGAAATCGCGGTTCTTGGCGTAAAACTGGGCTTTGATCAGCTCATAGTATGCATCACCTGAACACTGCTTTTCCTTCTCCAGCAACATGTTCAGTTTTTCACCATCCGTGGCATCCCGGTGCAGCACCGAGTCAACGACTTCCCGACAATTGTCAGCATAGACATGTTGCATAAATAACAACCCGAACAAAAAAGCTAGAAATTTCATAGTGTTAACCGCTCTCAACCCGTTACGACCGGCTTAATCATCCCACCAATCGAAATCAAAGTATTCAGAGACCTCATCAATGCCGTCTGACACTGTGTTAATACCGGTGTCGATAGCCGATTCAATCGCGGGAATTGCGCTGTCGATTGTTTCGGTTAGCTTATCATAGTCAAACTGTACTCCTACAGTGGTTTTTAGCTTGCCGCCTATCAGCGCAGAGACACCGCCACCAAGGGTCGCAGAGAAGCCGGGCTTGGTTTCATAAGTCTTGAAACCGGCTTCGCCGGAAACCCCGATAGCCCCGACATTGAAGTCACCTTCCGTTTTTACCGATACGGTAATGCCCCACATGGATTCATATTTCACTTCGCCCTGGCCCTGGAACTTCAGGGCAACTGCCTCCAGGGAACCCTGTGCATTTACATCCACCTTGGGAACAATGCCGCTACCGCGGGAGAATACCGCTTTCAACTGGCCGTCCGCCTGGGCGACAGATCCAATCGACCCGCTTCCCGCAAATGTGGTGTTGCCGTATTCGCTCGGCAAAACGTAGTCTCCCTTCGCATCCAGATATGACAACTCTGCAGTCGCGTGAGCTGACAACTCACCCTGGAAACCACTCTTGTTGAGTTCGAACTTATACCCGGCATTAGTAGACCCTTCCAGGCCAACACCAATCCTTACAAAGTCCTCGCTGTCGCCCCAGGTCTCGCTGACGAAATCAATACGTCCGGAAAGATCCTCGTCAAAGAGCTTGTCTTCGGCAAAGACTACGGAAAAATCGGTTTCGTTTTCAAAGCGCTTCTCGCGGGCGTAGTCCTCCATGCTTTCCCGGTCATCCCAGGGGTTAGTGGCAAACCGACCGGTTTCCACATCGCGGTAGCGTCCGTTTTCGTCATAGACACGCCGGTTATTGATTCCCTTGACGCTTTTGGCAAGGACAGCGATATCCTCAACGGCATCGTCAGTGTCAACGTCGTCGGAGCCAGCGATCGGCTCAAAGGTCTCAGTGACGTTTTCTACGCCCTCCCAGGTATCCAGGAATCGTGCGTTATTGCCATTGAAGGCGATCTGGAGATCCTGGGCCCGGCGCACCAGGTCACCCTCCACGGTGTAGAGCCCGCCAGCGACCATCTCTGTACGGGATAGTTGGCCAACGGTTTCCTCTGTCTGGGTGTTGTTGACGTCCAGGTTGAACTCCAGGCCAGCATTCCGGAAATTCGCCTGCGCCGCCTCAATTGCCTCCAGGTTCAGTGTGCCATCCCGGTTGACCAGTGCTTGTGGATCCCCATTGGCGATTTTCTCCAGCTCGGTGACAGCAACATCACCTCCATAGGTCTTCAATGCAGCAGCGGTAATCTCCTCGGAGCCCGAAGGCAGGATTACTTCTGTACCCACCTGGATACCACGGGTATTGATACCCTGTAGCTCCGGGTTGATGCTGACCATCTGCTGGACATACAGCTGGACATCACGCTCGGAAGCCTCCGGGCCTAGCACCTGCCGGGCAACCGCGCTCGGGTTGTCACCTGACTGGAAGGTATAGGTCTCCGGCCCTGCCTGCTCCTCCAGTGGCAGCGGCTCGAGTGGAGTCAGGGTCTCGAGCGGGTTCTCCAGCTTGGGAGCCTCGAGTACCGGCACCATCATCGGGCGGCCTACTGCCACTGCGCCAGAGGCAGCGGCTGTATTCCTGGCCTGCTCCTCGAAATATTCGGCAAGCCCGCTGCTGGCACGCTTCTGCTGTGTAGTGGCCCAGCGCTGCAGGCCGCTCTTGCTGGCAATCACGTTGCCGATCGACTTGCCGATTTCGTTGCCAATGGCATTCTGCAGGTACGATGTACCGGCATTCCGGTCGACGAGGCTCATAGCGCCGCCAATCAGCAGGTCTGCGCCCAGGTTACTCCCGGCAATTTCGAACTTATCCGTCTTGCCTACCGCTGCACCGATCGTGCTGCCAACCGCGTTGACCCAGTCACCAGTAGTTACCTCGCCCTCACGGATATAGGTTTCGGCCACATCCAGCCACGGCGTAATCATCTGCACCGTGCTGGAGCTTAGGCCACCAATGCCCTGGATCGCCACGCTGCCATCCTGGCTGGTTGTGGGTGTCAGGGCGGCGGCAGCCAGGCTGGACCAGCTGGTGATCTTGCCGCTGGTGATCAGCTGCTTGGAGGCCGCACCCGCGACCTTCAGGGCAGCAGCAGCGGTTTTGGCGTACTTCAGGGTTTTTGCGCTGACATCCGCAGCCTTGACGGCGGCGCCAAGCCCCTGGGCGGCACCACTGAAGGCACCGGCCACTGCGCCGGCAGCCACTTCTTTCCAGTTGAAGCTCTCCTGGTAGCCAAGGGCGATAAACAGCCCCTGCTGCACAATGGCGGCCGCCGCACCCACCACCGCGCCTGCCACGGCGAAGGCGGCCAGCGAGGCCGCGGTACCGCTCAGACCCAGGAAGGTACCGGCCGCTCCCAGCAGCGCACCGGCCAGGCCGGCGGTCACGATGGTGGCCACTACCGCAATGACCACCACAATGATGATCATCAGGATGTTGCCGCAATCGTCGTCGTCCTGCGGGGTTTTCAGGTTCGGCAGCGTGGAGCCGATAATGTCGTTTTCGTTGTAGACCTTGTGGGTATCCGCATCGATACGGCCGGTCTCAACGCTATTGGGCACGGTGATACGGACACCGCCCTTGATCGGCTGGCTGGGATCCAGGCCGTTGGCCTGTGCCAGCACAAACCACAGGCTGGGGTTGCCGTAAACGCGGGCAGCGATGGACTGCAGGCTGTCACCCTCAACCGCAGTGACAGTGGTGACGGAGCCGGACGGGTAATCCTCACCGATGTTCTGCATCAGGTTGTAGTCACCGGTATCCAGCTGCTCTTCCACATCACCGTTGGCCCAGGTTTTCTTCTCGCCCACGGCGTGGCCGTTGGCATACTGGAACTCGGTCTCGCTGATGTCGTTATCGGTACCCTCGTCGTGGTAGCGGTACAGGATCTGGCCGTCGTTGTTGTAAACAAAGGTCAGGTATTCCCTGCGGTCCTGGTTGTCGCCTTCCCCCTTGTCCAGGCGCGTCAGCTGGTCGTTGGCATTGTAGGTATAGCGGCTGGTGCCATTGGCATCACCCTTGCCCACGATTTTCTGCTCACGGCCATCGGCGTGGTAGTAGTAGGTATAGGTATAAGTGGCGTCCTCGGTGACGAGCTTGGTTTTCAGCAGGCGACCGGAGTCGTCATAGGTGCTATAGGTCTTCTGGTCATCACTGTCGCTGTAAGTCGAGATTCCATTGGCGCTGTATGTTGTATAGCTGTAGGTCTCGCGGCTGCCGTCCTTGAAGGTTTCGTAACGCCTTACATTACCGTCGGCGTCGTATTGCCAGGTGCTATACCAGTTACCGGCATCCTCGCCGTCCTGGTCGGTCCACTCCGCCCGGGTCACCCAGCCGCTCTGGTTGTACTGGTAGGAGACGACGGCGTCGCCCTTGTTCCAGGTGGCCCGCTGCCCCAGGCCGTCATAACCAAACTGGCTGATTACCTTGTTCTCAATCCCGTCACGCATTTCAGTAACGCGATTGGCACCGTCATATTCATACCAGTGATCAACCGCCTCACCGGTGTAACTCGCATCGGTAAAGACATGTTTCTGGTTGCCCGCCGCATCCCACAGGTAGTTGAGGTGCTGGCCGGTGACACTGTCATGCCAGCGGACCATCTGCCCCGACTCATCGTAGCCATAGGTGATATTGCGGTTGTGGTCGCCGGCCCCGGTAATGACCTCGGACATCCGGTTGCCCATCAGGTCGTACTGGTAAAAAGTGGAAATGCCGGTTTTTATGTCCTCGACAGATTCGAGATTCCCCGATGTGTCGTAGGTCTTGCGGATGTCCGGCCCACCTGTACCGGTGCTGCTCGCCCCGACCAGTTCCAGCGTGCGGAATATCTGTGAGAAGTTGTAATAGAAATTGTCGTCCAGCGGATCGAAACCGAAGTTCCACAGGCCGGTATTGATCGCACTGTTGGAGACCGGCCGGAACTCACGGATCATGTTGCCAAAGTCGTCATACTCATAGGCGGTCTTGCGACCACCCTGGTCGACCGTCGCCACCTTGCGACTGAAGGCGCCATACTCGTGGCTGGTTACCCGGCCGGCGGCGT
Organism: Microbulbifer zhoushanensis; assembly: GCF_021729055.1. Classification (NCBI taxonomy): domain Bacteria; kingdom Pseudomonadati; phylum Pseudomonadota; class Gammaproteobacteria; order Cellvibrionales; family Microbulbiferaceae; genus Microbulbifer; species Microbulbifer zhoushanensis. Next base: position 385,773 of record NZ_JAJSAO010000003.1, read on the forward strand.
CTTTTTCGGCAACCAGGTTGCCGTAGGCATCGTACTGGCGGGTCTCGGTAACGGTGTTGCCGTTCACGCCCTCATAAGAGGTGGACACAACCCGGTTGAGGCCATCGTACTCCTGGTATGTCCAGTCGCCGGCAATATCACGGCTACCGGTGCGGTTGTCGCGATTGTCGTACTCGAACTCCAGGCTGCGGTTACCGGCATCGGTTTGCCGGGTCAGGCGATCGCGATGATCGTACTCAAAGCTGGTGGTGCGCTGCCCGAGGTTACCGACCGTATCGATGAGGGACATGGACAGGCGACGCCCGAAGACATCGTAAGTGTAACGCTTGAGTTCGCCCTCGCCGTTGATCTCCTCCACCAGGCGACCGGCGTCGTCGTAACGCATGCTGGTCTCATTGCCCAGCTGGTCGATGGTCCGGGTCTCGTTGCCCAGGCGATCATAGAAATGCTGTGTCACACCGCTGTATTGCCCGGTGCGGTTGTCATCCTCCCAGGTCATCATGCCCAGCGCATTGAACTCACGTGTGGTGGTATAGCCACGGGCATCGGTCACAGAGACCTGTTTGTCCTGTACATCGTAGCCATACTGGGTGAATGCACGCTGTGAGGAAGCCTGGCCAAATACTTCGGTGGCCACGCCGTACTCGGCCACCATGCGGTTGCGGCCGTCGAACACCGCGTAGCTGTCACGTCCGGTGGCGGTGCCGCTTTCGCCGGTAATCTCCGTAACGACGCGGTTGCCGTTTGCATCGACACCGTATTCCCGCCAGACGCCATCGCCCTCGTTGCTGGCAACCAGCTGGTCCAGCGCGTTGTAAACATACTGCGTGTAGTAACCCGCTGACTTGCCATCGACCGCACGGCCGCCCTGCCCGAGGCCACTGTCCTCCACTGCCAGGCTGACAAAATTCCGCTCGTCATTGCTGGGACCGGAATACAGGCCGGTTGCAAACGAGATGTGGCCGGCCGCCGTTACCTCCAGGTTGCCGCCGGTCTCGCTGCCCAGCACAGTGAGACTGCTGCCCTGGTAGTTCTGGCTGGTGCCGCTGGTGACCTGGTCACTGTCCAGCCGCAGCCACTGCACGATCACTTCGTTGCCATCGGCATCGGTATAGCTGAGCTTGACGTCGTAAGCACCCTCCTGCAGCTGTGCCAGGGTGGCCGAGTGGCTGGTGCCGTCGAACGCCATCACGGTGCTGTCTGTGAAGTCCAGGCCACTGCCCGCCGCGCGCCAGGACAGGGTCAGGTCGCCATTGATATTGGCCACCTCCGCCGGGTCCAGGGTCAGGCTGAAGTCCTGGTCGTAGCCCAGTACGTTGGTGACAGGGGGATTCTCCGGGTTATCGGGATCCTCCACGTCTTCAGTGATTTCGGTACTGGTGATATCCAGGCTGTGGCCCGTGCCCACCTGCTCGCCATAGAAAGCGTTATAGCTGTGCGTACCGGCCGCCAACTCAGCCGATACCACCAGCTGGCCGTCGGCATCCCGGGTGCTCTCCACCCACTGGCCGTCGATCAGGACCAGCTGGGAACGTGCGCCTTCGGCGCCGACGTCGGCAGCCTGCCAGCTCAGTCCCTGGCGTGAGCCAGACAATGGCTCGGCGCCACCAACCTCGACGGTGAACTGGTCCAGCAGGAGCTCCTGGGCACCGAACAGGGTGGCATCGGCGTAGGCCCCCTCGAGCGTGACCTGGTAACTGCCGGCAGCCAGCGGGCTGCTGCTGGTGCCAAGATCCAGGGCATAGCTCCAGGTGCCGTCGCCGTTGTCGACACCCTCAACCGCGGCTGTACCAGTCGTGCCATCGGGGCCGGTCCAGCTCGCCACCACGGTGGAGAACTGGCTCGCGACTTCCGCCGGCACCCTGCTGTCGAGGTTGATGATGTAGTTGGTATTCTCGCCGCTGACGACAGAAGTCTGTGACAGCCCGGTGTTCACCCCGACATGCTGGGAGTCGGCGACAAAAGTTTTTTCACCACTCTGGAAACTGCTGCCACTAGCGTCTTCCCAACCGATACGGTAAGAAAGCTCGGCAAGGTTGGTGACATTGTCCAGGGTAACGCTGAAACTGCCATCGGCGTTTTCAGTCATGGCCACCTGGTTGGCGGTGCTGCCCGCGGCACCGTAATTCAGCACCAGGTTGCTGGCGGTACTGCCGGGCTGCACAGTGATCGTGACGCTGTCACTGTCAACGCGCTCTACCTCGATATCGCCCAACAGTGGCGGTACCTGCAGTACTTTTTCCTCGGACCAGGCCAGGTTGCCGGCGCGGTCGGCGGTGACCACACGGAAATAGAGTGCCTCGCCCTCGCCGAACTCCTCGCTGGGAATATAGACCTCGCCGGTCTCCGAGAACCAGGTGCCCAGTTCCGCACTGCGCGAGCTGTAAGACTCCGGCTGTTCCTGGCTGCTGGAACCCCAGACTACCCAGCTCTTCTGGTCGACGCCCTGGGGCATATCCCACTGCACCACCAGCATGTCGCCGAACTCGGCGGTAATGTTTTCCACCTGCTGGACATTGTTCTCGATTTCACCGGTGTACATCTCCACCTGGTTACCCGCAGCGTCGTAACGGATACTGGAGCCGGTACCGTCCGGGGAGATGTTCTTGGTGATGCGGCCGGCGGCGTCGTAGGCCATCTCGGTGACGAACCCGTCCCCGTCCTGCGCCCAGGTCTGCTCGCCGCGAGCGTTGTAGCGGATTGTCTTGGTGATGTCGTCGGCGTCGTTGGCCGCGTCCATCAGGTCGGTCTCCGACGTCTGGCGGTTGCCGGCGTCGTAGCCCATGGTCGTGGCCTGGTCGTTGGTGTGGCTTGCCACCAGCGTTGCGAACGCGGTGTCGCCACTCAGGCTCGCCAGGTTCACGCCCGCAGCCACGGCGTTGTAGTAACGCTTGCGCTCGGTCAGGTTGCCGTTTTCATCGTAGCTGTAGGTGTGCAGTACCCGGTCGCTGTTGATCACCGCCACCTTGCGGTCGGCGGCATCGTAGTAGCTGTACTCGGTGGCTTCCTGGCTGGTGCCGGCCGCCACGGTGCGGCTGGTCTGGTTGCCCTTGCCGTCGTAGGTGTACAGGGTGAGCACGCGCTCCCGGGTCTGTACGCCGTCGTTGTCGAGTACGTCCACCAGCGGTGAGCGTTCCTCGATCACGCGGTTGGCCGCGTCGTAGGTCTTGTTGACGGTGTACACCTCACCGGCCGGCGCCGCCGGGCGGGTGGCTGAGGTGATGCCGGTGGTATCCAGCGGCTGGGTGTAGACGCGCTGCTCCAGCACATTGTCCTGGGCGTCGTAGTCCCATTCCACCAGGTAGCCTTCCGGGTCCACCTGCGCCAGCAGGCGGTCTTTGTCGTCGTACCAGGCGTAGGTGGTGTTGCCGTTCTTGTCGGTGACTTCGATGGCGTTGCCGAAGTCGTCGTAGACGGTGGTTGCCTCCGGGCGCACCTCTCCTGTGGTGGCTACCGGCTCGCCGGTGCTGGTGTCCACGGAGGTCACTGTCACCTGCGGGTACACGGTACGGGTGAGGCGCCCCATGCGGTCGTAGGACATGTCGGTGGTGCGGGTGTCGCCCAGCCCGGTCGGGCGCACGCTCGGGTCAGTGTGCGCGGCGGATGCCAGGCGGGTCATGTACAGGGTCTCGCTGGCCTTCTCGCCAAAGGCGTTGTAGCTCCACTCGGTCAGCACGTTGTCCGCGCTCAGCTCCGCCACCTGGCGGCCGTTGGCGTCGAAGTAACGGGTGGTGGTGTAGCCGGCGGCATCGACGGTCTGCACTTCGTTGCCGAAGGCGTCGTAGCTGCGGGTGATCTCCAGGCGCTGGGTCACCGGGTTTTCCATGCCCAGGGTGTATACCTGTACGGTGGCGCCCAGCTCGCGGGTGACGCGGTTGTTGTCGTCGTACTCGTACTCGGTCACCACGTTGCGCGGGTCTTCCATCGTCTTGATGTTGCCCACCCGGTCGTAGGTGTACTCGGTCGCCTCGCCCAGGTCGTTGGTCTCGGACAGGATGCGGTTGGCCAGGTCGTAGGCGTAATGCAGGCTGTTACCGTTGGCATCGGTCTGGGTGATGATGTTGCCCGCCTTGTCGTAGGCGGTGGACTGCACCAGGTTGAGGCCCTGCGGGTCGAACACCTGCTGCACCTGGCGGTTGTTGAGGTCGTAGGCGTAGACGGTCTCGCGCACCGCGTTGGGGTCGGTGGCGGAGACGATCTTCTCGCCGGTCTTGTTGTTGGCCGCATCCCAGCTGAAGTGGGTGACGGTACCGTCCACGTCGGTGAAGGTCTCGATGCGGTTGTTGAGGTCGTAGGTGTAGCTGCGGGTGCGCGGGTCGCTGGTGTTGGCGTACAGCGTTTCCTGCAGCAGGTTGCCGGCGGCGTCGTAGCGGTTCTGGGTGACGCTGCCGTCGGCCTCGGTGACGCTGACCGCACGGCTGGTGCGGTCGTAGTCGGTCAGGGTGACGCGGTCGTCGCTGCTGGCGGTGCCCACCGGTGCGGTGAAGTCGTCCACCGGGCCGGTGTAGCGGTTTGCGTACAGGCGCGCTTCCACCTGGTTGCCGACGCTGTCGTAGGCAAAGGTGTTGAGGGTGCCTTCCGGGTCGAGGATCGCGCTCAGGCGGTTGGCGCCGTCGAAGTAGTAGCGGGCCACGCGGCCGAGGGCGTCGATGGTCTGGGTGCGGTTGCCCAGCGCGTCGTAGCGGTACTCGGTGCGGTTCTGCTCGCCGTCGATGTCGGCGGTCTTGCGGTTGTTGAGGTCGTACTCCATCCACACGCTGCGCTGCTCGGCGGTGCCGGCGGCGTAGCGGATCTCCACCTGGTTGCCCATGGCATCGAGGTGGTACTCGGTACGGGTATCGTAGTCGTCGATCATGGCCGTCATGCGGCCGTTGGCGTCGTACTCGTACCCGGTCTCGGTCCACACCTCGACGCCGCCGATGCTGCTCTGCAGCACGCGCTCGAGCTGCTTGTTGCCGGCCTCGTCGTAGACGTTCTCGGTCACGCCGCCCGCGGGGTTCTCCACCCGCACCTGGCGGTTGGCCTTGTCGTAGAAGTACTCGGTGGTGCGCGGCGCGGTGCCGTCGAGGCTGTTGGCGGCCTCGGTCATGCTGGTGCGGTTGCCCACCGCGTCGTAGGCATAGGCGGTGACATTGCCCTCGCCGTCGGTCATGGTCAGCATGCGGTCGGCGGCGTCGTAGGTGAAGCCGTTGGTCTGCACGTGGGCACGGGCGGCCTTGTCCGCGTCGTACCCCGCCGCGGCCGGGTCCACCAGGTACTGGCCGACGGTGACCAGGGTCTGGTTGCCGAAGGCGTCGTAGTCGATGCTGGTGGTGAAGCCCTCGCCATCGGTGATGGCCACCTGGCGGTCCAGCAGGTCGTAGGCGTAGGTGGTGGTGCGCGCGTCGCTGCCATCGGCGAAGCTCTGCGTGGCGGTGAGGATATTACCGCGCTGGTCGTAGGTGTTGACGGTCAGCGTGCCCGCCGGGGACAGGCTGGTGAGCATGCGGCCCAGCTTGTCGAAGGTGTTGAGCTGCTCGCCGCCGTTGGCGTCGATGATGCGGGTCTGGTTGCCCAGCACATCGTACTCGTACTGGGTGACGCCACCCATCGGGTCCTGCACCTGGGTGATGCGGTTGTCCAGGTCGTAGTCGTAATAGGTGTGGCGCTCCAGGCCCGCGACACCCACGGCCTGGATGGTCTCGCGCTTGTTGCCGGCGCCGTCGAGGACATACTCCACGCGCATGCCTTCGCCGTCGACCAGGGCCACCTGGCGGTTGTCCAGGTCGTACTCGTAGCTGGTGGACTGCTGTTCCGGCAGGCCCGGCGCGACGATCACAGCGGTGCGGTTGCCGGCACCGTCGTAGGTGAACTCGGTGCGCTCGCCCTCGCCGTTGACCTGGGCGGTCTGGCGGTTGTTGCGGTCGTACTCGAAGGACTCGGTGCGCGCCTCGGCCAGCCCCACGGCCAGCGTCTGGCTGCTGAGATTACCGTTGCCGTCGTAGGCGAAGGTGCTGGCCACCCCGAGCGGGTCGACCGTCTGGGTGATGCGGTTGTTCTTGTCGTAGCTGTTATAGGTCACGCGCACATCAGCAGTGCCGAAGGCCTCATGCGCCTCGGCGATATTGCCATTGGCATCCAGCTCGAAGTGGGTCACCACGCCCTCGGCGTCGGTGATGTCCGTTACCCGGTTGGCCTGGTCGTAGGTGTACAGGGTGCTGCGCTCGTCCGCCGTGCCCTGTGCCTCGATCACCGCCGTGCGGTTGCCGCGCTCGTCGTATGTGTACGCGGTCACCACGTCCAGCGCGCTGGTCTCGCTCACGACCTGGTTGATCGCGTCGTAGTCGTAACTGGTGGTGCGGCCGGTGTCGCCGGCCTGCGCCTGCGGTACACCATCGATCACGCTGGCGCGCTCGTTGTACAGGGTCACGCTCTTCACGTTGCCGACGTCGTCGTACACCGTTTCGGTCAGGTAGCCCTCGGCGCTCAGCTGCGCCACCTCGCGGTTGACGCTGTCGAAGAAGAAGCGTGTCTCGGCGATGTCGGTGCCGGCCAGGTCGCGGTGCTGGCGCACGCTGGTGCGGTTGCCCACTTCGTCGTAGCTGTATTCGGTGCGGAAGCCCTCGCCGCTGATGCGCGCGGTCAGGCGGTCGGCCCTGTCGTACTCGAACGTCACGACCTGGTCGTCCGGGCCGGCCACCGGGGTCGGCAGTGCCGACGGGTCGACGCTGCCCAGCGCGGTCATGTAGCGGGTTTCGGTCTGCAGGTTGCCGGCGTCGTCGTAACTCCGCTGCACCATGAAGCCTTCGGCATCCACGCTCGCCACCTGGCGGTTGGCGCGGTCGAAGTAGTTGGTGGTGACGTTGCCGCGGGCATCGATCATTTCCACCTGGTTGTCGGCCGCATCGTAGCGGTACTCGACCGTATGCAGCTCCGGGTCGGTGACGTGGGTCAGGCGGTTGTTCTTGTCGAAGGTGTAGCTGGTGGTATTGCCGCGCGCGTCGGTCATGGCAACGCGGTTGCCATTGGCGTCGTAGTCGTAGGACACCGTCTGGTTCAGCGCGTTGGTTTCGCTGCGCAGCTGGTTGTTGTCGTCGTAGGTGTAGCTGGTGGTCACCGCGTCGGCGGTGTTGGCCGCGACGGTCATGCTGGTGCGGTTGCCTACCTCGTCGTAGGCATAGGTGGTCTCCACCAGGTCGGCGGCGGTCTCCTTCACCACGCGGTTGAGTACATCGTACTCCCAGGTGGTCTCGCGCAGCAGCGCGTCGGTCTCGGAGATACGGTTGCCCACGGCGTCGTAGCCGTAGCGGGTGGTTTCGTTTTCCGCATTGGTGACGGTGACCAGGCGATTGACCTGGTCGTAGCCGTAGCTGGTGGTGTGACCATTGCCGTCGGTCATGGCGAGGCGGTTGCCCACCTCGTCATAGGTGTAGCTGGTGGTCTCGCCTTCGGCGTTGGTGCTGGTCAGCAGGCGGTTGGCCGCGTCGTAGGTGTTGACGGTGGTGTTGCCATTGCCGTCGGTGACGGTCAGCTGGTTGCCGACACCGTCATAGGTATATTCGGTGCGGTCGCCCTCGCCGTTGACCTGCGCCGCGAGGCGGTTGGCGCGGTCGAACTCGTAGACCACCGCCTGGTCGTCGGCGCCGGCCACCGGCGACGGCGGCACGGCCGGGTCGGCACCGGTAACCGGTGCCATAAACAGGGTCTGCCCGACCCGGTTGCCGGCGGCGTCGTAGGTCCAGGTGGTGACATAGCCCTCGGCATCCACCTGGGCGGTCTGCTGGTTGGTCTTGTCGAAGTAGCTCACCACGGTGTTGCCGCGCGGATCGGTGACGGACACGCGGTTGCCGTTGGCGTCGTAGCCGTAGCTGGTGGTCTGCTGCAGCGCGTCGGTGCTGCTCACCAGGCGGTTGTTCAGGTCGTAGCTGTAGGCAGTGGTCTGGGCCAGCGCGGTGTTGGCCGCGACGGTCATGCTGGTGCGGTTGCCCAGCTCGTCGTAGGCGTAGGTGGTCTCCACCAGGTCCGCATTGATCTCTTTGGTTACCCGGTTGTTGAGGTCGTATTCCCAGCGGGTCTCACGGCCCAGCGCGTCGGTGCTGGAGATGCGGTTGCCCACCGCGTCGTAGTCGTAACGGGTGGTCTCGTTCTCGGCGTTGGTCTCGGCCACCAGCTGGTTGAGCAGGTCGTACTCGTAGGTGGTGGTGTGGTTGTTGCCGTCCACCATGGTCACGCGGTTGCCCACGTCGTCGTAGCTATAGGCGGTGGTCTCGCCTTCCGCGTTGGTGCTGGTCAGCAGGCGGTCGACCATGTCGTAGGTGTTGACGGTGGTGTTGCCGTTGCCGTCGGTGACGGTCAGCTGGTTGCCCACTTCGTCATAGGTGTAGCTGGTGGTGTTGCCCTCGCCATCGGTGCGCGCGGTCAGGCGGTCGACCATGTCGTACTCGAAGGTGACGGTCTGGTCCTGTGCCGGGTCCGCCACCGGGGTGGGGACCACGGACGGATCGACGCTGGAGACCGGCTGGGCGTACAGGGTCTGGCTGGTGACATTGCCGACGCCGTCGAAGCTGCGCTCGGTCAGGTAGCCTTCCGCATCCACGGTGGCCACGCCGCGGTTGGCGCGGTCGAAGTAGTTGGTGGTGACGTTGCCGCGGGCATCGATCACTGCCACGCGGTTGTCGGCGGCATCGTAGCGGTACTCGGTGACACCGCCCTCCGGGTCCTGGACGTGGGTGGCGCGGTTGTTCTTGTCGAAGGTGGTGAAGCTCACGCGCGCTTCGGCGGTACCGTAGGCGCGGTGCTCTTCCACCGCATTGCCGTTGGCATCGAGCACATAGTGGGTCACCACGCCCTCGGCGTCGGTCATGTCGGTGACGCGGTTGTTGCCGTCGTAGGCGTAGAGGGTGGTGGCCGCCTGGGCGGTGTTGGCCGCGGCGGTGACGCTGGTGCGGTTGCCGGCCTCGTCGTAGGCGTAGGTGGTCTCCACCAGGTCGGCGTTGACCTGCTTGACCATGCGGTTGTTGAGGTCGTAGACGTAAACGGTCTCGCGGCCCAGCGCGTCGGTCATGCCGATGCGGTTGCCCACCGCATCGTAGGCGTAGGTGGTGGTCTCGTTCTCCGCGTTGGTCTCGGTCACCACGCGGTTGAGGCCGTCGTAGGTGTAGCTGGTGATATGGCCGTTGCCATCCACCATGCTCACCCGGTTGCCCACGTCGTCGTAGGTGTAGACGGTGGTCTCGTCCTCGGCGTTGGTGACGGTCACCAGGCGGTTGACCATGTCGTAGGTGTTGACGGTGGTGTTGCCATTGCCGTCGGTGACGGTCAGCTGGTTGCCGACGCCGTCGTAGCTGTAGGTGGTGGTGTTGCCCTCGCCGTCGACGCGGGCGGTCAGGCGGTTGACCTGGTCGTAGTCGAAGGTAACGGTCTGGTCGTCCGCGCCAGCGACCACGGTGGGCTCGGTGCCCGGGGTCACGGCACCGACCGGGGTCATGTGCAGGGTCTGGCTGGCGACGTTGCCGTTGTTGTCATACACCCGGCTGGTGGCATAGCCCTCGGCGTCCACTTCCAGCACCACTTCGTTGTTGGCATTGAAGTAGCTGGTGGTGGCGTTGCCGCGCGGGTCGATCACCTGGGTGCGGTTGCCGTTGCCGTCGTAGCTGTAGTGGGTGATACCACCTTCCGGGTCCTGGATATCGGTGACCCGGTTGTTCCTGTCGTAGGTGTAGACGGTGGCGTTGCCGTTCTCGTCGATGACGGTGGTGCGGTTGTCGTTGGGGTCGTAGCTGTACCGCCGCTCGCCACCCATGGCATCCACTTCGCGCACCAGGCGATCGTCCAGGTCGTACTCGAACACGGTGGTGGCCGCCTGGGCGGTGTTGGCCGCGGCGGTGATGCTGGTGCGGTTGTCCACCGCATCGTAGGTGTAGGTGGTCTGCACGCCGTGGGCGTCGGTCTGGGTGGTGACGCGGTTGACGGCGTCGTAGGCCCAGCTGGTGACGCGGCCCAGCGCGTCGGTGGTGGTCAGGCGGTTGCCCACCGCGTCGTAGCTGTAGGTGGTGGTCTCGTTCTCGGCGTTGGTGACACTGACCAGGCGATTGAGGGCATCGAACGCGCTGGTGGTCTCGTTGCCGTTGCCGTCCACCACGCTGATACGGTTGTAGACCCGGTCGTAGTCGTTGGTGGTGACATTGCCCTCACCGTCGGTGACCGAGCGCAGGTTGTTCTCCGCATCGTACTCGAACACGGTGAGCTGCTCGTCGGCGGTGCCGGCGGCGGTGCGCATGGCAATGCGATTGCCGCGCACGTCGTAATCGTACTGGGTGACACGGCCCTCGGCATCGGTCATGGCCACCTGGCGGTTGCCGCCGTCGTAGTCGATGCGGGTCACGCCGCCGCGGGCGTCGATGATGCCCACGCGGTTGTTGGCACCGTCGTATTCGTACTGGGTCTCGAAGCCCTCGGCATCGATCACCTTGATGACCCGGTCCAGTGCGTCGTAGACGGTCTGGGTGGGGTTGCCGCGACCGTCGGTCACTTCCACGCGGTTGCCCACCGCATCGTAACGGTAGGCCACGGTGTGCTGTTCGGGATCGGTCTGCTGTACTACCCAGTTGTTGAGGTTGTAGACGAACTGGGTCTCGCGCGCCTCCGCGGTGCCGAACGCCTCGGTGGTGCTGGTGACGTTACCGAAGTCATCGTAGTCGTTGTGGGTGACGGTGCCGATGGCGTTGGTGGTGTCGGTCAGCCGGTCGAGGGCGTCGTAGGCATAGGTGGTGATATTGCCGTTCTGGTCCTTGCGCTCGACCAGGTTGCCGTTGCCGTCGTACTTGCTGGTGATGGTGCTGCCGTGGGCATCGGTGGTGGTCACCAGGCGGTTCAGCGCGTCGTAGTCGAAGGTGGTGAGACGGTCTTCGTTATCGGTGCGGGTCAGCTGGTTACCGACGCGGTCGTAGCTGTAGTGCTCGGTGTAGAGAGCGCGCAGGGCGGCCTTGTCGCTGTCGGTGAGCAGGGTGGCGTCGGCGGCGTAGCCGCGCTCCGCGCGCATCTGCTGGTAGCGCGCGTCGTTGCTGCCGGCCAGGGCGTTGCCCAGGCCGTCGGTCTGCGCCACCAGCTGGTTGAACTCGTCGTAGGTGTAGGTGGTGACCTGCGCATCGTCGCGGCCGATCACAACACCGTTCGCGTCCACGTCCACACCCACTTCAACGCGGGTGCGGTTGTGGTTGGCGTCGTAGCTGTAGACGGTGTTGATGCCGTTGGCATCGGTCACCATCACCAGCTGGTTGTCCAGGTCGTAGGCGAAGGTGGTGGCATTGCCGTCGCCGTCCACCATTTTGACTTCGTTGCCGTTGGCATCGTAGTGATGCTCGATCACGTGCCGGGTGAGTCCGCCGGTCTCCGGGTCGTACACCTCCGGGGTGGTCTCGCGGATCATGCGGTTGTTGCGGTCGAACTCGTAGCGGGTGGTGTAGGCCTCTGCATCGCCGGACTCGGGTCCGCGCGCGTCCACCTCGGCAATCACATTGCCCACCGCATCGCGATAGAAGGTGGTGGTGCCCCCCTCTGCATCGGTCTGCTCTTCGAGCTGGTCTTCCTCGTCGTAACCGAACTTCAGCACCTGGCGCTGGCTCACCGGCAGCTGCAGGCCGGCCACAACCATCACCTGGTTGTTGTTGGCGTCGTAGCTGTAGCGGGTGATATGGCCGTTGGCGTCGGTGCGCTGGGAGAGGATGCCGTCGGCGTTGTACAGCATCTCGGTGGTGGCACCGCGATGGTTGGTCATGGTGACCCGGTTGCCCTCACCGTCGTAGCCGTAGCTGGTCACATAGCGGGTGCTGTTGCCGTCCGCACCGGCCACCGCCGCGGTGATGGCCTCCAGCAGCTCGCGCCGGTTGTTGAACACGTAATCGGTGGTGCGGCCCTCGGCATCGGTCATGCTGGTGCGGTTGCCCACCAGGTCGTACTGGTACTGGGTCACGCGGTCCTGCGCCGGGTCCACGCTGGACGGATCCATGGTCTGGATCAGGCGGTTGTTCTTGTCGAAGAAGCGGTACACCGTGTTGCCGTTGGCATCGGTGACGCTGATGCGGTTGCCCACCGCGTCGTAGGTGTTGACGGTGGTGTGGCCTTCCGGGTCGATCACCGTCAGCAGGCGGTTGTCGTTATCGTAGGTGTAAGTGGTCACTCCGCCGTTGCCGTCGATCAACCGGGTCAGGTTGCCGAAGTGGTCGTACTCGGCGAAGGTGCGGTTGCCCTCGGCATCGATGGTCTCGATGTTGTTGCCGTAGGCATCGTAGAAGTACTGGGTCACCTGCTGCTTGGCCGGGTCGGCCAGGTCGGTGGCATCCAGGAACACGATGCGGCGGGTGCGGTTGCCGTAGGCATCGTACTCGTAACGGGTCAGGTCACCGCCGGGGCTGCGCTCTTCCACCAGGTTCTGGTTGGCATCGTACTCGTAGAAGGTGGTGTACAGGTCCAGCAGCGCCTGCACATCCGCGGCAGTCAGGTCCGCCACCAGCGCCGCGTAACCCAGGTCCTGGCGCAGGGCCTGGTAGTGGGCATCGTCGGAGACCGTCAGCGCCACGCCGGTGGCGGAGGTGCGCGAGGCGATCTTGTTGAAGCTGGTGTAGGTAAAGCGGGTCTCGGAGCCGTCGTTGTCCGCCAGCGTCAGCAGGTTGCCGTTGCTGTCGTAGTTGAAGTGCGAGGTGTACAGCTCGGTCAGGGCATCCTGCTCGGCCTGGGTCAGGTTCGCCACCAGCTTGCCGTTGCCGGCCGCATCGGTATAGCCCAGGTCGGCGCGCAGCTGCCGGAAGTAGGCGCTGTCGGAGTTCACCGCGCCCCAGGCGTTGCGGTCGGTCATCGACACCAGGTCGCCGTTGTCGTTGTAGGCGTAGGTGGAGTGGTAACCCTCCTGGTCCACGATCTCGGTGATATAGCCGTTGGACAGGTAGGTGTACTGCAGGCTGTGGCCCTGGCGGATGTTATCCACCTGCGCCTGGTAGCTGGTGTCGGTCGCCGCCACCGCGGCGTCGTAGGTGGCGTAGTAGCCGTTGGCCACCCGCCAGTCGACGTACTGCTGTTCGTTGGAGTAGGCGCGGGCGTTGCCGAGCGCGTCCACCACGGTGGTGGAACCGCCGTCGAAGAACTTGGAGGAGAAGGTCACGCTGGTCTCGTCGGTGGTGTTATCCACCCGGTGACCCTTGCCCTTGCTGATCTTGTCGCCCTTGGTATTACCGTTACCTTCACCGTTACTATGAAATGAGAAGTCATAGTCGAATGAGGTAACCCCGCCTTCGGCGTCGGTAATAGAGGTCACCACCTGGGCCGCGGCCTTATTCTCGCCGCGCCAGCTCACCTGCTCGTAAGTAATATTGATATCGCGCTGGGCGTAGGTCTCGGCCACGCCATCGCCATCGGCGTCCTGCTCAGAGGGCAGTTCGATGCGCTCGATAAAGCCGTTGGTGGTGTAGTGGTACTTGGTGGAGTGGCCCATGCGGTCCACCACTTCCACAAGGCGGCCGCTCTCGTAGCGGTACTCCACCAGCACGCCGCCGGTCTCGTCGGTGACCTGGTAGAGCTGGCCGTTGAGGTAGGTGTAGTTGACCTCGTGGCCGGTGTCGTCGCGCACCTGCACCAGGCGATCGGACTCGTAGGTGTACTCCATGCGCACACCGTTGGTGTCCTCCCAGGCCAGCAGTTCGCCCTGCTTGGAGAAGGTCAGCCTGGTCTGGTCGGCACGGGTAAGCTCGAAGGCGGGATCGGTATCGCCGATGGCCCCCAGGTCGCGGATGGTCTCGTAGGCGCCGGCGCCGTCCACCGACACATACAGCTGGCGGGCCTCATCCCAGAAATAATCGTACAGGCTGCCATCGCCGTAGCGGACCTCCAGGTACTGGCCACCCTGCCTGACGTCCAGGCGGATGCCGGTGGAGAAGTACCAGCGGGCGTCCTCGTGGCCGTGGGCATCGCTGGCGGCCCCGCGGGCGTTGTAGGTGCGCACCAGGTTGAAGTCGTCACCCATGCTGGGCAGGTAGGCGTCCTGGTGCTGGATGAGCAGGTTGCCGTTGGAGACGTTGACGTACAGCTTCTCGTCGCCGCCCACCTGGGTGTTGGCCGTGCGTTTATTATCGTTCAGGAGTGCGTAAGAAGAATCCAGCAGGCCCAGTTCGTTACCGCCAACAAGCGTTACAGACATCGAGAAGTCCCCTAAAAAGTCCGGATAGGCGACACCCTGTCGCCCCAAAATTCGTTATCTGCTTGTCTATCCTCCGCTGGCGGCAAAAGTTTAGGGACTTCACGCGAAAAACTTGAACCGGATCACGATTACCAAGTGAATTAGGCGCCAGAGAGGTTCTGATCTAATTCTCGCCCAGGCAGGGAGCAGGGCAGGAACAAGCAAAAGGGCTAAACCTGGGAACCATGCCAAGCGGCAGGGGGTATGCCACCAAGGGAGGGGAAATGCAGAAATATGAAGGGGACTGGGAAAGAGAGGGCCGGCTGCACAGCCAGACCCGGGAGCCCCCGGACTAGCAACCCCGCGGCCCCAAGTGGATTCTGGGTACCCGAACAGCGACAACCGTTCGGGCAACATCCTTTAGGCGCGGAACAAGGGCGGGCAGGTCTCTCCCGCCCCAGGGCAAATCACTGCCCGACCAGGTCAGTAATTGTTATTTCCGCTGCGCGATTGCGCTTCTGGATAGTTATCGGGTCACCAACCGCCCAGTCCACCACGCTAAACGACTCCGCCTGCTGGCTTACCGTAAAATCACTCGTATCCAGTATCGGTGATGGACGTTACCGCCTGAGAGGTTGCCTTGGTATCCCCGCGCCAGTTGACGGTTTCATAGGTGATGCTGATATCGCGCTGGGCGTAGGTCTCGGCCACGCCATCGCCATCGGCGTCCTGCTCAGAGGGCAGTTCGATGCGCTCGATAAAGCCGTTGGTGGTGTAGTGGTACTTGGTGGAGTGGCCCATGCGGTCCACCACTTCCACAAGGCGGCCGCTCTCGTAGCGGTACTCCACCAGCACGCCGCCGGTCTCGTCGGTGACCTGGTAGAGCTGGCCGTTGAGGTAGGTGTAGTTGACCTCGTGGCCGGTGTCGTCGCGCACCTGCACCAGGCGATCGGACTCGTAGGTGTACTCCATGCGCACACCGTTGGTGTCCTCCCAGGCCAGCAGTTCGCCCTGCTTGGAGAAGGTCAGCCTGGTCTGGTCGGCACGGGTAAGCTCGAAGGCGGGATCGGTATCGCCGATGGCCCCCAGGTCGCGGATGGTCTCGTAGGCGCCGGCGCCGTCCACCGACACATACAGCTGGCGGGCCTCATCCCAGAAATAATCGTACAGGCTGCCATCGCCGTAGCGGACCTCCAGGTACTGGCCACCCTGCCTGACGTCCAGGCGGATGCCGGTGGAGAAGTACCAGCGGGCGTCCTCGTGGCCGTGGGCATCGCTGGCGGCCCCGCGGGCGTTGTAGGTGCGCACCAGGTTGAAGTCGTCACCCATGCTGGGCAGGTAGGCGTCCTGGTGCTGGATGAGCAGGTTGCCGTTGGAGACGTTGACGTACAGCTTCTCGTCGCCGCCCACCTGGTTGTTGGCCGTGCGTTTATTATCGTTCAGGAGTGCGTAAGAAGAGTCCAGCAGGCCCAGTTCGTTACCGCCAACAAGAGTTACAGACATTTTGAGTTCCCCAGGAATTCAATTGGCACGAGCGCGGCCGTGCGATTTTTCTTGATTTGTCTGGTTTTCCTGTCGGGAGAACTAACGTTTAGGCGCACGATTCATTTATGTGACGCGAATCACAACCCACTGGGAGAGAGACACGTCCTGAACAGCACAGGGCACTGGATTGGCTTTATCGAGGGAATGGCAAGGTGAATGGCTGCGGGCTAGACGAGGCTTACATGGTCCCGCTGTCGGAGAAGTTCACGAAGGCGAGTCAGGGCCTCCTTGTGGATTTGGGAGATTCGCCCTTTGGAAAGTTGCAGCTCCTGGCCGATATCGGAAAAGGACTTGAATTCAAAATAGTGGCCACGCACTACCATATACTGCTTGGCAGGCAATTTTTTCACCAGCGTTGAAATACTGCGCAAAAGCTGGTCGTAATGATGGCTGGCATAGGGGTCACCATGGTCACGGGCCTGCTCACCCGCCATGATTGCATCCAGCTGGAATCCCACTGCCAGGTTCAGGATCGCATCGACAAAGCCTGCGAAATCGACATCGCCATTACCTATCAGCGATTCGTTCCTTTCTTCCATGGCCCTTTTATAGAACTCGTACTGGCTCGCGCTTTCGGTCATTTTCGGGAGCCCGTTAAGGATTGCACCCCGGATCCGGTAACCGGCAAACGTCGAAAACTTTACCCCTTCGCGGATATCGAAGCGGTCGAGAGCCTCAATCAGCCCGAGCAGGGCAAACTGCAGGTAATCCTCGTATGAGACCGTATCGACAATCCGGCCCGCATAAAATTTACCCGCAATCTTCGCAGCGAGACCGCGATGCATGAGAATCAACTTTTCCCTTGCGGAACGGTCACCCTCTGAGAACGAATCCCACAGTGCTGCTTCTTGACTGGAACTATCGAGCATCCCTGCCATTGGCGCGCTCTACACAAAACTGTTCATCAATGACAGGGTTACGAGACTCCAGCCATCAATCAGGACAAACACCAGGATCTTGATAGGAAGCGAAATCATCATCGGCGGGACCATCATCATACCCAGTGACATCAACATGCTGGCCACAACAATATCCACAAGCAGAAATGGGATAAAAATGATAAAGCCAATCTGGAACGCGGTCCTGAGTTCGCTGAGGAGGAATGCGGGCACCAGTGCAGAGAGTTCCACATCATCAACCTTGCCAGGAGGGTCGTCGGCCATTATCTCGTAGATCAACTCAAGGTCTTCTTCCCTGGTCTGCCGCAGCATGAAGCTCCGCAGGGGCTGCACGCCCCGATCAAGGGCGGCTTCGGAGCCGATTTCCTCATTTGTATAGGGTTGGTATGCCTGACTGTTAATCTCCTCGATGACAGGCTTCATGCTGAACAGGGTGAGTATCAGCGCAAGACTGACCAGCACCATATTTGGCGGTGTCTGCTGCATGCCCAACGCATGCCGCAACATAGCCAGCACCAGGATGATACGGGTGAAGGAGGTCATGACTATCAGGATGCCCGGCGCAAGGCTAAGCACCGTCATACCCAGCAGAATCTTCAGCGCCAGGCTTAGATCCGCGCCCCCATCATCAAACTGGATATCAACACCAGGGAATGACACATCGGCAGCGGCAACAATCCCTGGCAAAAGAGCCAGGAGAATGAACAACAATGACCTCATGCTTCTACATCTTTTTCTGTTTTATCTACTACGGTGAGGTTGTTCCCCATTTCCGCTACCAGGTATTCCTTGCCTTTCCAGGAAATTGAATACAGCGTAAGGCTATTACTGACACGCTTTCGCTCTTGCAGGCCTATTTCGGCAGTGTTACCGCCAGTACTACTGCCCTGCCCCCGCCAGTGAACATAGGCCTTTAGGGCAACAAAAGTCAGGCCCAGAAGCACCAGCACCGAAAGCAGCGCCTTGGCAAAGGTCCAGACAAGGAAATCAGTCCCTGCCTGGGCCATAGCAACAGGGCTATTGGAAACTAACAGCACGGCTGCAAACCGCAGTCCATTTGCCCGACATTTCACCACTGGGACTCCTTATGCCTGTCAGGATACCGCTTTGTTGGCATTATCAATCTCGGTAATCCTGACACCCAGTGAATCGCCCTGCGAGGCCAATACACCCCTGGCAACCAATGCACCGTTAACAAATACATCCACGGGCTCATCAACCTTTTTATCCAGGGAAAGAAGCTCTCCTTTTTTCAGGTTAAATAGCTCCTCCACGGATATACGGGCACTACCGACGGAGACGCGAAGCTCGACTTGCACATGCCGGATCATATCCACTGATGGAGGAACAACGGTCGCGCCCTCACTGTCCTGCGTCAATTCCTGAAGTTCCACATCCAAAGTTTCCACAACAACTACCTCTCAACTGTTACGTAATTTTAATAGCCCGGTTTTCATCCGTTTTACCCAGGACAGCCGCAAACAGGTCTGGCTGCGAGCCACAAGACACGCTGACCACGCCGGTAAAATCCTGGCCCAACGGGATAAAGTCACCAGGCTTCAAACCCATTACTGACTCACATGGAATATCACTGGCTTTGAAATATGCCCGGAGCAACGTATTCTGGGGACCCACCGCACTGTTTAACGGCTGGACGCCTTTGCTGGGTTCAGTTTTCACAGGCCCAAGCAGCCCCTTCCATATTCCACGTGTTAGCAATATCGAGACCGGGATGCCGCGGACGTCCATTTCAAGTGCAACGCAACCGCTTCCATACCGGTTTACCGACTCGTCATGGTCGTCGACACTGATGCTTTCACCATCCGCATCAGGCACCATTCGGCGGCAGAAATCCTCGCACAGCCGTTGCAGTATGTGATGCTCCAGTTCATCGCTCTCCAGCGACTCACCTTCAAAAAGTGAGGAAAACAGTTCGTGCCAGACCGCCGAATCACCAACAAATATGATATTTTCATCACCGAAGCGAATATTCCTGAAAATACGATAGTCATGGTAAAGGGACGACTCTGTGTAGAACTCGCACACATCCACAAGCTTCAGGGTATTTACGCCATGCCACCATCCCGCCTCAAAGGCCTCGAGACGGCGCTCAAGTTCTGCGCGCAGTCGTTTTAGACGCTGGCTACCGACAAACTCGAAATCACGAATAACGTCTGTCACGATCGTCACTTGGATGCCTCCAGCAACTGCTGCATCATCTCGTTAACCGCTGTCAGCATCTGCGAGGATGCCTGGTAGCCGCGCTGAACCACGACCATGTCCGTAAACTGCTGGGACAGCTCAACATTGGATGCCTCGAGTTTCTGCCCGAGTACCAGGCCATAGATATCCTGGTTTGGCTGCCCGATCTCGATTGTTTGCTGTGGATTGGCCTCGAATAGCCCCTGGCCCAGCTGGGTAAGCGCCTGCTTGTCATGGATATGCGCAAGAGCGATCTGCTGGCCCTGCTGGGTTTCCTCATTGCTGTAGTTTGCTTCCAGCACACCATCCTCATTGAAGGACAGTCCAAGCAGGGCTCCCTGCTGGTAGCCGTCATTATCCTCAAGCGCCAGGTCGGAGGCTGATGCGCCCGAGAAGGAGGTGGCAAAAGCGAATGACCCAACATCGCCAAAATTGAGGGTGATATTCTGGTTGGCCCGATCCTGGGGCTGGAAGTCGAACGACACCGTATTGAAGCCGTCGGCCGGGGACCCGTTATCCTGGAAGCGTATCTCCAGGTCCGATGCCACCAGGTTGTTATCAGCATCACGAACGTCTACAAACCAGCTCCTGGGTGTATTCGCGTTATTGTTGCGAAACGTCAGGGTCAGCACCTGTGTAGAGCCCAGCGAGTCGATTACCTCGACATCCGAAATCACGTGCTGGGTTGAACCCAGTGACAGGTTGCCCAGGAAAGTGAGGTTTTCTGTTGGCCTTGCCGGCATGGTTTTCAAGCCATCAAGGCTCAGGGGCACCAGGTTTCCGGCGTCATCGAGAGCCATTACCTTTGCACCCGAAGGCGATACCAGGTAATCGTCGTTATCAAATGAAAATTGCCCGAATCTGGAATAGAAACGTTTGCCATCCTCTTCCAGGATAAAGAACCCTTCGCCATCGATCGCCAGGTCGGTGTCATTACCGGTATCCCGCAGGTCGCCCTGCGAAAAATTGATTGTGGTCTGGATAACCTCGGAACCTGCGCCGGTAATGCCATTCTCCAGGTATGGGCGGTCACCATCGGAGTACTGGTAGCCATAGTAAACATCGGCAAAGACCGCCTGGTTACCCTTGTATCCCGGTGTATTCACATTGGCCACGTTCCCGCTGATAACGTCAAGGCCCTTACTGAACGTCTGCAAGCCTGCAAGGCTGGAAAAAACAGTACTCAACATAATTAGCTACCTACTGCCTGTACCTGGGAAAGAGGAATGTCTGTCAAGAAACGGCCATCCGAGGTCTCAATGGTTAGAACTGGTGACCCGGAATTGAAATTTACGGAAATTACATCCCCCAGCTCCCGACTGGTTTCAGTTGCCACCTCGACCGTCCTGCTGAGGATGCCGATCGCCTGGTTTGCCGCTTCAATCTTGATCAGCGACTGGATACTCTCGTTAGTCTGGCGCGCCTGCTCCAGGCTGGTAAATTGCGCCAGCTGGGAAATAAACTCGGCATTATCGATCGGCTCAAGCGGGTCCTGGTAGTTCAGCTGTGTCAGGAGGATGTTGAACAGGTCCTCCTGGTTCACGGTTGCAGTCTGTTGCTGCTGTGTGGAGGTAGAATTTACTGCCCCTAGCGTGCCTATATCCATTTACTTGCCCACCTTTGTATTTATTAAACTTTCTCGACCGCCCCGGCCACAGTTAACTGCCTGAGCACCAGCCCGTTTTCCCGAAGCGCAGCCTTGACGTACTCAATGACTGCTTTCTTCTCGTTACTGTCCAGTTTTTTTCCGATCCAGATTGATACGCCCCCCTTACTATCCACCACCAGGTGTCCCCTGAGACGTGCCAGATAGGTTTGGAGACCGGAAGCCCGCGGTAAATTGGGCGTGCCCAACCGGCTCAGCGTACTTTGCACCAAACGCTGCCCCTCAGGGCGGGAACCGAGCGCACCAAGCTGTTTATAGGCACCAATTGCCATCTTCTCCCCCGGTGAGGGCAGGCCATGCCCCTGCCGGGCCAGCGGCCCGGGCTGCCGCGCCAGCTCCGCCACCTTGCCCGCTGGGGCCGGGGGTCGATGTCGACCAGCTGTTGCCGCCACCTCCGGCTTATCAGCTGTGCGGTTTTCGACACCGCCCCTGGAGTCCCCACCGGAATAACGTGACTGCTGTTGCAGGAACTCTTTTTCCCAGCCAAGATCCCTTTTGTTCGACCCCAGGTTGGCGCCCGCAACGTTAGCCGTAGTTGGCAAATCAACGACCTTCATAGGCAGCCCACTTTGTCAGGATGTGCTCTTCACAGAGACGATCACGCCGTCTTTCATTACGTCGTCCAATATCCCTTCTCAATTCTGCGATTCGCTCTTCATATCGCTTACATTTTCCATCGCGAGCCTGAACCGAGGCCTTTAGTGAGTCAGCGCGTTCACGCAATTCCTTCAACTGGGTACGAAGCTGTACCTGGCGGGCCTCGAAATACACAACTCTTTCCCGTATCAGGGATAGCTGTTCTAGCTTGAACGCCGTCAGGTCGTCCCTGAGTATCGCCCGATACGCCAACTCGGCAGCGGAGATGTCCTTCCCTGCCTGGGCATCCTCCGCCACCAACCGGTCTATAGAGGAATTTAACTCTGCAATATCTGCCATGATCTGCCCGATCTCCGCGCGACTGATTTTCAGCAGACTATTCAGCTGGGCCAGTTCACTCATGCTTCACCCATGATCTTGGCCATCTGCAGGTAAACGCCGGCACGATCCATATCTGCACTTCCATCCTGCCGGAAAAGCGCATACAGCCTTGGCACCTGATCGAGTGCCTGGTCAACCTCGGCATTCTGCCCTTCCTGGTAGGCGCCCAAGCCGATTAATTCTTTCCCCTCAATATATGCCTTGATAAGACTCCGTGATTTTCTACAAAGCTGCTGCTCACGTGGGGACTGAAGCTTTCCTGCCAGTCGGCTGATACTTGAGAGATAGTCAATCGCAGGATATCGCCCTTCATTCGCAATTGAGCGATTAAGCACGATATGGCCATCCAGTATGGCTCGGGCACACTCAGCCACCGGATCCTCAGCCTCCTCGTTTTCGACCAGCAAGGTGTACACCCCAGTGATACTTCCGGCACCCTCTTTCTTGCCGGCGCGCTCTACCAGTTCAGGCAGCAAGGCAAACACCGAGGGGGTGTAACCCCTGGCAGTGGGGGGCTCACCGACTGCCAGGCCGACTTCCCGTTGCGCCATTGCCAGCCTTGTCAGCGAATCCATAGCGAGGAATACCCGCTTACCCTGATCGCGAAAGAACTCACAGATAGCCATCGCCGTAAAAGCCGCATTCACCCGCATAACTGCCGGCTCATCCGCCGTCGCGGCAATAATTACCGTTCTCTGGCGCTGTTCGGGAGTAATAACCTCCTCGAGGAAATCCTTGACCTCCCTGCCGCGCTCCCCAATCAGGGCAATTACCGTAATGTCAGCATCTACACCACTGGTTAGCATACCCAGGAGAGAGGACTTCCCTACACCTGCTCCGGCGAAGACACCAATCCTCTGGCCCTCACCGATCGTGAGCATACTGTCAACGGCCTTGACCCCGGTCTCCAGCACGGTATTGATACGGCCCCGATCCATAGGCGACAAAGAACCGGCCCGAAGCGGCCTGCTTGCGCCTTTACTAACGGGCTGCCCACTGTCTATAGGTCTCGCCATTCCATCAAGTACACGGCCAAGCATGGCATCGCTGACAGGGACCTGGAGAACAGAGTGCGTTCTCCTGACAAAACAGCCAGGGGTTAGCCCCGTAAGATCCCCATAGGGCAGAAGGACGACCTTGCCATCCCGAAACCCCTTTACCTCCGCATCCAGGCTATGGCCCCGGCTACTGGAGATAGTGCATACCTCGCCGTAAAAGGCATCCCGGACTTTTGCCTTGACACTGAGGCCCACAAACTCCTCAACCTTGCCGTATGACTCGAGCAAGTTTGCGGATTGAATCCGGAGGTTGAGTTCCTCAAGCATTGCGCGAGCCCAGATAGTCAGAGATCAGCTGGTGGACCTTGCGAACCTGGGACTCATAGCCGGCATCGACTACTTCATCCTCAACGTCAACCAGGATTCCAAAGGGCTCCAGCTCAGGCTTGCAGCTGATAGATGCGAGCTGGGAAACCCGTTCGAAGGTCGCACGGCTCCTCGAGAGCGCACTATGGAGTTTCTCTCCCAGGATAACCTCCGCTCTACCTCGACTGCGAAGCTCCTCAACAACTTTGCAGATGCTGTCAGCCAGGTAATTCGGGTTGATTCGGCTCTCTCCAATGATCCTGGCTACCGATACGGCAACGGTATCGGCAATATTCTGCTGAATAAACTGGCGCTCTTCCTGCATCGCTGAGGAAACCAGCTGCATCAATTCCTCCAGCCCCCTGCCATGGCGAGACTCAATCTCCTGGATCTTGTCTTCATAGGCTTTCACACCATCTGCACGACCTCTTTCCATCGCCGCCTGGTAAGCATCCTCATCGGCTCTTGCAAGAGATTCCTGGAGCTGCTCTGCCGCAGCCCTACTCCGGGCCAGCTCTTCACGCAAGCGCAAAATTTCTGCATCCATCTGGTGCATGCGCGACTTTATCTCTTCCATGTTCTCCGCAGGAGGGGCAACAGACTCAGCTGATGCTGTTTCTGGTGCATGAGTAACATCTCCCTCGGACAGGGCACCAAGAAGCTTTCTCTTAACGCTGGTTGGCATTCTTCACCTCATTGGAGGAGCGACAGTAGTCCTGCAGCGCTTTTCCAAGGGCTTCTGGAAAAGCCTGGTCATCGCCTGCCAGGAGCCTGTCCACACGACGGATAAGTGCCGCGGAGCCACCTGGCAACTGCTCGGCCACCATAGAC
The DNA here is from genome assembly GCF_021729055.1 of Microbulbifer zhoushanensis. Lineage (NCBI taxonomy): Bacteria > Pseudomonadati > Pseudomonadota > Gammaproteobacteria > Cellvibrionales > Microbulbiferaceae > Microbulbifer > Microbulbifer zhoushanensis. The sequence goes on from NZ_JAJSAO010000003.1 coordinate 409,404, forward strand.
GACCTGCTGAAGTCTACCGGTAACATGGGCTTTCCGGGCTCTGGCTTATCGTCAGCCGCGGCCTTAAATTTGGCGAAATAGCTCTCAAGGATCTCCCTGCGTGATTCCGGTAGGCCGGATAGCATTTTCTCGCGCTTTCTTCGAGGCAGGAGAAAGATATCTATCGCCAATTGCTTCTCATCTATCACTGTATTCCACCACATTACTGGGGAGCTCAGCCCATTGCTGAAGCTGCCTAGAAACCCTGCGTACCCTGGAACGCTCTGTAATCATCCTGCCTGCCATAAGGATGGCACCAAGACCCAGCAACAGTGCGATTGCGATCAGGATATACTGTGAGGGAACCGCGAGAGAGGGTTCCGGCCGGTCCTGTTCAGGGGCCTCTGGTAGCGGTTGTTGATTGTATTTATCAAATGCTTTTTTGAGTGCAATGTTGTTCCTGATCACGGTAACTGTGTCACCGCGGTCCGGCTTCATACCCAGAACCGAAGAGACAAGATCCCGGACGTCATCCGTCTTCACACCCTCAAGCCCGGTATCGATGACTACCCCTACACTCACCCGCGCGATGTCGTATCCCGCGTACTCGGTATTACTGATTTCCCGGCCATACTCGTAACTGACCTCCCTGGACTTGTCACGGCTGCCCTGATCCTCGCCCGCCCCGCGGCTTTCGGTCTCCCTGATCTTCTTTATTCCGGCACCGTCCCCTGGCGATATCAACCGCTCTGTCTGGACAGTCCGATTATTCATCACTAGAGATACGTCGACATGGGCAACATAGCTGGACGGCCCAAGGCTTCCGTCCAGAATATTCGACAGTTTGCCCTGCAAATACTTTTCGGTACGGATCTTCTCGCGTAGCTGGCCGCCAACCACACCATCCCCGCTGGACACTCCGCCCTCAAGTACCCGGCCTGACTGATCAACAATGGAGATATCCTGGGGCAATATCTTGGGAACCGAGGACTCAACCAGCTTCTTGATGCCTGCCACCTGGGAAGCACTGATTTCCTTTCCGGGATCGAGATATACCGTAATTGAGGCCGATACTTTCTCCTCGTCTTCAGAGAAGAGCTTCTTTTCCGGGAGCACAAGATGAACACGGGCATGCCGGATATCATCTAGAGAACCGATTGTCCTGGATAGCTCACCCTCCAATGCCCTCTGGTAATTCACCCTCTGGGCAAAATCGGTGATGCCGAAATCTGACTCATTGAACAGTTCGAAACCAATGATTTCACGAAAGGCATTGCCACTGTTCATTACGGTCTCCTTCGCACGAGACAGGTCCGCCTTGGCCACACTGATTGTGCCCTGGGCCCTGTCAATACTGTGCTCTATCGACCGTACGCTCAACTCGGCGGAAACCTTATCCACCTCCTCTGGGGCGAGCTCCCTGAACAGAACCTCTTCACCGGAGGAAAGTATCCAGTACGAGGCAACCACCAGGAATACCACGATCAATGCGATGCCGCCAAACAGTAGCGGCTTTCCCTCTAAAAACTTCATCAATAACCCCTATAAATGCAGGCTTAAACCTGCATTCGCATAATTTCCTGGTAACCCTCGAGCACCTTGTTACGAACTTGTAACGTCAACTGAAACGCTGTGCGACTCTTTTCCAGCTCGAACATAACATCATGGACGTTCTCTGCCTTACCCAACGCCAGATCCTGCAGGGCCGCCTCGGATTTCTGTATCTGGTTATCGAGGTCACCCAGTTGCTGGGTAAACCAGGATGAAAAGTTTTCAGATTCAGAATGCTGCAGCCTTGAGGGGACAAGTGATTCAATGCCGATTTCACTGATCGGTTCTATCGCCATAGTTTTAGCTTCCTATTTCCAATGCCTGCTGGACCATGGCCTTATAGGCGTTTACCGCCTTTACATTGGCCTCATAGGCCCGCACAGAGCGCATCATCGACATCATCTCCGTAAGCAGGTCAACATTTGAGTACTTCACGAAACCATCCTTATCCGCGTGAGGGTGAGCCGGTTCATAGCTGACCCGGTGCTGCTCTGTGCTCTGGAGAATCATGGCTTGCTCAACACCGTATGCCGGAACCTGTCCGGCCGCATCAAGCTCCCTGGAGAAGGATGACGCTGATGCCGCAGTAGAAACCAGGCTCTTTGCACTGTATGGCGCCTCACTCGCCGGCCGCGTTTTATTCGCATTTGCGAGATTGGTCGCGACAAGCTCAAGACGTGACTTCTCAATGCTCATGCCTGAAGCACTGATATCAAAAACTGCCAGATAGCTCATTTTACTTCGCCTGCTCACCGTTAATGGCCATCTTCACCAGGCCACCATATTTTCCCAACGCCTTAAGTAATGTCTGGTATTGGACTACCGCCTGGTTCAAACGAACCATCTCCATATCCAGAGACACTTCAGAATTCTGTGTCAGGGTATATTCCCTTGAGCCGACTGCCCCCTTGACCGCATTCAGCTCATTGACCGATGACTCTCCCTTGCCAAGCAGGATGGCCTCCGCGTCCTGGTAGAGCCTGGTAAAATCCACGGCCATAGGGCTGTATCCACGACTATTCACATTTGCGATATTGTTGGCAGATAAGCGTTGGGACTGCAGATTGGCATCCAACATTACCTTTACCAGCGCAGATGTTGAGCCTGATAACTCATCTATCATTTTTCTAACTCCCTTATTGAATCACCAGTTCCGCATGCAGCGCACCGGCAGCCTTGAGTCCCTGTAATACAGTAATGATATCCCTGCTGCTGGCATTGACTTTTCTCAACGCAGTTACCAGCTCTGCCACATTACTTTCCTCTGGCATATTGATCATTACGGACTCTTCTTCTATTACATTTATCTCCGTATCCGGCACAACCTCAGTGCTTACATTCGGGAGATTATTTCGACCGAAGTACACATTTGGCTGGGATACGTAAAAATCTGTGCTTATTGAGACGACCATATCGCCGTGTGTAATAGTGGTAGGTGAAATCCTGACATCCCCACCAGCAATCACTGTGCCCGTGCGCTCATTGAGAACAACTCTCGCCCTGATATCCGGGTTAATCGTCAATGACTCCAGTTTCGCCAGGAACTGGTACAGACCATTATTACCCTGCTGTGGCGGATAGACTTCGAATGTGCCAGGACCAACCACGGCTGCAAACTCACCACCAAACCGGCTGTTCACTGTATCGACAATTCGGCTGATAGTTGTAATGTCAGGAGTGTTCAGGACATACGTGAGTCTCTTGTCCCGCCCGCTTGGTCCATTGGCAACTGCACGCTCAATAATACCGCCATTGGCGATTGTCCCTGTGGTCGGATGATTCTTCTGCACAAGGTTGCCGTTGAGGTCATACCGATAACCACCGATCGAGAGAGCTCCCTGTGCTAGGGCATAAATCCTTTGATCTGGACCAAGCAGAGGTGTCGTTACGAGTGTTCCGCCGAGCAGGGAGCGCGCATCCCCCATAGAGCTTACGGTCACGTCAATACTGGAACCCGGCTGGGCGAACGGAGGAAGCGAGGCCGTGATCATTACTGCAGCTACGTTCCTGGCCCTCAGGTCTCGGGAATCGATATTGAGACCAAGGTTCTCGACCAGGTTGCTAATAGACTGCTTGGTAAGCCGGTTATTGTAGCTATCCCCGGTGCCTGCCAGGCCAGTCACAACACCGTAACCAACGAGCATATTCGCGCGATCGGCCTTGAGGCGGGCCAGCTCCTTCAGGCGAACGCTTTCGGCACTCACATGCAATGAATAGCCGGTCCCAAGGAAAATCAACACGGCAATCTTCAGAAAGGAATAAACGTACCGCATTAAAATAGCCACTCCAGCGCTCTAGATATCAGGCCAGGGGTTTCTTTACGTGAGAGCAGACCATCCCCCTGGAATTTGATATTTGAATCTGCCAGTCGTGTAGAAAGAATGGTGTTATCGGCAGATATGTCTTCTGGGCGTACCCGTCCCTCGACGAAAATCGTCTGGGCTTCATTGTTCAGCGAAATCACCTGCTGGCCGCGCACAAAGAGTTCACCGTTGGGCAAGATTGCCTCAACAGTCGTACTGATCTTGCCGATCACTTCCCCGGATCGCCGTTCTACACCTCCACCATCAAACTCGGAGGAACCCCGAAAGTCACCGCCAACCGTATTATGAGTATCAGAGGCCCTGACAGATATCTTGGAGTTCTTTTCAGTGTCCGTATCGGCTTTGCTTGTTGCACTTGCAGCCTCGTGGATGAGCACGGTAAGCGTATCACCCAGAAATCTTGCGCGATGATCCTCGACAAGGGACTGATATGTCTCTTCCGAATAGAGCGATCCGGTCTCTTCGGGATACTCTTCCTCTGGCTCGGCCTCAAAGCCAGGTCCCCCATTAGCGAGAACCAACCCGGGCGCCAGCATCAGAATGAGGCATAAAACACCTTTTTTGCCTGCGTCATACGCCATTTTCTATCCTCCCCTGTTTTTCTCCTGTCACTTTTATGGTCACAGGTGTATCTGATGTCGGGATGGAGACCATTACAGTTTCACCTATAATCCCATCCTCAAGAGCCATCCCTTTCATTTTTATCGCTATCTTCCCGCTGGCATATATCACTTCTACTTCACGACTTTTCAGTACAGCAGGGACCGGCTCTATATCGACCAGGGCAATCGGCTGTCCAGCACGCACCGGCCGTACCACCCTTGTTCCCGCCAATTCGCTCAGTGACTCAACCACCTCCCCTCTTGCGGTCAGTACATCTACAGACTCCCTGGAAACCAGGCTATGAGAGATCTCCGTATTACTGCGAATATCTGTTGCTGCTGTGATGGCCAGCTTCCACAGAGAAACACAGAACCTTACTCTGTCCTTCCGTATCAACCTTCCGGCTGATGTGACTGCAATAAGAGCCGACATCTGTTTGGCTGGGGCTGACTGTTCTATCTGCACATCCAGACCAAATTCTCCATCTGGAACGCCAATCGAGAAGCCATCATCGATAGATATCTCAAGGCTCTCCAAAGGTACCGCGAATCTTGCAGCCACTTCTTCCTTGACTCGCTGCTCGAGTCGGTGGGCACCCAGCTGGCCCAGCTTACGATTCACCGTCACCCGAGCTGGGCCACCCCATTCAATACCTGATAGATCAACTCCAGCCTGTCTCAGGTGATATTCCACCTCTGCCCTGCTATATCTGTATTTCCGCCCAGGTAGTAGTGGACCACCGATAGGTACACCCGCGAGATCTAAAGCATCACTGCCTGCTGTTTTCTGCGAGATTACAGCGAGGTCCCCGAGAACGGGGTAGGCCGACTCAATAACCACAGTGGTCTTAAGGTCAATTGTCATGACTGAAGACGACCCGACAGAGAGAACCAGGCTAAGCAAATGCGCTGCCAGCATCAGCTTTAGCTTTTCAGGTTATTGATAATTTCCAGGACCTGGTCTGACATTTGCAGTACCCGTGAGTTTGCCTGGTATGCCCTCTGCGCAACCATCATCGTTGTAATCTCTTCAACCATTTCAACATTTGAGCTTTCGAGGTATCCCTGGCGAACTTTTCCTGCACCAAACTCATCAGGTCGGGAGAAAACAGGGTCTCCTGACTGCTCTGTTTTCAGGTACATGCTGCTACCAATTGGAACCAGGGTTGACTCATTTTCGAAACGGGCAATCTCCAGGCTTCCCACCTGGACAAATTCCTGTGCATTCGCATATTTCACCTGTACCGCGCCATCTCCGCCAATGACAACGTCAGTTGCATCGAATGGGATCTCGGTGCCCGGGCTTACCATTGCCCCGCCAGAGGTTACGAGAACCCCTTCGCTATTCACCTCAAAATGACCGTTTCGGGTATAGGCATAGCTACCATCCGGCAACTGGACTTCGAAAAAGCCCTCGCCATTGATAGCCACGTCAAGCGCCCGCCCTGTCTGTATCATCTCGCCAGCACTGAAATCCGTGTTCTGCTTGACAGCGGACACTCCAACCCCTTTTACCGTAACTTCCCTTACATAAGGCGCATGAAAGGACTTTTCTAATTGGGTGGCCATCAGTGATTCAAATGCTACGTGGCTTTTCTTGTAGCTATGCGTGTTCAGATTGGCGAGGTTATTCGACACCGAGTCAATCTGCTTCTGTTGTGCATGCATGCCTGTTGCTGCGATGAAAAATGAATCAATCATGATCTTTCCTAGAATTCACCAAGAGTGGTAATTGCAGTATCCATAAGCGCATCGTAATTCCGGAGTATCTTTTGTGAGCTTTCAATACTCCGGACCGCGGACATCATTTTCTGCATTTCATGTAGCATGTTGACGTTAGATGCCTCCAGGTGCGACTGGATCAGTTGCGGATTTTCGTGCCCCTCCAATCCAGACTCCCCAACCTTATATAGCCCTGGAGCGACCTCCTCCATCTGGCTGCCATCAGAGATAACGATATCGAAGCGGGCCACCTCTTCACCTTTACTGAATATCCTGCCGTCCTGTCGCACTTCAATATCGCGATCCAGCGGAGCCTGCTGCCCTACAAGGCTCACAGGCCAGCCATTGGCCCCGACCAGCTGGCCACCCTCTGCAATATTGAATTGGCCGTTTCGGGTCAGGTAGGTTCCTGAAGTTGTATCGAGCTTGAAGAACCCGTCACCGGCGAGGGCAAAGTCCAGTGATCGTCCAGTAGTACGGATGTTACCTGGCGTAAAATCCACGTGCGTATAGTGGCCTTTATGGATAGAACCCTGGGCCTCTGTATAGGCGCGCTCAAAAGAAGGTTCTACCAATAATGAGCTCCTATACCCCGTGGTGCTCATATTCGCCACATTATTACTACTTACTGAGATCTGCTCCATGCGCGCAGAAATATTTGCCTCAGCGATTGCCAGTACACTATCCATCGTTACTGAATCCTCAAACGGTGACTACACCAAAAGATTTTAATTGCACATTCTTACTTACTTCGTTCATCGACAATACTGACAGCTGCGGTATTGCCTTGGACGAGAAGTCTCTCAGGTACGAACGAATGCCGTGATTACAGAGCAAAACCGGATTGATATTCGCAGACATCATTTTTTCAACATTGCCGGCAATACGCTTTAATAGCTGCTCTGAGAATTTCGGGTCCATCGGTGCACGACCTTCCTGGATTCGCTGCAACGACTCATTGATGGTTTTTTCAACAGCCGGATCCAGGACCATCACATACAAGTCGTTCTGGTCATTAGCCAACTGGCGACATATCTGCCCAGCCAGCCGCTCCCTGACCTGGTCGGCAAGGTAGGATGTGTCCTTGCTAATACGGGCTTTGTCTACAAGAACTTCAAGAATCATCGGCATGTTCCTGATTGAAACATGTTCAGAAAGCAGGGTTTGCAACACCTTCTGGACATCTGTCATGGTCATCAGGGATGGAATCAGCTCGTCGATCACGCTTGTATAATCGGGCCGTAGCTGATTGACGAGTTGCTCGACCTCTTTTCGCGTTAACAGCTCCGACGCACTACTTTTCAGAATCTCACTCAAGTGGGTGATCAAGACAGTAACCGGATCGACAATCGTATAACCGTTTAACTCGGCCAGCTGTAGCGAGCCTTCATCAATCCAGCGTGCCGGCAAACCGTACGTCGGTTCTTTGGTTTCTATTCCCTCTATCTCTTCACCGGCATCACCGGGGTTGATGGCCAGCAATTTATCCAGATGCAGGTGTCCGGAAGAAATCGGGACGTCATTTACCAATATCTGGTACTCCGTCTCCGTGAGGCCTTCGCCATCCATGACTTTTACTGATGGAATCACAAAGCCAGTTTCTCGGGCACTCTTCTTTCGATAGCTGGCAATTCGCTCATTAAAGGATCCGCCATCGGTGAAAGCCTCCGTAAGGCCCGGGCCAATCTCGATTACCAGTGGATCCACCCCGAGTGACTGGTATACGTCTGGCTCTTCAGCCTCATTCTCTGGCTCATCTGTAACAGACACCTTGCCCTTGGTAATGGCAAAGTATGTCAGCGCGCCAACGATAGCGAGGGCTGTTAATACTGGTAGTGCCGGCAAACCAGGAAGAAACAGTATTAAAAGTAGTGCCAGCCCAATCAACACCAGAATCTTGGGGAAAGAGGTAATCTGGCGACTGATCTCCTGTGACAGGGACGCATCTGAGGTGGCCCGGGTAACGATTATTCCCGTGCCTGTAGAGATTATCAGCGCTGGAATCTGGGTCACGATCCCATCACCCACAGTCAGTAGCGTGAAGGTCTGCAGTGCTTCTGACCAGGACATACCCTTTTGCGCGATACCGATGGTCAGCCCGCCAATAATATCGATCAGTATGATAATAATTCCGGCGATTGCATCTCCCTTTACAAACTTACTGGCACCGTCCATGGATCCGTAGAAATTGCTCTCTTTCTCAATCTCTTCACGACGGCGCTTTGCCTCATGCTCGTCGATCAACCCGATATTGAGATCAGCATCAATGCTCATTTGCTTGCCTGGCATACTGTCCAGGGTGAAGCGCGCCGAGACTTCGGCCACCCGCTGCGCACCGTTGGTCACAACTACATATTGCACGACGATAAGGACGAGGAATACGATCAGGCCAATCACATAGTTCCCTGATACGACATGCTCGCCGATGGCACCGATTACCTGCCCTGCATCGGCATCATCAAGAATTAGCCGTGTAGCAGCAATATTCAGGGAAAGCCTGAAGAGGGTTGCCATCAGGAGCAAAGAGGGAAATGTAGAGAATTTCGTCGGCTTCTCTACATAAAAGGTCAGCAGAAGGATCAGTAGTGCGAATGCAATATTGAGTACCAGCAGAAAATCGAGCAACACTGCGGGTATTGGCGTAAAAAGGACCATAAGGATCCCCACCATTGCCAACACCAGCATCAGGTCACTGTGTCCTGAAAGAAGGCTTTTATTCCATTTCATCCTACTTCTTCACCTCTGCCTTCTTTCTTATTACATCCACAAGGATCTTTGCGACGTCGGGAAATGTTTCCGGCGGGATCGAGTCCTGCAGCTGGCTTTCACGATACAGCAACCTCGCCAATTGCTTATTTTCAATTATTGGCACTCCCGATTGCGACGCCTTAATACGCATCTTCAGTGCAAGATCACCAGCACCCTTGGCAGTAACAATCGGTGCGGGCATTACTTCTCGGTCATACCTTATAGCGATACTGATATGCGTCGGGTTTGTGATTAACACATCCGAATCCGGGATATTCGCAAGGGATTGCCCCTTTTTCGCCGCTTCACGTTGAAGCTCCTTTATCTTTGCCTTGACTTTCGGGTCCCCGTCACGCCGCTTGACCTCCTCCTTTATCTCGCGGCGGCTCATACGCATATTGTCCTTGTATTCCCATCGCGTATACGCCAGGTCAACGATCGCGATTGCCCCCAGGCCAGACAGCACCATGGCGACCCATATAAAACCAATACCTGATAGCTCTTGCAGCTGGTGCCCTATGCCAGCGCCCCTGAGCTGAAAAATCTGGTCGATGGTCATGGCTGCGGCAGTCCAAACCAGGGCCGCAACAATTGAAATTTTTATCGAGGTCTTTATCAGCTCGTAAATTATTTTTTTATTGAAAATCCGCTTGAATCCTTCAGCGGGATTCAGCCGTTTAAAATCCGGCTTCAGCGGATGCAAACTGAAGACCGGCCCGATCTGTATAAAACTGGCTGAGATGGCGGCAATTACAATTGCGGCAATTATTGGCGCAAAGACAAAAGTTAAGTCATCAAATACTTTTTCTAACAAAAGAACGGCATTATTTCCGTTGAGCGGAATACTTCCCGCGTTGGCAAGATAGAACCGACTTGCGTGCAGGTAGTTTCTTACCAACGTGTCAAAGAGACCGAATACGACCAACGTACAAATTGCGAGAATAACCCAGGCATTAACTTCTATACTTTTTGCCACCTGGCCACGCTGCCTGGCCTGCTCAAGCTTGTAAGGCGTTGCCGGTTCCGATCGGTCCTGTTCCTGTTCATCCGAGGCCATTAGACTAACGCTCCCCAGTAACCAAATATCGACTCATAGGCCTGGGTAAAAATTTCCCCGAAGGTTGCTGCAAGCAATGCCAAAAGTACGAGGCCGACGAGTATTTTTATAGGTATGCTCAGCATGAACATATTAATTTGTGGCATCGACCTTGCTGCTAATGCCATGGAAACATCCAGGAATAGCAGGACCACCACCACTGGCGCCACAAGAATTAGCCCTAATGTAAACATTAGGCCAAATTGCGCTATCACAGCATTACCACTTATTCCTGCGAGCCCTCCCCCCAGGGGTAAGCTCGAAAAGCTGTAAATAAAGGCTTTCAGGAAAACGTGGTGGTAATCAGCAAGAAAGAACACCAGCACCGCCGTTGAGAGGATTGCCGTACCAATCAAAGGTGACTGCGCACCGCTGGCCGGATCCACTGCGGCGGCAACACCAAAACCCATTTGCATATCCAGAAGCCTGCCGCCGAAGCTGAACACTGCGAAAGCGGCGAACACCCCGAACGCCATCAGTAGCCCGATGGCAACCTCGCCCATGACAAATACAGCCAGTTCAACGGCTGTCTCGATCCCCGCAATGCCACCGGTATTGATCAATGGCGATATACCGACTGCAGCAATAATAATAAGCAGCACAGATATCCTGGCTGGGACCTTACTTAATGAAAACAATGGGCTAAAGAAAACAAGTGGTGACAACCTTGTTGCAACCAGCAATACAGACAGCAGCCACTCACTCGAAAATTGAAAAGCCATCGCCGAGTACCTTAGAGTCCCTGCAGGATCTCTGGTATACGCCCGATAAGGCCACCAGCAAATGTCGTTATCTGCGAAATTATCCAGCCGCCGAAAGCAATGAGTGCCAAGCCTGCGACCAACAACTTGGGAATAAATGTTAACGACATTTCCTGAAGCTGGGTGACCACCTGGAAAATGCTGACAACAAGACCAACAATCAGGGTCAAACCAAGAACAGGCACCGATACCTTAATCGCAACCCATAGCATCTGGGAAAGCAGCGAGACAGCCAGGTCTTCACTCATAGCGTCTTATCAGTCTCGCCGCCATTTCGGCTCTCGTACTTTCTCAAGTGATCCATCAGGGAAGCTTTTCCATCCCCCAGCGGTTGATCCAGCATGCCCCCCAGCACTTTCGAGGCAACCTTATCCTTGCCTTTTAATTTCAGCATGATGCTCTTTGCATAAATAGCACCGAAGGAAAACTTATTGAGTTTCAGCGCCGTATCTGCCTCGCGACGCCCCTCATCCAGCTTATTCTGGAACACCAGGGCTACAGCCAGGCCACCGTGAACTTCAGAGTTATTCCTGTTTGCCTCCACACCCTTGCGGAAAATCCCTTCAGCGCGCTGGAAGTCGTGCTTGACAATGTAGGTCCATCCCAGGGTGTTGTAATTACCTACCTGGTGGGGGTCGATCTCAAGTGTTTTCCGAAAATAGTGCTCTGCTGAGTCGAGGTCCTTATCCAACAAGGCGACAAGCCCTTTACCCTGCCAGCCCCGGGGACTATCCGGCTCTCGCGCGGCCACAAGCTCAAACAGCTTTCTCGCTTTTGTGATTTCCTGCTCTTCGATGGCGTGGTTACCAAGCACGGTGGCAGCATCGACATTCTCGGGATCGCTGATAAGGACCTCATTCGCATCCCTGACGGCGGCGGCCATATCGAAGTCATCCATTCTAATAAGGGAAAGATAACCACGGAGCTTATTACTAGGGGCCTTAACGAGCAGCTCTTCCGCCTGGGCAATGGCATCTTTCTTCCTGCCCAGGTTGTGCAGGCTTGAAACAAGGTAGAAGCCAAGGTCGGGCAAATCCTGCAACTGGCCCTGCAGCGATTCAAAAGCCAACAGGGCCTCTTCAAATTGCTTTGCGTAAAACTTCGCAAGACCAAGGTTGTACGTGAGGCCTGGATCCTCATCAGCGATTTTTAGTGCATCCTCAAAGTATTTGATGGCTTCCTCAAATTTATGTTCAGAAAGACAGACATTCCCCATCCTGGAATGGTGGATACTGTTCTCGGGTTCCTGCTCAAGTGCCCGGGAAAAATATTTACGCGCTTCCGCCAGGTCCCCCAGCTTGTGATACAGGTCGCCCAGCTGTACACACAGGATGCTATTACCCGGATCCAGCTTCAGGTAGCCGAGATACTGGGAAATTTTTTCGTTTACATTATTCATTTTCGATTACGGCAGGCGGAAGTTCAGTTCGGCAGCTATCTTCTCTAGCTGCTGGAACAGGGGATGGTTTTTAGACATGTTCTTGCTACTGGCTTTGAATAGCTTAACCGCTAACTCGCGGTTGCCCAGGTTAATGTGGCTGACGGCACTGTAGAAAGTCGCGGCGTAATCGTCATCTGAATCGACCAGTGGCTTCCATACTTCCAGCGCCGTATGCCAGTCTCGCGCCTGGAAATATGTCATCCCCAACTGAAAGCGGGCCAGTGCATTATCCTGGTTCAGCTTCAAAATCTGCTGAAAATGCGTGCGAGCCTCTTCGATCATGCCCAGCTGTTGGTACGTGGCGGAGAGCATGCCCAATGCAACTTCATTTGCCGGAAACTCTTCGACAAATTCCTTCATCAGCGGTAATGCATTTTCGTAGTTCTCTGCTTTTACCAGCGCCAGGATTGGCTTGAGGCGCTGCCTCTGTTCACTATCGTTGTTCGCAGACAATCTTCTATACTCTCTTCAGGAACCAAGCCGTGCGATGAGGTTGTGCAACGCCTGGCTGAGGTTTTTATCATTATTGAGATGATGATGAATCCGGGTTACCAGAAGGTTAAATTTTGGCTCATTCCGGACTTTATCGCCGAATTCCCATGCAAGAACGCTTTCGAGAACGGCCTTTGTTTTCTTCTCCGTATCGCCTGATTCTGCCTCTATCTGTTTCAATCTGGTCTTGAGTTCTTTTTCGAGCTCCGGCAATGACACTCTTGCATTGGTCGATGCGGTTTTTTCCCGACCATCTACCTTCGTGTCTCTCTTTTCTGTGGAAACCCTGCTTCGCAATAAGCGTGAGAGCGCACCTACGCCATCAATGGGATCCAAGGTCCTGCTCCAGATTTAGTGCTTCTTGAGGGACTGGCGGTAACCACTGAGGGCAATGTGCGTTCCTGCCCGGGTGGCAGGGGCTTCGGCCGGTTCCAGGTTAGCGCCCGCAGCCTGGCTCTCCAGTGCCGCCGCAGCTGACTCTATCACCCTGGACATATCGTTATTCAGTGGGGCATTGAAGTCATTTCTTGCTATGCCCATCTCCAGATGCTTGATACATCCTTCGAAGTCATCCTCGACAAGTGCCAGCATCCCCTGACTGAACAGCCTGAAAGCGTGGTCTTCAGGCAAACCTGACAGGCCTTCCCAGGTACTTCTCGCCTTTTCCACCTCGCCCGAGGTCAAGTAAAGCAGGCCGAGCTGGAAAACTGCTGTTTTCTCGCCAGCATCCATATCTATCGCACGCTGCATCCACTCTGCAGCACTATCCACCATCTGGATCTGTGCATACAACGCACCAATCATATAAGTAGCCTTTGCATGGTTTGGATCTGATTCAACACAGCGCTTGAACAGGTCCAGGGACTTTTCCACGTCGTCGGACTCCAGGGAATGTAGGCCGAGGTGAAATAGCTCATCGGATGTGAGTTGGCTCATTGCAGTATCCCAATTGAAACTTGCAGGCGAATGCTTAATCGAAGTGGATCAAACCTGATTCCACACCATCTATTGTTAATTCGCAGTGTGAATTTCGGTTGCTAAAGAAATTTCCGCTATGGCAGAAGGCCGTCAGCTTTGCCCCCATATAACGACCATGCAGAGTCGTTGTTCGGGCACACCAACCGCCATTTCCGGCCATTACTGGTTGCCCATCAATAAAAATCTGGAGATGTCGCGTGACTGGAGAGAATTGCCCCTCAACCACCCAGGGGGTTCGAGTATAGAAAGCTGGCTGGACCACACTTGTGGGTGTAGTAATGGAACAAGCTGAGCACAGCAAGAGCGCGCAAAGAACTGCGTACCGCATAGACTTCTAATTCCCCCAAAGCACCAAACCCGCCACTTCTATTTTTTTAAGGGTCGCGTACCGGCGAAATAATAAAGAAAATTTGACCCAATGTAACCCTGCAGACGGAACAGCGTCACACTTTTTCTGCTTACAACTAAATCTTTTTCACCCCGGTACAATTTTTAGACAGCTTCTGATTTGGTATCGGTGAGCCCCCAAGATGTAAGAGCGTGTAATTGCTGTAATTAGTTTTACATGGTATAGGAGCTCACCCCCGGTTATTAACCGAATATATTTTATTTGATGGAGCTTGCCGTAAACGCATTTATTTCTGGCAAATGGATAAATAGATAAATAGATATCGGTATTGCTGCTATTGCCGTTCGCACATGGTATCCGGCACTGATAAGAGTGGTGTGATATTTAGCCAGGCATGTATATCGAGCAAGGTGAAGGGTAGCCGGTACCGTAACAGGAAGAGAAAAGAGACCGAGAGACGGAAGATAGGGGCGAAGGAGGCCGTGACGAATCCTTGGATCGCTTTCTAGCCGGCGCCCCCTAACAACCAGCAGAAATAGCCGGCAGCTTCTTGTTAGGGCCCCCACCGCGGGGAGTCAGGCCCGGTAGCGGGCCCGGCAGTTCAGGAAAGCGCTGCAAGTCTTGTGCGCAAGTAGTTGATATCAAATGCCATCAGGGTCTTCTTGAAGCCCAGCGCTGGCTTTTCAACCAGGTTCCAGGAAGCATAGGCCAACCCGAAAACCAGAGGGGTAGCAACGAGTGTATGTGTATAGGGATTCAGTCCCGGGAAGAACTGCGCAATTATTTGCTGGACGGGCCAAGCATAAATATAAACACCATACGAGACATCACCCAAGGAGTTATCAATATTTATATGTTTCACGCCATAGGCCAGAAAGAAAATAGCGTAAGCGAAAAACACGGGGAATACGTATGCAAACCATGCCTCGCCGAAAGAAGCGTATATGATTATGTCAAATTTTCAGACAACTATAGTATGCATGCCTTCCTTTTCTCCACCCACCCACTTCTACGTGTAAAAAAACATAAATATCTAGTCCGATGAGAGGGGAGCTTCTTTTGATTTAGATTTTATATAATCCTCGACTTTCCCGCCGGTCCACCGCCTGAAAGCTTTCGAGAAAGAACTTGCGTCTGAATACCCGAGCCTTTCAGCGACATAGGAAGAACTGGAATAACCAAGGTCCAGTATTTTCTGGGTCTCACTCAACAAGAAAAGATCCTTTAACATAGAAAAGGACGTATCTTCGGACTGTAACTTTCTCTTTAGTGTGGCAACACTTAAGTTTAGCTCTTGAGATACAGCATCAACTCTAGCCATGGCTGGGTGCTTATAACCCTCAAGAATTCTGAGAACTCTGTCACTATAGGTCTTGTGATTCAAGGATTCCAGGGATCGATTTGCAATATTTGTAAAAAGCTCAAAAAGATCCTTTTGCGGGTTATGCACAGGAAGATCCAACACCCTGGCTGAAATGACGAAATAGTCTTCAGATTGAGAGCCATACACTGGACAGCGAAAGTAGTCGGAATATAAATCTTCAAGGCCCTCTATATCGCGAGAGAACCCTACGCGAATAATCCCTATATCTTCGGAGTAAAGATTGTTTGTCAGGAAGTTAGCGATCTTAGCAAACTGCGAAAATAGCTTGAGAAATACGTGGTGCCAGTCAAACTCTACATCCAGTTTTTTTGCAGAAAGAGAAACCTTTACTTCCGACCCATTAATGACTGATGTCAAAAGAAAGCAATCCGACATCAGCCTGTCGTACATCACTGCACTTTTCAAGGCAAGACCGAGATTTTCTGAGTGCATCGAAATTAGCCCAGGCACACCAAGGTCAGATATGTGTACATGCTCTCCAATCTTGCAGGGCAACAGCGGGTCACCACTATTGGCCATCAGCTTTTTCCAGATACCAATGTAATCAAAAATTGAAACATACCCCGGACGAACCTCCCGTATCTTGTAGGAGCCGATAAAGCTGGCGTAGGTATGGTTCTGATCAATTCGATTGGCGCTTCTAATCAATGCTTCCACTTTGATCCGGGAAATAACGTTATCCATTTATTGACCTATGAGATCCATTTCACATTTATAGCCACCTCTAAAGTACGCATTTTAATGTGTCCACTGAAATCACAAAGCTCCACCCTTGTCATATCGGCTCATTATCGCTGTCATAAAGGATAAATGTCGTCTAGATCACAAGTCGGCATCCCCTGGCCACTTAGAGTGCATTCCTGCTTAGTAATTTTCAGCCCTGCACGAAACTAGGCAATTGTTGCCAGGTCCTTTCCTGGGTGGCAACTATCACTTAGATGGTGAAACCACAATCTAATACTTTTATTCAGTTTGGACTTTTGACCCCATAAAGAGAAAGATATGAATATTAAAATTTTAATTATCCTTTGTTCGCTTCTACTTGTAGCGTGTAAAGATGACGCGAAGCGGGAGGTCGACGAGCCTGCCCCTGTAGCCTCCGAGGACGAGACCCCTTCAGAAGACGAGACCCCTTCAGAGGAGGAGCCCCCTTCAGAGGATGTAGTTGACGAGGAGGTAGTTGACGAGGCCGATGGCACAGCCCCTCCATCCAGTGACATTCCCCCAGAAGTAGATGTCACTACTAACTCCGAAGAATTTTGGCTGAATTTCGACTGTGGGGAAAATTGCCAGAGTGCCAATCTGAGCTCGGACTTCAGCAAGTCGACATATGCCCAGACTGAGCTGTCCATGAAGCCTTCAAGTTTGGACTCGATTGTTGTGACCCAGGTCAGCAGTGAGGAAGTCATCTCAAATATCGAGACTAGATACCTTGCAAATGACATCCGGGTTGAACCCCTCGGCAATGGACTGATATCGATTACTAACAATACATCAAGGCGCTTTTCATCCATTCTTGTCATGCATACGACGAATGCTGGATCTGCTCCGCTGAAGATTGTATTTGATAGCACGCTGAATGGCTTCTCCAGTACAACTTACTCCGGTGTTCCAGACGGCAATCTGCAGTATGTAGAAACCGCGCCAATGCTTAATCTCGACATTTCTTATAGGGGAAAGGTTGCAAGTTGTGATGAGCCGAGAACTGGAGATACCGCTTGGCACTGCTTGCGGCATCCAACTCCAGCAGAAGCGGATACCCTGAAGGCTCTTTCGGCAAATATTAAATGGTTTATGAACACCTATCACTTCACAGAGGCTCTCGACGCTTTCGCTTTCGGGGGGGAATATATGGGATATTCGGTAGGACGCCCCTGCAACGAATGGGAGGGGTGCGTAGCCACCCGTTCCCCCAGCGAATCCATCATGTATTACCTCTTTAGTCTGGCTTCCAGTGGCCAACGGTCGGATATATCGACAATGGAGGTCTATAAGAAAGGATGGGTAGGCTTAGGCGGTGGAAAGACCCCGAGCCAGTTTTGGGGAACGGGTCGCTCCGGCTTCTTGAGCTTGCGATTTCTTGACAGCCTGACCAAGGGTAACTATAGAACCTATATGCACGAACTTGGCCATTCATTAGGTTTCAGCCATAAAACTGGATTTACTTATGGCTTCCCACACTACGCCACGGATCATGTCGTTGACCTGCTTGGTTTCACCCAAACCGTGGAGAGCGTACCACCTGAGGTAATTCTTACAAAAGGCTGGCGCGATGGTAATTTATACGTGAAGGTTTACTCTTCTGACGATCCCACCGATGGAAAAATGAAGCTCCAGGGCCTCAGCCTGACAGCCTTCGACGCGACAGCGTACGTATCTGAAGATGGTAGCACCATAAAGATCGAATTTTCAGAGCCACCCAAGCAGCGCCTCCTTGTTCGAGTATTTTCTGGAGAATCTGATCTAGTAATGACTAAGGATGTTGCACCAGGGATGCTGATTTTGGATCATAGATCCACTGAAGACTTGCTGGTTATAAACGATAACACCTTCAACGAAATCATTGCTAAAGAAAGTTTACTGAGATCTAGAATTGACAAGTCTCCTCGTAAGCTCAATACGCTTTGCACTGGGCTATTTCGCCAGGGTGATAGCTTGGTCATTCCCAGTGCAGACATGTTGACAATGCTATCAGGGGATTCCTATTATCACGACAACTTCAAGGGTGAACCCTTCTACTCCAAGGGAGGTGCAGACAATAGCACCCCCGGTACGTTTAATTTCGAGACTCTGGTTTTTGCTCAGGCTCCAAATCGGGAACCGCTTGCCACTATTAACCTAGGCTGTAAGACCTCAAATTAAGAAAGAGATCCTCACAGGATAAGTAGTTACTTAATGCCCCCGTATGGGGGCTTTTTTTCATTCAGGAAAGAATTTTTATGTTTTGGCCTACTAATCCCGGACACCGGTCTAGGTGGTAGAGTTGCACCTTGCACAAAGGTGTTCAATGAGAAGACAGCAGCGATTCCTCTCTACGCAGTTCATGCGAGATGCCGTGCGTTTGGTCGTGGATCAGGGGTGCTCATTATCCGGGGCGGCCCACTCTTCGGGTAACTTGCCGTAGGGGCTGCTGGTCTGAAGCTCCGCTGACTTGCAACCAGCCCGACCGTCCAATATACAAAGAGCCAAGGGTAGAGCGACCAGATATCCCAAACACGCTTGACGCCAATTCAAAGTGGAAAAGCGAAACCAGGTTTGGCGTGGTGATATTACCTACATCCTGGGCGACTCAACTGGTTCTGCCCTGCTATGATTAGCGAGCCTTATCCTCGTCGCAGGGGCTGGCCGGGTGAGCTAAGAGTATCCAGATTAAGCACTCACAGTAGAGGCACTGGAAGTCACTTGGAGCAGTGATGCAAACCGAATAGTGTCATGTTCCACCAGGACCAGGTCGAACCTGTATGGCCGCTGCGTATTCCGGCTGAGATTATGGTGCTACAGGATGACACAGGGTATGGGTCGCCCCTGGAACTAATAGGATAATGCTCCGATGGAAAGGCTGTTCCACAGATCAAACAGCGAGAGGGTACCGCCTGTCGGCTACGACGCCATAGCTGACGCAAGCTATGGCATCAGCCATTATCTGATGACCTACTACAATTGGCAGTAACCCCATGAGCACAACCATGGGGTAACGCCTGCAAAAGCGCAAATTGGGCCGCCGCGAGAACTTTTGTGTACACTCACAGATTCAGTACTGGCGAGCCAATATTATACGCCCCGCGATTTTGACAAGTTTATCCTATAAATTATTTTATAAACTCATGATAAATGTAGATGGATTTGCCAGATTTCAGCGGGGCGTATTTATGACCTTTTGGTAAAATCGCCACTCAGCTCACGACCTCGGCCAGGTTCCCCTTGCTCTCCAGCCACTGCTTGCGGTCACCCGCGCGCTTCTTGGCCAGCAGCATATCCATCACCTGGTTGCTGTCATCACCGTCTTCCACATAAAGCTGCACCAGGCGGCGGGTGTCCGGGTCCATGGTGGTTTCACGCAACTGCAGCGGGTTCATTTCCCCCAGGCCCTTGAACCGGGTCACCTGCACCTTGCCCTTTTTCTTTTCGGCGCTGATGCGATCGAGAATGCCCTGCTTCTCCGCCTCGTCCAGTGCGTAATAGGTATCCTTGCCGATATCGACCCGGTAGAGCGGCGGCATGGCGACAAACACATGGCCGTTCTTTACCAGCGGGCGGAAGTGGCGCAGGAACAGGGCGCAGAGCAGTGTGGCGATGTGCAGGCCATCCGAGTCGGCGTCCGCCAGGATACAGATCTTGTTGTAGCGCAGGCCGTCCAGGTTGTCGCTGCTGGGGTCCACCCCCAGGGCCACGGCAATATCGTGTACTTCCTGGTTGGAAAAGATCTCCCCGGAGTCCACCTCCCAGGTATTCAGGATCTTGCCGCGCAGCGGCATGATGGCCTGGAAGTCGCGGTCGCGGGCCTGCTTGGCGGAACCACCGGCGGAGTCGCCCTCCACCAGGAACAGTTCGGAGCGGCTGGTATCACCACTGGCACAGTCCGCCAGCTTGCCGGGCAGTGCCGGCCCCTGAGTGACTTTCTTGCGTGCCACTTTCTTGGCCGAACGCAGTCGCTTCTGGGCATTGCCGATGCACAACTCCGCCAGCCGGTCGCCCTCTTCGGTATGCTGGTTCAGCCACAGGCTGAAGGCATCCTTGGCCACGCCGGAAACAAACGCGGTGGCCTCGCGCGAGGACAACCGCTCCTTGGTCTGGCCGGAGAACTGTGGATCCGCCAGTTTGGCGGACAACACATACGAGCACTGCGCCCAGATATCCTCGGGCCCCAGCTTGACCCCGCGCGGTACCAGGTTACGGATCTCGCAGTACTCGCGCATCGCTTCCAGCAGGCCGGAGCGCAGGCCGTTCACATGTGTGCCGCCCTGGGCAGTGGGAATCAGGTTGACGTACGACTCGGCGGTGACCTCGCCGCCCTCGGGCAACCACTGCACCGCCCAGTCTGCGGCTTCGGTGGAGGCACTGAAGCTGCCCACGAATGGCTCTGCCGGCAGTACTTCCCAGCCCTGGTTGGCGGCCGCCAGGTAATCCTTGAGGCCGTCCTCGTAAAACCACTGGTCCGACTCGCCATCCTGCTCGTTGATAAAGACCACGGTCAGGCCCGGGCATAGCACTGCCTTGGCGCGCAGCAGGTGGCGCAGGCGCGGCACCGAGAACTTCGGGGAGTCAAAATACTGCGGGTCCGGCATAAAGCGCAGGCTGGTACCGGTGGTGCGCTTGCCACAGGTGCCGATCACCTCCAGGTCCGAGGCCTTGTTGCCGTTCTGGAAGCCCATCCTGTGTACCTGCCCATCCCGCTGGATGGTGATCTCCAGGACTTTGGAAAGAGCGTTCACCACCGACACGCCCACACCGTGCAGGCCACCGGAGAACTGGTAATTCTTGTTGGAGAACTTGCCACCGGCATGGAGCGTGGAGAGGATGACCTCAACACCGGGGCGGCCCTGCTCCGGATGGATATCCACCGGCATGCCGCGCCCGTCGTCGCTGACGGACAGGGAGTTATCCTTGTGCAGGACCACTTCGATTTTCTTCGCATGCCCGGCCAGCGCCTCATCGACGCTGTTATCGATCACTTCCTGGGCCAGGTGGTTGGGGCGTGTGGTATCGGTATACATCCCCGGGCGCTTGCGCACCGGGTCCAGCCCCGTGAGTACCTCGATATCTTCTGCGGAATACTTGGCCATATTTTTATTGGTTACTCGTTAACAACTATTGTCCCGTAGGAGCGGCCGCGAGCCGCAGCCGGCAATCTGCCGTGCCTACCGGCCGAAAAGGAATTCGACAATGGGCTCACAATACTGCTCAAAGCCCTGGAAGCTGTGGTCCCCGCCTTCTTCAACGGTCTGGCGCTGCCCGCGATAGAAACCCTCCGCCTCGCGGCAGTCCAGAGTCTCGTCGCCGCGCTGCGCGAGCAGCCAGTAGCGCCCCCTGAACGACCCTTGCAGCTCCGCCTCCAGACTGCGCATGTTAGCAACGTCGGCACCACTTAGGCGATACTCGTGCGGCTCACCGCTGTACGGCGCCAGTGGCTGCCCCACATAGGCGGGCATAAAACGGGCCGGGTGTACCGCCGGATTCACAACCACCGCGGGCAGCCCGTGGCGCTCGGCCAGCAGGGTCGCATAGAAGCCACCCATGGAGCTTCCGACCAGGCCGATGCTTGCGCCACGGTTCTGGTCCAGGATTTCCTCCAGTGCCGCGGAGGCAAGCGCCGGGTGCGGGGAGATCAGCGGGGCACGAAAGCTCATGTGAGGCCTGTGCCGCGCCACCCACTCCTCCATCAGGCGACACTTATACGACTGCGGGGAGGAGAGGAAACCGTGCAGGTACAGTAATAGCGAATGATTTTTTTGCGGAAGTTCTGACATGGGCGGGGATTATAGCGCCCTTCTACGGCAGGGCGAGTCCGCGAGTAATCTGCGGACCGCCCGGGGGATCACCGCAGCGACCGGTCCAGGCTGGAGAAGGCACGGCGCATATCCACCCGCATGTCGGCCCAGAAGATGGGGCCACTGAACTGTTGCAGCTGGCCTCCCGAGGCCAGTGAGCCGGGATTCTCGCCGATATCCCGCCGGTCCCGGAACCGCACGACCAGGTTGCCATCGCGGTCGTACAGCTCACCGGCCAGCACGCCATAGGCACTCTGCTCCGTGAATGTTCGCCGGCTCCAGGTTGGCGCCTCCAGCGGGGCGCTCAGGGCGAAATTCTCTAGACGCAACTGCAGCCGGTAATCCGCCTGTGCCGGGCTGCCCGCCAAACGACTGTTGCGCGGCTGCAAGAAGCGCTCGGCAAGCGCCTCCTCCATCAATTGCTGCATTCGTTCACGCTCCCGCGCATCCAGCTGGAAGTCACCGGCATTCAGCCGCTCACGGACATCGGCACTGCGCTTGCGGTAGCCAATCTGCAATGGCGCCACGTAGACACTGGCATTAGCCAGGTCGAAGGCAAAAGCGGCGGCGACACTGTCGAGCCCGCTGGCCCGCGGCTGCAACCCCGTGGCGGAAGCCGCCCCGGGGTTGGCAACAGCCAATGCCGACCCGGAGGGATCGGTCTGCGCACACCCCGCCACGACCAGGACGAGGGCTCCCAGCCAGGCACGCGATAACATTTGCATCATGGCTCCCACTGCTTTCTGTTTCCGGTTCGGTGCTTTGGTCATTTGTTTCTACAGGCCTCTGCCTGGACCTCGGCTTGGGCCCAACGGGTACCCGGCCGGCCCGGGTCCCAATACCGGCATTGTAGGGTGAAAGGCAGCGGATACGACAGGGAGCGGGGAAAGGCCGGACCAACGGATTGGCAGGACTGGCTCCTGTGCCGGACGGTCAGTATCCGGAGGAAGTGAGGTCGACGTTGTAGTCAGAAACCGGGACACGCTCGACAGCGGTGGTGTAGGTGCCGCTGTCGTCGAGGTCGAACCAGCGGTAACCCGGCAGCTTGTCATCCACAGCGAAGGGACCACTGCCCGGTGTGAATTGCACCGAGGTGGAGGGGGTAGCATGCAGGCCAATACCATTCAGGTCGCCGTCAAACTGCTGGTGTACATGACCCCAGACCAGGGCCTTCACATTACCTGCCGCGGACACCAGCTGCAGGAAGCGCTCGGCGCCTTCCTTGAGCATATGGCCATCAATCCACTTGCTGCCCACCGGCACGGGTTGGTGATGCATCAGTACCATCACCGGGTGATGGCGGCACTCCTGCAACAGCTCGTCGAGACGATCGAGCTGGGCTTCGGTCATGCCGCCGCAGATCTCGCCCTCGACACTGGTATCCAGTAGCAACAGCCGCCAGTTGCCCAGGGCCACCAGCTCGGCGGTATTGCCCGGGGCCACCTCATGCATTCGCTCGGCCTGGTCATGGTTGCCTGGCAACCAGAACCAGGGCGCGCTGACCTTGCGCATTTTGTGCAGGAAACGCTCGTAGGCCGCCTCGGCACCATTGGCGCTGATGTCGCCGGTGGCCAGCAGCATTTCAGCTGTCGACTGGTCCCGCTCGATGGCTCGCAGCACATCATCCAGGGTACGACCGGTATCCAGCCCCAGGAGCTGGTAGTCCGGTCGCCCCCCGATATGGGGATCTGTAAACTGCACCAACCGGTGTTTCGATCCGCTCAACTTGTCCTGCCTGCTTCCGTCGCTTCCACTCACTTGCTTACCCTGTCACCACATCCATGTGACCACCGACAGCGGCGTCAGAGCTGTCGGCCATCTAAAACCAGTTCAAAATCCACCCGGCCATTCGCGAGGCAATGCCCCAGCCACTCCCCCAGGAAGCGGTTGGCCTGCTGTCGTTCGTCGGCCCCCTGCATGCGGGCCCCCGCGTGCAGCACACCCGGGGCTTTCTCACCCAGGGGACCGCGGCCGTCCACCGCGACCACCTCGGCCATGCGCGCGTCGTGGTAGAGCCGCACCGTAATCCTGGGCGGCGCCATCCAGCGCTGCTCGCTGGCGGAAGACGCGCTCAGGCTCACCTCGGTGGTGTAACGGGAGCGCTCGATCACCTCCAGCTCCAGGGAGCCGTGGGGCATGCTGTACCTCCAGCGCTCCCGCTCACCCAGCTGCGGCAACAGCTTGCTCAGGCGCAGGTAGTTGGCATCGCAGTCGGCGTGATAAGCCGGCAAGTCCATCCGATATTCCGATTTTTGACGACTTTTCAGTCGCAATTTGCTTCCAGGATGGGCCTGTTTCTGAACCGCCATTATCGACACTCCAATTCTATCCACGCCGTGACTTGGATCTCAGTTTGCGGTCCTTCTCGGTAAACGCAGGATATATACGATGACCCGTTAACCATGGGTCGCCCCTTTTCTGCCCGTCAGTCGCTCACGATGCAACTGCAGCCACTGCAGGCAGATCAGCGTGGCCGCGTTGTCCACCGCGCCGGCGTCGGGCGAGTCCCCGGCCAGGGCCGCCAGCAGG
The DNA here is from genome assembly GCF_021729055.1 of Microbulbifer zhoushanensis. Lineage (NCBI taxonomy): Bacteria > Pseudomonadati > Pseudomonadota > Gammaproteobacteria > Cellvibrionales > Microbulbiferaceae > Microbulbifer > Microbulbifer zhoushanensis. The sequence goes on from NZ_JAJSAO010000003.1 coordinate 433,848, forward strand.
GTATCCAGCGGCAGGACCCGCAGGCGGATATCCTCCTGCTCTTCCGGCAACCCGAAGATGCCCCCTGCCCCACCCAGGTCGACACAGGCACAGAACAGGTGCAGGCGTTCCGAGCTGCCGCCGGGGCTCGGCAAATAGCTGTGGATTGGTTCCAGCCGGCCGACCTCCAGCCCGGACTCCTCCTGCACCTCGCGACGGGCGACCTCTTCGAGGCTCTCCCCCCGCTCCACCATGCCCGCCACCACTTCCAGGCACCAGGGACCGTAGGGCCGCTCCAGGGCTCCCACCCGGAACTGCTCGATCAGGCCCACCTGCTCGCGCCGGGGATCGAATAACAGCACGCCCACGGCGTTGTCGCGGACGAACAGCTCGCGGGTAAAGATCTCGCTCCACCCCCCGCGGAACAACCGGTGACGCAGGCGCAGGCGCAGCATCTTGAAGAAACCGTCAAAGACGGTTTCACGCTCGACCACCTCGACCGCATCGGTGGAGAACTCGGGGACAAGATCGGTATTTCTCTCCCTGGTGGTTTCGGTCATGAATCAGGTCTCTGGGAATAGTAGGGTGGCACCCCCGGTCCCGCCGGGGGTGGGGGGCTGTCAGTAGGCCGGCGGGAAACGGTTCAGCAGCAGCGCGGCCTCTTCGCGCAGCCGCTGCTGGCGTTGCGCCGGATCCTGGTAGCGCCCGGCGCTGGAGGGCATACTGCCCCGCCACAGGGGCGAGCTCTCGGGTGAGAGGATATCCACCACCAGTGTATCCTGCCGGTACTGGCGCACCTCGACCGGCGAGCGCCAGCCAAACCCCCAGTAGTGGTAGCCGCCATAAAGGCCAAAGCTGTCCTCGTAAACCGCTACCTTCTCCACGGCCTGGAACTGTACTTGTACCAGGAAGTCCGCGTCGTCCGTGTTATCCACTGCCCGGTAGCGATTTTGCAGGATGCCTTCCACCGCCTGGCGCGCCCGCTTGATCTCCAGCGGCGTTACCGGGCCAGTGGCGACTGGGTCCAGCAGGTAATAGGTGCGCATCCCGGCAAAATCGGCCTGGGGATCGTAATCCACCGCGACCTGCGGGGCGGCGGCGCAGCCGCCGAGCACCAGTAACAAGAGCATCACCATCGATGCCCGCAATCCGACTTTCATGTGTGTCTCCCGAACCATGGTGTCAGTATGTCTTTATACAAATCTGGCTTCCATGCCGGAATTCAACCCCGCTTCCCGGGGATCAGTAGCTGGCGGCCGGGGGCAGGTCGCTCAACAGCTGCTTGATCATGTTTGCAAGCAGCCGCTGGCGATCGGTTGCGTCTTCGGGCCTTCCCAATACCTCACTGGAGGTGCCCCCCCAGATAGCCCCACCCTGGGGGCGGCCGATCTCAAGGCTCAGGGTCAGCCGCGGCGCACCGGTGTCACTGGGCAGCTCTACCGCGCCCCGGGTCGCATTGCTGTCGAACTGTGCATCCCAGCCCGGATTGCTCTGCTCGGTGGAGATCTCGCCCTCGACCACCGCAACCTGGTAGCTCACCAGCATATCGGCATTCTCGGCGTCCTCCACCCGGCGGTAACCCCGGTTGCGGAGGTACCCCTCGACGATCTGTCGCAACTCGTCATCCATCTCAACCAGCTGGGCCGAGGCATCGGGGACATCTACGAGTGGAGCCACGCCCCAAGCATAGGTGGAAAATGAAACTGGCGCCTCCGCAGGCTGCACCCGCTCTACCAGGGTCGCGTCACACCCAGCGAGGAGCAACGTGAGTAAAAGTCCTGTCATTATCTTACGCATAGTGAATCCTTACTTCGGTTTATTTTTCCGGCAATGCGGGGTCATACAGTTCAATCTTGGGACTCCAGCCCAGCCACTCCGGTTTCGCCTCCGGATATAGCGGATAGTGGCTGCCCGACACCACCTCGCGGCCCATCTCACCGGCCTCCGGCGTAGCGAAGGCAACACCGCCGGCCAGTAGTGCCTGCGTGGACTCGGTGTGCACATTCAGCCCCGTCTGCAGGCCAAAGTTGACCTCTACACCGCTGGCATTCCAGAACACCGTGTGCTCGCGTACCAGGGTCTGGTAACGGGGCTCGATATATACGTAGATGTATACACGGTCTGCCAGTTCCCCCAATTCGAAGCCGGTCACCTCACCCACCTGCACCTGGCGGTAGTACACCGGGCTGCCGGGCACCAGCGAGCCGCGCCGCGGCGCATTGAGGATAACCGTCAGTCCCGGTCGCATCATGGTGTCGGCCAGGTCTGGCCGCGGCGGCTCCGCCAGCGCGACAAATTCAGTCTGCGCCTCGCCCTCGCCCGGCTCCAGGGCGAGGTAACGACCGGTCACCAGGGTGTCCAGGTTGGCCACCTTGTCGATGCCGATTTCCGGCCCCACAACCCACATGCGGGTGCCGCTGCGGGCAAAGTGCTCGGCGCGCTGGTACAGCTTGGCATAGGCGATCACTTCCGACGCACTGTCCCCCAGGCGCAGGCGGGTAACCTCACCCACCTGCACACCCTTGTGCCGGATTGGCGCTCCGTCACGGAACCCCTCCGCCGAGGGCAGGGTGATGCGAATGCGCAGGCCTGCCTCGAGTGCCGACTCGCGGCTGCGGTAGAGATGGAAACGGTCGCCATCCTCCACCGGCCCCTTTTCGTCGCGCGCTCGCGGGTCACTGCCAAACGCAATCCCCCCGCGCAGCAATGACAGTAGCGAATCGGCCTGCACCTCGATACCACTGAGACCTGCCTTGGCGCGCACGCCACTGACGTTCCAGAAACGGGTTCTGTGGTTCACCAGGTGTGCATAGCGGGGGTCGATTACCACATAGACCTCCACCCCATCGCCCTCGGGGTTCAGCTCCATGCCCTGCACTTTGCCCACCTCAATGCGCCGGTAATAGACACTGGCACCGCGCTGCAGGGAGCCCGGCGAGCGTGCAGTGAGGCGCAGGTGTAACCCCGGCACGCGGGGGTCCCGCGGTGGCGCCGACGCCTGGGCAGAAAAGGTCCGCTGCGAGCGCTGGCCGCGGCGCAGGTCCACCTCGATACGGTTGCCGGACAGCAGGTCGTCCAGCCCCGAGGAGATATCCAGGGTCGGCGGTGCCATCCAGAAACGGGTGTTTTCACTCAGCAGGTCATCGGTAATCGGGTCCATCAGGACCCGCACTTCCATTCCATCGATATTGCGACTGGCCTTGACCTCGCTCACCTCGCCCACCTTGATCCCCTGGTAGACCACGTTGGTGCTGCCGGGCGTGACATTGACCCCGCGATCAAAATTCAGGGTCACCTCGATACCGGCATCCGCTGCGGCAAAACTGCGATATAGCTTGAATTCACTGCCATTGACCGCCAGCGGCGACTGGCGCCGGGTTTCCGGGGTGTGGAAGCTGACCCCGCCGGCCACCAGTGCCGCCAGGGATTCCATGTTCACGGTGATGCCACTGATGCCGCCTTCCACCGACAGGCCCGAGCTATTCCAGAAACGGCTGCCGCGGTGTACCAGGTGCGCGTATTCCTGGCGGATAAACAGGTCCACCTCCACCTGGGAGTCGTCGTCGGCGAGCCGGTAGTCCTCTACCTGGCCAACCCGCAGCTGGCGGTAGTAAACCGGTGAACCGCGGTTGAGCGAGCCGAGCCGCGGGGCCTTCAGCACCACCCGCAGCCCCTCGCCACGCACGCTGGCGGGCGGTCGCTCGAGGGCGACAAACTCGCGTTTGCGTTCGCCACTGCCCGGCTCCATGCCGATATAGTTTCCCGATACGAGGGTTTCCAGGCCGCGCACGCCGGTGATCGAGAGCTCTGGCTTCACCAACCAGAAATTGGTGCCCTGCACCAGCAGGTACTCGGCGCTGCGATTGAATTCCACCTGGGCCAGCACACCGTCCTTGCCATCCAGCTCTGGCGCATTGGGCACCAGCTGGAAATCGCGCACCACCCCGATATCCACGCCCGCGTACTTGACCACGGTCTTGCCCTTGACCAGGCCCTCGCCGGAGGTAAACAGTATCTCGGTGCGGATATCACCGGAGGTAAAATCCTTGTAAACCAGCCAGCCGGCGATCAGTGCCGCCACCAGGGGTAGCAACCAGATTAATGGCAGGCCGCGGCTGCGCCTGACGACCGCCTGCTGTTCACGATGCGACTGTTCGTGGGGAAACTCCTCAGACATCCCCGGCCACTCCCTCTTCCGGTGGTTCTTTTATGGTTGGGTCGCTCTTCTCTCCCCGCCGGCTTCCGGCTGCGGCGGGCGCGCGATGATCGGGCCCCGCATTCCTGTACGGATTCCCGTAATAGGTATCCCAGACCAGGCGCGGATCAAAACAGCGCACTGCCAGCATGGTGATCACCACCACCGAGGCAAACGCGGTGGCGCCGGGGCCGGCGGCCACACTGGCGACAGCCCCCATATCCACCAGCGCCACCAGAATCGAAATCATGAACAGGTCCAGAAGTGACCAGCGCCCGATAGCCGACACGATACGATAGGTGGTCATTGCCTGCGAGGGGTTGATCGGCAATCTGCCCTGCACCTGCAGCAGCAACAGTACCAGCCCCACCAGCTTCATCACCGGCACGGCGATACTGGCAATAAAGACAATCAGCGCGATGCCCCACAAGCCTGCGGTATAGAGCTGCATCACCCCGCCGATGATCGTGGCCGGCTCGCCGGAGCCCAGGTAAACCACCGTCATTACCGGAAGGATATTGGCAGGTATCAACAATAGCGCGCCAGTAATGGTAAGGGCCCAGGTCAGCATCACACTTCCCTCGATCCGCCCATGCACCTTGCCGCCACAGCGCGGGCAGCGGCAGCCGCCGCCACCGCGCGGCAATGTCACCAGCCAGTGGCAACTCAGGCAGCAGGTACGTCCCTGTGACAGGGCCCTGTCCATAGTACTCATAACTGCTCCCCGGAGCCCACCAGCGGCCCCTCGCCCGGGGACGGGCCGGGAGCGCGCTTCCTGCGCCGCTCCAGCCGCGACCAGACCGCCTGCTGGTCGAAACTCAACGTGGTGAGGTTCGAGATCACCATCATTGCCACAAAGCTGTACAGGCCCGGCTCCACCTGCATCTTGCCCAGGTCACTCATCTTGATCAGCGCGACCAGCAGGCCCAGCATGTAGACATCCAGCATGCCCCACTCTTTCAGGTGCTGGTACCAGCGCACCGACCAGGTTACCGGGCGGTCCAGTAACCGCCAGTGGCAACCCAGGGAAATAAACCCGAGCAGGAGGAACTTGGCCAGCGGCGCGATCACACTGCAAAACAATACCAGCCCCGCCATCCACAGGTAGCCCTCGGCAAACAGCGCACGCACACCATTCAACAGCGTGTTTTCCGCACCGAATGCGAGAATGGAAAAACTCAGCAGCGGCAGGGAAAGGGAAGGGAAGAACAACAGCAGGCCGGTCAGGCTCAGGGCCGCCGTATGGTTGACGCTACCGCGGGGGTTGCGGTGCAGGGTCGCATTGCAGCGCGGACATTCCAGTTTGTTCCCGGGCGGCGCCACCGCATCACCCAGCACCTGGTCGCACTCATGGCAGGCGCGTTGCCGGCGGCTCCAGGGCACGTCAGGCGCATCCGCCATCCGGCGCCTCCCCTTGCCCAATTCTTTTGAATGATTGCTGCATCCGAATGGCCACCGCCTGCGTCTATTGAAAAAACGACGCCATTGTCGATCATGCCGGGACGCAGCAACGCCCCGCTGCACCGATGACCGCACATTCGCGTCGGTTTAACGAAGATATACCAAAATGCTGCCAGCGTCGCCTCGACGCTCACTCTGTGCACAGGTACACTCTCGCGACTGCTAAAACCGGGCTCGCGGGCCGTACAGACAGGCGCTTTCGGCATTCCCCATGGCGCTGCACCACCCGCAAAATGCGCCCGCCAGTGGGGAGACTGGCAGTGAGTTTGCAGCTTTGAGACCCGCCACAGGAAGTTGAGACAGATGAAAACGAAAGAATTCTCAAGGGCAGGCCGCGTTGCGGGCCCGCTGAAAAAAGTGCTCGCCGCAGCGATTATCAGTTTCGGTTCAATGCAGGCACAGGCGGATACCCTGTGGGAGATCTACCAGCTGGCGCTGGAAAACGACCCCCAGCTGGCCGCGGACCGCGCCGCCTATGAAGCCGGGCTGGAGGCCAAGAACCTGGGCCGCTCCGCACTGCTGCCGCAGATCAACGGTAGTGCAGAGGCCAACAATACCGACACCACTGCCACCCAGTTTGACTACACCTTTGGACCTACCGGGGTCATCGCCACTCCCAACAGCAGCGACACGGACGTGGACGAGCGCATCTACTCGGCGCGCCTCGACCAGGCCCTGTTCGATGCCAGCGCCTGGTTCGGTTACAAGCAGGGCAAGAAAGTCAGCGAACAGGCTGCTGCAGAATTCAGTGCCAACCAACAGGCAATGATGCTACGGGTTTCAGACGCTTACTTCGATGTGTTGCGGGCAGTGGACGACCTGGAAACCGCCCGCGCCGAAGAGGAGGCCCTGGCCCAGCAGCTCGAGCAGACCCAGCAGCGTTTCGAGGTGGGCCTGACCGCGATTACCGATGTCTACGATGCCCGCGCCGCCCACGATTCCGCCGTGGCCCGACTCTACGACGCCCAGGACATCCTGCTCAGCGCCTTCGACGCCCTGTCCGTACTGACCGGCCAGCACCACGACGATATCGCCCCGCTGAGCGAGACCTTTTCGGTGGCACCGCCGGAGCCGGTGGATCGCAGCGCCTGGGTGGATTTCGCCCTGGCCAACAACTTCGACCTGAAGGCGGCGCGCCTGAACGCCGAAGCCGCGCGCTACAATGCCCGCGCGGCAGCCAGCGAACACCTGCCCACGCTCACAGGCTCGGTGAGCTACCAGGATTTCCGCCGTGAGGGGGATTCCTCGACCACCGTCGCCGGTGAACCCACCGTCGACCTGCCCATCGACACCACTCGGGAGACCACGATCACGGCGGTGACGCTGAACGTGCCGATCTTCTCCGGTGGCCGTATCAGCGCCAGCCGCCGCGAGGCGCGCAACCTGTCCTTCCAGGCCGAGGACCTGCGCAACCTCGTCCAGCGCAGTACGATCCAGGATACCCGCACACTGCACCGCTCGGTGGTCACCGACGTATCCCGTGTTAACGCGCGCAAGCAGGCCATCATTTCCGCCCGCAGCGCCCTGGACGCCACCCAGGCCGGCTATGAGGTGGGCACGCGCAATGTGGTCGACGTGCTGCTGGCACAGCAGACCCTGTTCCAGGCCCGCCGGGATTATTCCGCTTCGCTGTACAGCTACATCCTCAATACCCTGCGTCTCAAGCGCGCTGCCGGCCTGCTGGCACCCAAGGACCTGCAGGACCTGGAAACCCGCCTGAACCCGGGCAGCGCCGTTTCGCGCGCCATCGCACGCCAGGGCGCCTCCATGCCGCTGGGCGGCAGCCAGGACACCGTAGAGCCGACCAGCCCGGCCGCGATCGAGGAGTCTGCCGAGGAGCCCGGCACATCCCCCAACTAAAACCCGGTCGGCGCGCCATTCCCCGGCCGCCGACCTGATCAGGGACCTGCGACGGCATCCACCTCATTGACCAGCCGCTGCAGGGCCCCGGTATTTTCCGCCGCCACCTGCCGCCCGCGGGCGCCTGCAGCGCGTCTTTCCTCTTCATCCTCCAGCCATGCTACGACCTGCGCAGCCATCTGCGGCGCGTTTTCCGCCACCTGCAGGGCCCGGGCCTCGCGCAGCATCGCAGCCACGCGGGAGAAGTTATGCAGGTGCGGACCACAGATCACCGGCACGCCCCAGGCGGCCGGCTCGATCATGTTGTGCCCCCCCACCGGCACCAGGCTGCCACCGACAAATGCCACGTCACAGGCACCGTAAAACCGCAGCAACTCTCCCATGGTGTCACCCAGAAGCACCTGGTCCGAGCCGGCAGGCACCCCACCATCACTGCGGCGCGCCAGGGAAAAACCGCGATCACGGACCAGCTGTGCCACGCTGTCGAAGCGCTGCGGGTGTCGCGGTACCAGTACCAGCAGCAGGTCCGGAAAACGCCGTTGCACTTCGGCGAAGGCGTCCAGCACCGTGGCCTCCTCACCATCGTGGGTGCTCGCCGCCAGCCAAACCGGGCGCGTGCCCCCCGGGCCGGCTGCGCGCCACTGGTGCGCGAGGGCCTGGGCCTCGCTGGACAGGCCCAGGTCGATATTGAGATCGAACTTGATATTGCCCACCGCAACGATGCGCGCCTCATCCAGGCCCAGCTCGACAAAGCGCCGCGCATCCTCCGGGTACTGGGCCACCACACGGGTCAGGTGACCCAGCATCTTTGCGGCCAGGCGGGCAAAGCGCGCGTAGCCCTGTGCCGACTTGTCGCTCAGGCGCGCATTGGCCAGCACCACCGGCACCTTGCGCCTGGCACAGGCCGACAGCAGGTTCGGCCACAGCTCGGTCTCCATGATCACCAGCATCCGCGGCCGCAGCGCCGACAGGAAGCGCCGGTGATATTCGGGCAGGTCGTAGGGGAGGTAGTAATGCAGCAGGCGTCCGCCCAGCAGTGGTCGCATCGCAGACTCGACCCGCTCGGAGCCGGTCGGGGTGGTGGTGGTGACCAGCCACTGCCAGTCAGGGTGGCGGGCTGCCAGCTGCTCGATCAACGGCACCGCGGCGAGGGTCTCCCCCACGGAAACCGAATGCACCCATACCAGCGGGCGCCGGCTGGCCCTGCGCGGCACCCGTCCCAGGCGTTCGCGCCAGCGCTGCCGGTAGGCGGGCATGGTGCGCCCGCGCCACCAGAGGCGCAGCAGGATAAACGGCAGGGCGAGGCGTAATAGCCAGGTGTAGAGGAACTGCATGCAGGTGTCGGGATCCCGGGTTGAACTTGCTGGAAAAGCGGCATTTTAACTGTCCGCGACCGGCACGTCGCCCACCGCGACAGACGCCGTGCGGGAACCCTACCGCTGAGACTTGAACAGGGCCGGGGGATGGACTGCCCCGGCCGGGAGGGAAGTCAGGAATTCACGCCGCGGTAAAACTGCGATTCTGCCCCGAGGGCACCGCAGGCCATACCGGCGGAGCGGCAGGCACGCAGCCAGGCGCGCGCACGCTGCCGGCTGATAGCGACACCCAGCACACATACCAGCGAGGCATTCAGCAGCTGCACCATCGCTGATGCGAAAACCATCCCGCGACTGCGCCCGGCGAGCACTTTCTGGCGCGCCAGCGTAATACCTACCGAATACTTGCGCCGCGACAGCCAGCGGATGGTGGCCCGGCATTCCGGCACATCCTCGTACACCACCGCCTCGGCGCAGTGAAATATCGACATGCCCTGCAGGTTGGCCTCGGTAAAGAACAGGACATCCTCACCGCCGGCAAACGGCCGGTTTTCATCGAAACGCAGACCCAGCCTGGCAATTTCAGCCATTGGCATCAACACGTTATTGGTGGCGCAGTACGGCAGGCGCTCACCGGTGCGGCGACGCTTGCGGGAAAAGAACATGGAATAGTAATCGGGGGCCGCGGCGGGCATCAGGCTGATCACGCTGCCACACACCACCGTGTTGCCACCGGCGTCGTGGGCGAAACCATAGAGTTTCTGCAGCCAGTCGCCGGCAACCCACTCATCGTCGTCGATAAATACCAGGTAATCGGCCCCCTTTGCCTGCGCCTCGTCCAGGCAGCGGTTGCGGGCAAAGGGAATTCCCCGACGGGACTCGGCGGCATACACAAGTGGCAGCGGGAAAGAGGGCTCGACTTCCTCCACCACCGGCCGGGCGCTCTCGGCGGGATCGTTGTCGACTACCGTAACCGAGACCTCCAGTGACTCGGGCAGCTCCATCGCGGCCAGGCTGGCGAGCGCGCGGCGCAGTAACTCGGGCCTGTGGCAAGTGCAGATACAGATATCGAGATGGGGATGCAACGTAAACTCCAGTCACTGACCATGCCCCGGGACAGCACCTGCCGGGCGGGAAGTTGGCAGCCTATACCCCATTGCCGGGGATGTCTATAATACCCGGCTTTGCACTGCGGATGGCGGCGCATCCCCCCCCTGTACCGACCGTACGGACAGGGAAGTGCCAGGCTGCAAACGCCAGCCAGCCCTGCTCACCCAGAATAACGAGGCCCCGATGAAAGTCATGCAGTTGCTGCCAGCGCTGAATTCCGGTGGCGTTGAGCGGGGAACCCTGGACCTGGCGCGCGCACTGGTGGCGGCCGGGCACGAATCCGTCGTGGTTTCCAGTGGCGGCCGGATGGTGGAGCAGCTGGAACTGGAGGGCTCCCGCCACCTGTCCCGCCCCATCCACCGCAAGTCCCTGCTCAGCCTGCGGGAAGTGCGCCCGCTGCGGGAGCTGATCCGCGCCGAACAGCCGGACATACTGCACGTGCGCTCCCGGATACCCGCCTGGCTCACTTATTTTGCCTGGAAGAAGCTGCCGGCCGGAAACCGCCCGCGCCTGGTAAGCACGGCCCACGGTCTCTATTCCGTCAACCGGTACAGCGCCATTATGGCCCGCAGCGAACAGGTAATCGCTATCTCCGGGTGTGTCCGCGACTACCTGGTGGAGCACTACAGCCGTTACCTGCAGCGCCCCCCGGAAATTATCTACCGCGGCGTCGACACCGCTGAGTTTCACCCCGGCCTCCAGCCACCCGAGGGCTGGCGCGAATCGGTCGAGGCAGAGTTCCCGGCATTGCGCGACCGGCGCTGGCTGTTGCTGCCTGGCCGCCTGACCCGCTGGAAGGGCCAGGAAGACTTCCTGCAGCTCCTGGCCGAGCTGGACCGGCACGACCTGCACGGGGTAATCCTGGGTGGCGCCGAGCCCAACAAACAACATTACGCGGAAGAGCTGCGCCAGCGAGCCCGGGCGCTGGGGCTCGATGGGCGGGTGTCATTTGTGGGACAGCGCAGCGATATCCGCTACTGGTACAGCGCCGCTGACCTGGTCTACAACCTGTCAAAACGCCCCGAACCCTTCGGAAGAACCGTTATCGAGGCGGCGGCGATTGGCACCCCCATAATCGGCTACGACATCGGCGGCCCGGCGGAATCCCTGAGCGCCTGCTTCCCCGAAGGGCTGGTGGCAAACGGCAGCATCGCCGGACTGCGGCAAAAGACGCTGGAACTACTGGAAAGCGACGCCCGGCCGGTGTTGCAACGGGACTTTACCCTCGCTACCCAGGCCGAGAAGACCCTGTCGCTCTACCGTGGACTACTGGCCGAATCGGGGCGGGACGCAACATGATTGACCTCAGCGGCCAAAAGCCATTCGCCAGCGGCGGCAACCGCCACTGCTATCGCCATCCGTCCGATGCCGGGAAGTGCGTCAAGGTCATGCGTACCGGTCGTATCGACGAACTGCGCAACCGCGCTCCGTGGTACAAGCGCCTGGCCGGCAACGACCGCTTCGACGACAACCTCCGTGAACTCGCGGGCTACCGGCAGCGCGCCCTGCGTCGTGTGGGCGACAACAGCCCGGTCTGGCGTCACCTGGCCCGCTGGTACGGGCTGGTGGACACCAGCGAGGGCACCGCTGCCGTTTCCCAGCTGATCCTCGACGACAGCGGCAATCCGGCCCCCACGCTGGAAAGCTACCTGCAGCAGCACGGCCTGGACGCACCGATTACCGCCGCCCTGGAGCAGTTTGCCCAGTGGCTGTGGGAAACCCGCGTCCTGACCAAGAACATCCTGCCCCACAACCTGGTGGTGCGCATGCGGGACGGGACTCCGGAACTGGTCCTGATTGACGGACTCGGCCGGGCCACCCTGCTGCCTTTCCCGGAGTGGTTTGAATTCTCCAACAGGCACTACATCCAGCGGCGCATCCAGCGTATGTGGCGCCGCATACACTGGGAAGTGTCGGACAAATCCCTGTCCTGGAAAGAGGCGGAACGCCACAGTTAGGCCCTGACCACACGGTCCCCCCTCCTTGCCGGCCCCGGGACCGGTCCCACCGCCTCCCTGATGGCCCCTCCCCCCGGCCAAGTCCATACTTACCAGTTCAGGGGTGGCGATCCCGGCAACAGTGCGGGCGCCTCCTGTCCAGTGCGTTTGCAGGGACCAGGTCGGAAAATGATCGTGCCAGTAATCATGGCCGGAGGCTCGGGCTCACGACTGTGGCCACTCTCCCGCCAGTTATACCCGAAACAGTTTCTTCCACTATTTGGCGAACAGACCATGTTGCAGGAAACCTGTGCCAGGCTGGCCGGGCTGGAGCATGAACCGCCGCTGCTGGTATGCGGGGAAGAGCACCGCTTTATGGTGGCCGAACAGTTGCGCGCCGCGGGCCAGCCCCACGGTGGCATCCTGCTGGAACCGGTCGGCCGCAATACGGCGCCGGCGGTGGCGCTGGCGGCACTGCAATGCCTGGCGGCGGGCAACGAGGACCCCCTGCTGCTGGTGCTGGCAGCGGACCATGTCATCCGGGATATCCCCGCCTTCCAGGGGGCGATTGATCGCGCGCGCCCCTGTGCCCAGCGCGGGCAACTGGTGACATTCGGGATTGTTCCCACCGGGCCGGAGACCGGTTACGGCTATATTCGCCGCGGCCCCGCCAGCGGGAGGGCATTCACGGTCGAGCAATTTGTCGAGAAACCGGACCGGGTAACGGCAGAGGGTTATGTGCGCAGCGGGGACTATTTCTGGAACAGTGGCATGTTTCTTTTCCGCGCCCGCCGCTATATCGAGGAGCTGCAGGCACATCGACCGGATATTCTCAGTGCCTGTGAGCGGGCCATGGCCTCTGCCCATGTGGATGTGGATTTTGTACGGCCGGATCGCGCCGCGTTCCTCGAATGCCCGGATGAATCGATCGACTATGCGGTAATGGAGAAAACCCGCGACGCCATGGTAGTTCCCATGGACTGCGGCTGGAGCGACGTGGGCTCCTGGTCGGCGTTATGGGAGGTCTCGGACAAGGACGGCAACGGCAACACGATCAAGGGTGACGTGATGATCGAGGACAGCCGCAACTGCTTTATCCAGAGTGACAGTAAGCTGGTCGCGGCGATCGGTCTCGACAACGTGGTGCTGGTCGAGAGTGACGATGCAATCATGGTGGCCGCCAAGGATCGCGTGCAGGAAGTCAAGAAAGTAGTGGAGAGGCTCAAGGCAGGCAACCGCCCGGAAGCCCGGATACACCGCAAGGTCTACCGGCCCTGGGGGTTCTACGATTCGGTGGATTCGGGCCAGCGATTCCAGGTAAAGCGGATCGTGGTTAACCCGGGGGCACAGCTAAGCCTGCAGATGCACCATCACCGCGCCGAGCACTGGGTCGTCGTATCCGGCACTGCCAGGGTGACCTGCGGGGAGGAAGAGTTACTGGTGACCGAAAACCAGTCCACCTACATCCCGCTGGGAGTGAAACACCGGCTGGAGAACCCGGGCACTATCCCCCTGGAGCTGATCGAGGTGCAGTCCGGCTCCTACCTGGGCGAGGATGACATTGTCCGCTTCGCCGACAAGTACTCCCGCAGCTGAGCCGACTAATCGCCCCGGCTACAGCGCCTCGAGAAAACGCCGGACCGAGGCCTGCCACTGAGCAATACCCCGTGCCAACCCTGCGGCATTTTCGCCCATCCGGCGAAGCTTAGCGTCGTCCTCCAGCAGGGACAGGATATGGGCGGTGACGTCAGCCTGGTCAGCAGCATCGCACAACAGGCCCGTCTCGCCATCAACTACCGCATCTGCAGCGCCCCCATCGCGCCCCGCCAGCACCGGCACGCCGTACCAGTTGGCCTCACGGTAGACAATGCCAAAGCCCTCTACCGAATCACCTTCCCGGCGTGCCGGCATCACAAACAGGTCGGCACGGGAAAACAGCGCCGCCTTTTCCTCATCACTGACGCCTCCGGCAAAGTGGACATTGTCGGCAACGCCCTCGGATACCGCGAGCTCCTCGAGCCGCGCGCGATCCTCACCCCTGCCGGCCACAATGTAGAGCAGGTCCGGGTGACGGCGGAGCAGTTCCGGCAGCGCGCGGATCACCGCGTCCACGCCCTTGCGTGGCTCCAGCCGTGCAAGTGTCAGCAGGACCGGCCCCCGCCCGCCAATGACTGCGTCCACCGTCTCGAGCTGGTCGGGCAGGGCCGCGGGCTGCGGGCCAATTGGCGGATTGATCACCACCAGGCGCGTCTTTGCACTGAGATAGGGCCGGACCAGGTCGGCGGTATAGGCGGAGTTGGCGATCACTACACCTGCCCCAGAGAGGGCCTTGCGAATACGCGCGCGCTTGGCAGCATCGGGGTTGGCAGGGAATTCCATGCCGTGAGCCAACACCGCAAGTGGCACTCCCAGGCCAGACAGGAGCTCGGCACTCTTCCAGGAATCGGCAAACACCCCTTCGATGCCGCCTTTCCTGACCAGGGAGCGGACCGCCTGCGCCTTGCGACGTCGCCGCCACAGCTTCCAGCCGCCATAGACCCGCAGCTGGTAAGTGTCGCTGCGCGGCACCTCGCCGCCCTCGACACGGTCGGCGAGCACCAGCACCTCCCGCCCCGCGCGACCGAGATTGTCCGCCAGGCCCTCCATAAGAACCTCTATGCCCCCACGACGGGGCGGAAAGCACTGGGTTGTAATCAGGATCATGTTATCTCCGGGACGGTGCCGCCGGCTCGAATCGCTGGTCTGGTCTTCAGGTGGCAGCGGCGGCCTCAATCAATCGGGTGGCTGCGGCGCCTCAGCAACGCGCGCGCACAGGTTACCTGCTGGCCCAGGGGGGGGCGTGCATTCTCAATTGGCTGGCCGGCATCGGCCGTGCAGTCGGTTACCAGGCCCTGGTCGAGCAGCCGCTGCACTGCGGCGCGGACCTTGTTGGCCCGCCGGCGGCTGGGCAGCGGGATTACCCCCACCTGCGCCTGACTCTGCAAGGCCTCGAACAGCATCGACACACTGTCGCCGGTCACCCAGATGCGCTCAGCCTGCGCCAGTTGCTCCACAAGCCAGCCCGGGGGGCAGTCGCGCCAGTGGCAGAGTTCTGCCCCACTACCGGCGAGCCCCTCAAGCGTGCCGTCCGGCGTGCGGCGGCTATCGGAAATTACCCATTGCAGCGGGGCCTGCAGCAACTGCTCCACCGTCGCCTGAACACCACCTGCATCCCAGGCAAAGTGCTTGCTGGGACCACCCAGCAGGATAAGCCCCCGCCCCGGGCGGACCTGGTCACCGGGCAATGGCTCGGTGAGTGCCCCCTGGCTGAGAATCACATTGGCCAGTGGTGGCGGCCGGTCATGCTCGGGAATGATGGCAAAATCGAACCAGCGCAGGGGCAGTGACGGGCGCATGATAACCACCACCTGGCCGCCGAACCGGCGACGCGCCATCAGCATCGGCAGGTGGCTGCGATGGCCTGCGCCGATGATCAGGTCCGGCTGCGGCAATTCCGCCAGGTGGGCGGGCAGCCCGTGACGCAACAGCGAAAACACCCCGACGGCGCCAATTTCGTGGCAATCAACCGCGTCGCCGGCACAGTCGCGCAGGCCGCTGACCAGGGCAGCACTCTGCTTCTCGTGCGCGCGGTTACCATCGAGAAAACGCCAGACTGTCAGCCGCAATTGGGAAACCCCGACTTAATGAATATAGGTACTGCGCCGCACCGGGCGCGGGCGCTCATGCTAACCGATACCCCCGTCGTATTGAAGCCAGGCACAGGCCGGGCACAGCGTGGACTTGCTCTCGGGCAGCCCGTTATAATCGCTGCCCTGAATTTCGCCAATTGTCCCGGTCCCGGACTGGCCCGCTCGTGGTTCGAGCGCCGCCATTACCGTAAAACGGCTCGCCACAACGCCGACGGCTATCCACCCCTATGCGTATTATTCACGTCGACAATCACCAGCAACGCAAGTACGGCCATACGTCCGTCAGCTGGGCCCTCAAACTGTATACCGGCCTGGTCAGGGCCGGCCATAACGTACTCGCCTTCAGCGACCGGGACGTCGCCGCATTCGAAGCGCCGCTGCGCATCCGTGAGCTGGTGAGTCGCAAGAAGGTGAACCAGCGCCTGTTGCAGTCGGTGGAGGGATTCGAGCCGGACCTGGTGATCCTCGGCCACTGCGACCTGATCGACAATGAAACCTTTGCCGAAATCCGCCGTATGCGGCCGCAGACAGTGATCGCCGCCTGCAATAACGATCCGCTGTTCGTGCCCCGCAATTCGGACAATATCGCCAAACGCTGTGAAATCGCCGACGCCATGTTCGTTTCCACCGGCGTCGATGACCTGAAGCGCTATGAGGGCAGGCGGGCCAGCCTGTGGCATATGCCCAATCCCGTAGACCCCTCGGTCGAGACGGCCGACTGCAGCCAGCGGAGCGACCTGGAAGTGGACCTGCTGTTCTGCAGCAAGTCACAGGCGCACACGGAGCGCGGCAAGATTGCGCAGTACCTGAAAGAGCACCTGCCGCCCGACCTCAGGTTTCGCACGCCCGGCATGTTCGGCGAGCCGACCCTGTGGGGGCGCGACTACGACCGAATCCTGGCCAACAGCAAGATGGGGCTGAACCTGAACCGCCAGGAGGGTTACCAGTGGTATTCCTCGGCACGGATGGCACAACTGGCGGGCAACGGCGTACTGGTATTCACCCATGCCGCCGGCGCCTTTGACGAATTCATGCCCCCGGAAACACTGGTCTATTTCGACAGTGAGGAATCCCTCCTCAACCGAATTATCGAATTCCACTCCGACGACGACAAGCGCCGCCAATGGGCCAGTCGTTGTCGGGAATTTTTTCACCGCGAGATCAATAACACCCTGTACGCCCAGTACATTGTCGAGTCCGCCATGAATTTGCCACACAGCCACAACTATGTCTGGATCAAGTAATACCATTCCTTCCCTCCACGGACTCTATCGCCAGCCCGAATCCCGCTGGGTATCCGGGCTGCTCCATGTCGCCGGTGCCAGCCTGCTGTTGATGCTGGTGGGCTTTCACCTGCTGCCCGAGGTGGGGCGCATCCAGACCATCTTCTACCTGACCCTGTTACCCACAACCATCCTGCTGCTGGCCTGGCGCCGTGACTGGCGTTTCCTGCGCTCCTGGCAGTTTGCCTGCTTTATCAGCGTGCCGCTGGTCCTGGCCCTGTCGACGCTCTGGGCCGACCCCGCCAGTGCCACCGTCGAGCGGGAGGTCTCTTTTTATTTCAAGGTGCTGGTCTATTTTGTGCTCTTTTACTGCGCCCTCTACCTGGTAATGGAGCGGCGTGGTGACCAGATGGACGAACTCCTGCACCAGTGGCTGCGCTGGCTGATCGTGCTGGGCACAGTGTCCTGCGCCGCGTCGCTGGTGGTTTACGGCCTCGATGGCGGTTTCAGCAAGCTGTATCGCATCGGCGGTATCTCGATGCAGAACAATATCGACAAGACAGCCATGCTGTATGGCTTTCATGTCCTGTTCTGCTGCTACGGCCTGTCACTGGATTCCCGCCGCTGGCGCTGGCTGTCCTGGACCGGCCTGGGTCTAGGGTGTGTCTATATCGTCGTGTCGCAGACCAAGATCCCCATCGTTATGGCCGTCTTTGCCATCTGCCTGGCAGCGG
The DNA here is from genome assembly GCF_021729055.1 of Microbulbifer zhoushanensis. Taxonomy (NCBI): domain Bacteria; kingdom Pseudomonadati; phylum Pseudomonadota; class Gammaproteobacteria; order Cellvibrionales; family Microbulbiferaceae; genus Microbulbifer; species Microbulbifer zhoushanensis. The sequence continues at coordinate 451,352 of NZ_JAJSAO010000003.1, forward strand.
TGGTCAGTCGCTCAGTGGTATTGCGGGTACTGGTCCTGCTCGGTGCCTTCGCAGCGCTGCCAGCCGCCTACCTGTTGCTTTACGGCGACCTGCCACTGTTGCACCGCGGCAACGCCTATTCCATCCGCCTGGAGCTCTGGTCCAAGAGCCTGGAAGGTTTCCTACAATCTCCCTGGGTCGGCAGCGGGCTGGTGCACAAGCAATTCATCGAGGTGCACGAGGTGCTGCCGCACCCGCACAATTACCTGTTGGACGTGGCTCGCTTTGCCGGCCTGCTGGGCGTGGCAGCCTGCCTCTGGCAGCTGGTCGCAGTGGCCTGGACCGGCCTGCGCCGCGAGCAGCTGCTAAGCTGGGTACCCGGCCTCTACCTGGTGTGGTTTGGATTCGGCGTGCTGGCTATGCTGATCTATGCCCAGCAGCCACTGGTGAAGCCCAGCTACATCTGGTTCTTCTACTGGATTCCGCTGGCGATCGTACTGGTACGCCACCAGCTGTGCGACGCCCGGACCCGGGCCAACCGGGAAGTGAGCAGGCCGGATATTACCGACGCAGCGGTAGCCTGAGGCACCTTGCCAATCACCGGGCTGCCATGACACTGACCTGAACAGGACACCGTCTCGAGGATGAAAGTAACCGTATTCGGCACCGGCTATGTCGGGCTGGTGCAGGCCGCCGTGCTGGCGGAGTCCGGCAATAACGTGGCCTGCATTGATATCGATGCAGACAAGGTGGAGCGGCTGCGCCGGGGTGAAATCCCGATTTACGAGCCGGGACTGGCACCGCTGGTGGAAGAGAGCATTGCCAATGGCAACCTGTCCTTTTCCACTGAAGCCGCGGAGGGTGTTGCCCATGGTGAGCTGATCTTTATCGCCGTGGGTACCCCTCCCGATGAGGACGGTTCCGCCGACCTGCGCCATGTGCTCACGGTAGCCCGCACTATCGCCACCCACATGGACAGCAAGAAGTACATCATCAACAAGTCCACCGTGCCGGTTGGCACCGCGGACAAGGTCCGCGCCGCAGTGAGCGAAGTACTCGCCGAGCGCGGACTGGCCGAGCTGGAATTTGATGTCATCTCCAACCCGGAATTCCTCAAGGAAGGATCCGCGGTCGCCGACTGCATGCGCCCCGACCGCATCATCATCGGCACCTCCGAGAGAGAGTCCGAACACAAGCTGCGCCAGCTCTACGCGCCCTTTAACCGCAACCACGAGAAGATCCTGGTGATGGATGTGAAGAGCGCCGAGCTGACCAAGTATGCGGCCAACTGCATGCTGGCCACCAAGATCAGCTTCATGAATGAGATGGCGAATATCGCCGACCGGGTCGGGGCGGATATCGAGGCAGTGCGCCGCGGCATCGGTTCGGACCCCCGTGTCGGCTACCAGTTTATCTATGCCGGCATCGGCTACGGCGGCTCCTGCTTTCCCAAGGACGTCAAGGCGCTGATCAACTCCGCCGGGCAGCTGGGGCTCTCCACCGAAATACTGTCGGCAGTGGAATCCCGCAATAACAGCCAGAAGTATTACCTGCTGGACAAAATTGACGCCCATTTCGGCGGCAATGTGAAAGGCAGGACCTTCGCCCTGTGGGGCCTTTCGTTCAAGCCCAATACCGACGATATGCGCGAGGCTCCCAGCCGCGTCCTGATGGAGGGCCTGTGGGAGCGCGGGGCGCGGGTGCGCGCCTTCGACCCGGAGGCCATGGACGAATGCCGCCGCATCTACGGCGAGCGGGAAGACCTGGAGCTGTGTGATTCCCGCGATGCGGTACTCGAGGGTGCCGATGCCCTGGTCGTGGCCACCGAATGGCAGCAGTTCAAGGCGCTGGATATCGCCACGGTAAGGGACACCCTGCACGAGCCAGTGATTTTCGACGGCCGCAACCAGTACGAACCGCAAGATATGCGCGCTGCCGGTTTCCACTATTACTGTGTCGGCAGGCCCGACACCACGTCTTAGCGAAGCCAACCCCGCAGACAAAAAAAAGCCCGGGCAATCCCGGGCTTTTTTTGCGCTGAAATCAGCAGCACACTCTTCTTGGCAATTCGCGCCGCTGGCTTCAGGCGATTCTTGCCTCAAGCGGCGCCGGCGTATCAGCCACATCGGTAAGCCAGCCGGCGTGGGCCGGGCTGCGTCCCTGCACCACATCAAAGTAAAGTTCCTGCAGCTGCCGCGTAATCGGCCCCCGCCGGCCCGCACCGATGGTGCGGCCATCCAGCATGCGGATGGGCAGCACTTCAGCAGCGGTGCCGGTAAAGAACGCCTCGTCGGCGATATACACCTCATCCCGCGTGATGCGCTTTTCCACCACCCGGTAACCGCACTCGTGGGCCAGCTCGATCACCGAGCTGCGGGTGATGCCATCCAGGCAGGAGGTCAGCTCGGGGGTGTAGAGCACACCGTCACTGACGATAAAGATATTCTCGCCGCTGCCCTCGGCCACATAGCCCTCCGGGTCCAGCAGCAGCGCCTCCTCACAGCCGTTGCGCACCGCCTCCTGCAGGGCCAGCATGGAATTGATGTAATTGCCGTTGGCCTTGGCCTTGCACATGCTGATATTCACATGGTGGCGCGTGTACGAGGAGGTATTGACCTTGATCCCCAGCTCCCGCGCTTCCGGTGTCATGTAACTCGGCCATTCCCAGGCCGCGACAATTACGTGGGTCTGCAGCGCGTCGGCGCGCAACCCCATACCCTCGGAGCCGTAAAACACCATCGGGCGCAGGTAGGCCTCGCGCAGGTTGTTCTCACGCACAACAGTGCGCTGCGCCTCATTGAGCTGTTCCGCATCAAAGGGCATCGGCATGTTCATGATCTTGGCAGAACGGAACAGGCGACGGGTGTGGTCGTGCAGGCGGAAGATACTGGTGCCGCCCCCCGCCTGGGCACCTGGGGTCTGGTAGGCGCGCACACCTTCGAAAACCCCCATTCCGTAGTGCAGTGTGTGGGTGAGGACATGGACCCGGGCATCCCGCCAGGGAACCAGCTCACCATCGAACCAGATAAGGCCGTCGCGATCGGCAAAAGACATGGGTAACTCCTACAAATCCAAAAATCCGGATTGCTGAAAAACAGTTTAATCATTGCGCAGCAGCAACGGGCCCCGGCGAGGACAATCAGCCGAGAATTTGCTGCCAGCTTGTTTGAACGGTCTTTCTTTCCGCTTCGAACTGGTCACCGTTAACAACTCCCGGCAGCTGTTGTAATGCCAGGCGATGACCCTCAGATCGGTAGGCTTTGTAGGCGTCGATCATTTGTCCGGCTTGGTGGGCCGACATCAGGCCTGCCTCAATGAGGCTTTCGAGAATGCGGATATTATCGGTGAACCGCACGATCGAGGGCGCCTTGTGCGCCCAGGCCAATGTGGAATATTGAACCAAAAACTCGATATCGACAATACCGCCCGGGCCCTGCTTGAGATCGAATTCCTGATCGTTGCTCTTATCGAGATGGGTGCGCATTTTATCGCGCATGGCCACCACTTCCTTACGCAGTTCCTGCTCATCGCGCCGCTCACAAAGCAACGCGTTGCGCAGCTCCCCGAAGTCATGGCAGAGCCGTTCACTGCCCGCCACCGGGCGCGCCCGCACCAGGGCCTGGTGCTCCCAGGTCCAGGCACTCTCGCGCTGGTACTTCTCGAACGCCGCCAGCGAGGTCACCAGCAGGCCGGAGTTACCGGAGGGCCGCAGGCGGGTATCCACCTCGTACAGCGGGCCACTGAGGGTGCGGGTCTGCAGGATATGGATCAGGCGCTGGGCCAGGCGGGTATAGAAGCTCAGGCTGTCGATACTGCGCTCACCATCGGTCATACCCTGGCCGTCGGCATCGTGCACGAACACGATATCCAGGTCGGACCCATGCCCAAGCTCCAGCCCACCCAGCTTGCCATAGGCGATGATCGCAAAGCGCATGTCCTCCACCGAGGCACCAGCGGGCACACCGTGCTTTTCCGTCACCTGGTGCCACGCCTGTTGCAGCGCCTGCTGCAGGATCGCCTCCGCCAGCCAGGTCAGGGAATCGCTGACCTTCATCAGTGGCAGGGCGCCGCTCACTTCCTGGGCGGCGATTCGCAGGCTCTGGCTCTGCTTGAAGTGACGCAGGGCCTCCATCTGTGCCTCGAGATCATCGCGATCCACGCGCAGCATTTCCCGGCGCAGCTCGTCGGCAATATCCTCTTTCGAGGCAGGCGCCAGCAGCCGGCGGGAATCCAGCAGCTCGTCCAGCAGGATCGGGTGCCTGGCGAGCTGCTCGGCAATCCAGGGACTGGCGGCACACAGGCGCAGCAGCTGGGCCAGTACCGGCGGGTTTTCATTGACCAGCACCAGGTAGGCGCTGCGGCGCAGCACCGCACGCACCAGCGGCAGCACCCGCCGCAGCGCCAGCAGCGGCTCGGCTTCCTCTGCTGCCGCCGCCAGCAACAGCGGCATAAACTGGTCGAGGCGCTGCCGCGCCGCCGTGGGCAGGGCCGCAACGATACGGGCACCTCCCAGGTCCGCCAGCAACTCCAGGGCCTCTTGCTCCGGGGTAAAGCCTGCCTCGCGCAGGCTGGCGAGGTTCACTTCCTCGCTGTCGTCGGCGGTACAGGTTCCCCAGAGGCTCTGCCATTCCTCTGCGGCATCCGCCTCGGCAATTTCCTCGGGCGGTGCGATCACCTGGTCGAACTCGCGCTGGATGGTTGTGCGCGCTTCGAGCAGGGCCTGCTCCAGCCCCTCCCAGTCGCCGTAACCCAGGGCGAATGCCAGCCGCGCACGGGCCTCGTCGTCGCGCGGTAGCGTCTGCGTCTGCTGGTCGCGCTCCGCCTGCAGCCCGTGCTCCACCCGGCGCAGCAGCAGGTAGGCATCCGCCAGCTCTTCCGCCACCCCCTGCTCCAGGTGCCCCTCGCTCTCCAGGAGTGGCAGCAGGCGCAGCAGGTTGCGCTCCCGCAATGCCGGCTCGCGACCGCCACGGATCAGCTGGAACGACTGCACGATAAATTCAACCTCGCGGATGCCGCCACGCCCCAGCTTGATATTGTCCGCCAGGCCGCGGGCGCGCACCTGCCGCTGGATTAGCGCCTTCATCTCGCGCAGGGCGTCGATGGCGCTGAAATCGATATAGCGCCGGTAGGTGAACGGCCGCAGCATTTCCATCAGTGCCGCGCCGATCTCCTCGTCGCCGGCGATCGGTCGAGCCTTCACCATGGCGAAGCGCTCCCACTCGCGCCCCTGGGTCTGGTAGTAATCCTCCAGTGCGGCGAAGTGGCTCACCAGCGGCCCACTGTCCCCGTATGGGCGCAGGCGCATATCCACCCGGAATACAAAGCCATCGGCGCTGATCGCGTCGAGGGAGCGGATCAGGTTCTGGCCCAGGCGCTGGAAGAATTTCTGGTTTTCCACCGGGCGCTCACCGTCGGTTTCCCCCGGCTCCGGGTAGGCGAAAATCAGGTCGATATCCGAGGACAGGTTGAGCTCCCGCGCCCCCAACTTGCCCATCCCCAGCACCACCATCGACTGCGCATTGCCGTCGCCGTCCCGCGGTTCACCATAGCGCGCCGCCAGCTGGCGGTGGTGCCAGGCCAGGCCCACCCGGGTGCAGGTTTCTGCCAGGTCGGTCAGGCGGCCACAGACACGGGGAATATCCCACTCCCCGGCGAAGTCACGCCAGATCACCTCGGCAATCACGCGATTGCGCAGGCGGCGCAGGTTCCGGTCCAGCCCTGCGTCGTCGGCGGCGTCATCCAGCCCGGATTCGTCCAGGCCCAGGTCGTCCCGGCCCAGCAGCTCCGGCAGGAGTTCGGGTACGCGGCAGCACTGGTCGAGGAAAAAGTCGGACCCCACAAAGGCCCGGCAGACTGCCTGCTGCAGGGTCTCACTGTCCGCCATGGCCTCCTCGGCCCGGGCAAGGGCGGACTCGCCGGCGGCGTCGGCCCAGCGCTGCCAGCGCTCGCGAAACAGTGGCTGCAGGGCGTCGGGGCACAGTCGGGCATCGGCCATGGGAAGTCTCATCGTTAGAATGCTTCAGGTAGAAAGTCTTGCAGAAATCCCTGTGCGGGCATGTATCAGAAGGCGATATCCGGCGGCGGTGCCACCCGCAGCACCTCGGAAACGGTGGTGATCCCCGCCGCCACCTTGCGCGCCCCGGAGAGTCGCAGGCTGTTCATGCCCTCGCGCATGGCGCGATGGCGTACCTGCTGCAGGTCGCAGTCATGGGTCACCAGGGCCTGGATGGCTTCACTGAACGGCAGGATCTCGTAGATGCCCTGGCGACCGCGATAGCCGGTATTGCGACACTCCAGGCAGCCTTCGGGACGATAAACGGTTTCCGGGCGCGGCGCCTTCCAGGGGCGGGTCAGCGCCAGCCAGTCTTCCTCGCTCACCGTATCCGGCTGCTTGCACGCGGGACACAGGGTACGCACCAGGCGCTGCGCCATTACCCCCAGCACGGTGGACTTCAGCAGGTAGTGGGGCAGGCCCAGGTCCAGCAGGCGCGTAACGGCGGTGGGCGCGTCGTTGGTATGCAGGGTGGAAATCACCAGGTGCCCGGTCAGGGCCGCCTGTACCGCCATCTGGGCAGTCTCCAGGTCACGGATCTCACCCACCATGATGATATCCGGGTCCTGGCGCATCAGCGTGCGGATGCCGGCGGCAAAGTCCAGGCCGATACTGTGGTGTACCTGGGTCTGGTTGAAGGTCTCCTCCACCATCTCGATCGGGTCCTCGATGGTGGAGACATTCACCTCGCTGGTGGCCAGTTGCTTGAGGCCGGTATACAGGGTGGTGGTCTTGCCCGAGCCGGTGGGGCCGGTAACCAGTACGATGCCGTTGGGGCGCCCCAGCATGGCCTGCCAGCGCGCCAGGTCCTCGCCCCCCAGGCCCAGGTCGCTGTAGGAGCGGGCCAGCACCTCGGGGTCGAAGATCCGCATTACCAGCTTCTCGCCGAAGGCCGTGGGCAGGGTGGACAGGCGCAGCTCCACCTCACTGCCATCGGGGCGCTTGGTCTTGATCCGGCCGTCCTGGGGCTTGCGTTTCTCCGCCACATTCATCCGGCCGAGAATCTTCAGGCGGCTGGTGACGGCGGCATTCACCTGGTCGGGAAACTCGTGGATCGGGTGCAGCACCCCGTCGATACGGAAGCGGATACGGGCCATCTCGCGGCGCGGCTCGATATGGATATCACTGGCCCGCTGGTCGAAGGCATGCTGCAGCAGCCAGTCGACGATATTGACGATATGCTGGTCGTTGGCCTCGGGGTCCTTGAGGTTACCCAGTTCCAGCAGCTGCTCGAAGTTGCCGGCGCCGGAGCTGCCCTTGAGGCCACTGGCGCCGGAGATGGAGCGGGACAGCGAATAGAACTCCACACAGTAGCGCTGGATGTCCGCCGGGTCTGCCACCACCCGGCGCACGCTGCGACCACTGGTGTGTTCCAGCTGGTCCTCCCAGCCGGCGGTGAAGGGCTGGGCCGTGGCCACCAGCAGGCTGTCCTTGTTTGCCTCCACACAGAGGATTTCGTGGCGCTTGGCGAACTGGAAGCTCATCACCTCGGTCACCGACGCCACGTTAATCTTGAGCGGGTCGATATGGTAGACACTGTGGCCGGCACTCTCCGCCAGCCAGTCCGTGAGCACTGTCGCCGAGAGCACTTTGCCCGGGACCTGGCGGTTCTCCAGTTCACAGCTGGCGATATAGCTGAGCGGGTGCATCTGGGCCTGCTCGGCGCTGCGCGGCGTGCCGATCAGGCGGTTGGCGTCCTCGCGGCTCACCAGCCCCTGTTCCACCAGGTCCTCCAGCAACCCCCGCAGGTCCAGGATCCGGTCCGCCATTTTTCCCGCCACTTTTCCCGACGCCATGGGACAACCCCTTCATCTATATTCTTGTCTGTGCCCGATCGCGCATTGTAGCGGCAAGCCGCCGCCGTGACAGTGCACCAATCCCCCTGAAAGTACCGGATTACCCCGCACGGGCCAAGTTGGGGTACCATGCCGCCCGTTTCGCACCCTGAGCCAAGGAGCTACCCATGCCCCTGTCCAATATCGCCAACCTGTTTGGCCGCTCCCCGATCAAGCCGATCAAGGAGCACATGGCCAAGGCCCACGAGGCCTCGGCAGACCTGGTTCCCTTCTTCGAGGCCCTGATGAAGGGCGACCTGGTCGAAGCGGAGGAAGTGCAGAAGCGCATTTCCACCAGTGAGAACCAGGCCGATGACATCAAGCGCGACCTGCGCCTGCACCTGCCGGACAGCCTGTTTATGCCGGTATCCCGCTCGGACCTGCTGGAGCTGTTGCACGCCCAGGACGAGGTGGCCAATACCGCCCAGGACATCGCCGGGCTGGCCGTCGGCCGCAAGATGCAGATTCCCGCGCCACTGCAGGTACAGATGAAGACCTTTGTCGACAGCGCCGTGGCCACCTCGGCCCAGGCCCTGCGCGCCATCAACGAGCTCGACGAGCTGCTGGAGAGCGGCTTTGCCGGGCGCGAGGTGGACATCGCCCAGCGCATGACCGAGGAGCTGGATGACCTGGAGCGCAAGTCGGACAAGCTAGAAGTGGAAATCCGCGCCGCACTGTTCGATATCGAAAAAGACCTGCCGCCGGTGGACGTGATCTTCCTGTATCGCGTCATCGAGTGGATTGGCGACCTGGCCGACAAATCCCACAGCGTGGGTAATCGCCTGCAATTGCTGTTAGCACGCTAAGGGGGGTAGTACCGTGGAAGTTATTAGCCAGTACGGCAGCATCCTGCTGATTCTCGCCTGCGTTTTCGGGTTCTTCATGGCCTGGGGCGTAGGTGCCAACGACGTTGCCAATGCCATGGGCACGTCCGTGGGCTCGCGCGCCCTGACCATCAAACAGGCGATCCTGATCGCCATGGTGTTCGAGTTTGCCGGCGCCTACCTGGCCGGTGGAGAAGTTACCTCTACCATCCGCAAGGGCATCATCGATTCGGACATTTTCGCCGAGCAACCGGAGTTGCTGGTTTACGGCATGCTCTCGGCACTGCTGGCCGCGGGCACCTGGTTGCTGATCGCCAGCATCCTGGGCTGGCCCGTGTCCACCACCCATTCCATCGTCGGCGCCATTGTCGGTTTCTCCGCCGTGGGTATCTCGGTAGACGCCGTGGCCTGGGGCAAGGTGGGCAGCATCGTCGCCAGCTGGGTGGTGTCACCGGTACTCGCCGGCACCATCTCATTCCTGCTGTTCCGCAGTGTGCAGCGCCTGATCCTCAACACCGAGGACCCGTTCGGCAACGCCAAGCGCTATATCCCCATCTACATGTTCGCCGTGGGCTGGATGATCGCCATGGTCACCCTGACCAAGGGCCTGAAGCATGTATTCAAGGATCTCAATATCGAGCTGAACTTCCTGCAGGACGCCGGCATCGCCGCCCTCGTCGGCCTGGTGGTAATGGGCCTTGGTATCGTGATGCTCAAGCGCATCAAGCGCGACCCGGAGCGCGAGCGCGAGAACCGCTTCGCCAACGTGGAGCGGGTCTTCGCCATCCTGATGATCTTCACCGCCTGTGCCATGGCCTTCGCGCACGGCTCCAACGACGTGGCCAATGCCGTCGGCCCGCTGGCGGCGGTGGTCAATACCGTGCAGATGGGCGCGGTCACCGCCAAGGCCACCATGCCCTCCTGGATCCTGCTGCTCGGTGGTGCGGGTATCGTGGTGGGCCTGGCCACCTATGGCTTCAAGGTGATGGCCACCATCGGCCGCAAGATCACCGAGCTGACCCCGAGCCGCGGTTTCGCCGCCGAGCTGGGGGCCGCCGCCACCGTGGTACTGGCCTCGGGTACCGGCCTGCCGATTTCCACCACCCACACCCTGGTGGGCGCGGTGCTGGGCGTTGGCCTGGCGCGGGGTATCGGCGCGCTGAACCTGCGCATGATCACCACGATCGCCGCGTCCTGGGTAGTTACCCTGCCCGCCGGCGCCGGTATCGCCATCCTGTTTTTCTTCTTCTTCAAGGGCGTATTTGGCTAGCCATAGAAGCGGCAAGACGGTACAAAAGGGGGAGTCGGGTAACCGGCTCCCCTTTTTTGTGCCGGTACCGCGCCCACTGAACCAATAATCGAGAAAGGAATTTCGATGCAACTCCCCATCTACCAGGCAGATGCCTTCACCTCCCAGCTGTTTGGCGGCAACCCCGCGGCACTGGTGCCGCTGCAGCAATGGCTCGCCGACGATGTCCTGCAGGCCATCGCCGCGGAAAACAACCTGGCGGAGACCGCCTTTACCGTACCCAGCGGGCGCGGCTACGAGCTGCGCTGGTTTACCCCCGCCGTGGAGGTGTCCCTGTGCGGCCACGCCACCCTGGCCAGCGCCCACCTGCTGTGGACCGAGCTGGGCTGCCTGGAGGAGGAGATCCGCTTTTTCACCCGCAGTGGCGAACTGCGCGTGCGTCGTGAGGGCGAGCTGATTGCGATGGATTTTCCCGCCCAGGGCACCCGGCCGGTCGAAGTACAGCAGTCTTTTGCCGAGGCTGTCGGCATCGGCCCCCGCCGTGCCGCAACCGAGACCCGGGAGGGCGGCAAGCTGGTGCTGGAGTTTGACAGCGCCGAGCAGGTGGCGAGCCTGTCACCGGACTTTGCCAGGGTAGTGCCCCTGTCCGCGGACGGGGTGATCTGCACGGCCGTGGGAGAGCCGCTCGGCTGTGATTTCGCCAGTCGCTTTTTTGCCCCGGGAATCGGTATTGACGAGGACCCGGTCACGGGTTCGGCACACACGGTCCTCACCCCCTACTGGGCGGAGAGGCTCGACCAGACCCGCTTCCGCGCCCTGCAGCTATCCCCCCGGGGCGGCGAGCTGGAGTGCGAGCTGAACGGGGACCGGGTGCTGTTACGGGGCGCGGCAGTGACCTACCTGCGCGGCCAGATCAGCCTGTAACCGGCTTCAGGCCAGCTCGCCCAGCGGGGAGGCAATGCTCTCGGGGGGACGGGTGAACCAGGCCGGGCCGTCCTCTGTCATGTACAGGCAGTCCTCGAGGCGCACACCGAATTCACCCGGCAGGTACAGGCCCGGCTCATTGGAAAAGCACATTCCCGGTGCCAGCGGTGTGGACTCCCCGCGCACGAAATTGATCGGCTCATGGCCTTCCATGCCGATGCCGTGCCCGGTGCGGTGGGAAAGCCCCGGCAGGCGGTAGTCGGGGCCGAAGCCGCTTTTGCGGTAGAAGTCGCGCACAGCGTCATCCACCCGTCCGGCCGGCTCGCCGATCCTGGCCGCGGCAAACGCCACATCCTGGCCCTCGCGCACCAGTTGCCAGATGCGCTGCTCCTTTTTACCGGGCTCGCCGTAGACGAAGGTGCGGGAGATATCTGACTGGTAGCCCTCGACACTGCAACCGCAGTCCATCAGCACGATCTGTCCCTCGCGGATTTTCTGGGGCTGGTCGGTACCGTGGGGATAGGCGCTGGCCTCGCCAAACAGGGCCATGGTCCAGGCATCGGTGCCGCCATAGGCCGCCTGTGCCTCGCGCATCAGGCGATTGACGTCGGCCGGCGTCATGCCCGGCTCCAGCTGGCGGTAAACCTGGCCATAGGCCGCCAGGGTAATCTCGTTGGCCTTTTTCATCAGGGCCAGCTCAGCGGGGCTCTTGATCATGCGACAGCCGCGCGTCACCGGGTCGGCACTGGCCAGGGCGAAACCCGGCGCTGCCGCACGGATACCATCCGCCACGAACCAGCGCACCGAGGCCTCCATACCGATGCGGCCGGACTTCAGTTTGCGATCCCGGAGGAAGCCTGCCACCTGCACAAACGGGCTCTCGTGCTCGTGCCAGGTGCGCACGTCCTCGCCGAAGGTCATGGATTCCCGAACCGAAGGCTCTTCGAAAAACGGCGTGACCACACCGATCTCGCCATCGCGGGGAATGATCACACAGGTCAGCCGCTCCGAGCGCCACCAGCGGATGCCGGTGAAATAGCGCATGGCCGCGCCCGGCTCGAGGATAACCGCATCAATTTTGAACTTGCCCATCAACTCCTGGGCCCGCGCTATGCGGGCGCGGCGCTCGGCGACGGTGATCGGCTGGACATCACCGGTCAGGGGCTCAATCTTATCTTTCGGGGAACTGCTTGTGGATTGGCTGGCCGCGCGCAGTGGCAGGGCCGGTGCCACTGCGAGCATTGCGGCGGATTTCAGTAACTGGCGTTTTGTCGGCATGGGGATATTTCCTGACAGAGTCGGCGACGGGGCCCTGACCACTGCTTTTATCGCAAAGCCAGTACGGCGTAATCGCCCTTGGGATCAGGAAAACACTTTAGCCCTTTTCGGCCCCGAAAAACATTGGAACGCCAGTTTCCGGTTCACCCCCGGCAACCGCACTACCAGTAGTGGTAGTGCAGCTGTTCATTTTTGTGGGGACCGTGGATCTGCCAGATCAATTCCAGCTGGCCTTTCCTCAGCAACAGCTGCGCGGTATAGGTGTCCGCGCCGCACAGGTGTGGCTGCACCTCACGGAATCCATGTTCGGTGACCGGTTGCAACTCGAACAGCAGCACCGGCTCGCTGCGGCGGAGGTGCTCCAGCCGCAGGGAACCGGGCAACCGCGTCCAGCGATAACAGTTTTGCATATCCAGTTCACGGCCGTCGCTGCTGGTAAATCGGGCCCGCTCGCGAAACAATATCCGGCTATCGTCGCGTTCGGCGGCCACACTGCCGCGCGCGTGGCCGCGCCAGTCGGTTGCCGAGCCGGGACCATTACTGGCGGTGAAACTGAATTCGGATATTTTGGCCAGGCGCTCCCACAGGCTGTCGATGGCCCGGGACGCCCCGTTATTTACTGACAAAATTCACCTTTCAATAACAATGCTATTTACCCGGTCGATGCCATGCCACTGTTGATTTTCGTCACCCTCCTCTGGGCCTTTTCCTTCAGCCTGATCGGCGTTTACCTGGCCGGGTCCGTGGACAGCTATTTTGCCGTATTCACTCGCGTGTTGCTGGCCGCACTGCTGTTCCTGCCGCTGCTACGCTGGCGCGCCTGCAGTCCCCGCACCGCCCTGGCACTGATGGCCATCGGTGCCGTGCAGCTGGGCATCATGTACCTGTTTTACTACCAGTCGTTCCTGCTACTCAGCGTGCCGGAAGTGCTGCTGTTCACCATCTTCACGCCGGTGTACATCGCCCTGCTGTACGACCTGCTGGAGTGGCGCTTCTCCCCCTGGAACCTGCTGGTTGCCCTGCTCGCCGTGGCCGGGGCCGCGGTGATTCGCTGGGGCCGGCCGCATGGGGACTTCTGGCTGGGGTTCCTGGTGGTCCAGGGTGCCAACCTCTGCTTTGCCCTGGGCCAGGTGGCCTACAAGCAGTTTATGCAACAATTCACACAGCGGGGACCGGCCCTGCCGGGCCGGCAGGTCTTTGCCTGGTTTTACCTGGGTGCCCTGCTGGTGGTGACCGCCGCCTGGCTGGTGCTGGGGGAGCCGGCCTACCCCCGCAGCGGCCTGCAGTGGGGCATCCTGGTATGGCTCGGGCTGGTGGCCTCGGGGCTGGGCTACTTCCTCTGGAACAAAGGCGCGACACAGGTTTCAGCTGGCACCCTGGCGGCGATGAATAATGCCCTGATCCCGGCAGGCCTGCTGGTGAATCTGTTAATCTGGAACCGTGATGCGGACCTCCCCCGGCTGGCGCTGGGCGGCTGTATCATCGTCGGTGCGGTCGCACTCAATGAATGGCGGCAACGGCGCAGCGGGTCGCCGGTGCCAGCGCGCTAGCGCCCAGACACATCCAGGAGCAGGGTTATGGACAACGCGGTACCGGATATCAGGCAGCAATTGCAGCAGCTGGTGGCCATCCCCAGTGTCAGCGCCACAAACCCAAAGCTGGATATGGGCAACCGCGCGGTGGTGGAACTACTGGGCGAGTGGCTTGAGGCGCTGGGCTTTGCGGTGGAACTGATGCCACTGCCCGGCCAGCCGCACAAGGCCAACATGATCGCCACTCTCAGCAGCGGGGGCCCTGCGGACGGCGGGCTGGTGCTGGCCGGGCATACCGACACGGTCCCCTACGACGAGGGCCGCTGGCAGTCCGACCCGTTCAAGCTGGAAGAGCGGGACAACCGCTGGTACGGCCTCGGCAGTACCGATATGAAAGGCTTTTTCCCGCTGGCCATCGAGGCCGCCCGGGCCATTGCCGGCAGCCCCCTGAAGCAGCCGCTGACCATCCTCGCCACGGCTGACGAGGAAACCTCCATGGCCGGCGCGCGGGCGCTGGTTGACGCCGGGCGGCCACGCGCACGCTTCGCCGTGGTGGGTGAGCCCACCGGGCTCAGGCCAGTGCGCATGCACAAGGGCATGATGATGGAGGCCGTGCGAATCACCGGGCAGGCCGGGCACTCCTCTGACCCGTCACTGGGCGCCAGCGCGCTGGAGGCAATGCATGGCGCGATCGGGGAACTGCTGTCGCTGCGGTCAGAGTGGCAGCAGCGCTATAACAATCCCGGCTTCGCCGTCCCCGTGCCCACCATGAACCTGGGCTGCATCCACGGTGGCGATAACCCCAACCGCATATGCGGCTTTACCGAGCTGCAATTCGATATACGCCCCCTGCCCGGCATGGCACTGGACGACCTGCGCAGCGAGTTACAGCAACGGCTGGCCGCATCAGTGCACGGGGAACGGCTGCACCTGGATTACGGCCCGTTGTTTGCCGGGGTAGAGGCCTTTGAACAACCGGCCACGTCGGAACTGGTGGCAGCGGCAGAGAAGCTCACCGGCCACAGTGCCGAGAGCGTGGCCTTTGCCACCGAGGCGCCATTTTTCCGCGAAATGGGCATGGACACCATCGTGCTGGGCCCGGGCGATATCGACCAGGCCCACCAGCCGGATGAGTACCTGGGCCTCGACCGTATCGAGCCGATGCTGGATGTACTGCGCGGACTGATCGCCAGGTTCTGCCTGTGATCAGGCGGCCGGAATTGCGGTATATTGCGCCTGAATCCCGGGAATACACGGAAGTCTGCTCGTGAGTGCCAACAACGCCTCTCTCAACTGGTTTCGCCACGCCGCGCCCTACATCAACGACCTGCGCGAACGCACCCTGGTCATCGCCATTCCCGGCGATGCCCTGGAGCACGGCAATTTCCGCAACCTGGTGCATGACCTGGCACTGCTGGCCAGCCTCGGCATCCGCCTGGTGGTGGTGCACGGGGCGCGCCCCCAGATCAATCGCGCCCTGGCCGAGCGCGGCATCGATAACCAGTTCCACGCCAACGCCCGGGTGACCGACCGGGAAACACTCGAGGTCATCAAGGCCGCGGTGGGCAAACTGCGATTCGATATCGAGGCGGCTTTCAGCCAGGGCCTGCCGGATTCGCCCATGGCCCGTTCATCCCTGAAGGTGATTTCCGGCAACCTGGTGACAGCCCGCCCGATCGGCGTGCTCGACGGCGTCGACCTGCGCTGGACCGGGCAGGTGCGGCGGATGGAGGTCAACACCATCAACAGTGCGCTGGAACAGGGCGCGCTGGTGCTCCTGTCGCCGCTGGGAACCTCGCTCACCGGCGAGCTGTTCAATCTCAATTTCCTCGACCTTGCGGCGGAGGCGGCCCGCGCCCTGCAGGCGGAGAAGCTGGTATTGTTTCGCGAGGAGCCGCAATTGCTCGTGGACGGCGAGCCGGTACGCGAACTCAGTATCCTGCAGGCGGAACAGTCGGTGACCCAGACCGACAGTGAGTCCCTGCGCTGTGCCATCAGTGCCTGCAATGCCGGTACTCCCCGTACCCACCTGCTCAGCTATACCGACGACGGCGCCCTGGTGCAGGAGCTGTTCCGCCGCGAGGGCACAGGCACCATGATCTACCGCGACAGCTACGAGGTGATCCGCCGCGCGCGCATCACCGACGTGGGCGGTATCCTCGGGCTGATCCGGCCACTGGAAAAGCAGGGCATCCTGGTGCGCCGCTCGCGGGAAAAACTGGAGGCGGAAATCGATCACTTCACGCTGGTGGAAGTGGACGGTACCGCCGTGGCCTGTGCCGCCCTGTACCCGATCCAGGACGACGAAGGCAATACGCTGGCGGCCGAGCTGGCCTGCGTGGCCATCCACCCGGAGTTCCGTGGCGGTGGCCGTGGCGCCAAGCTGTTGCACCACCTGGAGCGGCAGGCACGGGCACTGGACATCCCCGAGCTGTACGTGCTCACCACGCAGGCGGAGCACTGGTTTATCGAGCAGGGCTTCCGCCAGGTGGCGGTGGGCGACCTGCCCGCGCCCAGGCAGTCCCTGTACAACATCCAGCGGAATTCCCGTGTACTGCGCAAGGGGCTCACCGCGCAATAAACTCAGTCTCGGTCCTCTCGCAGCGAAATAACCATCCTAGCAGGGTGGGGAATTGCCAGCAGCCGGGGAAAACCATCCCGAATCAGGCTGTTTTTTGTTAAGCTGTCGCTCCATTTACCGCAGGACAGCCGGACCCAGATTTATGCCAGAATACCGCTCCCGCACCACTACGGCCGGCCGCAATATGGCCGGTGCCCGGGCCCTGTGGCGTGCCACGGGCATGAAGGACGACGATTTCCAGAAACCCATCATCGCGGTGGCGAACTCCTTCACCCAGTTCGTGCCCGGCCATGTCCACCTGAAGGACATGGGCCAGCTGGTGGCGCGTGAAATCGAGCGCGCCGGCGGCGTAGCCAAGGAGTTCAACACCATTGCCGTGGATGACGGCATCGCCATGGGCCACGACGGCATGCTCTACAGCCTGCCCAGCCGCGAAATCATTGCCGATTCGGTGGAATACATGGTCAATGCCCACTGTGCCGACGCCCTGGTGTGCATTTCCAATTGCGACAAGATCACGCCCGGCATGCTTATGGCGGCGATGCGCCTCAATATCCCGGTGATCTTCGTATCCGGGGGCCCCATGGAGGCGGGCAAGACCAAGCTGGCCGAGCACAAGCTCGACCTGGTGGACGCGATGGTGATTGCCGCCACCGACTCGGCCAGTGACGAGACCGTGGCCGAGTACGAGCGCTCCGCCTGCCCCACCTGCGGTTCCTGTTCCGGCATGTTCACGGCCAACTCCATGAACTGCCTGACCGAGGCCCTGGGGCTCTCCCTGCCCGGCAACGGTACGCTGCTGGCCACCCACGCGGATCGCGAGGAGCTGTTCCTGCGCGCCGGCCGCGAAATCGTGGCGCTGGCCAAGCGCTACTACGAGGGCGATGACGACCGGGCCCTGCCCCGCAGCATTGCCAACCGGGCGGCATTCGAGAACGCCATGGCACTGGATATCGCCATGGGCGGCTCCACAAATACCATCCTGCACCTGCTGGCGGCAGCCCAGGAGGGCGAGGTTGAGTTCGGGCTGGATGACATCGACAGGCTGTCACGACAAATCCCCCAGCTGTGCAAGGTGGCCCCCAATACGCAGAAATACCACATCGAGGACGTGCACCGCGCTGGCGGGGTGATGGCCATCCTGGGGGAGCTTGAAGCCGCCGGGCTGATCGACGCATCGCTGCCCACCGTGCATTCCAGCTCCATGCGCGAGGCCCTCGATCGGTGGGACATCCGGCGCACCGACGATCCGAAGGTACATAAATTTTTCCGCGCGGGCCCCGCGGGCATACCCACCCAGACGGCATTCAGCCAGGACTGCCGCTGGAACAACCTGGACGGCGACCGCACCCACGGCTGCATCCGCTCGGTGGAAAGTGCCTACTCCGCCGAGGGCGGGCTGGCGGTGCTGTTTGGCAACCTTGCCCCCAATGGCTGTGTGGTGAAAACCTCCGGGGTGGAAGAATCCCTGTGGCAGTTCGAGGGCCCGGCCCATATTGTCGAAAGCCAGGAAGCCGCCGTGGCGGATATCCTCGAGGGGCGGGTAACCGAAGGGAAAGCGGTGATCGTGCGCTATGAGGGCCCCAAGGGCGGCCCCGGGATGCAGGAAATGCTCTACCCAACCAGCTACCTGAAGTCCCGTGGGCTGGGCAAGTCCTGTGCCCTCATCACCGACGGGCGCTTTTCCGGCGGCACCTCGGGCCTGTCGATCGGCCATGTATCACCGGAGGCTGCCGCGGGCGGCAATATTGCCCTGGTGCAGGACGGCGACCCCATCCGCATCGACATCCCGGCGCGGACGATTGAAATCGCCATCAGCGACGAGGAGCTCGGCAAGCGGCGCACGGCCATGGAGGCCCGCGGCAAGGACGCGTGGCAACCAGTGGAACAGCGACCGCGCAAGGTCAGCCGGGCACTGAAAGCCTACGCCCTGCTGGCCACCAGCGCCGACCGGGGCGCGGTTCGCGAGATCGACTGACACCTCCGGCCAGCAGGCAGCTAGCGGGGGCGGGCATTCCGCCCCCGGCAGCTTGCCATTAGCGGGCCTAACGCTACTCCGCCAGCCTGAAGGAAATCCGGTTGCGCACCCCGTGGCGCCGGACGGGCTTGCCATCGTCCATCTGTGGCTGGTACTTGAACCGGCTTACTGCACTCAGCGCCGCCCTGTTGAACACACGCGTCTCGTTGCCGGCACTGTCATAACCAGCCACCACCTGCGGTGAGAGCACACTGCCGGTTTCACTGATGGTGAACTCCACCACCACATAACCCTCAAGCCCGCGCCGCAGTGCTGCCGACGGGTAGCGGGGCGCCGGCTTGAAGACCGGTACCGGATCTCCGTTAACCACAACCGGGCCCTGTCGCTTCACGGTCGGTCCCGGGGGTGCCATTACCGTGGTCAGCTTGGTCGGATCAACCTCACGATTTACCTCGGTTACAGGCGGCTGGGCGGGCGGGGTCACCGGCCTTTCCGGCACTGGCTCCCTGTGGACCGTGGGACGGGTATCCGGAATATGGATGGGTTTTATCTGGATCGGGTCGGGCCCCACAGGCTCCTCATAGTTCGTGGCCACCAGCCGGCTCATCACCAGCAGCAGTAGCAATGTGACCAGGGCGGCGGGAGCCAGGCTTCGCACGGATCCGGCAAATCCTGGTAGGGCGGGATTGAGAACAGGGGTATTGACTGAACAAGCTCTATCCATAACACCACTCCTTATTATTCTGGTGTCGATCTTGGCCGGCACTCCGGCCGGGTCTGGAAAAGCTGATCAGCTATGTACACTTATAGCTTATCTGGTCACAAATGCAAACTATTCTTAATCGCGAAGGATGGGCGCGGGGGATGCTCTTTATCCCGGGCATAAAAAAAGCCGCACATTGCTGTGCGGCTTTTCAAGCGGCAGGACCGGCAAATCAGATCGCCAGTTGCTCCTCGCGCTTTTTCTCCTTCTCGACAAAATCCATCCACTGTTCGGCGAACTTCTTGGATCGATCGTCTTTCAGGGCCTTCTTGAACTGCTCCAGCGCTGCGTCGTACTGCTTCAGGTTGGCGTTGGCCATCCCCAGTACGATGTAGAGCTGGTCCGGACGCTTGACGTCACCCTTCGCCAGGGCGCGTTTGCCCATGGTGATGGCTTTCTCATTCTTGTCCAGGTCCAGGTAAATACCGGCCAGGCGAGAATAGAGATCACCCTTGTCGGACAGCTTGGCCGCACCTTCCAGCTCAGGAATAGACTTCTGCAGTTCCTGCGCCATCTGGTAAGCCTGCGCCAGGGTTTCCAGGTTCTTGGAAGTGCGCTCGATCTTTTTCTCGTCGAGGCCCTTCTTGATTACCTTGGCCCCTTTGTAAGGCATCTCGTGTCCCATAAAGAGATAAGCCATGTTCAACAGCTCTTTCTCTTTCTGCAGGGCACCGGCGATATAGGCCGCTTCCATCATGTGAAGCTGGTCTTTCTCACGCTTCAGCTCACCGTACATACCTGCCAGCTGCTTGTAGTAGTCAGCTTTGGGGTAGTGCTTGACGAGCTTTTCCAGGATGCTGGTGACCTTCTTGTAGTCGTTCTTCTCGAAGTAGAGGAAACGCTGCAGGCTCAGCCAGTTCTCCTTCGGAATCTTGCCTTCCTTCTCATACATGGACACCGCACGATTGATGTCCTGCAGGGCCTTGGCCTCGTCACCTTTCTGGTAGTACACCTGGCCACGCATCGCGTAGTCTTCGGCACCAACCTTTTCAGACGCCTTGAACCATTTGTTCAGGTAAGTCAGGGCGTTGTTGTAGTCCTCGGTGACAAAGTACAGCTGGGCGATGGTCTTGAGTGTGTTCAGCTCAACACCCACCGGGATGTTCTCCACCCCCTGGGCCAGTACTTTCTTATAGGCGTTGATGGCGTCGCGATAGCGCTCCATGCTGTAGTAGACAAAGCCGTAGAAGAAGTACATCTGCGCGGTTTCATACGCATTGTACTTGCTCTTGCCGGCTTCCATCTCGCGCAGCGCCGCCATGGCAGCATTCCAGTCCTGCGCGTCAGCAGCTTCCTGCACCTTGCCCAGCTTCTTGAACACGTTTTCCCGCATCGCCGGGACCTTACGTGTCTTCTGCTCGCTCTGCGCCTCGGCCTGTGCGAAGGGCGCGGATACGCCCATTGCCTCAAGCACGGTCACGCTCACCGCGGGTGCCATTACCAGGGGCAGCGCCACGGACGTGCGCAAGACGAACTTGGACAAACCTTTCGTCATGGTCGTCAACTTCATAGTGCTTCCCCTTAGTTACTGGCCATGTTAAAGCTGATCTTGGTGCGCACACCCGGCACTTCGATCGGCTCACCATCGACCACACGCGGCTTGTACTTGTACTTCAGCGCCGACTTCACCGCTGCACGGTTGAAGATCGTGGTGGGGTTGCCATCCGCAGTGAAGGCTTCAACCACTCGCGCATCCCGTACAGAGCCGTTTTTGGTCACGGTGTACTCGACGATTGCGTAGCCCTCGATACCACGCTGCAGGGCGCGACGCGGGTACTGGGGAGCAACCTTCACGATCGGCAGGTAGTCACCCTCACTGGCAAAGCCGCCGATACCGCCTACTTTCAGGTCTGCACTCGCACTCGGCGCTGACATGTTGAGGGCGTTATCCATATTGGGATCGTCGAACTCAGGCTCCGGCATTTCCGGCGGCGGGGTCTCCGGCTCGTCGGGCTTGTCCGGTTTACTGGTGTCGTACTTGGTTTCGATCTTCTGTTCCGGCATCACGACGTCAGCAACCTTGATCTGCTCCTCCTCTTCGGGAGAGCCCAGGTTTGCCTCAATCAGCGCATGCATGGTGAAGATCAGGCCAAAGGTGGTGGCTACCGCCAGCGCACCCGCCCCTAATAATCTTACCGGGTTCATAAGCTGTTAACTCTTTTCTGTCGCGACCGAAACTTTCTCAATACCGATTTTCCTGGCTGCATCGGCAATCAGGGCAATCTTCTCGATACTGGCCTTCTTATCGGGCTGAATCACCAACCACCCCTTGGGGTTTTCCGCGTAGAGTCGCTCGAGGGTGACTTTCACCATGCGATCGTCTACTTCTTCCTTGGCAATCCAGATCTCATCGTTCTCGTTGATCGCAACCAGAATAGAGGCGGCTTTGAGTTCAGCGGTTGTCGCTTCCGGCTTGACCACTTCTTCACCCGGCTCCTTGATAAAGGTCGCGGTGACGATAAAGAAGATCAGCATGATGAACACCACGTCCAACATGGGCGTGAGGTCGATCGCGCCCTGTTCTTCCTGGGCCGTATTTTGTTTTCTGCTCATAGCAACTCTCTCAGCGAACTTCCTCAACAGGGCCCCGCAGGGGCCCCGCGAGAGTTTCTGGCTTGGCTAAACCTTCACAGCAAATCACCGCACATATTGGCCAGGCTCTTTGCTAGTTGTGGTGCCTTAGTGATCCATCGTCAGATGGTCTTCAAGCAGCTGGGTTTCGCGCTCCGCCTTACGGGTGAGATAGGTATTGGCGAACACTCCGGACAGGGCAGTTACCATGCCTGCCATCGTCGGGATTGTCGCCATTGATACACCACTCGCCATCTGCTTGGCGTCGCCGCCGCCGGTGATCGCGAGGACCTCGAACACGTTGATCATGCCCCAGACCGTACCCAGCAGCCCGAACAGGGGCGCCAGGGATACACAGGCCTGGATCATGTCCATATTGCTCTTGATCTTCTCGGATACCCGGGAAATCAGCGCTTCGCGGATGCGATGGGCATTCCAGGATTTGCGCTCGGCACGCCCTTCCCACTGGTCCATCGCAGCCTGGACATCTCCCTTCAAGCTTTTGTTGAAGAAGAAGATGCGCTCGAAAATCAGCGTCCACATAAAGAAGGTCAGGCCGGCGATCAGAAATAGTACTGGCCCGCCCGACGCCATAAAGGCGTTGACGGCGGCCCATGCGTCATACAATGCGTGCATGTTGCCGCCTCCTCTTATTTACGCTCGGCGTTTTCAGCAACGATACCTGCGCTCTGCTCATCAAGGATGTGCAGGATACGCTGGGCGCGGCCGTTAACGATGGTGTGCATCAGCACGGTCGGGATCGCCACACACAGACCCAGTACGGTAGTTACCAGGGCGGAGGAGATACCACCGGCCATGGCTTTAGGATCGCCTGCACCGAAGATGGTGATCGCCTGGAAGGTGATGATCATACCGGTAACGGTACCCAGCAGACCCAGCAGCGGGGCAACCATGGCAATGATCTTCAGCAGGTTCAGGCCGGATTCGATGGCCGGACGCTCTTTCAGAACCGCCTCTTCCATCTTCAGCTCCAGGGTCTCGCCGTCGATACCCTTGTTCTCGTCTGCCACAGCCAGAACACGACCCAGCGGGTTGTTGGTGTTCGGGGTGGAGTCGCGCAGCTGGGCGTTAACCTTGGCGTTCACACCAGACAGCACGATCAGGCGCCAGATGGCCAGCAGCATGGCGAATACACCAACGGCAGTGATGATGTAACCAACCAGCTTACCCTGGTGCCAGCGCTCGACGATGTCCGGGCTGTTGATCATGGCTTTCAGGTAGGAACCGCCAGTCGGGCCAGTCGGGTCAACACCGAACGCGGTGAAGCCGGAGGTGGCTGCCTGCAGCTCTTCCGCCATAGCCAGGTACTCGCCGTCGGGCTGGCGAATCAGCTCGGCCATTTTCTGGGCGTCGTTCATTTCCAGGTACTTGCCATTGGAAACCAGGTTGAAGTTACCTACACGGACAACTTCCTGTTCAACCTGCTCACCGTCGGGCTTGATTACGGTACCAGCGAACTTCACGACCTTGCCGGACTCGACAGTCTCGCGCTGCAGTTCGAACCACAGGCGCTCGATCTCTTCGATGGTCGGCAGCTTGGTCTGGGAGTTCATCTTCTCGATCAGCTGGTCGAGGAACTCGCCACGGCCCGGGTACTGCGCGGAAACAATGGAGGTTTCCAGGGTGGCGCGCAGGTCGCCGGCGGTGGAGGTCATGTGACCGAACAGCTCTTTCAGGGAGCCCATACGCTCGTCCAGCTGCTCACGCTTCTGCTGAACCTGCAGTTCCTGCTCCTGGTACTTGGCTTCCAGGCGCGCGGAACGCTCTTCCTCGGCGGTACGGGTGTTCTTGGCCTGGGTCAGCAGGGACTGCTGGTTGGCCTTCTGGCGACGGAACTGGGCTTCGCGCTGCTTGTGTTCCTTGGACTCCGCAATCTTGGAGTTACGGACCATCTGCAGCAGCTCATCCAGGGAGCCAGCCTTTTCCTGTGCAACGGCGGAAGCGCTGATCAGGCCTGCCGCTGCTACTGCAATTACGCGTTTGGCGATAGAGGTTTTCATTGCGCTGCCTCCGGAGCCGCAATCGGCATGGTCATGATGTCAGTGGTAGCCTGCTTCTTGGCGATCTTCAGGCCTTCCATGATGGCGCGACGGTAGTCGCCGGCATCGATCTCAACCCAACCTTTCTGCTCTTTGTCGTAGGCAAGGGAGATCTTGGAGTCGGTGGTCTGCGCCACCAGGGCGATACGACCGATCTGCAGGACGTTAACTTCGCGGTCCTGGCCGTTCACGTTCAGGGTGGTGCCGTAAGCATCGATACCACGCGCGTACTCGGCTTCGAAGTTGTACAGTTCCAGCACCTGGCGGAATTTCTCCGCAACGGTGATATCGGAACGGTCCATGTTGTTCTTAACGCCTTCGAGGTTGGCCAGGCGCTCTTCCAGCTTGAACGGGGCGTCCAGCTTGATGAACTGCTCAAGGGCATCGAGCATGCGCAGGATCAGCGGCTGGATCTGGCGCTCGATAACAGTAACGTTCTCAATGGACTCTTCCAGGTCCTTGATCACGGCCAGCTGGTTGGCCAGCTGCTTTTCCAATTGACGGTTGTAGACACGCAGGCCGTCAATTTCCTTGTTCACTACCTTGAAATCCTGCAGCAGGCTGCTGGTTTCTTCGGCAATCTTGTCAATGCGCTTCTGTGAAGCCTGAGCCGCAGTAGTTTTCTGCTGGCCAACGGCGAGCACATTGTCGAGTGTATCCGCAGTGGCTACGCTGCCGTAGAGCGCGCCGGCAGACAGCGCAGTGGTCAGCGCCACAGCCATGAATCGCTTGGTTTTCATTAGACCCCCCAGTGGGTTCAATATTTCACAACATGGTCGCGATGAGTTAGCTGCCACAACGCGGTAGTTTTAGGCTTGAAGACAGCTAAGAGCCGCACATTGTAAACAGCCGATTTGATTATTCAAATGCCGTTTAACAGTATCAGCCCGCATGTGTAGCACAGTAACAAACAGGTAACACCTGCGAGTCGTGTGCACTCATTTGCGGCGGCGAATCCAATGTGCGAAGACAGGAAAAGTAACAGATTGTACAGTTTTTGTGCAACCCACTGCTATTTCGACCTGTCCAAACGGACTAAGCAGTAGTTGTATTCGTCCTTTTCCGAGGCCGGGTAGCACTCGCGATAAGACTCGACCCAAGAGTCACCCAGGTCCGGAAAAAACGCATCCCCCTCGACCTCGGCATCCACTTCAGTCAGATACAAACGCCGTGCCAGTGGCAGCGCCTGCCGGTAGATCTCGGCACCGCCGATGACCATGACCTCTTCCGCACCGCTGGCAGCCGCCGATGCCGAGGCGGTCGCCAGCGCCTCATCCAGCGACGCCACACAGATTACACCGTCCGCACGCCACTCCGGGTTGCGGGAGATCACGATATTGTCGCGCCCCGGCAGGGGCCGACCGATGGATTCATAGGTTTTGCGCCCCATGACCACCGGCTTCCCCAGGGTGGTGCGCTTGAAGTACTGCAGGTCGCCGGAAATACGCCAGGGCAGGCGGTTACCCATGCCGATGGCGCCATTGCGCGCCACGGCCGCAATCAGTGCTACCGGCGCCATCAGACAGCCACCGGTGCCGGGATATGCGGGTGCGCCTCGTAACCGCGCAACTCGAAGTCCTCGAAGCGGAAGGCAAACAGGTCGGTGACTTCCGGATTCAAGTGCATCTGCGGCTGCGGCAGCGGTGTGCGGGAGAGCTGCTCCTCCACCTGCTCCATGTGGTTGGAATAGAGATGGGCGTCACCCAGCGTATGGATAAACTCCCCCGGCTGCAGGCCACAGACCTGGGCGATCATCAGTGTCAGCAGGCTGTAAGAGGCGATATTGAACGGCACGCCCAGGAAGATATCTGCGCTGCGCTGGTAAAGCTGGCAGGACAGCTTGCCGTCGGCAACGTAGAACTGGAACAGCGCGTGGCAGGGAGCCAGGGCCATGCGGCCAGCTGCCGCATTGGCGGCCGGGGAGGTCCCCTCGTCCGGCAGGTCGGCCGGGTTCCAGGCACTGACCAGCAACCGGCGCGAATCCGGGCGGGTCCGCAACTGCTCCAGCAGCTGCCCGATCTGGTCGATGTGGCGGCCGTCAGCGGTGGGCCAGGAGCGCCACTGGTGCCCATACACAGGCCCCAGGTCTCCCTCCGGCGTGGCCCACTCATCCCAGATGCGGACGCCGTTCTCTTTCAGGTAGGCGATATTGGTATCGCCCTTCAGGAACCAGAGCAGCTCGTGGATGATTGAGCGCAGGTGGCACTTCTTGGTGGTCACCAGCGGAAAGCCGGCGGCCAGGTCGAACCGCATCTGGTAACCAAACACGCTGACGGTGCCGGTGCCAGTACGATCATCCTTGCGGGTGCCGTGATCGCGCACATGGCGCATCAGCTCAAGGTATTGCTTCATCTATTACACCTAATTAAACAGTAGGGCTTCTTACGCGCCACCCTTGGCCTGAGAGCCGGGCTTTACCGAGTTCTGCTCCCCCGCCAGTGGCTGGGTGCGGTAACTCCATACCAGAATGGCGATACCCGCCAGGATCATCGGTATGCTCAGCAGCTGGCCACGGGTCATCCAGCCGAACAGGTCGAAACCAATATGGCCATCGGGCTCCCGCACGAACTCCACCAGGAAGCGGAAGAACCCGTATAAAAGAAGGAAGACTCCACCCACCGCCAGGCGCGGCCGGGGCTTGCGGGAGAACCACCACAGGACCGCGAACAGCACCAGCCCTTCCAGGAACGCCTGGTACAACTGCGACGGGTGCCGGGCCAGCAGCTCCGGGTCCCGCGGGAACACCATGCCCCAGGGCCCGTCGGTGGGGCGCCCCCACAGTTCCTGGCCGATAAAGTTACCGATCCGCCCCAGCCCCAGCCCGATGGGCACCAGCGGGGCAACAAAGTCGATCAGGTCGATAAAAGTTGTACCAATCTTGCGGGCATAGATGGTGGTCGCGAGCATCACCCCGACCAGGCCGCCATGGAAACTCATGCCGCCTTCCCACACCCGCAGGATCGACAAAGGTTCCTCCTGCAACTGCGGGAAGTTATAAAAGAACATGTAACCGAGGCGCCCGCCCACTACGACACCGATGGCGCAGTAGAGGATCAGGTCTTCCACCTCCGACTTGACCAGCGGCGTCCAGGGCTTGGCCGCACGGCGCAGCGCCAGCCACCAGGCGGCCACAAAGCCGGCCAGGTACATGAGTCCGTACCAGTGCACCTTGAGGGGCCCGATGGCCACGGCCACCGGGTCGAGTTCGGGGTAAGTCAGCATGGGTAAATCGGCTCAGTTGGCAAAGGGCGTATTATGGGCGTAAACGCGCCTGCTGCCAAAATGTCACCGCCTCGCCCGGTGCCCGGGGCATGTCAACCAGGCCGAGAAGCAAGAAGGAAAAGCCCGCGCATGTGCCTGCTGCTGTTCGCATACCGTACCCACCCCCATTACCCGCTGCTGCTGGCGGCCAACCGCGATGAGTTTTTCGCCCGTCCCACGGCAGCCGCGGACCACTGGGGAGACTCCGGGGTCGTCGCCGGCCGCGACCTGGAGGCCGGCGGCACCTGGGCCGGCGCGGCAGCCGGGCGGGTGGCGGCGGTGACCAACATCCGTGAACCCCAGGTGCCCTCACCCACCGCGCCGCTCTCCCGCGGGGATATCCCGCGCGACTTCCTGCTGGGCCCGGACAAGCCGCGCGAATTTGCCGCACAACTTGCGGCAGAGCGCTACCGTGGCTACAACGCGCTGCTGTTCCAGCTCGGGGAACAGCCGGAACTGGTCTGCGCCGGCAACCGGCACCCGGCTTTTGCTTTCGCCCCCGGGGTGCACGGTATCTCCAACGGCGCACCGGATGCGCCCTGGCCCAAGGTGGTCAGGGGCCGGGCGCAACTGGCGCAGCTGGTGGCAGGACTGGGTACGGGCCTCGGGCAGGACAATTTCGTCACCCCGGCCCTGGCGCTGCTCGGCGACCGGCAGCCAGCCTCTGTGCAAGAGCTACCGGATACCGGCGTGGGAAGGGCGCTCGAACGGGCCCTGTCGCCGATGTTTGTGCATATCGAGCGCGGCGAACTTGCTGTTCCCCGCGATGGCGACAAGACTCCGCCGGACGTCTATGGCACCCGCGCCAGCACGCTGGTGGCGGTCGACCGGGACGGCGTCACACAGTTCTGGGAACAGACTTTCACCGAGACCGGCCAGTCGGGCCCACTGCGGCACTTCACCCTGTCCCCCCACTGACGGGGGAAGCTGCTGTGGCTCCCCCATCACCCCCAACAGCTACCCGCATTCCTGCGGTGCCTGCCCCCCCTGTCCCGCGCCCATCCCTGCCGTCGCGATCATTACCGCCCACCCCGGAGACAGCGCTCACGGCTGAACCCCGGTCAATATTTGACCTGTTAGTCCCAAATAGCGCTGTCACATAAGGTGAAATGAACCAGGCGCCAAGCAAATCCCGGATTTGTTGCCATACTTAATTTCACGGGCCGGCCAATGTTGATATACGCGCAACAGCGCGCACTGGCTGGCCCATAAAAAGGAACGTCGCGCGGGACGCAAGACAAAGGCGGGCCGTCGATAAGTCACTATCGACGAACAACAGGACGGGCTCGCCGCAGGTTGGGAAGGTATGAACGATCTGGCGCCCGGCGTCTCAACATGACAGAGCACCGGGCCCTGCAGCATCGCTGAGGTACCATGTCGTATTTCAACCCTGAGCGCCACAAACGCAAGTCTTTACTGCCACTGTTAATGCTTGGCAGTCTGTGCCTTGTTGCCCTTTATTACGCCTTTACCGCGAACCAGAAGACGGTACCGGTGCTACCGGAAAATGCCGTGCGCCCGCACCTGATTCGCTGGCTGGTTGAAAATCCCGACTCCTGGCCAGCCCAGGATCCCATTTTCAATCCCGTGGCGGTGCGCCGCATCTACGAGCGCACCGATTATCGGCTGCTGTGGTTCGACAACTACAGCCTCAGCGATACCGCCAATGACCTGCTCAAGCAGCTCACGGCCTCCAGTTCCGGCAATCCCAGCAGCATGGTGGATTACCGCTACCACCTGGGCTACTTCGACCGCACCCTGCGCGACACCCCACAGCGCCTGCAGATGGCGGCAGTGCTCGATGTCCTGCTAACCGATGCCTTCGTCTCCTACGCCCAGGACACGCAGCTGGACAAGATGAAGCCGCGCACGCGCCAGCAGCGCGACATCACCCCGGTGCACAACGGTGAAGGCGGCTTCGCGCTGGTGGCTTACACTGCGCCCCGCCAGGCCAGCACCGACGGTCGCAAGTATTTCCGTGGTTATGACCGCAGCGCCGAGACTCGCCGCGGCACGGGCATCGACCGCTATCGACACTACACCCGCAGCCGCAATATCGACCGCTCGCGCCACTACAGCCAGCCCCGCACATCGCGTTTTGCCCCCGGTGGCCTGCCCCCGCGCAATGGCCAGCGCAGCTACGGCAACAGTGACGGACAGCCCCAGGTGGGCCGCGTGCCGGATCACAGCGAGGGGCCCTTCATCGAGGAAAATACCCCCTATGGCGGTGACGAACAGGCCCTGCGCGAGCAGCTCGCGCTCTACCGCAACATTGCCGCCAGTGGCCGCTGGCGCCCGATCCCGGCGGGACCCGCCATGACCATCGGCGCCAAGCACCCGCATGTCGCCCACCTGCGCAACCTGCTTTCCCTGTACGGCGACTACCGCAGCTATTACGGCGAGGCCAACAGCAATCACTTTGACCGGCGCCTGCACGAGGCCGTGCTGCGCTTCCAGCGCCGGCACGGGCTCAAGTCCGACGGTATCGTCGGTCGTGAGACCCGCAAGCGCCTCAACCTGTCGCCGACTGCCCGGGCACATATCATCGAGAAGAACATCCGCCGCCGGCGGGAACTCCCGGCAACCCTGGGGGACCGCTTTATCCAGGTCAATGTGCCCGCCTACGAACTCTATTACGTCGAGGACGACCGCATTCGCCTGTCCATGAATGTGGTGGTGGGCAAGAAGAAGCACGCCACACCGGAGATCAAGACCCGTGTCAGCCGCGTGGTGTTCAACCCCACCTGGACGGTACCGCGCAGCATCCTGGTCAACGAGATCCTGCCCAAGGCCCGGGCCAACCCCCAGGGAATGGAAAACATGGGGTACCGGGTGGTCAGCGGCAGCGGTGAGCACCTGCCCCTGACCTCCAAGAACCTGTCCGCGGCCGGTGCCGGGTCCTACCTGATGCGCCAGCTGGGTGGCGAGCAGAACATCCTCGGCCGGGTGAAGTTCGAGATCCCCAACACCGATGATATCTACCTGCACGACACCCGCGCGCGCAGCCTGTTCTCCCTCACCGACCGCGATTACAGCCACGGCTGTATCCGGCTGGAAAAGCCCCGCCACCTCGCCGAGGCCCTGTTGCGGCCCCAGGGTGACTGGGATCAGTGGCGCATCAACCAGCTCACCACCGGTGATGAAACCACCGAGGTGAAGATGGAGGACAATGTGAAGGTCTACGTGACTTACTGGACAGCCTGGGTCGATGGCCAGGGCGAGCTGCACTTCCGGCCGGATATCTACGGCAAAGACGGGCTTGCAGCCAACCAGTTCTGACCCCAGTGCCCGGCGGAGCCCCCGCCGGGCCATGCATATGCCTTTTTGAGCGAAGAGGGCTCCCGGCGCATTCCCCATAGGTATTGGTTCGGGCCCATGCATTAATTATCACTGTGAGCACGGCGTTCAGTCCGCCTGACCGTTTCCGTCTCACAGGGGTAAGTCATGGGTGCCGACAATCCGTTCCGTTCCCGCACATTTGCGTCAATTCGCCACTGTAGCGCCCTGGCGCTCGCACTGGCCCTGGGCCTTACTGCGCCCCAGCCACTGATCGGCAGCACCGCTGACACACCCGTTGCCAGCGCCATTGCCGACCTCTCCGACCCGTTTGCCCCTTACGGCCGCCAACACACCCTGCTCCGCGAAGAGCTGGAACGCTATCGCTCGCTGGCGGCGGGCGATGACTGGCAGCCGCTTGCCGACGGCCCGGCACTGGCACCGGGAGCGCGCGACCCGCGGGTCGTACAGCTGCGGAGCCTGCTTATGCAGTATGGGGATTACACCCTGGAGGACCACGACGGCCCGGCACACAACCCGGACGAATATGACCCGCGCCTGCAACAGGCCACCCAGCGCTTCCAGCGCCGCCACGGCCTGCGGGATAACGGGCTGGTGGATGATGCCACCCGCAGCCACCTGAACGTGGCCCCGGCAAAGAGGGTGGAGACCCTCACTGCGAACCTGGTGCGCCTACAACAGATGCCGCGGGAACTGGGTCCGCGCTTTATCCTGGTCAATATCCCGGACTACCAGCTGCGCCTGATGGACGGTGAGCGGGAGGCTTTCCGCATGCGGGTGGTAGTGGGCAAACCCAAGCATGCCACCCCGCAGATTGCGACCCGCATGACCCGGGTGATCTTCAACCCGGTCTGGCGCGTGCCCCAGAATATCGCCCTGCGCGAGCTGCTGCCCAAGGGCAGCGCCAACCTCACCGCCAACGGTTACCGCCTGGTCAACCACCGCGGCCGTTCCGTCCCCTTTACCCGCGGCAATATCGCCGCGATCCGCCGGGGCAAGGTGATGCTGCACCAGAAGGGGGGCCCGGGTAATGCCCTGGGGCGGGTCAAGTTTTTAATCCCCAACCGCGAGGCCATTTTCCTGCACGACACGAACAGCAAGCACCTGTTCAAGAAAAATGAGCGCGCCTTCAGCCACGGCTGTATCCGGCTGGAAAAACCGCTGGAATTCGCCCGCCTGATGCTCGCGGAGCAGAATAACTGGAGCGAAAACCGGATCCAGCACTACCTGAACACCCGCCGTACCCGTGGCGTGCCACTGGAACAGCCGTTGCCGGTTTACATCGTGTACTGGACTGCATGGGTGGATGAAGAGGGCCTGCTGCAGTTCCGGCGCGACATCTACGACCGGGATCCGGAGGATGCCGCCCGGGCGGCTGAGTAAACATGGCCATTTCCATGAGTTACTGGCGACGCTGCCTCTCCGGCTTCGTGGCAATCGCCCTGACCGGTGCTCTCGCCGCATCCGCCATCGCCATCAGCCCGCCAGCCGATTCCCGCCGCGCCGCCGAACAGCTGCGCGCCGAGGCGTCGCGCTACCGGGAAATGCAGGATCGCTGGCAGCCTGTCGGCGAGGGCGCAGCACTACAGCCCGGTGATCGCGATCGCCGTGTCGAACAGCTGCGGGAACTGCTGCAGCTGCTGGGCGACTACCGCGGCCTGCCCGGCCCCATCACCCTGTTACCGCCGGATGCGAGCCGCTATGACAGTGCAGTGCAGAGTGCGGTGGAGCGCTTCCAGCGACGCCACGGGCTCGAGGTAACCGGTGACGCAGGCGAGGCAACCCTGGCCGAACTCGCAATCAGCCCCGCCGTTCGGGCACACCAGCTGGAGTTGAATGCAGAGCGCTGGGAGAAACTGCCGCTGCCGGACCGGGATCGCTATGTGCTGGTCAATATTCCCGACTACCGCCTGCAACTGATCGAGGACGGCCGCGAGGTGCTGGGCATGCGCACCGTAGTGGGCAAGAGCAGCACCCGCACCCCGCCGATCACCAGCCGTATCACCAATGTGGTCTTCAATCCCACGTGGACGGTGCCGCGCAGTATCCTGCTCACCGACCTCCTGCCCAAGGCACGCAACAATCCCGAGGCGATGCACAATCGCGGTTACCGGGTAGTGTCCTACCGCAGTGGCAACACCACCACCATATCCCCGGACAGTATTGACCGCGCAGCACATGGCCACGCCACCCTGCGCCAGATAAGCGGTCCCGGCAATACCCTGGGCCGGGTCAAGTTCGTGCTGCCCAACAAGCAATCGATCTTCCTGCACGACACCCAGGCCCAGAGCCTGTTCGAGGAGCACCAGCGGGCATTCAGCCACGGGTGTGTGCGCCTCGAACATCCCGAGGAACTGGCCTACGCCCTGTTGCGCAAGCAGGGCTGGGACCGCACCCGTATCGCCCAGGTCACCACCGGCACCGAAATCATGAACATCCGCGTGAAGAAGCCGGCACGCCTCTTCATTACCTACCTCACGGCCTGGATCGACAAGGACGGCCGCCCCCAGTTCCGGCGGGACATCTACCACCGCGACCAGCCCGCAAACGTCACCCATTGACCGGTCGGTTCAGCTGTACGCAACTGGTATTCCGCTGATTTCCGCCACAGCAGGCAGTCATTCCGCGATGGGCCCAAACTGGCACCCTGCGGTCACAAAAAAATTATTTTTCAGTGCAAAACCGCCAGATGACAACGCTGTCTCATTTTTTAGGGGCTGCATGGCCAATGAAGCCGGAAAAATCCCCTGCGCCATTAGCCTATTGGAA
Source organism: Microbulbifer zhoushanensis (assembly GCF_021729055.1). Classification (NCBI taxonomy): domain Bacteria; kingdom Pseudomonadati; phylum Pseudomonadota; class Gammaproteobacteria; order Cellvibrionales; family Microbulbiferaceae; genus Microbulbifer; species Microbulbifer zhoushanensis. Next base: position 484,305 of record NZ_JAJSAO010000003.1, read on the forward strand.
CAATATTGCCAAACCTGTTTTACGATCCTTTTGTAATGACCCGTAAAAGGTTTGTAACGCCTGGTTATTTTTCGTACAGTTATTCCCGTGCTCGATGGCGCCCAAAGCAACTAACTGCAGGGAGCCGCGAGCGACTGAAGAGAAACACATGACGAGGCGGAAACAGGGTATGAACAATCCATCCAGACGTCGATTCCTGGCAGTTACCTGTGCTACAGCGGCTGCGGTCACTGCCGGACCGACATTCGCAAAAGTGGGCAATGCCCGCACTCTGAAAATGCGCAACCTGCACACCGGTGAGACGTTGAACACCGCCTTCTGGTCGAATGGTAAGTACGATAGCAGCGGCCTGAAGCAGTTCAACCGTCTGCTGCGCGACCACCGCGCCAACGAAGTTACGCGCATGGACCCGGAGCTGTTCGACATTGTCTACAAGCTGAAGGAAAAACTGGGCTTTAACGGCACCGTGGAGATTATCTCCGGCTACCGTTCACCCAAGACCAACGCCAAACTGCGCGCACAGGGCCGCGGTGTTGCACGACGCAGCTACCACACCCGCGGCATGGCGCTCGATATCCGTTTCCCGGGTATCAGCACCTCCAAACTGCGCCGGGCGGCCATGGACCTCAAGGCCGGTGGTGTAGGCCACTACCCGAAGAGCGGCTTTGTGCACGTCGATACCGGTCCGGTTCGTAGCTGGTAATACGGCGCACGCAGCCCATAAAGCAAACCCCGGCCCAGGCCGGGGTTTGTCGTTTCCGGGGTAGCAGAATCATCGCTTCCGGCGCAGGCAGGGGCACCGGGAATCCGGGGTTCACTGTTCAGTCGTGAGGGAAACCGGGGTGACCTCGTCCTCACCCGCGGGAATCTCCGCGCGGCCGGACATCAGGCTGGCAATTTCCTCCAGCAGCTCCCGTGCCCTGGCAAGCTGCCCCAGCTCGGCCAGCTCCACCGGGTCCTCCATTTTCAGCAGCAACTCCTCCAGCACCTCAAATCGCTCGGCCAGTGCCTCGCGCTGGCGCGGGTCGAGCAACAGGTCTGCCAGGCCGGGCCCCTCGTTGGGCACCCAGGCGGCTTCCAGGCTTCCCAGCATGGCCAGGATCGCCTGCTTGGAGTCCGCCGCACGACCGCTCTCCACATCGCTCTCAGAGCTTTCCGGCAGCCGCCGCAACAGCTCCTCATCCAGCGTGCGCAGGTGTGAGGCCCGTACCTGCTGCAGGCGCGCCACCGGGTCCAGGGCCAGGAAGTGGCGCGACAGGTCATTCATTGTAAACGGCCAGCGGCGCTCCAGCCCCGCCAGGTCCTCTGCCAGCGCCTCGCCCATGAGCCGCGTGAGCTGGCGCCGGCGGTTGGCAGCCAGTGCCTCTGGCTCCTCACCCGCGGACGCGGCCTGGAACTGGTCCGCACTGCGCTCGCTGGTGGGGCCCCAGAGCATGATCTCCAGGGCATGGAAGCCGGTGCTGGCCTCCTCGTGGGCAGTCAGTCGATGCTGCCGGCGCAGGTTGGCCAGGGTAAGCTCCACTGCGGTGTCATTGACGATACCGCTCTCCGAATAGCCGGGTACCGTGTCCAGGTAGCCGGGCTGCACCGGCCAGCTGTCCATGGAAAGTACCAGCTCGCGGCCCTCATCGCGCAATTCAGCCGGTGCAAAGGCCAGCTGGATGTAGGGCAGTGCGGCGGCGAATTCACGGTGGGCATCCAGCCACGCCAGCTTGGCGGACTCCAGGTGGTCTTCACTGGGCCTGTCCAACAGGGTGGTGAGCGCCCGGTTCAGGGCCTCCACGGAGGCACGCACATCAATCAGCTGGGCCTCCCCCGCCTGCCACATCGTATGCGAAAAACGTTCGGCCACCTTGCGGTCGATGGCTGGCGGTGTCTTCACCGCCGGCGCCTCCTGCTGCGGCTCTTCCGCCCGGCGGCTGTCACAGCCAGCCAGGCCCAGGCCCAGCAGGATGGCGAGGGCCGCTGAGACACGCTTGAGAACGATTGATCCAGTCACACAAATCCCCACGTCAAGCAATTGCAAAGCTTCGGTTCCGGCGCCCGGGGCCCCGGCTTGTCAAAATTTCGCTGCGCCTGCCGGTTATTCCAGCGGTTCGCGCAGGCTGATTATCGGCCAGCCGCGCTGCTCTGCCTCGGCACGCAGCGTTGCATCCGGGTCCACCGCTACCGGGTGCTCGACCGTCTTCAACAGCGGCAGGTCATTGATCGAGTCGCTGTAAAACCACTTTTCCCCGCGGCGGTAGTCGGGGTTGCCGGCCAGCCACTGTTCGAGCCGCAGCACCTTGCCGTTCTGGTAGCAGGGCTCGCCCACCACCTTACCGGTAAAGCGCCCCTCCACCTCCTCGGGTTCGGTGGCCAGCAGGGTGTCCACCCCCAGGCGCGCGGCGATCGGCTCCACCACAAACCGGTTGGTGGCGGTAATGATCATGATGTGATGACCCTGGCGCCGGTGCCGGGCGATCAGCTCCTCCGCCTGCGGCAGCCAGATCTCGCTGACCACCTCCTCCATGAACTCCCGCTGCAGGTTGGCCAGCTGCGCCCGCGAGATTTGCGCCAGCGGCTCGAGCGCGAACTCGAGGTAGGCGAAGATATCCAGTTCACCGCGCTGGTAATCCCGGTAGAAACGATCATTGGCGGAGCGATAGCGATCACTGTCGACGTGCTCACGCTCTACCAGGAACTCGCCCCAGGCGTAGTCGCTGTCCCCTCCAATCAGGGTGTTATCCAGGTCAAAAATAGCCAGGTGCACCGCGCACTCCCTATTCAAATATAGTCGGCATAGATTAATTCGCCGCCACACAGCCCACACTTCGGACCATTGCGGCGGGCAATTTTACCCGTCCCGGGAGCTGTTCACAGGATCCGTTTCACTGAATTGCAGTAATGTCCCCCGCTGTGGAACAATGCTGGGCAAGATTGCGCGGCGTCTGGGCCGCGCAGACACAGTTTAGAGGACGGGAATTTGGGCGACGGCAAGCCAAAGCAAGCCGGGCGAAAAAACCGCCGCAGATCCGCCAAGTCCAACCGCACCAATAGCCCCGCCACCGGCAACAGCGCCGGTAACCGCAAGGCGCACGGCTCGGGCGGCGACAACAGCAGTAATATCGACGCGGAGGGCTTCCGCCCCAATGTCGGCATCATTGTGCTGAACGAGCGCGGCCAGGCGCTCTGGGCACGGCGGGTGGGCGGCAAGGACGCGTGGCAGTTTCCGCAGGGCGGCATCAACCCGGGCGAGTCCGCGGAACATGCGTTGTACCGGGAGCTATACGAGGAAATCGGGCTTACCCGTGACCAGGTGAGCATGATCGCCTGTACCAGGGGTTGGTTGCGCTACCGGTTGCCCAAGCGCCTGGTGCGCCGGCGATCGGAACCGCTGTGTATCGGCCAGAAGCAGAAGTGGTACCTGCTGCAGCTGCGGGCCCCGGAAAATGTCATCAGCTTCAACAACGGCTACAAGCCCGAGTTCGACCACTGGCGCTGGGTCAGCTACTGGCACCCCCTGGACAAGGTGGTGGCCTTCAAGCGCGAGGTGTACCGCCGCGCGCTTACCGAACTGGCGCCACAGCAAATACAATTGGAGAAACGCTGGCTGGGCGAGCGGGAATAGTCCTGCCCGCCCGGCCCCGATCGTCCCGGCCCGGGAATGGCCGGCCGACACTTCCGCTTCACGGCGAGGACAGGCCTTTGCTCGGATCTCTGCGCAGTATCGTTCAGGAAGTCAACGCGGCACGCGACCTGCCCGCGGTGCTGGATATTATCGTGCGGCGCGTGCGCGAGGTCATGCACACCCGGGTCTGCTCCGTATACCTGCGCGATAACCAGTCCGGCACCTACGTGCTGATGGCGACCCGTGGCCTCAACCCCGATGCCGTGGGCAATGTGCACCTGGCCCCCGGTGAGGGCCTGGTGGGCAACGTGGTCACCCGCGAGGAGCCGATCAACCTCGAGCGCGCCGAGGCCCACCCCGCCTACCATTACTTCCCGGCCACCGGCGAGGAGCGTTTCAGCGCTTTCCTGGGCACCCCCATCATTCACCACCGGCAGGTCCTGGGGGTACTGGTCGTGCAGCAGGCCGAACAGCGGCGCTTCGATGAGGGTGAAGAGGCCTTCCTGGTCACCCTGTCAGCCCAGCTGGCCGGTGTCATCGCCCACGCGGAGGCCACCGGCGCCCTGGCCGCCATTGGCCAGCAGCGGCGGGAGGCCAAGTTCAGCGGCCTCGCCGCCTCACCCGGGGTGGCGATCGGCCGCGCGCATATCGTCGCGCCCCCCGCCAACCTGGCAACGGTGCCCTTCGCCTGCTGCATGGACGTGGACGCCGAACTGGAGCTGTTCCACCAGGCGCTGGCCAATGCCCGCGCGGAGATCCGCGAGGTGGGCGAGCGGCTCAAGGGGGATCTCAACCGCGAGGAGCGGGCACTGTTCGATGCCTATATCAGCATGCTCGATGACAGTTCCATCGCGGTCGAGGTCTCCGAGCGCATCCGCCAGCAGCTTACCGCCAGCCGCGCCTGGGCAGAGGTAATGCTGGAGCATGTGCGCCGCTTCGAGGCCATGTCCGATTCCTACTTCCGCGACCGCGCCGCCGACGTGCGGGATCTTGGCGCCCGCGTGCTCATGCACCTGCGCCAGCAACAGCAGATCGAGCGGGACTATCCCGAAAACACCATCCTGGTGGGAGAGGAGCTCACCGCCGCGGCACTGGCGCAGGTGCCCCGGGACAGGTTGATCGGCCTGGTTTCTGTGAGGGGCTCGGGTAACAGCCACGTGGCCATCATTGCCCGCGCCATGGGCCTGCCCGCTGTCATGGGGGCCCAGGAACTGCCGTTCGAGCGCATCGACGGCGAGGACCTGGTGGTGGACGGCTACCGCGGCGAGCTGTTCGTGCACCCCAGCCCGGAGCTGCGGCGCCGCTACGACAGTATCGTCGAGGAAGAGCGGGAGCTGGCGCGCAACCTGGATCACCTGGCCAGCCTCCCCGGCGAAACCGCCGACGGCCACCGGGTGCGCCTGTGGGTCAATACCGGCCTGATGGCGGACGTGGTGCGCTCGCTGGAGCGCGGTGCCGAGGGCGTGGGGCTCTACCGCACCGAGGTTCCCTTCCTGCTGCGCGACCGCTTCCCGTCCGAGGAGGAACAGCGGGAAATCTACCGGGAACAGCTGGAGGCCTTCGCCCCGCGACCGGTCACCATGCGCACCCTGGATATCGGCGGCGACAAGGCCCTGGCCTATTTCCCCATCGAGGAAACCAACCCCTTCCTGGGCTGGCGCGGTATCCGCGTGACCCTGGACCACCCGGAAATCTTCCTGGCCCAGGTGCGCGCGATGATGAAGGCCAGCCTGGGCCTGGATAACCTGCGCATCATGCTGCCGATGATCAGCGGCGTGGCCGAGGTGGAGGCTGCGCGCAAGCTGGTGGAGCGGGCCCACGGGGAACTGGTCGACGAGGGTTTCGATATTGCCATGCCGCCGCTGGGCATCATGATCGAGGTTCCCTCGGCCGTGTACCAGGCGCGCGAACTGGCCGAACGGGTCGACTTCATGTCCGTGGGCAGCAACGACCTCACCCAGTACCTGCTGGCGGTGGACCGCAACAACAGCCGCGTGGCGGGAATCTACCACTCCCTGCACCCGGCAGTGCTGCGGGCACTGCGGGATGTCATCACCGCCGGTCACGAGGCCGGCACCAAGGTGGGCATCTGCGGCGAGCTGGCCGGCGATCCCGGCGGGGCCCTGTTGTTGCTCGCCATGGGCTATGACGTGCTGTCGATGAATGCCACCAACCTGCCGCGGGTCAAGGCAGCCCTGCGCGCGGTGACCCGGGCCGATACCGAGCGCCTGCTGGAACGTGTACTGGATATGCAGTGCCCGGAGGAAATCGAGGAGACCCTGGCCGGGTACCTCAAGGGCATCGGCCTGAAGGCACTGTTACAGCCCCAGTAACCGCCGGCAGGGTTGCGGGCGCAAAAGCAGGCACAAAAAAAGCCGCACCGGTTTCCCGTTGCGGCTTTTTGCTGCCCTGCCGGTGATCAGCCCTCTTCGGACTCGGCACGGTAGGCATCGGCGTCCAGCATGTTGTCCAGCTCACTGGTATCGCTGGGCTTGACGCGGAAGAACCAGCCCTCGTCGTAAGGTGAGGAGTTGACGGTTTCCGGGGCGTCTTCCAGCGCCTCGTTTACCTCGACCACCTCACCGGAGACCGGCGCGTAGATATCGCTGGCGGCCTTTACCGACTCCACCACACCGGCCTCGTCGCCGGCAGCCAGGTTGGTGCCCACTTCCGGGGTCTCGACAAAGACCACATCGCCCAGCGCATCCTGGGCGTGATCGCTGATGCCGATGGTCACGGTGCCGTCTTCCTCCAGGCGCGCCCACTCGTGGCTGGAGAGGTATTTCAGTTCGTTGCGGATTTCGCTCATGCTGTGATCCCTCGATTAAGCATTTCTCATTCGGTAAACCCGGCGCGGGATGCCTGCCTGGCACCGCGCCGGTCGCTTGTCATTTTCCCGGCGTCAGATAACCGACTTGCCGTTGCGCACAAAGCTGGCCTTGACCACTTTCACCGGCACCAGCTTCTTACGGATTTCCACCTGGGCCCGGTCACCGGTACTCGCCGGCACGCGGGCCATGGCGATGGAGTGACCCAGGGTCGGCGAAAAAGTACCGCTGGTGATGATACCGGCCTCGTCGCTGCCGTCCACTTTTACCACCTGGCCGGCGCGCAGCACGCCGCGCTCTTCCAGCACCAGGCCTACCAGCTTCTGCTTCCGGCCCGCGGCTTTTTCCGCTTCCAGCGGCTCGCGGCCGATAAACTTGCGCTCTTCCGGCTCCCAGGCAATGGTCCAGCCCATGTTCGCCGCCAGCGGCGAGGTGTCATCGTCCATCTCGTGGCCGTACAGGTTCATGCCCGCCTCGAGACGCAGGGTATCGCGGGCGCCGAGGCCACAGGGAGCCACGCCGGCCTTTTCCAGGGCGCGCCAGAAACCGTCGGCGTCTTCCGCCGGCAGCATGATTTCCAGGCCGTCTTCCCCGGTATAGCCGGTGCGGGCCACGAACCACTCGCCGCGGGCGACACTCTGGAACGGCTTGAGATCGTCAATGGCCGCGGTCCACTCGATGCCCAGCACCTCCTTGGCCTTGTCCAGGGCCTCGGGGCCCTGGATCGCCACCATGGCCAGCTCCGGGCGCTCGGTCAGGGTGACATCAAACTGCTGCGCCTGCTCCTGCATCCAGGCCAGGTCTTTCTCGCGGGTGGCACAGTTGACCACCACCCGGTAGCCCGGGTCGCGCAGGTACACGATCAGGTCATCGATCACCCCACCGCGCTCATTCAGCATACCGGTGTAGAGGGCTTTGCCCGGCTTGCCGTCCAGCTTGGCCACGTCGTTGGCCAGCAGGTAGCGCAGGTAATCGCGGGCGCGGGCGCCGTCGCCGTCGATATCCACGACGGTCATGTGGGACACATCGAACATGCCCGCCGCGGTGCGCACCTTGTTGTGCTCTTCCAGCTGCGAACCATAGTGCAGCGGCATATCCCAGCCACCGAAGTCGACCATTTTGCCGCCCATGGCGACATGCGCGTCATACAGAGGCGTTCTGTTTCCCATCTTTTGTTCTCGAATCTGTCTGTTAGAAAGCCGCGTATTCTACCGGCCGCGCCGCCGCCGTTACCAGATGGCGATCTTCTGCAAGCCTAGCAGGCAACGGGACTTAAACCTGTACCACGGCCCGCTCACCGACAAAGATTCCGTGAGGCGGGGCGCCGCCGGGCGGGGAGCCCGATATGGGGAAGGGAAAGCTTTGCAACCCGGGGGTTTGGGTGTATAAGTCCCTCGCAGCGACACCCGTTCGCCACCAGCCCGGAGCCTCCCCTATTGAACATTGCCTTGCGCGCCACCGACGACCGCCCCTGCGGCCCCCGGGACGGCGACCCCATTGACCGGATCGCCGCGGCACTGCGCGCCGACGGCTATGTCGTACTGCCCGCGCCGCTGCCACCCGCCGCGTTGGGGGGCCTGTTGCGCCATTTCCGCTCCATCGACCGCGAGCATTTCCGCCGTGCCGGTATCGGCCGGGAAGAGGAACACCAGCTGAACCGCTTCGTGCGCAGCGACGAGATTTACTGGCTCGATAACACCAACCCCTCGGTCAACACCTACCTGTCGTGGATGGAAACCCTGCGCGAGGGACTCAACCGGCGGCTGTTCCTGGGCCTGTTCGATTACGAGTGCCATTACGCCTACTACGACCGCGGCACCTTTTACAAAAAACACCTGGACTCCTTCCAGGGCAGCACCAACCGGGTCCTGAGCACCGTGCTCTACCTGACCCCGAACTGGCAGCCCCGCGATGGCGGCGAGCTGGCGATCTATCCCGCGGGTGAGGAAGGTTCTGCTGCAGACGCGCCACCCCTGCTGAAAGTGGCACCGCGCTTTGGCCAGATGGTGATTTTCCTGAGCGAGGAATTTCCCCACGAGGTGCTCACCGTTAACCGGCCACGCTATAGCGTCACCGGCTGGTACCGGGTCAATAACAGCCTGGGCGACATCGTCGACCCGGCTTCCTGACAGGGTGCGCGGCCCCCGGCCGCGCACCACTGGCTACAGACTCAGCTGGTGGCCGATACCGAGCGCAGCATGCCCGCCACGGTGGGCTGTGCCTCGATATGGATATCGGCGTGCAGCCGCCGGGCCACATCCATCGCACTGACCAGGCCGCGCACATGGTGCAGGTCGCGGTCCACCACCAGGCAGCAGGGCTGCCCCTCCCGGCGCATGGCCTGGAGGACTTCCCGGATGGTGCAGCTTTCCACCTGTGGGTAACTGAGCAACTGCAGCTCCCGGCGCGGGCGCATCAGGTCGCCCACCGTCAGCTCCTGGCGCAGTTGCCCCGCAGCCACGCGCTGCATCACCCGCTGGTAGGAAATATCGTCGTCGCTCAACAGGCCGACAAATTCCCCCTGCCGGTCCAGCACCAGCACGGCCCCCAGGTGACCGGCCCGCATCAGCCGGGATGCTTCCAGGGCCGGCACCGAGGGGGTCAGGATTGCCGGGTGGTGATCCTTGAAGTCAGTAATGAAGCTCAGGGCCGGGGAGTCCAGGTGCAGTTCACAGAACTCCTCGGGAAAGACGAGTTTGTCCGCCGTTTCGAGCGGAACGAAATCCAGATTTTTCATGGCATAACTCTCTTGCACGGGCAATCGCCGGGCGGTGGCCCGTGCCTGCAAAATCGGTCGGGCGGCCGCACTGGCGCCCGGTTACTTGGTGGCAGGAAAGTTAAGCCGTGAACGGGGGTGCCCGGATGGCATTGGCGGCTCGCGTCCGGGGCTGTGCCCGGCCGATCTTCCGCGCAGAGGTTACGGCGCGGGGAAAGGGAGTTGCAGAGAGTGGGCCGCTGCTGCGCGGCGGTAGCGAGTCGGTATCGCCGTCGGGAGAGAGAAGCGGGGCGTACTGGGTATCGCCTGGGGGCTGGCCCGCCAGGTCGATGCGATCAGTTCCCGGCGCAACGGGCCCTGCCAGCACCGCCGAACACAGCAGTACCGATTGCAGCAGAATAAACGCCAGGTTCTTACGCACGCTCACACACCTGCGGTGCCCTCGGGTAAAAATGCCGGCAGTACCGCGAAGCGGTTTACTGCCGACTACAAATTTTGACCGGAATCCCGGTAACGGGTTCCGCACCGCCGGATCGACTCATCCCCGCGACTGCTGGTCCGGGTCATCGCCCCGCGAGGCTTCCTCGTCATCCGCGGGGCTACCCCCCTCGGCCTCCGGTTCCGCATCGCGGTCCGCCTCCTCGTCCACCTTGAGCCCGTATCGCTTGGAGCGCCAGCGCCACAGTCGCTTGGCCACTTCCTGGCGGTCGGCGGTCTTGTCTGCCTCGTCGACGATTTCCTCGCCCAGCAGGGTCTCGAGAATGTCTTCCAGCGTCACCAGCCCTTCCAGGCTGCCGTACTCATCCACCACCGCGCTGATCTGTACGCGCCGGCGCATCATCTTCTGGAATACCTGGTAGATGGTGGCGGTCTCCGGCAACATCAACATGTCGCGGCGAAAAGTCGACAGTTTTTCCTTCTCCCCACCGCGGGCGTAGGCCAGCAGCAGGTCCTGCTTGAGGACGAAGCCCACCACGCAATCCGGGTCCTGCTGCTCGTATATGGGAAGCCGGGAGAAGCGGCTTTTTTCCACCTCGTCATAGGATTCCCCCACGGTGGCATCCTGGGACAGGGAGAACACCACCGTACGGGGTGTCATCACTTCCCGCACCGAGTGGTCGCGCAGGGTGAAAAACAGGTTGCGCAGGATGCTGGACTCCTGGGCCTCGAGCTGTCCCTCTTCCTCTCCCAGCTGCGCCATCACCGCAAATTCCTCGCGGCTGAAACCGGTCAGGGTGGGGCCGTGGGAGAGTCCACGGGTCAGCCACTCGGACATCTTCACAAACGGGTACAGCAGCCACACCAGGCCGCGCAGGGCATAGGCCGTAGCCGGCGCCAGCTGGCGCCAGTAAAAGGCCCCCAGGGTCTTGGGGATGATCTCGGAAAAAACCAGGATCAGCAGCGTAAGGATGGCCGAGGCAATCCCCAGGTACTGGCTGCCGAATACCGCTGCCGCCTGGGCACCGGCACCGGCGGCGCCGGCGGTGTGGGCAACGGTGTTCAGGGTGAGGATAGCGGCGAGCGGCGCGTTGATATCCTGCTTCAGCTCCCGCAGCACTCGCCCCGAGCGGTGCCCCTCACGCTCGAGCAGGCTCACATAGGGCGTACTGACACTGAGAATCACGGACTCCGCGATCGAGCACAGGAAGGAAAAACCCAGCGCGATCAGCACATAGACGATCAACAGAATCATTTTGGATCAGGCAGCCCCGTCGTCATTGGTGAAATGGCGGTCCCCGCCGGCGAGGCAATAGACTGCCGCGAGCGCAACGCCGCAGGCAAACCCGCCCATGTGCGCCGCATTGGCCACACCGACACCGACCAGCAGTGTGACCAGGCCGGTGGCGCAAATTAACAGCCAGCCCACTGCCACCGCAACGATACCACGGGGGACTTCCAGCCACTCCGGGTGCCGCCGTTGCAGGACAAACACGCAGCCCACCAGTGCATACACCACGCCCGACATGCCGCCGAAAATCGTTCCCGGCGACCACCAGTACTGTGCCAGGTTGGCCACCGCAGCACTCACCAGCACCGCAACAGTGAAAACCCCGCTGCCGGCACGCGCTTCCAGCGGCCGGCCGACGATCCATATGCCCAACGCATTGAACAGCGCGTGGGGCAGGGAGAAATGCAGGATAGCCGGCGTCCACAGCCGCCAGTATTCACCATTGGCGAAGTGCCAGGCGAGAGAGGACGTGGCGAGGGAAAAGTCCGCGCCGCGATCGGGCAGGATGATCAGCTGCCGCGCAAAACTGTCACTGGCCAGGAACCAGCCGACGAAACACAGCAGAATCAGTATCAGGCTTACCGGTGTGCGATCCAGCGGCCAGCTGGGCAATGCCGCAACGGTTGCCTGGTAGTCGCCCCCGGTTTCCCCCGGTGCCCCCGGTGCCTGCCCGGTGTCACTGCCGGTCTCACTGTGCTGAGCGGTAACCTGGATCTGTGACAGATCGATTTCACCGGCGCTCCAGCGGTCCAGCAACGGCTGCAACAGCTCATTCAGGCGGGGATCGGGCGTGGCCAGGCGCTGGCAGTTGCGCTCTTCGGTAATGCGCAGGGGCAAGCCGCTGCGCCGTATAAACTGCGCCAGTTCGGAGAGATCCTGCTGCGGGGGAAATTCCCGGACGGTAATCCAGTCGCTCAAGGTGTGCCTGTGTCTTCCCTATAGGCCTGTGCGCGGGTCACCGGACAGGAACCCGGTCAAACCGCCATCGCGCGCAGGATAATTCGTTTTTTCAGTAGCGGGCTGGCGTCCACCATACTCAATCCGGTGTTGCGCAGCCAGCGCCAGTGCAGGTCGCCGGCCCCGAACAGGGACTTGAAGGCACTCATCGCCTTGAGTGTGGCCGCGTTGTCGCCGCGGCGGCGGCGCTGGTAGCGCGCCAGTACCGAGTTATCTGATGGGTCCAGGTCGCGTTTCAGTGCGCGCCCGATTTCCTCGCTCAGCACGCGCACGTCCTGCAATCCCAGGTTGGCGCCCTGCCCGGCCAGCGGGTGGATACTGTGTGCGGCATCACCGACCAGTACGGCGCCCGGGCCGAAATAGGATTCCGCATGGCGCGCGCGCAGCGGGAAGGCGTAACGCTCACCCACCGCCTCCACCTCGCCCAGGCGACTCTCGAAGGCCTTCTCCATATTCAGGGCAAAGGCGGCATCGTCCAGCTCGAGCAGCTCGCGCGCCAGGGCATCGTCCGCGGACCACACCACCGCGCAGTGATTCTCGTCACCGAGCCCACTGAGCGGCAGGAAGGCCAGCGGCCCCTCCTTGAGGAAGCGCTGCCATGCAGTGTGGCGATGGGGCTCACTGCAGCGGGCCACGCACACCATCGCAGTCTGGTGGTAATTGGTCTCGTGACAGCGGATATGCAGCAGGTCGCGCACCCGCGAACGCACACCGTCGGCACCGATCAGCAACCGTGCGCGCAGGGTCTCGGGATTGCGCTCACCGCCCTCCACATCTGCCAGCCGGTCGGAACGCGGCTGCAGGTGCCACAGGCCGCAATCCCGCCACCAGCTCTCGAGGCGGAAACCGCTGATCAACTCCGCATTGGGCAGCTCATCGATACGCCGGCGCAGTGCATCCACCACCACATTGTTCTCGACAATATGGCCGAGGTTCGGCAACTGCACATCGCGGCTGTTGAAGCAGACCGAGCCGGTACCCTCGGCATCCCATACCCGCATCTCGGTGTAGGGGCAGGCGCGATTGTTCTCAATCAGCGCCCAGGCGCCCACCTCCTCCAGCAACTCGCGGGAGGCCTGGGTCAGTGCGACCACCCGCGGATCGTAGGTGTCCGGTGACACCTCCGGCAGCTCCGTGGAGGCTTCCAGCACCGCCACCTGCAACTGCGGATGGCGCACGGCCAGCAGCGCTGCCTGGGCGAGCCCCACCATACCGGCGCCAACCACCGCAATATCGAGACGTTGTCTGTTCATAGGTGCCATTCCAGCTAATTCCGCGCCGGCGCCATACCGGTCGGGTGCGCTCAATTAAAGCCCAAATCCAGCCGCCTGGCCGGCAAACTCTGCCCGCAGGGGCGGCGCCAGCGCCAGGCCCAGCAGGCCGAACTGGCGCAGGCCCCGGGCCAGCGGGCCGGGGGCGGCAAACAGGGCCGGTACGCGATCACTGAAACCGATGGTCAGCTGTTGGTCCAGCTGCCGCGACCGCGCATATTCCTGTAACAAGTCTAGCCGCTCAGATGAATTTTGCGCCAAACCGCCCCGGGCGAGGCTCTGCGCCAGGCCATGGCAGTCGCGCAGGGTCAGGTTGAAGCCCTGGCCGGCCACCGGGTGCAGGAAATGCGCGCAGTTACCCACCAGAACCAGGTCGCGGCGCCACTGCTCCCGCGCCAGAGACAGACTCAGTGGGTAACTGCTCACTTCGCCCGCGCACTCGATCCGCCCGGCCCGCCAGCCGAAGGTTCGCTGCAGGCGCCGGACGAATGAATCGGCCGACAGTGATTCTATTTCTGCCGCGTCCTCTTCGGGACTGGTCCACACCAGTGCCATACGGTGCTGGCCGTGGCGGCGTGGCAGCGGCAACAGCGCCATGGGGCCATCCGGGGTAAATCGCTCGTAGGCCACCCCCCCGTGGTCGCGCTGCAACCCTACCGTTGTCACCAGTGCGCGCTGGCTGTAAGAGACCTGCTCGGTCTCGATCCCGAGCCGGCGACAGAGCGGTGAGTTCACGCCATCCGCCACTACCAGCAGGCCAGCACGCAGCAACTGTATCGGGCTGTCCTCGCCGGCACTCCACTGCAGTTGCGCACCGGCTTCCTCCATCTGCACGTCCAGGACCCGCGCCGGCGCCAGCAGGCGCACATCGGTCCCGCTGAGCGCGCCGTGCAGGACCGGGCCCAGCGCGGCATTTTCAATCACTGCACCCAGCATACCGTCATAGCTGGCACGCGCCTCGGTCTGCGCGCGCAGGGAAACCCCCAGCGGGCGCCCCCGGTCGCTGACCTGCACCCGCCGGATTGGCGCTGCGTACTCACGCAATTGCGACCACACACCCAGGCGGTCGAACAACTGCAGGCTGCCCGATGCCAGCGCGGTGGCGCGGGCATCGAAACTGGGCAATTCGACACTGGCCGCAGCTTCCGGCAACGGGTGCTGCTCCAGCAGTGCCACCGACAGGTGCGGGCAGGACTGCTGTAACATCAGCGCCAGGCTCACCCCGGCCATGCCGCCACCAACAATGGCAACATCCACGAAATCTTGCGGCTGGCTCACAGCAACGCCTCCTGTACATCCCCACAACGGATCAGGTATTCGATATCGGCCACCCCCTTGGGCGCATCCGCCGACAACACTTCGGGCCCATTCTTCAGCAGTGCGACATCGTCTTCGATACGGATACCGATACCGCGGAATTTTTCCGGCACCTGCTCATCTTCGGCAGCGATATAAATACCGGGCTCCACTGTCATCGCCATTCCCGCCTCCAACAGGCGCCACTGGCCGTGCACGCGATAGTCGCCCACATCATGCACATCCATTCCCAGCCAGTGCCCGGCCCGATGCATGTAAAACCGGCGATAGGCACCGGACTCGATAATGCCACTGAGATCGCCCTGCAACAGCCCCAGGTCAAGCAAGCCCTGTGCGATCACTTCCACGCTGGCCATATGCGGCACATTCCAGTCATTGCCTACCTGCAGCTGTGCGATCGCCGCTTCCTGCGCTTCAAGCACGATTTCGTAAATTGCTTTCTGCGCACCACTGAAACGCCCATTGACCGGATAGGTGCGGGTCACATCGGCCGCGTACCCGCGGTATTCACAACCGGCATCCACCAGCACCAGGTCACCGTTTTTCAGGGGCGCATTGTTTTCGCAATAGTGCATCACCAGCGCATTGTGACCCGCGGCAACAATACTGGGATAGGCCGGCTCCCGCGCACCCGCGGCAACAAAACCGTGCAGCAATTCTGCCTCCAGGTGGTGCTCATACAGCCCCGGCCGGCAAGCCGCCATGGCCCGTTTGTGTGCCGCTGCGGTGATTTCTGCCGCGCGGCGCATCAGGCGTATTTCCTGCGCGCTCTTGTACAGGCGCAGGTCGTGCAGGTGCCGGTCCAGGTCCACCAGCTCCGGCGCACCGTCACTGCCGGGCGCACCGTCGAGCACGCGCAGGTATCCCTGCAGGCGCCGGTCCAGCTGCGGGAAGCGGCCCAGGGTGTAATAAATACGGCTGCGCCCCTCGAGCAGGCCCGGCAGGATGTCGTCCAGGTCGCCGATCGGGAAGGCATCACAGAGGCCGCACTCGTCGGCGGCGCGCTCCGGGCCCAGCCTGGGCCCATCCCACATTTCCTTTTCCGCGTCGCGGTCACGGCAGAACAGGATCGATTCCCCCTGCGCCCTGCCGGGGACCAGCACCAGCAGTGCCTCCGGCTCGCGGAACCCCGTCAGGTATAGAAAATCACTGTCCTGCCGGAACGGGAAATAGGTATCCCGTGAACGCAACTGCTCCCTTGCCGCCGGCACAATTGCCAGGCCATCCGAATCCAGTG
The DNA here is from genome assembly GCF_021729055.1 of Microbulbifer zhoushanensis. Taxonomy (NCBI): domain Bacteria; kingdom Pseudomonadati; phylum Pseudomonadota; class Gammaproteobacteria; order Cellvibrionales; family Microbulbiferaceae; genus Microbulbifer; species Microbulbifer zhoushanensis. The sequence goes on from NZ_JAJSAO010000003.1 coordinate 499,970, forward strand.
CCGCCACCAGGCGCGCGCGGCGCCGGGCATATTCCGCCTTGCCAATTGCCATCAGTGAACCGTGGGACCGCCCTTGCCCCCTGCACTGCCCGGGCGGCTCGCCGCCTGCGCGGCAGCCACTTCGGTGAAAATATTCAGCACGGCCACCCGCACATATTCCTCCACCTGCAACAGCTGGTTTTCAGTCTCCTCGGAATCCCCCAGCTCGGTTTCATCCACCTGGGCCACCGCGCCCAGGTCACGCAGTGCCTCTTCACTGGTTTCCTGCAGCTTGCCCTTGAACTGGCCGATACCGAAACCATGCAGGAAGCCCTGGCACCAGTGTCCCAGCGTCAGGGTACGGGCTGCCAGGTCCGGGTCATCAGTCAGCAACAGCTGGAAATCAAAGTCACTGTCTTCCAGCTGCGCCTGGCTTTGCTGTGCCATTTCCACCAGTGCCTTGTCCAGGTCGGCGGGGACCGCTTCCAGGTCGAGCAGGCCCGCAAGCTCTGATTGCCAGCGTTTTTTGTCCGGGCGCGCGCCCGCCGACAACATGCCACAGACGAACCCGTGCAATTCGCTGGGGTCGGCCCGGCCACCGGCAGCCATGATGGCGTTGGCGAGGGAGTGAAAATCGTTTGCGGGACTTGTCATACAGACGGCTCGGTACTTTATTGGATTGAACGGTTTGTGCTTACAGTTTTGCAGATTATCGCCCGGCAATCTGCTCCCGGCCCCGGGGTGCTCAGAGTTTGCGCAGTTCGTCGCTTTATGCCGCAACTGCACACACTTCACCACGGGCGTGGGCAGGCCGCACGCAAATTTGTGATTGCGTGCTCGGGCGGGATAATTGACCCACCATGACACCGGCAATATAGTAGCGGAATCCCGCGCGGTCTGTCGTGGTGGGAGTCTATTCAGGGCGCACGCCTGAAACGCAGGAATTATGGACAGAATTGAAGCGTTAGAAAGCACGGTGGACTCGCTGATCGCCCGCTGCCAGCAGCTGGCGGAGCAGAACCGCGAGCTACGTCAGCTGGAGGCTGAATGGCAACGCGAGCGCCAGCGCCTGGTAAAGAATAATGAAGCCGCCCGCAACCGGGTGGAAGCCATGATCAACCGCCTCAAGGGGCTAGCACAAGAATCCTGATGGGTGATTCAGCAGCAACGCAGGAAACGGTAACGGTAACCATCCTCGACAAGGAATACCGCGTTGCCTGCACAGAAGACGAGAGCGCAGAACTGCAGGCGTCCGCACGCCTGCTGAACGAGCGCATGTCGCGTATTCGTGCCAGCGGCTCGGTGATCGGCCTCGAGCGCATCGCGGTTATGGCCGCGCTGAATATTGCCCACGAACTGATCCAGGCAAAAGCGGACCTGACCCGCGTCCCGCTGGAGCAGGACATGCTTGACCGCCTGCAGGACAAGGTCCAGTCCGCCCTCAGCAAGATTGATTCCCACGACGCCTGAGCAGCCTTGACTTTTGCCGCCGGAGACATCCGGCGCGCACTACGCGCTTAGCCTTTTTCCCCGGCCATTGTTATACTTCACATACCCTGGAGTGTTGGCCAGTTGACTATGTCCTCGAGCCGATAATCTGACCCGGGTGGTTGCCAGAGGGTGTTGTTGAGCAAGTCCGCCTCGCAGCGGAAAGCCTGATACATCCCGGGAACCGCCACCTTGAACTTTACGGTTCAAGGCTACGTCATCAGCCGCACTTTGGGGCTCTTAATTTCCTTCCCGGTGGCGACTTACCATGAGCGAGAGCAAAGCGGAACTGCGCCGCGCCATGCGCACCGCCCGCCGCGCACTGTCCGCCCATCACCAGCGACTCGCCGCCCGCGCCGCACTGACACGCCTGGGGCGCACCCCCGAGTTCCGGGTGGCCAGGCACATCGGCATCTACTGGCCGATGGACGGCGAGCTGGACCTGCTGGGCCTGCCACGCCGCTTTCCCGACAAGCGCTTCTACCTGCCGCGACTACCGGCAGAGCCCCATCCGCACCTGCGCTTCTGTCACTGGCGGGGCAGGGCCCTGACCTACCGCAACCGATACGGCATCCCGGAACCGGTACGGGGGGACAGCCATTCTCCCATGCGCCTCGACCTGGTGCTGGTGCCGCTGGTGGCCTTTGACCCGAGCGGCGCGCGGCTGGGCATGGGAGCCGGCTTTTATGACCGGACATTCGCTTTCAAGCGCCAGCTGCCCGGCACCGGGCCGGCAATGATCGGCGCAGCCCACCAGCTACAGTGTGTCGACCACCTACCCACTGACAGCTGGGATATCCCGCTGGATGCAGTGATCACGGACCACCAGCTGTATCGCTGCCGCTGACCCCGCCCCCTGGCACCCACAACAAAAAAGGCCGGACGCTCTCGCGTCCGGCCTTTTTTGTGTTTTGCCTGCGGGCATGGGGGCACACTCAGCGCGTTACCACTCCTTGCTGCAATGCCGCCGGCGGCTCCGACTCTTCATCCGAGGCAAACACCTCGGTGAGGCCGGTGCTGCTCAACAGCACGCCCGCAACAAAGACAACCACTGCGATTGTCAGTGCATCGGGTTTCATGGGGACCATCCTGTAAGTTCGACTGTATTTTTGTTATGAGCACTTCACCCCGCGTTAGATTCGCTTTAACGCAAAAGTTCCGCGGGTGAGAAGATACTTTAATAGCGAACAAATAGTAACCGATCGCCGTACAAATTTTGAGATAAATGTCTCATTTTTAGCCTGCCGCGTTGGACAAAAGCATTTTCCTGGCCTACCCGCGCCTGAAAACAGGCTCCCATAACTGCCCCGATATTCCCAACTGGCCGAGCTCAGCTTGACAGGAAGAAGCGATAGGCCGGGTTGCCGGTCTCATCCCAGTAGGGGAACTGCAGCTGGTTGAGCAGTTCCAGCAGCTGCTCCCGCTCGGCGGGCACCACTTCCATACCCACAAGCACCCGGCCATAGGCCGCACCGTGGTTGCGGTAGTGAAACAGGGTGATATTCCAGCGCCCGGCCAGCTGTTCCAGGAACTTCCGCAGCGCTCCGGGGCGCTCGGGAAACTCAAAGCGATAGACCACCTCGTCCTGTAGGCCCTGGGCGCGGCCACCCACCAGGTGGCGGATATGCAGTTTGGCCATCTCGTTGTCGGTCAGGTCGGTGACCTGGTAGCCACCGCCCTGCAGGGCGTCCACCAGCTGGTGCCGGTCGGCATCCGCCGCCACCTGCAGGCCGACGAAGATATGTGCCTCGCCACTGTTGGCATAGCGGTAATTGAACTCGGTGATGGCACGGTCGCCCAGGTCGCGGCAGAACTGCAGGTAGCTGCCGGGCCGCTCGGGAATGGTCACCGCCAGCACCGCCTCGCGCTTTTCGCCAATTTCGGTGCGTTCACTGATGTAGCGCAGCCGGTCGAAATTGGTATTGGCGCCGCTGCATACGGTGGCCAGGGTGGCGTTGCGGCTGCCACTCTGCTCGATGTACTTCTTCAGGCCGGCCAGCCCCACGGCGCCGGCGGGCTCGGCGATCGACCGGGTATCCTCGAAGATGTCCTTGATCGCCGCGCAGACCTCATCAGTGGACACGGTAATGACGCCGTCCACGGTCTCGCGCAGCACGCGGAAAGTCTCCTCGCCGATCTGCGCCACCGCCACGCCGTCGGCAAACAACCCCACCTGCGGCAGGCATACCCGCTCCCCGGCAGCCAGCGCCGCCTGCAGGCAGGCGGCCTCCTCGGGCTCGACCGCATAGACCTTGATCTCCGGCCGCACGTACTTGATATAGGCGGCCATGCCCGCCGCCAGGCCACCGCCACCCACCGGGATGAACACCGCATCCAGGTTGCCGGAGTGCTGGCGCAGCAACTCCATCGCCACCGTACCCTGGCCGGCAATCACATCGGGGTCGTCATAGGGGTGCACGAACACCAGGCCGCGCTCCTCCACCAGCTGCTGGGCGCGGGTCTTGGCCTCGTCAAAGGTATCGCCGTGCAGCACCACCTCGGCGCCGCGCATACGCACTGCATTCACCTTGATCTGCGGGGTGGTGGTGGGCATTACGATGGTGGCGCGCACCCCCAACTGGGCCGCGCCCATCGCCAGGCCCTGGGCGTGATTGCCCGCCGAGGCGGCGATCACGCCGCGGGCGCGCTGCTCCGCGGGAAGCTGCAACAGCTTGTTGTAGGCACCGCGGATCTTGAAGGAAAAGACCGGCTGCAGGTCCTCCCGCTTGAGCAGGATGCGGTTATTGAAGCGGTGCGACAGCTGCCGCATTCCCTCGAGTGGCGTCTCGGTGGCGACATCGTAAATCCGCGCGTCTAAAATGCGCTTGATATAGGAATGGGGCATGGTGAAATCGGGCGGCCGTGGCGTTTGATACTTGTACATCCAGTACATCGAAATCGACTACATGGACATCGCGCCTCCCGAATCGCGCCAGTGGCCGCCGGCATCCCGGTGACCGATACGGGAAACGCATCACAGGCTGGCCAGTCTAAACGCCACACGGCATTTTTGCCACCATAATGACAATTCGGCGCGAATTTTTAGCCCCAAAAAGCCACAACAGTAAAAATCATTGCAAAGGACCCACCCATCACCATGAACCAGGATGAACTCAAACAGGCCACCGCCCGCGCTGCCGTCGAGCATATTGCCCCGAAGCTGGAGGCGGACTCGATCGTCGGTGTGGGCACCGGCTCCACGGCCAACTTCTTTATCGACTACCTGGCGGAAATCAAGGGGCGGTTCGACGGCGCCGTGGCCAGCTCGGAGGCCTCTGCCGAGCGCCTGAAGAGCCACGGTATCCCGGTATACGACCTGAACGCGGTAGATGGGATGCAGGTGTACGTGGACGGTGCCGACGAGGCCAACGCCGCCCTGCAGCTGGTCAAGGGCGGCGGTGCCGCCCTCACGCGGGAGAAGATCGTCGCCGCCTGTGCCGAGGAGTTCGTCTGTATTGCCGACGAGAGCAAGTGGGTACCGATGCTGGGCAACTTCCCCCTGCCGGTGGAAGTCATCCCCATGGCCCGCTCCCTCGTCGCCCGCGAGCTGGTCAAGCTGGGCGGCGACCCGGTCTACCGCCAGGGTGTGACCACCGACAACGGCAACGTGATCCTCGATGTGCACAATCTGGAGATCGCCCAGCCAGTGGCGCTGGAACAGGCGATCAACAACATCACCGGGGTGGTGACCAATGGTATCTTCGCCATGCGTCCCGCTGACATCCTGCTGTTGGGCACAGCCGCGGGCGTGAAGACGTACACCGCCGGATAATTGTGAGAATGAAATCGATCGCCATGCCGAATAACAAGAAAGTATCGCGCCGCCTCCAGCGGTGCCTGGGCCTGCTGTTCCTGCCATTGCTGGCGGCCGGCTGCGCCACCACCCCGCCCAGCAACACCGAGGACATCTGCAGTATTTTCCGGGAGAAGGATGACTGGTACGCAGACGCCAAGGACGCCGAGGAAAAATGGGGCTCGCCGGTGGCCACCATGATGGCCTTCCTGCACCAGGAATCCCGCTTCGTGCACGATGCCCGCCCGCCGCGGACCAAAATCCTGTGGATCTTCCCGGGGCCGCGCCCTTCTGACGCCTATGGCTACTCCCAGGCCCTGGGCACCACCTGGCGGAGCTACCAGCGCACCACCTTCAACTATGGCGCCGACCGCGACGATTTCGCCGATGCGGTGGATTTTGTCGGCTGGTACAACAACACCAGCCAGGCGCAGTGCCGTATCCGCCCGGACGATGCCTACCACCTGTACCTCGCCTACCACGAGGGTCACGGCGGCTTTAACCGGCGCAGCTTCAACCGCAAGCCGTGGCTCAAGAACGTGGCAAAGAAAGTCTCGGCCCAGGCGCGGACTTACCAGCGCCAGCTCAACAGCTGCGAGAGTTCGCTGCAACGGCGCAAGAAATTCCTGGGGATCTTCTAGGGGCGGGGGCTGTCACAGCTCCCCACAGGCGCTGTATCCATCCGCGCCGGCGGTAAAAAAACCACGCGGATGGCGGCAAATCAGACAAGAGCGTGGTGACAGCGACTAAGCTGGACGAACAGCTCCAGTCTTTCTTTTGCCGCAGCGAGAGAACAACGCCTGTAGCCCCATTGCGACGCTGGGCGCGTGACACCAAGCAAAAGCGTCCCTCTCAGACCCACTAGAGGTGTTCAATGAAAATTCCCGCCATCTGTATCGCCGCGCTGTCCCTCGTTCTCGCACTGTCGGCCGCCCATGCTCAAAACGGGGAAGCCGGTGCTGCCTCGGCCCGGGCGGCCTCCTACTCCGAGCCCAAGCTGGAGAGCTTCGCCAACGCCTATCGCTCCATCGTGATACTCAGCCGGGAATATGCCCCCAAGCTGAAGGCCGCTGAGAATATCGAGCAGGCGGAAGCGCTGAACAAGGAAGCGCAGGGCAAGATGGTTGCCGCGATCCAGCAGGCGGGATTGACCAAAGAGGAATACCAGCAGATCGCCGCCAGCCTGAAGGACGATCCCAAGCTGGTCGAGCGCATCAACGGCATGCTGCAGAAGCACGCCGACAGCGAGTAACCCCTGCGGCGCGCCCCACCTGGGGCCGCGCCCGTCAGTCCAGCGACACCCCCAGCGTCGCGCAGATCTGCGCCAGGTGCCGCCGGACCCATTCCCGGTCAAACGACCCCCAGTCGTGCAGCAGGTAGTGCCCGTCGTTATTGCGCACCCCCTCCTGAACAAACTCCACCCGGGTACCGTGGCCGGGCAATCCCTTGGCGATAATGTCCTGCACCGTGCGCCGCGGCCAGCCGGTTGCCGCCTCCAGCGCGGGGTTATTGGGCTTCTCCAGCGACTCGATCAGGTAGGCAATCAGCATCCGGCGGCAGATGGTGGGGTTGAGCTGCAGCTCCGGGTCATTGGGCATGGTGTGTTTCCGTGACTGTCCAGCCCCTGTTTGTACCACAGCTGCCGGTCCAGTGCCGCGATACCGGCGGTACCACCGACCGGTGACACACCCGTGCACCCCGGAATGCACCCTCGTGCATAGCGTCAGGTAATCAATCCAAGAGCGTTATTCAATTTCTACAATCACACACCTGCCGCAATAATGAAAATCAAACTCACTTGGTGCGGTGATCGCTATGAAAAAGACGCTCAGCTTTGCAGCAGTGCATATGTCAGTGGCTTTCTCGGTGGGGTTCCTGGTGACCGGCAGCCTCTGGGTCGGCAGTGCGCTGGCCCTGGTGGAACCTGCCGTTAACACCGTGGCCTACTACCTCCATGAGAGGGCCTGGAGCCGCCTGGGCGCCGACCGTAGCGCCGCCCTGTCGGCGTGACCGTTGCAGCATCGTGGGACCACTCCCCGGGCAGGGGCCGCCCTGTTTACCTGGCTTTAACGCGGCGTTGAACGCTGCAATCAGCCCAACGCAGCCTACTGAACCAGCCCCCGTTTCCTGCCCATTTTCAGTGCAAACCTGACTTTCCGCTGCCGTTTGCGCATAATCCCTGCTCCACACCTGCGATGCACGCTGACAAATCAATAACGCCGAGGGCTGACAGAGTGGACAGCGAGACCCCCAAGCTCCCCGGAGAGGATCCCGGTATCCCCGCCGCCGCCATTCGCGCACAGCTGGCGGGCGCCCGTGCTGCCGGGCTGGACTGCGACCGGCTGCTGCTGGACTGCGGCATTGCGCCGCAATTGCTGGATGAACCCGATGCGCGGCTGGGGCGCGACCAGGTGGCCGGCCTGCTGCGCCGCGAATGGGACCTGCTGAGCGATGAATCCGGCGGCTTCCTGGCCCGCCCCTGGATACCGGGCACCTTTGCCATGATGGGGCACGCCTGCATTCACTGTCCCAACCTGCGCCGCGCCCTCCTGCGCTCGGCCCGTTTCGTCGCCATGGTGAGCGACGACATGCATATCCGGCTGGTGGAAGACGGCGAGGAAGCGCGCCTGATCTTCCACCACGGCAACGACCGGCAGCTGCCCAACCAGATTTTCGTGGAGTCACTGGCACTGATCTGGCTGCGCTTCTTCAGCTGGCTGATCGACCGCACCATCCTGCTGGAGCGGGTCAACCTCGCCTTCCCGCCGCCGGATTACAACGAGGACTACAGCGATATGTTCCCGTGCCGGCACTACTTCAACCAGCGCGAGACCTGCCTGGTCTTCAATACCCGCTTCCTGCAGATGCCCCTGGTGCGCGACCCGCAGCAACTGAGTGAATTCCTTTCCCGCGCGCCCGAGTGCCTGCTGGCCCAGTACAAATCCGACAACAGTTTCACCGGCCGGATCCGGCGCATGCTGCAGGCACAGAATGCGATCGAGAACCTGTCCCTGGATGACGTCGCCGCACGCCTGTATATCTCGCCGCAGACCCTGCGCCGGCGCCTGAAAGAAGAGGGCAACAGCTGGCAGGACATCAAGGATTCCGTGCGCCGGGATATGGCGGTCTACCAGCTGAAACAGCAGGAAACCGCGGTGGCGGAAATCGCCGAGCGGCTGGGCTTCTCCGAACCCAGCGCCTTTAACCGCGCGTTCAAGAAATGGACCGGCCTGGCACCGGGTGCCTACCGGGACAAGTTCCGCAGCTGATTTCCTGCGACATGCGTTTGCGCTGTCGCCCGCTGCACTCCCATCGATTGCTGTTCCCCCTGCCCGCCTCCCCTACCGGGTGCCTCCTGGGCGCTGCCTTTACAGGTCGCTCCGGGAGGCGCCATAATCGACCCAGTATAAAATTCCACACCACCTCTCCAACAAAAAACAATAAGTCACAGGAAGTGCCAAATGAAAAACAATATGGCGATAGCTGCTGCAGCGGTTATCGGGATCAATCTCGTTATTTACCTGGCCTCCCCCTACTACAGCGCCTGGCGCATCATGCAGTCGGTCTCATCCGGCTCCCCCGCACAAATGCAGCGCTATATCGATTTTCCCAGTGTGCAGTCTTCCCTGCGCCAGCAGGTGGACACTGCCTTTACCGTACAGGCGGAGAAGGATCCCATGGTCGCGGCCTTCGCGCCGATGATCCGTCCGGCGCTGGACTCAGTGATCGATGAGCTGGTACAGCCGGATAAACTGGCCGAGCTGATCCAGTCCGGGAAATTGCAGCCCGCACCGGCTCGCGCTGATGCAACAGCTGCTGCCCCGGAAGAGGGTCGTGGGAACACTGAGGCCGAACTCGACTGGCATGCTTTTTTCGACCGCCCGGATCGCTTCCGCATTTCAGCCGGTGACCTGTCGCTGTACATGGAAATGCGCCAGTGGCGCTGGCAGCTGACCGCCATCGGTATCGACGGCCTACTGGATATGGACGCCCCGCGGGGACAGGCTGTGGCAACCACAGGCGCCGCTACTACCGAACCTGTCGCCGATGAAATCGACACCCACAGCCCGCCACCACCCCAGACCAGGATCGATCGGGAATCTCTCCGCGAGCAGCTGGCCCGGTCCTTTTTCATCACCGGCGACTTCTCTGACAGGGCAATGGTCGAGGGTGACTTCCACTACGTCCCCCTAACCCCAGGTACGGAAGTTGAAGTGACCTGGCTGGATGCACGGGATCCAGACGGCAACCCGGTGCTGGGAAGCTTCACGGAGGAGGAGAAGCAGGAACGGGAGAAGTTCAGGAGCGGCAAAGGTACATTCCGGGGACTATGGCAGGATAAGCTGCCAAAGAGCTCAGCGGACGCCAGCGTCGCCACTGCAACCGGGCAACTGGAGTTAATGCTGCCCGCGCGGGTCGAGCATATTTCCCTGAATGCCAACCAGCTGAACCAGCTACAGGTGCAGGGCGATGTCGCCGCAAGCGTGACCGAGATGGAAAACGGCAGGGTTGGCCTCAGCCTGTACCGGCCGCACGACCAGCCCGATGTCGAGCCCATGGTGTACATCCGCAATGCAGGGGGCCAGCCACTACGCAAACCACGTGCCTCCTCCGTCTCGCCCACTGAAGCGGTCAAGAAGGACGAGTTTTCGCGCCCCATGCGCGTTACCAAAACCAGCTATTCCGTAACCGGCACGCCAGCCAGTGTCGATATTTATTTCCCCCTGGAAATGGAGCAACTGGAGGTAGAGTTCACCGCGACGCGGAAGCCACAGGTCAGTTTCGGCGAGCTGCAAACCCCGATAGAGCAGACCCGCTATGCGGCGCCGGGCGCCGAACGGGAGCTGTCCCAGGTCGACGCCAGCGTACTGGAAAGTATCGAGGCCGAACTGGTGAGGGAGACTGGCTGGGACAACAAGCCACGCACCTCGCTGCAATTTACCCTGCCAGACCTTGGCAACAGCGTATTTGCCCGCGTCGATTACAGCGATCTCCAGGTTTTCAGGGATGAGCAGGCGGTTGAATTTACACCCTCGCAGAACCGCTCAGGTGCTACCAACTACGAGGTTACCTTTCAGGAGGGCAACGGCTCCAACGCTGGCTACCTGACACCCGACCGCATTGCCGGCACCATCAAGCTCAGCTACCCGGCCAGGGTCGGGACGCTACGCGTCAACCAGGGCGAGAGCATCCGGGGAGCGACCCTGGACGGCGCACAATTGAGCTACCCGAACGACGGCGATTTCCCGCGCTATAACCCTGTATTCAGCCCGCGATCCGCCAACGCCTTCGATAGCGAGGGGCGCCGTATCGCCTACTTACCCGGCAGCGATTCCTGGGGCGACGACTCATATTCGCTCTACTTCTGGGGAGAGCCCGACCATGTGGAATTGAAAACAGTCACCGAGTGGATTGAAACCGAGATACCGGTGAACCTGTCTCTGGACGACCTGAAGGGAGCCGACGATTCACAGGGCTAGCCGTGACTTTCTGCCTGCAAAAACAAAACGCAAAAATCCCCGCCGCAGCGGGGATTTACCTTTGCGCCAGTGTTGATAAGGCACACGGAAGAATTCTTACTCGAATTTCACCACCCGTACACTGATACGCCGGTTCTGCTGCTTGCCCGCCTCGGTGGCGTTGTCGGCCAGGGGCTTGGCGGAGCCCATGCCCATACTGGTAATACGGCTCTCATCGATTCCCTTTTCCACCAGCATCTGCTTCACCGCATCGGCGCGCTGCTGCGAAAGCGCCTTGTTGCGGTTCTCATCGCCGTCGCTGGAAGTATGCCCCTCGATGGCGATGGTCAGTTCCGGGTTTTTGGTGAGGATGGTAGCCAGTGCCTGCACATCCGGTGCCGAGGCACTGGTGACCTCGGCGCTGTCCTGCTGGAACTCGATCCTGAGGCGGAATTCCCGGTTCGGGTCGCGGGAGGTATTGCCCAGGTACTGCTCCATGCTGCTACCCAGGTCCTCGTCGGCAGCGGCTCCCATGGTGCCAGCCTGGTCACCATCCTGCTGCGGAGCGGCTCCGGGCGGAGTGGTATCCGGCTGGTCCTCCGGTTGCCCGGAGGTATCCGGCTCTTCAGTGATGATCTCCTCATCCAGCACGCCCTCGCCCGGGGACTCCTCCATCTGCTCTTTCTTCGAGCACATGTTCAGTGTGTAAAGCACCGCCAGCGCGATCAGCAACGGCCAGAACCACTTGGCGAAGCCACCGCGTTTTTTCTCGACCTTCTTGTGGTGCGGGCGTGAGGTCTGGGGCTCGGCGTGGCCGTGGCTCTCCAGGTGCTGGCCCAGGTCCTCGAAATCGTGCACGCCGATGGTTTTCAGCAGGCCATCCGGCAGGTGGCCCTTGATATGGGATTTCTGCGCAAACAGCAGCCCGGCCAGGCCACCCACATCCAGGCCCTTGCCCTTCACCAGCTTGCCCATCAGTGACATCACGATCGGTGCGGCGATTTTCAGCAGGCTGCTGCCCTTGTCGCCGCCGACACCCAGCGAGCTGCCGAGTACACCACCCACATCCCCGGCCTTGGAGCCGAAGATGGAATCCGCCATGTTACCGCCGGTCTCCAGCAGGCTGCCCATCTGCGACGAGTCACGGAGGATATCCGGCAAGGCCGACAGGTCCAGCCCGGTACTTTCTGTCACCCGGTTGAACATGCTGGTCAGACCGGTCTTGCTTTCACCCTTGTTCAGCATGCCCGCCAGCACGGACGAGACTCCGGTGTTGACCGCCGCCTCCCCCTGGTCCTCCGGTAGCCCCAGGGCCCCCCTGAGCGCATCGATCCCGGAAGTGCCCAGCTGGCGCACGGCCATATCCAGCAGGTTGTCAGCCATAGCAGAACCTCGTCGTCAAAAACAACTTAACGTCTCCCATGAGTGTAAAGCAGCTAACGTTCTACATTAGTTCGATTTTGAATAACAAAATGCCTGGAGCGCCAGGTGCGCCCATGGTCCCGGCCCGCCGATTCCGACTGCGGTGAAGAATCCGGCGCTGGTGTCGCGGCAGTCACGCCCCCTGACGCTTTTTATCATTGCGCGCCACCGGGATGGGGCTAATGTAAGAGGCAGTCCAATAATAAAGAGGCACCCACTATGCCCAGCGAAACGATGAACGAAGCTTTTATCTACGACGCCATCCGCACCCCCCGCGGCAAGGGCAAGCCCGGCGGCGCACTCTACGAAGTGAAGCCGGTCACCCTGCTTTCCGACCTGTTGCGGGAACTGCAGCAACGCACCGACCTGGACACCGCCGCCGTGGACGATGTGGTCATGGGCTGCGTCACCCCCGTCGGCGACCAGGGCGCGGATATCGCCAAGACCGCCGCCCTGGCCGCCGGCTGGGACTGGAATATTGGCGGCGTGACCCTGAACCGCTTCTGCGCCTCCGGCGCCGAGGCCGTCAACCTGGCCGGGGCCAAGGTGCGCTCCGGCTGGGAAGAGCTGGTGGTGGCAGGCGGGGTGGAATCCATGTCGCGGGTGCCCATGGGCAGCGACGGCGGTGCATGGGCGGCGGATCCGCGCACGGCACTGGATACCGGCTTCGCGCCGCAGGGTATTGGCGCCGACCTGATCGCCACCCTGGGCGGCTTCAGCCGCGAGGACGTGGATGCCTTTGCGCTGCACTCACAGCAGAAAGCCGCTGCCGCCTGGGAACGCGGCGCCTTCGGCAAATCCGTGATCCCGGTACGGGACCAGAACGGCCTCACTATCCTCGATCGCGACCAGCTGGTGCGCCCGGACACCTCCATGGAAGGCCTGGGCCAGTTGAAACCCTCCTTCGCCGGCATGGGCGAGTTCGGTTTCGACACGGTGGCAAAGGCACGCTACCCACAGGTGGAAGCCATCAATCATGTGCACACCGCGGGTAATTCTTCCGGCATCGTCGACGGCGCCACCGCCGTACTGGTGGGCAGCGAGCAGGCGGGTAAAAACCTGGGGCTCAAGCCACGCGCGCGCATCGTGTCCGCCGCCGTGGTGGGCACCGATCCCACCATCATGCTTACCGGGCCGGCACCGGCCACGGTCAAGGCCCTGCGGGTAGCCGGGTTGTCGGCCGATGATATCGACCTGTTCGAGGTGAACGAGGCTTTCGCCGCAGTGGTGATGCGCTTCCAGCGCGAACTGGATATCGACCCGGGAAAAATCAACGTCAATGGTGGCTCCATCGCCATGGGTCACCCGTTGGGTGCCACCGGCGCGATGCTGATCGGCACACTGCTGGACGAACTGGAACAGCGCCAGCTCCGCTACGGCCTCACCACACTGTGCGTGGGCGGCGGTATGGGTGTGGCCACCATCATCGAGCGTGTTTAAGCCTGGGACACAAGGGAGAACAAGAACAATGAAATCTATCCGCATCGAGAGAGACAACGACAATATTGTCCACCTGGTCCTGGATAACCCCAACGCATCCGCCAACGTGATGGACGGGGACTTCACCGATTCGCTGCATGAAGCCGTGCAGCAACTGGATGGCGAGGACTTCGCCGGCATCATCCTGCGCTCGGCAAAAAACACCTTCTTCGCGGGCGGCGACCTGAACGGCCTCTACGCCGCCAGGCAGGAAGAGGCGCAGCAATTCTTCGATGGCTGCCAGCAGCTGAAGGCCGACCTGCGCTGGCTGGAGACCCAGGGCAAGCCGGTCGTGGCCGCCATCAACGGCGCCGCGCTGGGCGGCGGCTGGGAACTGGCCCTGGCCTGTCACCACCGTATTGCTCTCAACGACCGCAGGGTGAAGATCGGCCTGCCGGAAGTCACCCTGGGCCTGCTGCCCGGCGGCGGTGGCTGCGTGCGCATGCCCCGCCTGCTCGGCATGCAGGCCGCCCTGCCATTCCTGATGGAAGGCAAGCAGGTGGGACCGCAACAGGCGCTGGATGCCGGGCTGGTGCACCAGCTGGCCGAAAATCCCGACCAGCTGCTGGCTCACGCCCGCGACTTTATCCTTGCCAACCGCGACGAGCCGGTCCAGCAACCCTGGGACCAGCCCGGCTACCGTATGCCCGGCGGCGACGCCAAAAACCCGAAGAATGCGCAGCTGCTCGTTGTCGCACCGGCGATGCTGGAACAGAAAACCAAGGGGGTTTTCCCGGCGCCTGAGGCGATACTGTCGGTGGTGGTCGAAGGCTCCCAGGTGGATTTCGACACCGCCACCCGCATCGAGTCGCGCTATTTTGTCGAGCTCACCTGCGGCCAGGTGGCCAAGAACATGATTGGCACCTTCTGGTTCGGCCTCAACGCGGTCAAGGCCGGCGCATCCCTGCCGCCGGCGGCGCGCGACATCAAGGCCGAACCGGTGAAAAAGGTCGGCATCCTCGGTGCCGGCATGATGGGAGCGGGTATCGCCTACGCCTGCGCGATGAAAGGCGTCGAGGTGGTACTGAAAGATGTCTCGCAGGAGGCTGCCGACAAGGGCAAGGGCTACGCGGAAAAATCCCTGCGCAAGCGCGTCGAGCGCGGCCGTATGGATGAGCAGCGCATGACTGACATCCTCGACCGCATCCATCCCACAGCAAAGGCAGCCGACCTGGACGGCTGCGAGCTGGTGATCGAGGCGGTTTTCGAAAACCGGGAACTGAAAGCCAGTGTCACCGCCGAGGCGGAATCCGTACTGGCAGACAGCGCGGTCTTTGCCTCCAACACTTCCACCTTACCCATCACCGGGCTGGCGGAAGCCTCCGCACGGCCGAAGAACTTTATCGGCCTGCATTTCTTCTCGCCGGCGGACAAGATGCCACTGGTGGAAATCATCTGCGGCGAGCGGACCGGCGACGAGACCCTGGCCCGCGCTTTTGCGTTCGTGCTGCAGATCGGCAAGACCCCCATCGTGGTCAACGACAGCCGCGGCTTTTTCACCTCGCGGGTATTCGGCTGCTTTACCAACGAGGGTATCGCCATGCTGGGCGAGGGTGTGAACCCGGCCACCATCGAGAACGCCGCCAGCTTCTCCGGTTTCCCGGTGGGCCCCCTGGCGGTGAGCGACGAGGTGTCGCTCACCCTGATGGGCAAGATCCGCCAGCAGACCATTGCCGACCTGGAGCGCGAGGGCAAGACACCACCTTCGCACCCGGCGGACAAGGTGATCGACCATATGCTGGAACTGGGCCGTGCCGGCAAGGCCGCGGGCAAGGGCTTCTATGCCTATCCCGAGGAGGGCAGGAAACACCTGTGGACCGGCCTGGCCGGCGAATACCCCCAGGGCGAACAGCCGCCCTATGAAGACGTGAAAGAGCGGCTGCTGTTTATCATGGCCATCGAGACACTGCGCTGCTACGAGGAGCAGGTACTGCGCAGTGTGCGCGATGCCAATATCGGTTCCATCTTCGGTATCGGCTTCCCCCCCTGGACCGGCGGGGCGCTGCAGTACATCAACCAGTATGGGCCGACAGAATTCTGCCAGCGGGCCGACACGCTGGCGGAAAAGTACGGCGATCGCTTTGCCCCGCCGGCCCTGCTACGGGAAATGGCGCAATCCAACCAGCCCATCACCGACGAATAAACCAGACAGGATTCCCTTGTTGTAGGAGCGGCCCATGGCCGCGATAGGTAGGCAGGTTGCACGATTAATCGCGGCCAGCGGCCGCTCCTACACAAAGAGACAGATCACGCTTAACAAAGGCGGAGAAACAAAATGATCCCGAGAACAGTCTTCAACACCGAGCACGAACAGTTCCGCGATACCGTGCGCAAATTCCTCGAAAACGAGGCCGTGCCCCACCATGCCCAATGGGAAAAAGAAGGTCAGGTGGACCGCGTCCTGTGGAACAAGGCCGGCGAAATGGGCTTCCTGTGCCCGCAGGTGCCCGAGGCCTACGGCGGCCTGGAACTGGACTTCGGCTACAACGCCATTATCGACGAAGAGATCTCGCGCCTGGGCCTCACCGGCATCGGCTGGGGCCTGCACTCGGATATCGCCGTGCCCTACATCGCCAATTACGGTTCCGAGGAACAGAAACAGAAATACCTGCCCAAGTGCATCAGCGGTGAAATTGTTACCGCCATTGCCATGACCGAACCCGGCACCGGCTCCGACCTGCAGAATGTGCGCACCACCGCCATCCGCGACGGCGACCACTATGTGCTGAACGGCTCCAAGACCTTTATCACCAACGGCCAGCATGCCGACCTGGTGATCGTGGTGGCCAAGACCAATCCCGACGAGGGTGCCAGTGGCGTCAGCCTGCTGCTGGTGGACACCAGCCTGCCCGGCTTCAAGAAAGGCACCAACCTGGAAAAAATCGGCATGAAAGCCCAGGACACCTCGGAGCTGTTCTTCGACGATGTGCGTGTGCCGGCAGAGGACCTGCTGGGCGGCGAGGGCCAGGGCTTCATCTACCTGATGCAGGAGCTGCCGCAGGAGCGCCTGGGCGTGGCCATCGGCGCCATCGCCAATGCCGAGGCGGGGCTGCAGTGGACCATTGACTATGTACGTGAGCGCAAGGCCTTTGGCCGGCCCATTGCCAGCTTCCAGAACACCCAGTTCAAGCTGGCGGAGCTGTCCAGCGAACTCACTGCATTGCGGGTATTCGTGGACCGCTGCCTGGAGCTGCACTACGAGAAAAAACTCGACGTGCCCACCGCTGCCAAGGCCAAGCTGCTGGCCACGGATTTCCAGTGCAAGCTGCTGGACGAATGCGTACAGCTGCACGGCGGCTACGGCTATATGTGGGAATATCCCATCGCGCGCGCCTGGGCCGACGCCCGCGTACAGCGCATCTACGCCGGCACCAACGAAATCATGAAACTGATTATCGGCCGCGACCTGGTGAAAAACTGACGGGAATCGCAAAACGGGCGGATACAAGATCCGCCCCTGCGGCGCACATACCACCGGGCAATCCCGGTGGTTTCCACTCACCGTAGGGGCAACCCTGTGTTCACCCTGCCCGGTAGGAACGACGGAACCGGGCGGATACAAGATCCGCCCCTACGGCGTACATACCACCCGAAAATCCCGGTGGTTTCCATTCACCGTAGGGGCGAACCTTGTGTTCGCCCTGCCCGGAAAGAAAACCGGAACCGGACGCACGAATGACCAGGCTGGAAATAGCGACAGCCAATTCTCCGCAGAGAATCAATACACACCGGCCCGGGCAACCCCCGAAGGGAAAAACCATGCATAAAATTGACGGCCCCCTGAACGGCCTGAAAGTCCTGGATTTCTCCACCCTGCTGCCGGGCCCCTACGCCAGCATGCTGCTGGCGGACATGGGCGCCGAGGTGCTGCGAATCGAGTCACCCAGCCGCCCCGACATGCTGCGCGGACTGCCTCCGATGGTGGGGGGCAATGGCCCGGGAGCGGAAAAGGTTTCTGCCGCCCATGCCAGTATCAATCGCAACAAGAAATCCCTGGCGCTGGACCTGAAGAGTGAGCGCGCCGGTGAAATCATCCGGCGCCTGCTGACCGAATTTGACGTGGTGCTGGAACAGTTCCGCCCCGGCGTGATGGACCGACTGGGCCTGGGTTACAGTACCCTGCGCAAGATGCGCAAGGACCTGGTTTACTGCTCCGTCACCGGCTACGGCCAGACCGGCCCGATGAAGGGCCGTGCCGGGCACGACATCAACTACCTGGCCCTGTCGGGACTGGCGAGCTACTCGGGCCGCGCCGACAGCGGCCCCACGCTCAGCGGTACCCAGCTGGCGGATATCGCTGGCGGCTCGCACCACGCGGTGATGGGCATCCTTGCCGCCGTGTACCAGCGCGAGAAAACCGGCAAGGGGAGCCATGTGGATATCAGCATGACCGACTGCGCCTTCGCCCTGAATGCCATCAGCGCCGCCAATGCCCTTGCCGGTGCCGGTGAACCACAACTGGGTGGCGAGCTGCTCAATGGCGGCAGCTACTACGATTACTACCGCACTGCCGACGACCGCTACCTGTCGGTGGGCAGCCTCGAGCCCCAGTTCGCCGAGCAGTTCTTCCACGGCATCGGCTACGGGGAGTGGATAGAGCGGGTGTTACAGCCGGACCAGCAGCACGCCCTGAAACGCGATATCAGCGAGGTTATCGCCAGCCGCCCGCTGGACCACTGGATGCGGGTGTTTGAGGGCTGTGACGCCTGCGTGGAGCCGGTGCTGGGTTTCCTCGAGGCATCCCAGAGCGTCCTGATGCAGGAACGCGAGATGCTGTGCGACGCGGAACTCCCCAACGGCGAGACCCTGCACCAGGTCAATACACCACTGTCATTCGGCAGCGCCAAACCCCGCCGGCATGTAGCCGGCGCCCCGCTCGGCAGCCATACCCGCGAGCTGCTGCGTGACCTGGGCTACGATGGTGAGGAGATCGAGGCGCTGCGCAGCCAGGGCGTGATCGCCTGAGCCTGGGCACATCGCCATGGCCCACCGCAAACCCCACCTGCCGGAGAAGACCTGCCCGGTGTGCGGGCTGCGGTTCTGCTGGAGAAGGAAATGGGCCAACTGTTGGGAACAGGTGAAATACTGCAGTGAGCGCTGTCGCCGCCAACGCCAGCGGGGACAGCGAACGAGGCAAGACAGCGACGGCAGGGAGGCCGACCCCGAGTGAACCTGGTCTGGTTCCGCAACGACCTGCGTACCGCGGATAACGCCGCACTGACCGCCGCCTGTAACGACGCCCGGCGGCGGGGCCGGCAGGTGCGGGCCGTCTACTGCCTGGACCCGCGCCAGTTCCAGCGCGACCGGTATGGCTTCCGGCGCACGGAAAAATTCCGCGCGCGCTTCCTCCTGCAGACCCTGGCCGAACTGCGCGCACAGCTGGCCAGCCTGAATATCACCCTGCTGGTGCGCGACGATTACCCGGAAGCCGTGATCCCGGCACTGGTACGCAAGGCCGGTGTCTCCGACCTGTACCTGCAGCATGAGTGGACCCGGGACGACCGGCGGGTGGAAACCGCAGTGATGCGAGCCGAGGGTATGGCCCTGGTCACGCCACACCGATACTTCGACCAGTTCTTGCTGCACCCGGACGACGTGCCCTTCGCTACGGAAGAACTTCCTCGCGTGTTTACCGGGTTCCGCAAGGCCTGCGAAGCGGACTGGCAGGTGCGCGACTGCCTGCCCCGCCCGACGCCGATGCCCCGGGAAAACCAGGCAGCCGCCGGGGCCCCGCTGCCCACCCTGGCTGACCTGGGCCTCGAGGACTTTACCCCCGACCCGCGCAGCGCATTTCCCTTCGATGGCGGCGAGCTGGCCGCCCGCCAGCGCATCCAGGAATACTTCTGGGACACCGAGAACCTGGCCCGCTACAAGCACACCCGCAACGGCATGATCGGCACCGAGTACAGCTCCAAGCTGTCCCCCTGGCTCGCCAACGGCAGTTTGTCGGCGCGGCAGGTATACCAACAGGTCCAACAGTTCGAACGGGACGTAACTGCCAACGAGGATACCTACTGGCTGGTATTCGAACTGCTGTGGCGGGACTTCTTCCGCTACGTGAGCCTGAAGCACGGCGACCGCATCTTCCAGCAGGGCGGCATCCTGCAGGAACAGTACGACTGGCACCGCGACCCGGAAGAGGTACAGCGTTGGATCAACGGCGAGACCGGGTACGACTTCGTCAATGCCAATATGCGCGAAATCGCCACCACCGGCTGGATGAGTAACCGCGGCCGGCAGAATGTGGCCAGCTACTTTGCCCGCGAGCGCCAGCAGGACTGGCGCATCGGCGCCGCCTACTTCGAGAGCCTGCTGCTGGACTACGACGTGCACAGCAATTACGGCAACTGGATGTACAACAGCGGCGTTGGCAACGACCCGCGCGACCGCCACTTCAATATCGACAGCCAGGCAGACCGCTACGACCCGGACGGGGACTATCGCCGGCTGTGGCTACCCGGCAACGACTAACCCCACACAGGGCAAGCATGAAAAGACTGCGACTGATCCTGGGTGACCAGCTCAATCACAAACACAGCTGGTACAGGAACGACGATGACGACACCCTGTATTTCATCGCCGAGATGCGCCAGGAGACCGACTACACCAAGCACCATATCCAGAAAGTGGTGGCCTTCTTCGAGGCCATGGAGGCCTTCGCCAACCGGTTGCGGGACCAGGGCAAGAAGGTGGTGCACTACAAGCTGGACGGCAAGAACAATACCCAGAAGCTGGGCACCAATATCGCCGCGCTGGTGGAGGAGCGCGCTATCGAAAAGTTCGAATACCAGCTGCCGGACGAATACCGCCTGGACCAGCAACTGAAACAGCTGGCGGACGACCTGAGCATCGAGTGTGAAGCCTTCGATACCGAGCACTTCATCACCGGCCGCAATGAGCTGGCGGAGTTCTTCGAGGATAAAAAGTCGCTGCTGATGGAGAGCTTCTACCGGCATATGCGCAAGAAGCACGATGTGCTGATGACGGACAACGGCAAGCCTGAAGGTGGCAAGTGGAACTTCGACCAGAGCAACCGCAGGAAGTGGAAGGGCCAGCCGCAGATCCCCCACGAGAAGGGCTTTCGCAAGGACGTACGCAAGACCCTGAAGCGCATCGAGACCGCCGGGGTAACAACCTTCGGCAATATCGACCCGCAGAACTTCAACTGGCCCACAACCCGCGCAGACTGCCTCAAGGTACTGCGCTACTTCTGCGAGCATCTTTTAGTCCACTTCGGTGACTACCAGGATGCCATGGACCCTCACGAGACCTATCTGTTTCACAGCCGTCTCAGCTTCGCCATGAACAGCAAGCTGCTGCATCCGATGGAAGTGATCCAGGCGGTGATCGACCATTGGCAGAACCACAAGTCCACTGTCTCGCTGAACGAGGTGGAGGGCTTCGTGCGGCAGATCCTGGGCTGGCGCGAGTATATGCGAGGTATTTACTGGAAAGAGATGCCCGGTTACGCCCGCTGCAACCGGCTGGATAACCAACGGAACCTGCCCGAGTTCTATTGGACAGCAGAGACCGACATGAACTGCCTGCACAACGCCATCAAAAACAGCCTGGACCACGCCTACGCCCACCATATCCAGCGCCTGATGATCACCGGCAACTTCGCCCTGCTGCTGGGTGTGCACCCTGACCAGGTGGACGCCTGGTACCTGGGCATCTATATCGATGCCATCGAGTGGGTGGAGATCACCAATACCCGCGGCATGAGCCAGTTCGCTGATGGCGGCCTGGTAGCCACCAAGCCCTACGTCAGCAGCGGCAGCTATATCGACAAGATGAGCAACTACTGCAAGGGCTGCCGCTATAACGTGAAGGAAAAGACCGGCGAGGACGCCTGCCCATTTAACAGCCTGTACTGGAATTTCCTGGCTGAGAAGCGGGAACACTTTGCGGGGAACCAGCGGATGGCGATGATGTTGAGTACCCTGGACAGAATGGACCCGGACGACCTGGAAGGCCTGCGCTCCCGGGCCCGTCAGGTGATTCGCAGCCCGCACGATTACTGACCTTGTATTTCGCGTTAAGGGCCCGGCTGTCTATACTGAGCACTCTACCCGAAAGACGGCAAACCACCCGATAAGCTAGGATCGTCACCAAATCCCTATGCAGCAATCCCAGCCCAACAACCCCCTCCACGGCATCAAGCTCGCCACTATCGTCGAGGAGCTGGAAGAGCACTATGGCTGGGAGGGGCTGGCCGAACGCATCGATATCAATTGCTTCAAGAGTAACCCGTCGGTGAAGTCCAGCCTCAAGTTCCTGCGCAGGACCCCCTGGGCACGGACTAAAGTGGAGCAGCTCTACCTGGCCACCTTCAGCCGCGACAATCCCTGGGGAAAAAGCTGACAACAACACCGGGGAAAGAATTAACCTGGCCAAATCAACGGCCTGCCTCCCTGGCGAAATAGGCACAATCCCGGCCTGAATACTCCCCCCGCAAGAACCGGCTCAATAATAGCAAGCCAGGCGAGGCAATGGGCCAGGACATTCCCGTCCATATTGACCCTACCCGCCAAGCCAGTACAGTTAGTCCTTCCCTGATCATTCTCTGCATATCGAAGGTTACTTATGAGCCAGGGCTTTGACCCAAAATCGTATATCCGCACCATCCCCGACTGGCCCGAACCCGGTGTGCAGTTCCGGGATATTACTACCCTGCTGGAAAATGCCCGGGCCTTCCGCTGTGTGATAGATACCCTCGTGCAGCGTTATTTTGACGCCGATATCAGCGCGGTGGTCGGTGTGGATGCCAGGGGCTTTATCCTGGGTGCCCCACTCGCCTATGAACTGAAAACCGGCTTTGTTCCTGTGCGCAAGAAGGGCAAGCTGCCCTTTGACACCATTACCGAAAGCTACCAGCTGGAATACGGCACTGCCGAAGTTGAACTGCATGCCGATGCCCTGCAGGCCGGGGACCGGGTTATCCTGGTGGATGACCTGATTGCCACCGGCGGCACCCTGCTGGCAGCCAGCAGCCTGATCAGCAGACTGGGGGCGGAAGTCGTCGAGGCCTGTGCGATTATTGACTTGCCGGACCTGGGGGGCAGTGAAAAGCTCGGGCAACAGGGATTGAAGGTTTTTTCCCTTTGCCAGTATCGGGGCGAATAACCCCCTTGCCTGGTTTCAGGCTGGCCACCGCATTCGAACTCCTGCAATAACAGTGGCCCCTTTTAAACTCATGACCCCAAAGCGGGAGGCTCTATGGGGTCGGAATCGGCATACACTCCATCACTTCCACGCAGTCACCGGGAAAGATACTGAAATGCGGGTGGTGCTCAAATAGCTTTGCCGCGGCGTCGTGGCTGTCCGCCTTGATAATGACATAGCCGGTCATGTTATTACTGGTGTCGGTGATGCCGGCGGAGTCAATACGCTTGGTTTTGCCCAGCGGTCCACCGGACTCCACCAGGATGTCCTTATGGGTTTCCATCCAGTCGCCCCAGGCGGCCATGCCTTCCTGGATGCGCTGCTGGCGCTCTTCTTCGGACAGGTGCTCCCATCCTTTCATTGAGCCGGGAGTGCCGAGGTACATGGCGAGGTAGTTTTTCATTGTCGTTCCTTACATTGGTGGTATCGATTGCATGTTTAGCGGGTAAAAATCACTCACTGATTTCCGGTTCGACCAGGCGGGCCAGTGCCAGCAGTGACTCCTGCCAGCCCAGGTAGCACATTTCCACCGGGATCATTGCGGGAAGGCCCTCCGCGACGATCTTAAGCTCGGTACCACAGGACACGGGCTTCAGGGTCACCGTCACCTGCATGGTGCCGGGGAGATGCGGGTTGTCGAAGGTGTCGGTGTAGCGGATCCGTTCGTTCTCCACCAACTCCAGGTATTCGCCGCCGAAAGAGTGGCTCTGGCCATTGCTGAAGTTGATAAACGAGGCCCTGAAGGTGCCGCCCACCTCCGGCTCCAGGTAGTCGAAATTGGCGTAAAAGCCATCCGGCGGCAGCCATTTGGCCATTGCCTGGGGATTCAGGAAGGCGCGATACACGCGCTCTGTCGGGGCGCGCAGGATACGATGTAAATTTACGGTGCCAGTCATGGTGTTTCCCCTGTTCTTTGTTCCGTTGGTTGTCTCAGTCGCGTGCATGCTTGCGCAGGCGGGTCAACAATCTATTTGCCTTTTCATTAATAACTCCATAGTGCCCAAATGGGCAGCAGACCACTGTGATGCACTGCGGGTTGCCCTGCTGAATTCATGCGTCTTGATAGTTAGTCGAACGGAAGTGCTGGTATTCGACAATGGGCTGAAATTTTTTTTGGCTTTTTCCGGACTGGTTCAGCCGGCCTTCAGTTCGGCCAGGCACCGTGCGCGGAAGCGCTGTTCCGGGCCCTGCTGTGCCGGTTCCAGCATGCACCGGCAGGGGCGTGCATTTCATCTTTCCGACTCCAAGTGGCGGTAGAAACTGGCAGACTTTGCGCGCGGCAGGCGGTAGTCGGTGAGTGCGCCAAGGGGAAGCGCAGTCGCTGTCTGGCGCAGCCTCATTTTCAGGCTGTTATATCCGCGACCCAGGTCATTTCTATTGGCGCAATTCCATGTAATCATCCAGATTCTGGCCCCTGGCCAGTCAGCATATGTAGAAGGGGGAAAGGCATCGTGATCGATTTCGAAAACAAGACCATCTTCAAGCTCAAGCAGAAGCATTCCTACGCTGAAAAAGTATCCGAGCTTTTGATGGATGGCGAGGAAGTGCTGGATGCGTTCAAGTCCATGCGTGACGGGGTGGTATTCACCAGCAAACGCATTATCGCGGTCAATATCCAGGGCATTACCGGCAGCAAGAAGGCCTTCACGTCCCTGCCTTACAAGAATATCGTCGCCTTCTCTATCGAGACCTCGGGTACGCTCGATATCGACAGCGAACTGGAACTCTATTTCTCCGAGGTTGGCAGGGTGAGGTTTGAGTTCAGCGGCAAGGCCCGTATCAAGGATATCGCGCACTATATAGGCCGCTACGCACTCTAGGCACGATATAATCGAAGCATCGGGTAACGGCCCTAATCCACTCGCAACTTCAGGACGCAGCTTCCATGTCCCGCTTATTTGAAGAAATCGACAGCCAGCCCTCCCCCCTCGGGGAAATATCCCTGCGCCGGCGCCGCATCCCCGCCCTGGGCGACCGCGACATCTATGAGGTGAAGCTGGGCGAAGAATTCCTGATGTCCAGCATGTTTGTTGAGGCCGAAGAGGCCCTGTCTACACTTGGCCTGGCCGCGGTGGGGGGTGACAGGCTCGATGTGGTAGTGGGTGGGCTGGGCCTCGGCTATACAGCCGTGGCGGCATTAAAGGACGAGCGCATATCCGAGCTGCTGGTGGTGGAGGCCCTGGAGACGGTCATCGGCTGGCATAGGGATGAACTGGTGCCCCTGGGGAAGATCCTCAACGCCGACCCACGCAATCGCTATGTGCATGGCAGCTTCTTCGACCTGGCCACAGCCCCGCAGACCGGCTTTGACCCAGCCACCCCGGGCAAGAAGTTTGACGCCATCCTGCTGGATATCGACCACTCCCCCACCGAATACCTGAATGAAGCCAATGCCGGCTTTTACACCACCGGGAACCTGGCGCTGATGGCAGAGCAGCTCAGGCCCGGGGGCGTCTTCGCCATGTGGTCGCAGAACCTGCCGGAGGAGAAATTTGAGGCGTTGCTGCGGACGGTGTTCGAGACTGTGAATTCTCATGTGGTCTCTTTCTACAATCCGTTCCTGAGTGGCGAGTCGACCAATTCGGTCTATGTCTGCATGAAAGGTGCGGCCTAACGCGGGACATGGGCATTAGTGACTGCACGGTGTCGCCCGGGCCCTGACAACAACTGTATACCTTTTAGCCAAATCCCTCGACAGACAGCCCCCGGCCCCCTATAGTGCGCGGCCCGCCGTACGCATCCGCGATGGCGACTCGCACTGATACCGCCCACCTCCAAGCCCCCGGGAATACGCTCTTGATCACCACCGCCAACATCACCATGCAGTTTGGTGCCCAGCCGCTGTTTGAAAACATCTCCGCCAAGTTCGGCAACGGCAACCGCTATGGCCTGATCGGGGCCAATGGTTGTGGCAAGTCCACCTTTATGAAGATCCTGAGCGGCGCGCTGGCGCCGACCTCTGGCAATGTGTCCATGGAACCCGGCTGCACCCTGGGCATCCTGAGCCAGGACCAGTTTGCGTTCGAGGAGTACTCGGTGGTCGACGCGGTCATCATGGGCGATGCCCGCCTGTGGGCGATCAAGCAGGAGCGCGACCGCATCTACTCGCTGCCGGAAATGAGCGAGGAAGAGGGCATGCGCGTGGCGGAGCTGGAGGTGCAGTTCGCGGAACTGGACGGCTACAGCGCCGAGAGCCGCGCCGGCGAGATCCTGCTGGAAGCGGGCATCGAGGAGTCGCTGCATTTCGGCCTGATGAAGCAGGTGGCACCCGGCTGGAAGGTGCGCGTGCTGCTGGCCCAGGCACTGTTCGCAGACCCGGATATCCTGCTGCTGGATGAGCCCACCAACAACCTGGATATCCATACGATCCATTGGCTGGCGGAAGTGCTGAACCAGCGCCGCTCCACCATGATCATCATTTCCCACGACCGCCATTTCCTCAATTCCGTCTGCACCCATATGGCGGATATCGATTACGGCGAGCTGCGCATCTTCCCGGGCAACTACGAGGACTTTGTCGCGGCTTCCACCTTGATCCAGGAACAGCTGCACGCGGAGAACGCAAAAAAGACCGCGGAACTGGAAGAGCTGCAGAGTTTTGTAAACCGCTTCTCCGCCAACGCGTCCAAGGCCAAGCAGGCCAGCTCGCGGGCCAAGAAGATGGAAAAGATCAAGCTGGACGAGGTGAAACCCTCCAGCCGGGTGAAACCCTACATCACCTTCCAGCAGTGCAGGAAACTGCACCGGCAGGCATTGACCCTGGAGGGCATCGGCCATGGCTTTGACGGCGAACAGCTGTTTGCCGGCGGTGAGATGCTGCTGGAAGCCGGTGCTCGCCTGGCGGTGATCGGCGAGAACGGCGTGGGCAAGACCACCCTGCTGCGCTGCCTGGTGGACGAACTGCAGGCGAACAACGGCGTGGTGAAGTGGTCCGAGAATGCCGCCATTGGTTACTGCCCACAGGACAGCAGCGCGGACTTTGACAACGACCTCACCATCTTCGAGTGGATGTCCCAGTGGCGCACACCCAAGCACGATGACCTGATAGTCCGCGGCATACTCGGCCGCCTGCTGTTTACCGCAGACGACGCCAACAAGAGGGTCCGGGTCTGTTCCGGTGGCGAAAAGAACCGCCTGCTGTTCGGCAAGCTGATGATGATGGACACCAATGTGCTGGTCATGGACGAGCCCACCAACCACCTGGATATGGAGTCCATCGAGGCACTGAACAAAGCGCTGTCCCAGTACGAGGGCACCCTGATCTTCGTCAGTCACGACCGCCAGTTTGTCTCTTCGCTGGCGACCCGGGTGCTGGAGATCAAGGACCAGCGGCTGTATGACTTCCAGGGCACCTACGACGAGTACCTGGCGGACCGGGCGCGAGCGGAAGCCCGCGCGGCCTGACGGCTCGACTGACTTAACAGTACTGGCGCGGCTCCCCGGCACAGGCGGTGAGCTGCGCCAGGAAAAAAGCTGAACAATTTATAGACAGCGCCGCCATTTGCGGGTAATGTGACGGCTGCTAGAAAGAAAGTCCTCTATTGATACCGCTACTTCGCTGTTTTACTCGTAATACCTCGTCCTGCAGTTTTCAAGAGTCTTTACCTCCAAGCAACACCCGCCTCCCGTAGGCAATACTCTGTTTAAATTTCAGGAATTAGTTATGTCTAATACAGTTACCGGCACCGTCAAGTGGTTCAACGAATCCAAGGGCTTTGGCTTTATCGAGCAGCAGTCCGGCCCGGACGTTTTCGCCCACTTCAGCGCGATCTCCAGCTCCGGCTTCCGCACCCTGATCGAAGGCCAGAAAGTTGAGTTCACCGTGACTCAAGGCCAGAAAGGCCCCCAGGCTGAAAACATCGTAGTGATCTAACTCACTATCGATGTGAAAACGGGCCCTGCGGGGCCCGTTTTTGTTTGTGCTTCGTGTAGAAGCCCGCCTCGAAACACCGCCGCCTCCCCATTATCCCTCTACCCCACAACGGGCTTCTGACCTCCCAAATAGTCAGAACTGCACCTCCTCCGCTTGTTTATACAGCGGGGCCCGGATTTCGTCCCGGAGAGCAGCTCAAGGCCTGTATTGCGGGACAACCCGGATCAGAATATTGGTCTAGAATGGCCTGGGTGCCCGCCGGCAGCCGAAGGAAAATCGCCAAATGGTGCGACGAGCAGTGCCCGGACGACCTTGTTACGTATACTTCGGAAGAGGATAGCGGGATGGACGGCTATACGGTTTCGGTGGTTTTTGAGGCAAGTAGCGACAAAGTCGAAGAAATGGAACAAGTAGTGAAAGATGTCTACTTGCCCAGCATCCGCGAATCCGGCATGCGGGAATATCGCTGGTATCGCTCACGCCAGGACCCCAGAACTTTTCTGCTTTTCATGACCTGGGACTCGGAGGCTGCCTTCCAGGCCCATGTCAACACACCACATATACAGAAAGCAGAAGCCGATTTTGTCTCCAAAGGTATCCTGGTCAAACCGGCACCGGAGAGTTACTGGCAATACCTCAAGCCATAACAATGTCTTTTGGCGTCCGGAGCCTAGGCCCTGGAATCCTGGAACTGCAGTTCCGCCAGGCGCCTGTACAGCGGCGATGTGTCGATAAGCTCCAGGTGCTTACCCTGTGCCACCACCTGGCCCTGGTCTAATACCGCAATCCTGTCCGCATGCAGAATCGTCGCCAGCCGATGGGCAATGATGATGGTGGTGCGGCCCTGCATCAGCTCCTGCAGCGCCTGCTGCACGTGGTACTCGCTCTCGGCATCCAGCGCACTGGTGGCCTCGTCCAACAGCAGGATTTTCGGGTCTTTCAGTATCGCGCGGGCAATTGCCAGGCGCTGCTTCTGCCCGCCGGACAACCGGGCGCCCTGCTCGCCCAGGTGACTGTCATAGCCTGCCGGTAGCTGCCGGATAAACTCGTGGGCATGGGCGGCCTTCGCC
Source organism: Microbulbifer zhoushanensis (assembly GCF_021729055.1). NCBI lineage: Bacteria > Pseudomonadati > Pseudomonadota > Gammaproteobacteria > Cellvibrionales > Microbulbiferaceae > Microbulbifer > Microbulbifer zhoushanensis. The sequence continues at coordinate 528,698 of NZ_JAJSAO010000003.1, forward strand.
GCTGCAATCACTTCCTCGTCGCTGGCATCGGGCCTGCCATAGCGGATGTTGTACCAGACATCCGCGGTGAACAGGGCCGGCTGCTGCGGCACCACGGCCATTTCACCACGCAGTACGCTCGTGTCTATTTCCCGGATATCCACGCCATCTAAAGTGATGCGCCCCGCCTGCGGGTCGTAGAAGCGCTGCAGCAGTTCCAGCAGGGTGGATTTGCCGGCACCGGACGGGCCCACCAGGGCCAGGCTCTTGCCCTCTTCCACCACCAGGTCCAGTGCCCGGATCGCGGGCTGTTCGAGCCGGGAGGGGTAGCTGAAGTCGACCCCTTCGAAGGCAACCCGGCCTTCCCGGGCATCCACAGTTGGCACTGGCCTGTCACCGCCCGTACTGACCGGGATTTCCGCTTCCACCTGCAACAGGTCCACCAGCCTTTCGGTGGCGCCGGTGGCGCGCTGCAGCTCGCTGTAGACTTCGGAGATAGTCGCCAGCGCCGAGCCCATCAGCATGGCGTAGAACACAAAGGCGGCCAGGTCCCCGGCGGTGATGCGCCCGGCAATCATGTCGTTGCCCCCCACCCACAGCAGCGCGCTCACCGCGCCGAACATCAACAGTATCACCACCGCGATCAGCAGGGCCCGCTGGCGTATGCGCCGCCTGGCCACCCGGAATGCGGTTTCCACTTCGCGGCCGAACGCCTGTTTCTCGTGTTCCTCGCGGGTGTAGCTCTGCACTGTTTTTATATGCTGGATAATCTCACCGGCGTAGCTGCCCACATCGGCAATCGAGTCCTGGCTGGCCTTGGACAGCTTCCGCACCCGCCGGCCGTAGAGCACGATCGGCAGCAGCACCAGCGGCACGCCCACCAGCACCATCAGGCTCAGCTTGAGGTTGGTGAACAACAGCAGTACCAGCGCGCCGACAAACATCAGCGAGCTGCGCAGTGCCATGGAGAAGGAGGTACCGATGATATGTTGCAGCAGGGTGGTATCGGTAGTGAGCCGGGACATGATCTCGCCACTGCGGTTCATCTCGAAATAACTGGGATGCAGCGTCACGATATGGTCGAACACCGCCTTGCGCAGGTCCGCCACCACGCGCTCGCCCAGCCAGGACACCAGGTAATGGCGCGCGTAGGTACCCACAGCCATCAGCAGGGCCAGGCTCATCAGTACCAGCACCGCGGTTCGCAACGCGGTACCGGAGCTTTCCACCAGTCCCTCATCCACCAGCAGTCGGATTCCCTGGCCAATGGAGAGGGTAATGCCCGCAGTAAACACCAGCGCTACCCCCGCAGCCACCAGGACCTTTTTATACGGGCGCATAAACTGCCAGAGCTCGGCCATCATCTCGCGGAAGCTCATCGTGGATGAGCCCCGGACTACCGGTTTCTCGACTGGTGCACTGGTGCTGGGTTCTGCTGTGTTCGGCATAGGCTCCTGCTGGCTGGATCACGGACAAGTCCACAAGGCAAATCACACGGCCGGGACGAAGGGCTTGCCATCGGGGCGGGCGGTGGCGGTATTGACTTTAGTCGCCCGGTGGGGATCAATGAGTCGGCACAAAATGCCGGTTACCGCAGGCCGAGTCAATCGCCGAACTGGCGATGCCGCCCCGTTAACCGGGCACTGAACCATAAAACTTTCCCTGGAGGAGGTTGGTAATGACCCCACTGCGAGGTGGCTGCGCCTGCGGCCAGGTGCGGTACGAATCCACGGCAGGGCCCCTGGTGCAGTTTATCTGCCACTGCCGCGATTGCCAGCACGCCAGCGGCGGTGCCTTTTCGGCCTTTGTGTTCGTGCCGCGGGACAGGCTCACCTACCTTTCCGGGAAGATGCATCACTACGATGTAAAGGCGGAGAGTGGTCGCGAATTGCGCCGGCAGTTCTGCAGTGCGTGCGGTTCGCCGATATCGGCGCACTGGCCCGCATCGCCGGTGGTGGAAATGCTGACCGTGGCCAGCCTCGATGACCAGGGTATCTTTGCCCCCACCCATGAACTATGGGTTTCCCGCGCGGAGGCCTGGCACCCATTCCACCCGGACACCATCAAGCTGCCGGAGGGACCTGCTGAGGGAGTGGTACGCGATCCAATTCGGGCTTACTTTGCCGCGCGCCGGGAATGACTGCAGCACTGTCGAGCCAGCTGCAAGCCTATACCGGCCGTGAAACAGACCTGTCGACTCCCCTGGGTACCTATCGCTGCTGGGATAAAAAAATGACATCAATAGATACGCTGGGTTGCCCCGAGCCGCGACTCGCCCTTTACCTGCCCCATCGCCCGAATGGCCTGTCGCAACTCGCTGCAGCCCCCGACAGCCAGCGGTTAATCGACGCCAACTCCAACCACTGGCGCAAGATTGTCAACCTGCTGGCCAAGGTCGCGAGCCCGGACGCCGAGGGCTGGCGCCAGTTCAGGGATGAAGCGCTGTTTCGCCATACAGCACTCTGCTTTACGTCCATATTATCTGACAGCGCCTGCTGGCACTGGATCGGCGGCAAGGACAACCTGCAGCGCTTTGGCAGCCTGGGGCAATCGGCGGAGCCGCTGCCCGGGTGTCCATCTGTGCGCATTGATGCGGAGAAGCGATTGTTACTGACGCCCTACCCGGATTACCGCCAGCTCAGTAACGAAGTAGTGAGCCACATCCGCACAGAGCTTGGGCGCTACCGGTTTTATCAATTCTGACCCCGCTTTCCCTTGTCCGGCCAGCGGACCGGCCCCAAACTCCTGCCCGCTCACCCCTTACTGCTCAACGCGCGCCGTTTACCAGTTTCTTTTCTAGCTTTGCTGCTCGGCAGGTAGCCCATCATTCGACAGCCATATGGACAATGGCAAACTTACATCTTGATCCCCGGGTACAAGTTTGCGCCGTTTGTGATAATAAACCCCGGATATTGGCCCTATAAATTATGGTCAGTGCTCCAACACTGCCGTACTGCCCGCAATAAGGCAGGCCTCCTGCCCCGGCAAGTCCCGGTTTTCACACCGGGATCGATTGCCGGGCCAACCCGACAGAAATTCGTTTGCCGCAGAAACCTGCCGGGATATATCTGACACGCCCCGGTAATAGAAGACAAACCTGTGCCTGCCTTTATTCAGTATCACATGGAATACGGTTGGCAAAGTCGTCACGTGATAGCGCTCTGCATCCAAGCGATCCAGGTGCCAGAGGACATACTGGTTCTCAATCGCAGTTGAAATCTGCGGCTTGAAGAGAATCGCCGCCAGGACCAAAACCAATGCAGATCCTGCTACAAAACATATCCGGTATTTACCCATCGGGCGCACCTCTCCTTGCAGTTATCGAACGGCTTCACACATAGCTTGGCTTGGTTTCAACCAAATTCCCGCCGGACTGCTCCCGGGTAACACCGGCCTACATTTCATGCCCTATCCGCAGACACCGCGCTTACCGGCAAGTCGCGCTAAAATCCTAGACCACCCTGATGCAAACCGATATGTAGACAGATGCCCGGGACAGTTCCCCTAAAACGCTCTCTTTCCCTGCCCGTAGTGAGCTTCTATGGCATCGGCACCATTATCGGTGCCGGCATCTACGTGCTGGTAGGCAAAGTGGGCGGGGCGGCGGGCATGGCACTTCCGTATGCGTTTTTACTGGCGGGTATTATTGCCGGATTTACGGCACTGTCTTACGCGGAGCTGGCGTCACGATTCCCTGTAAGCGCGGGCTCCGCTGCCTATATCTGGCAGGCGTGGCAACGGCGATGGCCGGCCCAGGTTGTGGCCGCGCTGGTGGCACTCACCGGGATTGTATCGGCGGCCACAATTGCCAACGGCTTTGTCGGCTACCTGGCGATCTTTGTCCAGGTTCCGGATGCACTGGCCATCACCCTGCTGGTGACACTGCTGACGCTGATTGCCCTGTGGGGCATCAATGAGTCCGCACTCACCGTCATGCTGGTCACACTGATCGAGGTGGGTGGCCTGCTGTTTGTGATTTACGCCAGCCGCAATGCCACCCCGGCCAATACATGGAGTTCGATTACCGCGCTGCCCAAATGGGATGCCGTGCCCGGTCTACTGGTAGGCAGCTTCCTGGCCTTCTATGCATTTATCGGCTTCGAGGATATGGTCAATACTGCCGAGGAGGTCAAGAACCCACGGAGAACCCTGCCACGGGCGATACTGCTGGCCATCTGCACGTCGACGGTGCTGTATATGGTGATTGCCGCACTGGCGGTGCGCACCCTGCCGGTAGCAGAGCTGGCCCGGAGCGAAGCGCCCCTGGCCACCATGGTCACCAATGCCGGTTATTCACCGGCATTTATCGGCGTGATCAGCCTGTTCGCGGTGGTTAATGGGGCACTGGTGCAGATCATCATGGCATCCCGCCTGCTGTACGGGATGGCAAAGAAGCAGATGGCACCGGGGTTCCTGGCCAAGGTGAATCCCAGGACACGGACGCCGGTGATAGCCACCCTGCTGATCGGGGCGTTTATCCTCACCTTCGCCCTGTGGCTACCGCTCACCGCCCTGGCAAAGATCACCAGCTTTATCATGTTGCTGGTGTTTTGCCTGGTGAACAGTGCGCTACTCACCATCAAGGCCCACGGGGCCGGCCGCGAGGAAGGCGTAATCTGCTACCCCGCCTGGATACCCGTGGTAGGCCTGCTTTCCTGCCTGGGCCTGATGAGCTTCTCCGCATTCGGCTGAGCAGGCTCCAGTTACGCTTTCCTGCAGCCAATCGGTGCTGCTGCCCCTTCTCCCGGTGAGGCTTAGGTCACACACCTGTGAATAAGCAGGCGCAACGCTATTCCGCCTGCAAGTTGCCGCCATATACTGGCAACACTTTCCTGGAATCTCTCACTGCCGGGGCATCTCTTGTGACGAAAAAGAACCCACACGCCGATCGTTTCTTCACGTCTTCCAGATCATGGCAAGAGGAGTTTAATGCCCTCCGCGCCTTGCTACTGCAGAGTGAGCTCGACGAGCAGCTGAAGTGGGGCAAGCCCTGTTACACACTGGGAGACAGTAATGTAGTCATCATGCAGGGCTTCAAGGGATTCTGCGCCCTCCTGTTTACGAAGGGCGCCCTGCTTCAGGACCCGGACCGCATACTGGAAAAACCCGGTGAGAACACACAATCGGCACGCCGCATACCTTTCACCAGCGCGCAGCAGATTGATGGGATGAAAGGCAGTCTCGGTCGCTATATTGCGGATGCCATTGAGGTTGAAAAGTCCGGGAAAAAGGTAGCCTTCAGGAAGACAGAAGACTTTCCCGTGCCAGAGGAATTCCAGCACAAACTGGACGCCATGCCTGAATTAAAGGCCGCCTTTGCGGCCCTGACTCCCGGGCGTCAGCGCGGCTACCTGCTCCACTTTGGTGGCGCCAGGCAATCGGAGACACGGACAAGCCGGGTGGAGAAATGCATCCAGGATATACTCGACGGGAAGGGCCTGAATGACCGGTAACAGGATCGCCCTCAGCGCGATGCAGGGGTAACAGAGGGGCCGTCCGGACAGGGCCCCGGGCGTTGGCAGTAACAGTTACTTGAACATCAATTCCGGGTTCACCATCGACTTCATCTCCAGCACATTGCCGTTCGGGTCCTTGATAAAGAACGTCTCCTGCTCGTACTCATCGCCGACGAAACGACGGTAAGGTTTATCCAGGTATTCGAGCCCGGCTTCCTCGATACGGCCCTTCAGCGCCTGGAACTCGTCGTCCGGCAGGTGGATGCCGAAGTGCGGGACGGCGACAGCACCCATATCCACTTCGTGGCGCACATTCGGCAGCTGCTCCTCACTCTGGTGCAGGGTCAGTTCGTTGCCCCAGAAGTCGATATCCACCCAGCGGCCTTCCTCGCTGTTACCGGTTTTGCATCCCAGTACGTCGCAGTAAAAGGCCTTGGCTTTTTCCAGGTCACCGGCGGGAATGGCCAGGTGCAGACAATTGGATTTCATGGTGCCTCCATTACTTTATTCTTTTTAGAATAGCTTGGCGGAAGATAAATAATCACGCCAAACATCATCACAATGTTATGAACATCCTAATAATATCTTCGTCGGCGCACGAATCATAGTTCAGGCCGGTTAACGCATCTCGAGATGATGTACGCGCCAAACCTGCTCCGGAAATAGAGCTCACGCGTACGCACGGCTGGCAGGGGACGCTGCAGCGGCGCCGGGCAAAAAGCCGGGAAGCCTTTTACGCTGCATCCGGATTGGGAGCAGCTACTACTAATAGGAAGGACCAATCAGCCAGATATAATTTCGCTATCACTGTAGATTGGTCTCCTCTATCAAAGCGATAACAAGGTCTAATTTCCTTCGAATTGCGTACCTCTATAGCCTTCGCTCGTGTAATCGATGATGACAATAAGGGACGCAACCCAATGTTCAAGAAAAGCCTACCCATAGCCGCGGCACTTGCCGTTGCCATTGCTGGCAGCGCCAGCGCCAACGACACGCCCATGTCCAACCAGGACTGGTGGCCGGAGAAACTCGACCTGCAGCCGCTGCGCCTGCACGCAGCCAAATCCAACCCGATGGACGAAGACTTTGATTACGCGGAAGCATTCCAGAGCCTCGACCTGGATGCGGTGAAGAGCGATATCGAGAAGGTACTGACCACCTCCCAGGACTGGTGGCCGGCAGACTACGGCCACTATGGCCCCTTCTTTATCCGCATGGCCTGGCACAGTGCCGGCACCTACCGTGTTTACGACGGTCGCGGTGGTGCCGGCGGTGGCCAGCAGCGCTTTGAGCCGCTCAATAGCTGGCCCGACAACGGCAACCTGGACAAGGCCCGTCGCCTGCTGTGGCCGGTTAAACAGAAATATGGCAACAAGATTTCCTGGGCCGACCTGATGGTACTGGCCGGTAACGTGTCACTGGAATCCATGGGCTTCGAAACCTTCGGCTTCGCCGGTGGCCGCGAGGACGACTGGGAAGCCGACGTGGTCTACTGGGGTTCCGAGCGCGAATGGCTGGGTAACGACAAGCGTTACCAGGGCGACAAGAAGCTGGAAAAACCCCTCGCCGCCTCGCAGATGGGCCTGATCTACGTAAACCCGGAAGGCCCCGGTGGCAACCCGGACCCGAAGGCTGCCGCCAAGCGCATTCGCGAGACTTTCGGTCGCATGGCAATGAGCGATGAGGAGACGGTAGCCCTGATCGCCGGTGGCCACACCTTCGGTAAGGCCCACGGTGCGCACAAGCCGGAAGAGTGTGTTGGCGCGGCCCCGGCCGGTGCCGACATCGAGGAACAGGGCTTCGGCTGGAAGAACAAGTGCGGCAAGGGTAACGCGGAAGATACCGTAACCAGTGGCCTGGAAGGCGCCTGGTCCGCCAACCCCATCGCCTGGAGCTCACAGTTCCTGGATAACCTGTTTGGCTTCGAGTGGAAGAAAACCAAGAGCCCGGCCGGTGCGACCCAGTGGGAGCCGGAAAATGCGGAACAGGTGAAAATCGTCCCGGACGCGCACGTCGCCAATAAGCGCCACGCACCGATGATGTTTACCACCGACCTGTCGCTGCGCTTCGACCCGGAATACCAGAAGATCGCCAAGCGCTTCCAGAACAACCCGGAAGAATTCCAGCAGGCCTTCGCCAAGGCGTGGTTCAAGCTGACTCACCGTGACCTGGGCCCGCGGGCGCTGTACCTGGGTGACGAGGTACCGGAAGAAACCCTGGTCTGGCAGGACCCGATCCCGGCGGTGGACTACACCCTGGTAGACGATGCCGATATCCGTGAACTGAAAGCCGAAGTGCTGGAGAGCGGCCTGTCCGTACCGGAACTGGTGCGCACCGCCTGGGCTTCTGCCTCCACCTTCCGCGGAACCGATATGCGCGGTGGTGCCAATGGTGCTCGGATCCGCCTGGCCCCGCAGAACGACTGGGCCGTTAACGATCCCGCGGAGCTGGACCGGGTACTGGATCGTCTCGAGCGCATCCAGAAAGACTTCAACCGCAAGGCATCCGGTAACAAGCAGGTATCACTGGCCGACCTGATCGTCCTCGGTGGCGCAGCTGCCATTGAGCAGGCGGCAGAAAAAGCGGGCCACGATATCGAGGTGCCGTTCACCCCGGGCCGCAACGATGCAACCCAGGCGCAGACTGACGTCCAGGCCTTCAGCTTCCTGGAGCGCAAGGCCGACGGCTTCCGCAACTACTACACCGAGGATGCGCATTTCGCACCGGTGGATATGCTGGTCGACCGTGCCAACCTGCTGACACTGAGCGTGCCGGAAATGACGGTACTGGTCGGCGGTATGCGTGCCATCGGTGCCAACCACGATGATGTGAAGCACGGTGTATTTACCGACCGCCCGGGGGCACTGACCAACGACTTCTTCGTGAACCTGCTGGACATGTCCACCAGGTGGTCGAAGTCTGCCGAGGAGAACGGCCTCTACGAGGGCTATGACCGCAAGACCGGCAAAATGAAGTGGACCGCCACTCCCGTGGACCTGATCTTCGGCTCCAACTCGGAACTGCGCGCAGTGGCCGAGGTGTATGCCATGAACGGTAACCAGGAAAAGTTCGTTCAGGACTTCGTCGACGCCTGGACCAAGGTCATGACCCTGGACCGGTTCGACCTGGAGAAATCCTGAATCCGGCGAAGGTGAACCGCTAATACAATGCGGTAATCCAGAAGGGGCGGCCAACTGGCCGCCCCTTTTTTATGTGACTTGACCGGGCGGCATGCCCAGCCATGCAGCTGCTACCCGATCATCTTGCGCAGGGAGTCCTCGATCTGCCCCCCGCAGTAGCCCCGGCCCATTTCCTCCCGCTGCTCCGCCAGGAAACGCCTGATATTCGGGCGAGCCTCCACCCGCTGGCACAGGCCGGCGATATGGGGCGCGTTCTCCTGCAGGTCACCTTGCAGCTCCGGGAACGAATACACCATGGCGCCGAACAGGGCTGCAGTGGCAATATCGGCGACCGTCAGCCGGGAACCCAGCAGGAAGCCCGTGCCATTGCTGCCGCCATCTTTCAGCCCATGTCGCAGGCCGGTGTTCTCGAATACCTTCATCCATTCCGGCAGGCGTGCGTAGCGGAATGCCTCCCAGTTGCTTTTTGTCCACATCACCTGCCCGTTGCTGTTGGTGATTTCCATCAACACGTCGTTGCAGTCCAGGATTGTCTTCAGTGCCAGCGTATGGGTCTCGGCGCGCCTCGGCAGGTAATCGTATTCGCGGCCCAGGTGCATCAGGCAGGCCGGCATCTGGGCAAAGTAGGTTTTGCTCTTGCATTCGTAGAGATAGGGCGGCGCCATGCCGGGATTGTGGATTCCCAGGCTGCGTTCCGGGTAAATCTCCCCGGCGTCGTGCCGTTCATACTGCGCCCCCACCTCCTCGAGGAACAGCTGGATAAAATTGCCGCGAAACGGCAACGCCCAGTAATAGAGTTTGTATTCCAGCAAGGTGCCTCCCCGGGCTGGACGAATCCGGCAAACGGATGACCGGCTTCCAGCACTCGATGCGCTTCGAAGCCTGAAGCTTAGCAAAGTGGTGCATGGCGAGAGTTGCTGGCCATAATGGCGCGTAAATTTTCCGTATAATTTTACGCCGGGATAAATACTTGCCATGATGCTTCCTGTGGTGATGCAGGAAACCCTGGTCCCGCACTTCTGCCACACACGGCAATAATACCGGCACGAGGTAACGCCAGCCTTCCTTACTGAACGGGAATCCTGCCCATGACCGATCGCTGTGCCCCCGATGAAATCCTCGGCCTCGATAGCAATACATTCAAGGACCTGGAAATTTTTGAGGCCGGCGCCGGCCAGGCCAGTCTGTTCGATTTCTGCAACCAGTCGCGCACCGAGGGCGGTGCCGCGGTACTGCGCCGACGCATGGAGCAACCGTGGTCCACTGCTGTGCGGATTCGCAGCACCCAGGAATCCGTCACCTTTATCGCCACCCACCCCCAGGTATTTTCCAAATTGCCATCGGCCTACGTCATCGTCAGCACGGAGGCCTATATGCGCGAAATACTGCCCGCCGTGGATTACCGCAACCCGCTTGAGTTCGCGCTGGGTGCGCTGCAGATGTGGACCAACCAGGACAGCCACTATTTCAGTATTGTGCGCGGCGTGCAGGCCACCGCCCGGATGATACGGGCGTTGCGCGCCTTCCTGGTCCAGCCCGGGCTGGCGTCGCTCCGTGGCGAACTGGTTCCCCTTATCCGGGAGATGCGCTCACTGCTTAGGCGCCCTCACATGGCCCGCGTTCCCGACCAGGAAATCGGCCACTGGGGCATGTGGCGCATGCTGCGCCTGGACCAGGTCTTGCGGACACAGGAGAAAAACACCGTCACACGGCTGCTGGAACTGGTCTATGAGATCGATGCCCTGTTCGCCATAGCAGAGGCCACTCGCAAGCACGGATTCAACATGCCGGTTATAGAGCAGGGACTGCCGCGGGTGGATGTGGAGGGACTGGTGCATCCCTATCTCGAGCGACCGGTGGCCAACCCGGTTGCACTCAACCAGGACCAGCGCGTGCTCTTCCTCACCGGTCCCAATATGGCCGGTAAAACAACCTACCTGCGTGCATTCGCAACCGCGCTCTACCTGGCCCAGCTGGGCATGGGCGTCCCGGCAACCAGTTTCCGCTTTGTGCCGGTACAGTGGCTGTTCAGCTCCATCTCCCTCTCCGATGACCTGCGCCAGGGCGTCAGCTATTTCCGTGCCGAGGCCCTGCGCGTAAAGGCAGTGGCACAGGCAGTGACCGACGGCCACAAAGTGGTGGCGCTGATGGACGAGCCTTTCAAGGGAACCAACGTCAAGGATGCCTTCGATGCTTCGCTGGCCATCCTGGAGCGCCTGTCGGCAAGGGAGAACTGCCTGTTTATGTTCTCCTCCCACCATATTGAGCTCAGGGACCACCTGCACGTCGCCAATGGCCAGGTCGATTGCCGTTACTTCGAGGCGGAAGAGACTGCGGGGCGCCTGCGCTTCGACTACCGGTTGCGTAGCGGCATTTCCGAACAGCGGCTGGGCATGCGGGTCCTGCGGGAAGAGGGCATTTTCGAATTGCTCGACGCGCTTCCCACTCCAGTCGATAACCATACCCCCGGGGCCGCTACTGTGGAGAGCTGAGTCCAGCAACGGCCTCCTACAGACTGGCCAGCCACCCCGATGCCGGAATTATTTTCCCGCTTTTCCCTTTATGCGGGACCGCTATTCCCACAGCATGTCCACGCATGCAATCCACCCGGTAAAAAGTTGGAAATCCGGTCATGAATCCGGTAAATTCCGCGCTCATTTTTTAACCAGATGCCGGACAGGACGGCCGGACGCCAGCGCGGGGCGAGCTTTACCGCGGTTTGCTGACCCAGAGGTACCCGATGCAGCTGTCCCTGTCTTCCCTGTCAATTTCTTCCCGATTGGCCGCCGGCCTGGCTGCCCTATCACTGCCGTTCCTGGCCCAGGCCGAGATGCTGTGGCAGGACAACAGCCTCAGCTATCTGTACGGCAATGACTACGAGGTCGACTACAGCCTGGACACGGACGATTCCAGCCGCAACGTGGTGACCTTCGAGCACGCCAGTGGCCACAGCTGGGGCGACCTGTTCATGTTCGCCGATTACCTGGCCTCCGATGCGGGCTCCGACGAGCTTTACACCGAGGTGTCACCGCGCCTGAGCCTGGGCAAGCTCAGTGGCCGCGAACTGTCCTTCGGGCCGGTTAAGGACGTGCTGGCTGCCGGCACACTCGAGTTCGGCAATATGGACGACCCCAACCATCTCACCGCCACCGGCCCACACTTCACCAACAGGCTGGCGGGCATCGGCTTTGACCTGGCAGTGCCGGGCTTCAATTATGTGCAGGCCAATATCTACCACCGCATCAATGACGACAGGGCGGACAACGAGCAGCTGACCCTGGTGTGGGCACTGCCGTTTGCCCTTGGCAACGCGGATTTCCTCTACGACGGTTTTATCGACTGGACCAGTGCGTCGGCGGACGCGCACCCGAGCATGAATTTTGCATCCCAGCTGAAATGGGATGTCGGCGCCCGCTGGGGCCAGCCGAAATCCCTGTATGCAGGCATCGAGTACGTGCATTGGAACGATAAATTCGGTATCAAGGACGGCTCCTTCGGTATCGACTCCAATGAACGCAACATAAACCTGCTGCTCAAGTATCATTTTTAAGCATTACTTTCGGGATTAAACCAGACCATGAACCAAGCCCCCGCTTCTGCGACCGACAAGACCGCAGTACCCCAGTCGCCCGGGAAAGCCTCACTGCTGGAGCGCCTCTTCAAGCTGTCCGAGCGCCAGAGCAGTGTCCGCCAGGAAATAATTGCCGGTGTCACCACCTTCCTGACGATGGCCTATATCATCTTTGTTAACCCGAACATCATGGCCGCAGCCGGCATGGACAAGGGTGCGGTGTTCACGGCCACCTGCCTGGCCGCGGCCATCGGCTGCCTCATTATGGGGCTCTACGCCAACTACCCCTTCGCACTGGCACCGGGCATGGGCCTGAACGCCTTCTTCAGCTTCGTGGTCGTCGGGGAGATGGGCTACAGCTGGCAGGTAGCCCTGGGGGCGGTATTTATCTCCGGTGTGGTTTTCCTGCTGCTGAGTATCTTCAAGGTGCGGCAGTGGATTATCGACAGTATTCCCATGTCCCTGCGGCAGGCACTGGCGGCGGGCGTGGGCCTGTTCCTGGCCATTATCGCGCTGAAGAGCGCCGGCATTGTGGTCGCCAGCCCGGCCACCCTGGTAACCCTGGGGGATATGACCTCCAGCGATGCCATCCTGGCCGCGCTGAGCTTCTTCCTGATCACCGCGCTGGCGTTCCGGCGCATGCTGGGTGCCGTGATGATCGGCATTCTTGTCACCACCGCGATTTCACTGGTGATGGGCAAGGTGCAATACGCCGGCCTGGTTTCCGCCCCGCCGAGCATGGCAGCGACATTCATGCAGCTGGATATTGCCGGCGCCTTTGAAGTGGGCATGATCAGCGTGATCTTCGCCTTCCTGTTCGTCGACCTGTTCGATACCGCCGGCACCCTGCTGAGCACCGCCGACCGGGCCAAGCTACTGGATAAAGAGGGCAAGCTGCCGGGCATGGGCAAGGCGCTGATGGCCGACAGCTCGGCCTCTGCCGTGGGCTCCCTGCTGGGTTCCTCCACCACCACGACTTATGTCGAGAGCACTGCGGGCGTTGCCGCTGGCGGACGCACCGGCCTCACCGCCGTGGTCTGTGCCGGCCTGTTCCTGCTGGCCCTGTTTTTCTCGCCGCTGGTGGGTATGGTGCCCGCCTACGCCACCGCCGGTGCCCTGATGTACGTGGCAGTGCTGATGACTTCGGGCCTGTCCTCCATCGACTGGGATGACATTACCGAGGCGGCTCCGGCGGTCATCGCCGCGGTAATGATGCCGCTGTCATTCTCCATCGCCAACGGTATCGCCCTGGGCTTTATCGCTTACGCGGTCATCAAGACCCTGAGCGGTCGCTCGCGGGATGTCAGCATCAGTGTTTACCTGCTGGCGGCCCTGTTCATTGCCAAGTTTGTATTTTTCTAAGGTAGGGAAGTAACGTGAAGAAGCATTTTATCAGCGCGCAGCAACTGCTGGCAGACTCCTACGCACTGGCAGAGCAGGTTTTCCAGAGCGGTTTCCGCCCCAACTACATTGTCGGCGTCTGGCGTGGCGGCGCACCCGTGGGTATCGCCGTGCAGGAGCTGCTGCACGTGATGGGCGTGGACGCGGACCATATTGCCATCCGCACCTCGTCCTACACCGGTATTGGCCAGCGCGACAAGCATGTGCGGGTGCATGGCCTGACCTACCTGATCAAGCGCCTGGAGTCCCACGACAACCTGCTGATCGTGGACGACGTGCACGACTCAGGCCTCAGCATCGACCAGACCATCAAGGACCTGCAAAAGGCCTGCAAGAAGAACACCCCGCAGATCCGCGTGGCGACGCCATACTACAAGCCGGCGAACAACAAGACCGAGCGCGAGCCGGATTACTTTATCCACAAGACCAGCCAGTGGCTGGTGTTCCCGCATGAGATCGACGGCCTGACCCGCGCGGAAATCCTGGAGAACAAACCGGAACTGGCACCCTACATCGACCGCATTGCCACCGCCGATGCGGAGCCTGCCCCCGCCTGACATTTATGATTATCGGGGGCAGGAATGCCCCCGCCTGTTTTCAGGGCAACGCCCGACCCTCTCTTCTTTCCTCCCTTTACCATCATCACCAGATCCCCAAGCTGGCCTGCAAGGCATGAATCGCCATGGTCATAGCTCTGGCGAGCAATCCCAGTAAGCCAGGATTTAGCCGGGCAGTACCCCACACAAACTCACTGTGTGATTCACACTCTCGCCGCAGCCTTTCGCCTGCCTGAAAATCAACTATCTTCCCATAAGAGCGATGCCGCTCTGCGTGAAAAGAAAAAATACGTTCGACATAGCTTTCCGACCCAAATGGCACTCTGGTACATACTGCAATTACATTATCTTACACCCGGTCGTAGGCGGCGCCAGCGGGTGCTATAAAACGCGCCAGAGTGAGAGCTGGGAGTGCAGCAGTCCCCGGGGAATCGGGCTGCCGGGCAGTGTTTATCACTACCGAAGATAAGGATTATTGATGAAAGCATTTTTGATCAACGCCCTGGGGCTTTTCGGCTCCTGGCAGCTGATAGACATTTCTTCAGAAAGCACTTTCCGGTCGGGTATTGCCCCGGTGATTTTCACCTTCTTTCTTGTTTCGTCCCTGTTGTGGCTGGTTGTCACTTTCGGTAAAGACCAGCGCAGTGGCAGCAGGCAGTATTCCGGGGGCGACGCAGCCGGCATCTCCAGCGCCAGCAATGGTGCAGACGGTGGTGGTGGTGGTGATGGTGGCGACTGCTAACCCTCTATCAGGCGCAGCCTGATCCAGTTTCCCACCCGCCGAACCCGCACCGTTTTAATATTGCCCGGCCGGGCCACTCTCACATACAAACAGCTGCCGCTGGTCACGGCTTCACTGAGTGCTGTTTGCCGTCCGTTTAAGCTGGATATCAATCGGCAGAACAGCACCAGAAGCTGGCGCCCATGTTCGATTACGCACTGAATACGCTGGATATTGATGCCTCCTTCTTTACCTAAATCGTCGATTACCTGTCCGAAAATGGTTATTCCCCGGCCAGTGATATTTATCTCTCGGCACTATGTGACCTCGGCGAGGGTGAGGTCGGCGAGGGTGAGGTCGGCGAGGGCATCGACCGCTGCCAGCTGGTTGCACTGAAGACATAAACCCCCAGCGCGAGGCTCCGGGCCAGCTTTATCTCGCCCCACGGGAGCGGTATCCTTGCCGCTAGCTGGTAATGTGATGGGGCCCTGTGACTGTGTTCACAAAGTAAGCGCCCCTGTTCTACGGCAGGAAATCCGCGCACCTGGTAAGTCACCCCGATGAGTCATCCCGATCTCGAAATTCCCGGTTACACGGTCCACGGCCAGATCGGCCATGGCGGTATGGCCTCGGTGTACCTGGCCACCCAGGAATCCCTGAATCGCAAGGTGGCCATCAAGGTACTGCGCAAAAGTGCCGATGAGTCGCTCAATGCGCGCTTTATCAGGGAAGCGCACTTTATCGCCAGCCTGGCCAACCCACATATCATCACCATCCACGATATCTCGACTCTCCCCAACGGCGATTACTACATCGCCATGGAGCTCCTGGACGGTGGTGATCTCAGCGAGAACCAGGAACGGTTCCGGAAGCCCGGTGCAATCCTGCAGCTGATCCGGCAAATTGCCGAGGGCCTGGCGGTGGTGCACGACAAGGGCATCATCCACCGGGACGTGAAGCCGGCGAATATCCTCTTTCGTGCCGATGGCACGGCGGTATTGACGGATTTCGGTATCGCCAAGGATGCCGACAACAACTCGGACCTGACCCAGGCCGGTTTCAGTCTGGGCAGCCCGTCCTACAGCAGCCCGGAGCAGGCCCAGGGACAGCCGCTGGATATCACCACCGATATTTACGGCCTGGGCGTGATCCTGCTGGAGTTGCTGCTGGGCTACAATCCCTTCAAGGGCGACAGCCACACCTCCACCGCCATCAACCATATCCAGCAACCGATCCCGACCCTGCCCGCGGAGCTGGATTACCTGTCACCGCTGCTGTCACGCACGCTGGCAAAGCAACCCGCGCAGCGCTTCCAGTCCTGCCATGAACTGGCTGCTGCCATTACAACATTGGTCGATAGCCCGACCGGAACGCGTATCGCCACTGCCCGCGGGCCAGCACTGACGGCTCCCCAGTGGCTGAAAGGGAAAGCAGCTCCCGTCGCTGGCGCCGCCGTGCTGGCACTGGCCGCCGTCATCATGGCGCTGACTTACGAGAGCGAGACCGACCGCCGGATTCGCAAACTGCTGGAACTCGCGGGGCGGGGCCTGCAGGAAGGCCGCTATATATCACCGGAAGAGGACAATGCGCGCTACTACTACCGCCAGGTCCTGCTGCTGGATGGCGACAACCCGGCAGCAGCCCGGGGACTGCAGGCAGTGACAGAGAAACGTATCGAGGCCCTGGTTATCATGGGCGCAGAGGCGATCGAGCATGATCGACTGCACCGCCCCAAGAACGACAATGCTATCCACTACTATCGTGAGGCCCTGACCCTGGACCCGGACAATCCCCAGGCCACTGCCGGGATCGGGCAGGTAACCGCGGAATATATCCGCCGCGCCCGCGCCGGCCTGCTCGAAGACGACCTGGAGCGTGCAGACTACAACGTGAAATGGGGCCTACGCGTCAGTCCGGATAACGGGGAGCTGCTGGCAATGCGATCAGAGCTGGACAAGAGGATGCCGGCCGCAAAGAAATTTATTCGCGATGTGTTCGGCAAGCTGCGCGAGGCTGTGGACAGCGAAGAGGGTTGATTCTTTCGCGCAGGTAAATCCGCCCAGGGGTAAATATCGATTGCCGGCGGGGATATCAGGAACCTGTGGTAGGGACGGTGGGAATCGAACCCACAACCTGCCGCTTATCTGGCGCTACGGGGTATAAACCCGCTGCTATACCGTTGAGCTACGTCCCCGGCAACCACCTTCCGGGCCACCATGATGGCGGCAATGCTCACCTGCCTTCTTATCTGTCATGTACGTCAGCGAGACATTCCCACAGCGTCGCCACTATCCGCGAGGGCTTCGGTGAGATCCGCTGTATAGCCACGAACTCACACTGGTACTGGTAGCGCAGCGGGCAGATCGCGCGGATTTCCCCTTTCTTCACGAACGTCTCCGCATAATGATCCGGCAGGTAGCCGATATAACGGCCCGACTGCAGGCAGTGCACGATGGCTTCCTGGTCGTTGACGGTGATATCCCGCTCCAGCCCCAGCCGGTTGCCCACCTCCATGTTCGGGGAGTGATAGCCCAGCCCGGCATATTTGCAGCCGCGGATCGCGGTATCGTCAATGGAGATATCCGCGGTGTCGAACAGCGGATGACGGTAGCCGCAGTAGAGGTACATCTGCTCATCAAACAGGTGCTGGTAGCTGAGGCTGGGGGAAGCCCGGTGCGCCGGGATCACCCCCAGCTGGAAACGCCCCTCCATCACGCCGCGCTCGATCTCGTTAATGGGCTCGATATGGATATCCAGGCTCACCTCCGGTGCCAGGTCATCGAAGCGGCGCAGGGCGTCGGCGATATGGGCGGCGGGGTTGGTGACCATCTTGTCGAACAGGGCGATGGCAATATGGCCGGTCATGCGCCGGTGCACGTCCGCCACCTCGCCCCGGAAGGCGTCCAGGGAGGCCAGCAGCTTGAGCGTGGCCTGGTAGATCTGGCGGCCCTCATCGGTCAGGGCAAAGCCGGCGCGACCGCGCCGGCACAGGGTGACCCCGAGGCGCACCTCCAGGTCCTTGATATGGCGGCTGATGGTGGAGCGCCCCACGTTCAGCTCCAGTTCCGCCGCCGAGAAGCCACCGGCCTCGGCCACGGCACGGAATACCCGCAACAGGCGCAGGTCGATATCGGAGAGCTGCCCCAGCAGGGCCGCCTGTTTACGCGCCATCGTTACCCTCACTCAAAGTCGGCCACCCCTTAGTTGCATATTAGTGAAACTAAAGATCGATAAATTGCAGTTTATGCAACTTTGAGCTTCACCTAAAGTCCTGGCATCCCACATCAACAATCCGTGTCTTCCGGAGAATAACAATGAGTGACAACTACGCCGGGCTGACCCAGTCACAGCTGGATGCCCACTGGATGGCTTACACGGGCAACCGCCAGTTCAAGCGCGACCCCCGCATCATCACCGGTGCCGACGGTTGCTACTACACCAGTGCCGACGGCCGCCGTATCTTCGACGGCCTGTCGGGCCTGTGGACCTGCGGTGCGGGCCACAACCGGGCGGAGATCGCCGAGGCAGTGAGCAAACAGCTGACCACCCTGGACTACGCCCCGGCCTTCCAGTTCGGCCACCCCAAGGCATTCCAGCTGGCCGAGCGCATCACCCGGTTCATGCCCGAGGGCCTGAACCGGGTGTTCTTTACCGGTTCCGGCTCCGAGTCCGCAGAAACCTCCCTGAAGATCGCCCGCGCCTACTGGCGCAAGAAAGGCATGCCGTCCAAGACCAAGCTGATCGGCCGTGCCAAGGGCTACCATGGGGTGAACTTCGGCGGCATCAGTGTTGGCGGCATCGGGGCCAATCGCGCCCTCTACGGCGCTGCGGTGGACGCTGACCACCTGGCCCATACCGTACTGCCGGAGAACCGCTTCAGCCGGGGCATGCCGGAGGAAGGTGCCCACCTGGCCGACGAGCTGCTGGAGCTGGTGGCGCTGCACGATGCCTCCAACATCGCCGCGGTGATTGTCGAGCCCATGGCTGGTTCCGCCGGCGTGCTGCCGCCGCCCAGGGGCTACCTGCAGCGCCTGCGGGAGATCTGCGACCAGCACGATATCCTGCTGATCTTCGATGAGGTGATCACTGCCTTCGGCCGCATGGGGGCCGCCACCGGTGCCGAGGCCTTCGGCGTGACCCCGGACATCATCAACACCGCCAAGCAGCTCACCAACGGCGCCGTGCCCATGGGTGCGGTTATCGCCAGGCAGGAGATCTACGACACCTTTATGGAACAGGGTGGCCCCGACTACCTGCTGGAGCTGCCCCACGGCTATACCTACTCCGCCCACCCGGTCGCCTGCGCCGCGGCACTGGCATCGCTGGACATCCTCGAGAAGGAAAACCTGTTCGCCCGCGCCGGCGAGCTGGCCGTCGTGCTGGAGGACCGGGTGCACCAGCTGCAGGGCCTGCCGCTGGTCACCGATATCCGCAACTGCGGCGTGGCCGCCGGCTTCACCATCGAGGCGGCGCCTGGCGAACCGTTACTGCGGCCCTTCCAGATTGCGATGAAAATGTGGGAGAAAGGCTTCTATGTGCGCTACGGTGGCGACACCGTACAGCTGGGTATGCCCTTCGTGGCCCAGCCGGAAGAGATCGACAGCCTGGTCAGCGCGCTGGGCGATGCCATCAAGCAAGTGGCGGACAGCCAATAACAAACAATGCCGTCATCCCGCCGGATGACGGCCAGAGAATTGATAGTTAAAAAAATAGAGAGGAAGACACATGAGCATTGTGGGTCATTACATCAACGGCCAGGTCAGCGAGGCCGCCGAGCGCACCCAGGACGTATTCAACCCGGCCACCGGTGAGGTCACCAGGCAGGTGGCCATCGCGGCCAAATCCACCGTCGAGGAAGCCATCGCTGCCGCCCAGGCCGCCTACCCGGAATGGCGAAACACGCCACCGGCCAAGCGCGCCAGGGTCATGTTCAAGTTCAAGCAGCTGCTGGAAGAGAATGCCGAACAGATCTGCGCGATGATCGGCGAGGAGCACGGCAAGATCTCCCACGACGCCATGGGCGAACTGACCCGCGGCATCGAGAATGTGGACTTCGCCTGCTGCGCCCCGCAGATGCTGAAGGGCGAGCACAGCCGCAACGTGGGCCCGGGCATCGACTCCTGGAGCGAGATGCAGCCGCTGGGCGTCTGCGCCGGTATCACCCCGTTCAACTTCCCGGCCATGGTGCCGCTGTGGATGTTCCCGCTGGCCATCGTCTGCGGCAATACATTCGTACTGAAGCCGTCCGAGCGCGACCCGTCCGCCTCACTATACCTGGCCCAGCTGCTGCAGGAGGCCGGCCTCCCGGACGGCGTCATGAATGTGGTGAACGGCGATAAGGTAGCCGTCGACACCCTGCTGACCGATGACCGCGTACAGGCGGTCAGCTTCGTGGGCTCCACCCCGATCGCCGAATATGTCTACGCCACAGCCAGCGCCCACGGCAAACGCTGCCAGGCCCTGGGCGGGGCCAAGAACCACGCCATCATCATGCCCGACGCCGATATGGACAACGCCGTGGCCGCCCTCACCGGTGCCGCCTTCGGTTCTTCCGGTGAGCGCTGTATGGCCCTGTCGGTTGCCGTGTGTGTCGGCGATGAAGCCGCCGATGCCCTGGTCGAGAAAATGACCGCAGAGATGGGCAAGCTGAAGGTCGGCGCCTACACCGACAGCAGCAATGACTTTGGCCCGGTGATCACCGAGGCACACATGCACAAGGTCAACGGCTATATCACCAGCGCCGCCGAGCAGGGTGCCAGCATCGTGGTGGATGGCCGCAACCCGAAAGTGGACGGCGGCGAGAACGGCTTCTTTGTCGGCGGCACCCTGATCGACAACGTCAAGCCGGGCATGACCTGCTACGAGGAGGAAATCTTCGGCCCGGTACTGCTGGTGGTGCGCGCCAACAGCATGGAAGAGGCCATGCAGATGATCAACGACCACGAGTACGGCAACGGCACCTGCATCTTCACCCGTGACGGCGAAGCGGCGCGCTACTTCAGCGACAATATCCTGGTCGGCATGGTGGGCATCAACGTACCGCTGCCGGTACCCGTGGCTTACCACAGCTTCGGCGGCTGGAAGCGCTCCCTGTTCGGCGACCTGTCCGCCTATGGCCCGGACGGTGTGCGCTTCTACACCAACCGCAAGACCATCACCCAGCGCTGGCCGTCCAGCGGGGTACGCGAAGGTGCCCAGTTCTCGTTCCCGAGCAACTGATTCCCCGCCCGCTTCCGCCCGGCCACAGTGCCGGGCGGGGCATGTTATAAAGGCGACCCACTTCCACGGAGGGAATCGCTATCAATATCACCAATTTCCTACGGGTCTCCGACCACATTGCCACATCCGGCCAACCCAGCGCCGATGACTTCAGGCAGATCGCCGAACTCGGCTATACCAGCGTAATCAACCTTGCCCTCAGTACCGCCAGTAACGCCATCGAACACGAGGGCGATGTCGTGACCGGGCACGGCATGAGCTATGTGCATATCCCGGTGCGTTTCGACCGGCCACAGGTAAGCCAGTTTGAACTCTTCGCGGCTGTACTGCGCCAACAGGCCGGCAGCCGGGTCTGGGTGCACTGCGCCATGAATATGCGCGTCTCTGCATTTATGTACCTCTATCACACCGTGAAGCAGGACTGGCCCGAGAGCCGTGCGCGGGAACTTTTGCTGCAGGTCTGGGAGCCCGACCCGGTCTGGGCAGACTTTATCGAACAGGTCCTGCAATCCAGGAATGAAGCGGCAAACACAGGCAACTGAACCGGAGAAATGCATCAATGGAAATCCGACTGGCCACCAGCGACACCGATCTCTCGGCTGCCGCGGAACTACTGCTGCAGTTGCGGCCCCAATTCAGCCACGCAGCCCTGCTCCGTCAAATCAGGGCCCAGCAGGAGGACGGTTACCAGGTAGCCATCGCGCTGGTCGACGGCATACCGGTTGCCGTTGCAGGGTTCGTCATCAACCGCAAGCTCGCCTGGGGTAAGCATATCTATGTGGACGACCTGGTTACGGACCAGAATCACCGCTCCAGCGGAGCCGGCAAGGCTCTGGTCAGCTGGCTGAAGCATTACGGACGGGAGAACAACTGCGAACAACTGCACCTGGATTCCGGCGTGCAACGCTTCGCCGCACACCGCTTCTACCTGCGCGAAGGGTTCGATATCACAAGCCACCATTTTGCCACCACTCTCTGAATATCCTGTTCCTCGAAGCGGCTGCGTCGGCGTGGTATAACTCACTTAAAGCCCGGCGCACAGCCCGCCTGGATATGTATATATAACAATCCGCGATCCCGACCGGCGCGAACACCGGAGTTCCCCATGAGAAAGCTACCCCTGTTTACGGCAACACTGTTATCCGCAGCCATACTCACCGCCTGTGGAAAGGACAGCGCGGGCAATGACCCGGTCGCGTCCGGTCAATCCCCGGACCGTCCCGCCGCAGCCAGCACACAGCAAAGCGATGGTAATGCGGTTTCGCGCGCTGATGGCCCGGAGCTGACGGCCGAGTATGCCAAGTGGCGCAAACAGCAGATTGCCGATGTGGACTACAGCATCTCTGTGGCACTGGATAACGAGGGAGAGACTTTTACCGGCACCGTGGTAGCCGACACCACGCTGGCGCAAGTTCCGGACCAGCCCCTGACTATCGACTTCACCGGTGGCAACGTGGAGAAAGTGACGGTCGGAGGTAAGGAAATTCCCTTCGACTACAACGACTACTTTATCAGCATTGCCCCAGAGCGCCTGCAGGCTGGCGAGAACAGCATCGCCATTACTTACAACCACCCATACTCCACCGATGGTTCCGGCCTGCACCGCTTCCAGGACCCGGAAGACGGTAATGTCTACCTGTACACCCACTTTGAGCCCTACAAGGCCAATCGCTTTTTCCCACACTTTGACCAGCCCGACCTGAAAGCGCGCTATACCGTGCAGGTCAAAGCCCCGGCCGACTGGCAGGTGGTGACCACTGCCCGCGAGGACAAGGTCGAGAACACCGCAGATGGCCACAGGCTCTGGCACTTCCCGCAGACGAAGAAGTTTTCCTCCTATATCTTCCCGCTGCATGCCGGCCCCTACGAAGTCTGGGAAGACGACGCGAACGGTATCCCCCTGCGCCTGATGGCACGCCAGACACTGGCACCGAATGTAAAACCGGAAGACTGGTTCACCTTCACCAGACAGTCATTCGACTTCTTCCAGGACTACTACGGCATCGACTATCCATTCGGCAAATACGACCAGGTAATCGTGCCGGATTTCACCATCGGTGCCATGGAGAATGTGGCCGCCGTCACCTTTAACGAGGCCTATGTTTCCCGCGGGGAGAAAACCCAGGCCGAGCGACAGCGCCTGGCCAATGTGATCGCGCACGAAATGGCCCATATGTGGTTTGGTGACCTGGTCACCATGGACTGGTGGAACGGGCTCTGGCTGAAGGAAAGCTTCGCCACTTATATGGCCTACCTGGCGCTGGCGGAGAACAGTGAGTTCGATGACGTGTGGGAGAATTTCTACCTGCGCACCAAACAATGGGCCTACGACTCGGACGAGCTGGTTACCACGCACCCGATCGAGCTGCCAGTGGCTAACACCGCAGAAGCCTTTTCCAACTTCGATGGCATTACCTACGGCAAGGGCGGCTCGGTCCTGAAGCAGCTGCCATTCTACCTGGGCAAGGAAGAGTTCCAGCAGGGAGTGAGCAATTACCTGAATGAATATGCCTACGACAATGCCACGCTACAGGACTTTATGGGCAGCCTGGGCAAAGCGGCGGACAAGGACCTCGGGGACTGGACCCGCGCCTGGCTATACCAGCCGGGGGTTAACACCCTCAGCGCCAGCTTCCAGTGCGAAAACGACAGGATCACCGGGCTGACCCTGGAACAGACAGCGCCGGACGAGTACCCGGTACTGCGGGACCAGCGCATCCAGCTGGGCATCTACCGGATGCAGGACGGCACCATGAGCCGCGTGGAAGCCATACCCGTAACCTATAGCGGCGCCTCGACCCGGGTAGAGGCTGCCGAGGGCCTGCCCTGCCCGCAGATTCTCAACCCCAACGACGAGGACTGGGGCTATGTAAAGGTGGAGCTGGACCCGCAGTCTGTCGGGCAGCTTTCACAACATATCAATGCGATAGAGAGCCCCTTCACCCGCCTGATGCTGTGGCAGAACCTCTATGGCAGCGTACTGTCCGGCAAGATGCCCCTGGGCGAGTGGATCAGCTTCGCCCTGGAAAATGCCGCGGCCGAGCAGGATATCAATGTGATCCGGGCCATCAGCGGCCACCTGGCATCCGCCCGGGATTATTTGCATCGCCTCGATATTCCCCGCGAAGAACGTGACCAGCAACTTGCCGCAATCGAGGATTTCGCCTGGGAGCAACTGAATGATGCTCCCGCCGGCAGCGACGAACAGAAAACCTGGCTCGGTACCTTTACCCGGGTCGCCCACACCGAGGCCGCCCTCGACAACGCCCGCAAGCTCCTTGATGGCGAGCTGGCCATCGATGGGCTCACCATCGACCAGGACAAGCGCTGGCAACTCATCGTACTGCTGAACCGCCACCTGCACGGTAATTACGAAGCATTGGTTAAGTCCGAACTGGAAAGGGACAACACGGACCGGGCCCGCAATAGCGCGATTACCGCGGAAGCCATACGACCCACTGAAGACACAAAGCAGCGATGGCTGGATAATATCCTCGGGCAGCGTGACCAGTACAAGTTGAGCCAGATCAAGGCCGCGACGGGGGCACTCTTCCCGGCAGAGCAGCTGGAAATCTTCGACAGATTAAGCCAACGTGTCCTCGGAGCAGTCCCCGGAGTGAACGCGGAAGCGGATACGCTGTATAACAAGGCCTTCGCCCAGGTATTCCCGATACTCTGTAATGAAGCCGGCGCAGAGAAGTACCGCAGGGCGCTGGACAGCAATCCCGGTCTTATGCCAACACTGAAAAAGGTAATAATGAACCGCCAACAACAAAGCCAGCGCTGCATCGCGATGAAATTCTAGAATACCCAACAGTGCTTATGATACTGAGACCCCCTCACCATGGATCATGCCTGGGGTCTCCCACCATAATGATCAATGGAAACTTTGCACACTGAATACAAGGAATTAAATAATGAAAAAAATCAGACAACGCAAGTTCTTACAGGGAAGTCGAGAAGTTGAAATTCTGGACAAATCCAGGGTCCGGGTTAAATACAGAACCCTCAGGGCAAGTAAAGAGGAGACCTTCAACCTCTTCGACCTTGACACAAAATACGACAGGTACATGCAAAGACCCTACCGTTACCTGGTCCTGAGCTTGATCCTGTTTGCATTGGGGATATTCATACTTGCTAAAGACACCACCCCCAACGACCTGACCGGGGAGTATATTGCGCTATTCTCGGTACTGTTTCCCGCGTCGATGTTTTTGGCCGCATTCTTTTACAAGACGGTAAATCTGGTCATTGTGAAAAACAGGCATAATGGCGCACCGGCAATTATATTGTGGCAAAACTCACCCAGCAGGGAAGCCTGCGAAAACTTCCTGGAGTCCCTTGAGACAGAGATAGATAAACTGAAACTAAACCCGGAAGCGAGTCCCGAGCAGAAGATTCTCGCCTGTAAACAAGCCCTGGAGCTTCTGCTCTCAACCGATGCCCTTTCCGGAGAGGAGGCCAATGAGATTTTCGACCGCGTAAAGAAAAGCTTCTCTACCAAGAAGAAGGCTCAACTTTACACAGTAAGTTAGTGCCTGTAGCCAAATCGAACCTCCTCGGCTCTAACCTGTTCTGAAGACTGCAAGGACTGAATGAATCTCAGAGGACAGGTGCGCACCAACTCGGTGCGCCAGAAACACTATAAATACGCACAGACCGGCCAGGGGCAAGTGAGTTCGTAAATCAGCTATTGCACTTCCTGGCCGGCCACGCTTTCTGGAAGGTATTGGCATAGAGCTTGCTTTGGTATTGCCAGGCTCGCCGTGATTCCGCGGCTTGCTGTAACAACCAGTTTCCACAGACGACGGCGTCTTCTCCCCGGGCCTCTTGGCCCCACGGGGTGAAGGCGCCGTTTTTTTTGGCCTGCAGAATCAGCCCATGGCTTTAAGTGGAAACACCCATAACCAGATTCCAGGGGCAAAAACATGGCTTATCTACTTCCAACCGAATTTGCGACCAAAATGGTCGACGCTGGCGAGGCTAAAATTTTCATGTCCACCCGCGACACCCTGATCCGGGCCTATATGGCCGGGGCCATCCTGGCACTTGCAGCGGTGTTCGCCATTACCATTACGGTGACGACCGGCAACCCGCTGATCGGCGCGGTGCTGTTCCCGGTGGGCTTCTGCATGCTTTACCTGATGGGCTTTGACCTGCTGACGGGGGTGTTTGTGCTGACCCCCCTGGCGTGGCTGGACCGGCGCCCCGGGGTGACCGTCAATGGGATCCTGCGCAACTGGGGACTGGTGTTCCTGGGCAATTTTGGCGGGGCGCTGACCGTGGCATTTATGATGGCCTTCGTGTTTACCTACGGCTTCTCAGTCGAGCCCGGTGCAGTAGGGCAGAAGATTGCCGGCATCGGTGAGTCCCGCACCGTGGGCTATGCGGAATACGGTGCCGCCGGCTGGTTTACAATCTTCCTGCGCGGCATGCTGTGTAACTGGATGGTCTCCATGGGCGTGGTGGGCGCGATGATCTCCACCCACGTAAGCGGCAAGGTGCTGGCAATGTGGATGCCGATCATGCTGTTCTTCTTTATGACCTTCGAGCACTCGGTGGTAAACATGTTCCTGTTTCCATCGGCCATTATCATGGGTGGTGGCTTTTCTGTAGCCGACTATTTTCTCTGGAACGAGATCCCCACTGCACTGGGTAACCTGGTGGGTGGCCTCGCCTTTACCGGGCTCACGCTTTACAGCACCCATGTACGCACGGCCCCGGCTCGCAGCCTTGATTCCAGTCCAGAGCCGGCCGCCGCCAGCTGATTCCCTGCTGCTCTACTATGGAAAGCTTGAAAGCCCGGCCGCCAACAGCGGCCGGGCACTCCCACAGGGATACCCCCGGCCAACTACAGGTCGCGATCGGCCAGTACAGCAGCGCCGGGAGGAAAGCGCATAACCAGGACTGCCACGGCGCAACCGTTCCCCGTGCCGCGCAACTGGTGGTCAAGGGAATTGCACTGGCCCTGGCGGATGGCATCAGTAGCAGCCGAGTAAGTGGTATTGCCAGCGAGACCGCAGTAAAAGCGTTCCTGGCCGACTACTACTGCACCTCGGAGGCCTGGTCTGTGCGCGCAGCCGGGACCCGCGTGATCTCCGCCATTGACGCGTGGCTCGATGCCCAGACCCGTGCAACGCAGTTCCGCTACCAACGCGACCACGGCTATGTCTGCACTTTTGCCGCCCTGGTACTGCGAGGGCGGTCGGCACACCTGTTCCACCTTGGTGACAGCCGGATTTACCGCCTGCACCAGGGTTCCCTGGAACTGCTCACCAGTGATCACTGCAAGTGGGCAGCTGGCGGGGAACGCCACCTGAGCCGTGCCCTTGGGGCTCGAGACCGGGACCAGCCGGACTACCGGCAGTTACCGCTGCAGGAGGGCCAGCATTACATCCTGGCCACCGACGGCCTCTATGAGCATATATCGCCACAACAGGTTATCGAGCGGCTGTCCGACCCGCAGGCCAACCTGGACCAGGTAGCGCAGGCGCTGGTCGACGCCGCGCAGCTCAATGGCAGCGCAGATAACCTGACCATCCAGATAGCCCGTATCGACCAACTGCCCGGCGAGGGCGCCAGACTGTTACGGGAAAAGGCAGAACAACTGCCATTACCCCCCATACTGGGACCGGGGGAGCAACTGGATGGCTTCCGCATCGAGCGCCAACTGCAGATATCCGCGCGTAGTCACGCCTACCTGGCCACAGACCTCAAGTCAGGCGCTCACGTATTCCTCAAGACGCCCTCAACGGAACTTGGCGGGGATCGGGCTTATCTCGAGCGACTGCTGATGGAAGAGTGGGTTGCGCGCCGGGTGCGCAGTACGCACCTGCTGGCCGCCGCAGCGATCGACCGGCAGCGGCGCTATCTCTATACCGTCAGCGAGTATATTGACGGCCAGACACTGGCCCAGTGGCTACGGGACAACCAGCGGCCAGACCTCGAGCGTGTGCGGGATATTACCGAGCAGGTGGCACGCGGCCTGCGGGCCCTGCACCGGATGGAAATGCTGCACCGGGACCTGAAACCCGAGAACATCATGCTCGACCGCAGTGGCACAGTAAAACTCATTGATTTTGGTGCCGTGCGAATCTCCGGGCTGGAGGAGCTGGCCGGCGCCAGTGGCGGCAACGAGCTGCTGGGCACTGCGCTGTACGCAGCCCCCGAGTGCCTGCTTGGGGAGTGCCCCACCACTCGCTCTGACCTCTACTCCCTCGGCGTACTCACGTATCACATGTTATCCGGTGCCTTCCCCTATGGCCCCAGGATGGCACGGGCGCGCACAGTCACAGAGCAAAGGCGACTCAGCTACGGGAGCCTGGCTAGCGACAACAGCGCCGTCCCCCGCTGGGTGGATGCGGCTATCCGCCAGGCTGTCCACCCAGATCCATTCAGGCGCTATGCCCACCTGTCGGAATTCGTCCACGATCTGCGCACCCCTAACCACAGCCTGCTGTCCGGCCAGCGCCCGCCGCTGATCGAGCGAAACCCAGTCGCGTTCTGGCGGGGCCTTGCCGCGCTGCAGTTTGTTCTGATCCTGACCCTGCTGTACCTGCTCAACCAGCCCACTTAAGGAGAAAACCATGATTAACAGTCGCGAAGAGGTAACCCGGCTGATCCAGTCCGCAAAGGTTCGCAAGGATATACAATGGACCCAGGTGGCAAATGCCATCGGCCTGTCCAGGGAGTGGACCACCGCCGCCTGTCTCGGGCAGATGGCAATGACCGAAGCCCAGGCCAGGGTGGTTGCGGAGATCTTCGACCTGCCCGATGAAGCCATTACCTGGCTCCAGGCGGTACCCTACAAGGGCTCCCTGCCCACTGCCATTCCCACCGACCCGCTGATTTACCGCTGGTATGAAGTGGTCAACGTTTATGGAACCACGATCAAGGAACTGATCCACGAGGAGTTCGGCGACGGCATCATGAGCGCCATCGATTTCTCGCTTGATATCGAGCGGGAGGAAAACCCGAAGGGCGACCGGGTGAAGGTAGTACTTTCGGGAAAATTCCTGCCCTACAAGGAGTACTGAGTTAGCGAGCCAGGCTGGCATCACGGCCGCCTGGCCGAACACCAACCGTGCTAGCACGCCGCAAGCATTTATCAAGCAAGATGTGCGCCCCTATGGCTCTTAAAAGGGCAGGAACTCACGGGGGCGCGACGAAATAACAGCGCTTCAGGACGAATGGATTATTCGTCGTATTTAACCGCCTGGCACTGTAATTCCCTCGGTTTTCCACTCACCGCCCTAGCGCTGTAGCTCATCTCAGCCGCGCAACTATTTCCGCTCTCGCTGTAATCCTATTACGTGTGGAACAGGGAGGTGCGTGAACAATGCGATGGATGATTTTACTGCTCGCGGTCATAACGACGGGCTGTACACAAACGACAACCACTCCGGAAAGCGGACCCGGGATCAACACCAGCCGACTGCTACAGGGCCACCCGTCCCTGACGGAACACCGGCAGGGGCAACGGATCACGGGTCGTGACCTGTTTATCGTGAGCGAGGAAATGCGTAGCTACCTGGACCGGGTGGGGATAGGGAACTCGCCAATCAACCGGCTTAACGCGGTGCTGAAAGACCTGAAGGAAAAAGAATTCCGCCTCCACTATGACCTGAACCAGACCGCCTCTGCAGCCCAGGCCTTTTCCCAAAGACGGGGTAACTGTGTCTCTTTTGCTGCCATGATTGTCAGCATGGCGCGCTACCTGGGAGCAGAAGCACGCCTTAACCAGGCAACCATTCCAGTGCGACAGCAACTGGCGACAGGCAGCGCAGAAGCGGGCTATGTGCAGAATATCCGCCATATCAATGCCGTCGTTATTTCAGACAACAAGCCATATGTCATCGAGGAGGATTTCCGCATCTTTGCCGGCAAGTTGCTCTCCCAGCTCAGTGACCGGGAAGCCTACGCTATCTACCTCAACAACCTTGCCATGGAGGCGATGCGGCGCAACGCCTATGGGGATGCCTTTCACTACAGCCGTGAGGCAATCCTGCACGACGAGGATGCCAGCTACCTCTGGGCAGGCCTGGGCACAGTGTACCGTCGCAACGGCCAGCTGGAACTCGCTGAAGAGAGTTACCTGCATGCGCTGGCCCTTAACGGGGAGGACAGCGTCGCACGCAATAACCTGCGCATCCTTCGCCGGCAACGCGCAAGCGGGCCGGATGATTACGCCCTGGAGGTGAAACCTGACAGGGTTCAGCCGCCCATTTGAGCCCGGCCCGCAATTCCGCGGTGCATCCCGGCACCACTCTCACAGCGGGGGCTTCCTGCGCCTGCTCACCAGTTGAACCCATGGTGCCCATGGCGCTCCCCCACCATGGCCACCTCCGGCAGGGCAGCTATACTCGCTGGTTCTGACAGAAAATTCGGATATCGGTATGCTCCTGGTATATCTGCTCGGCGGGATAATCTTATTCGGACTGGTTTTTGCCGGTGTGAGACGGTCGACGCCAGTCCCGGCTGAACACCGGGAACACGCACCCCCGGTCGACTTCAGCCTGTTGCGGGATTGTTCTACCGTCATCGAGGAGCTGGGACAACAGGGTGCGCAATTTTCCATCCTGTTCGGCACCGGTTCGCCCCGGCTTTCACTCCAGGAGGTCAAGTCATATCTCGAACGGCACTGGCCCAACTTGAAACCTGTGGCGGAGACGCCAGGCTATGGCAGCGAAAAAAAGCTGGCTACCAGCTCCGGGCAATTGCAGTTTGAGCTGACTCGCGCGACACCAATATCCGGAGGGCTTGGTCAGGCCCTGGAACACAACGCACTCTGGCCTGAAGCGGGGGAGATGGTGGGGTCCCATGAGTGGTGTATTGTCGTTTCAGCCCGGGTGGGCGGTATGGGGCTCGATCACTCCATAGCATTATCGCAGGCGGTCGGGGCAATGGTGGCAACCTGCCCCCAGGTAATCGGTGCTCTCTGGGCTACGGCCTCCCATGTTGTATCGAGGGCAACATTGCTGAGCGAACTCAGCCAGGATTTTGACCGACAGCTGCCCCTGGGCCTGTGGATCTCAGCCAAGGCATTCCGGGATACCGATGGCCGAACTGTCGGTTATACACAGGGACTGGCCCTGTTGGGCAGGACCGAGTTCGAAGCCCTGGATGCCCCGGAGGAACCGGATGCTTTGCGCGGCCGCCTTATTGGCCTGGCCGGGTACGCACTGGTCAATGGCTGCGACTTGCAAAATGGCGATACCGTAGGCAAAGATAGCGAGGAGACAGTCTTTCTGCGTAAACGGCCATCAGAGACAGTTAACAGCGGCTGGGTGTTTCAGCTCGAGTACCCCGGGTGGCGATAAAGAGCCCGGGCAGCACCGACATCGCTGGATTGACGCCATGCCTGACCCCGGGGAAAACCCTCCGTAACGGGCAAAGGCAAAACGCGCGTAACTGGCCTTAAACACGCATACAACAACCAATCACTCCGCCTCATGGATAACTCCTTCACCTCCCCCAAATCTCCTGGCGTTCCCAACGAACTTCACCTCCACCAGCCACAGGTGGAACCATGCGCCTGATCCTCAGTCGCAAGGGCTTCGATTCCTCCGCCGGCGGCTGTCCCAGCCCGATTTTTCCCGATGGCTCCCTGTATGCACTGCCGATACCCGATCGCCAGTCTTCGATTCCTTTCAATGCCCTGGCGTTCGGCGGGCAGAATATCGGCAACCTGGTGGAGGACCTGACAAGGGGGCGGCACAGTGGCGATGAGGGCGCACACCTGGACCCGGACATGCACGCCGACGCACTGCCACGCCATCGGGACTGGCGGCCGCTACTGGGGCAGACCGGGTCGGCCCAGGGCCACCTGCGGCGCCAGGGCGTTACCCAGGGGGACCTGTTCCTTTACTTCGGGTTATTCCGCCCGGTGGAAAATTCCGGTGGGCGCTGGCGCTTTGTCAGGCATGCCCCGGCGCAGCATATAATCTGGGGTTGGATGTCGGTCGGGGAGATAGCGCCGGTGGACAGCCTGGCAGAAGATGCGCTGGGCTGGGCGCGCTACCACCCCCACTTCAATATCGGCCCGGACAGCAATAACACCCTGTACATCTCCGGCAAGCGCCTGTCGCTGCCCGGGCTTGAGGGCCCCCTCCCGGGTGCCGGTATATTCCCACAACTGGACCAGCGGCTGGTCCTGACCCGGCCGGATTCACCGCGCCCGTCGGCCTGGCGCCTGCCGGCCAGTTTCTACCCGGAACCGGGACGCAGCCCGCTCAGCTACCACGCCAACCGCGACCGCTGGCAGCGTGCGGCAGAAGCAGGGACAGGCTACTGCCAACTGCAGAGTGCCGCCCGCGGCCAGGAATTCGTGCTGGATACACAGCAATACCCGGGGGTAACCGAATGGCTTGCCACATTGATTCGCGACCTGGCCCCGGGGCTTATGCCCACACCGGGCCAGGGTTAATACATTATCCCAGTCTCATTCACCACTGTCGTTGCGCGCTACCGCCAGGTAGCCCAGGTAGCGACTGCGGATCTGGCGCACGTAGTTGACCGGCTCCCGCCCGCGCACATAACCGAATCGCGCCTTGCGGTAGTACTCCGGCTCGGACAGCTTCAGCATGGCCTCTTCCACATGACCGAACCAGCGATCCGGATCTTTACCCATGGCCTCAGCCAGCCGGCGCGCATCGCGAACATGGCCGTGGCCGGCGTTGTAGGCGGCCAGGGTGAAATAGATTTTCTCATCGAAATCCAGGTCCCGCGGGAAGCGATCCTCCAGCCAGTCCAGGTAGGTGACGCCCGCCTGGATATTGTTTTCCGGCACAAACAGGTCGCTGATGCCCATCTGGCCTGCGGTGCGCGGCAGCACCTGCATCAGGCCGCGCGCGCCGGCGAAAGAGCGTGCCTGTGGATCGAACTGGCTCTCCTGGTACATCTGCGCCACCACCATACGCCAGTCCCGGTCCGAACGTGCGGCGTGCTCTCTCACCAGTGAGTCGTAGGGCGACAACTGGTCCGTACTGCGCAGCCGCTCGGCAATCTGGGTTCTGGTGCGCTTGGATTGCTTGAAGTACTTGTTGTAGGTGACGTTGAAAAACAGCCCACGATAGTGCTTGTTGAGGAAACTGTTCAGCTGTTTGAGCAACACGGGCTGGTCCTGGCGCACTCCCCAGGCAATCTCCTGCTCGCCCGGTAGTTCACCCACCACATGGAAATCGCGCCGGTAAGTGCGCTCGATATCCACCAGGTGCGAGTCTGCGATGGTATAGGCATATTTGCCCTGTACTACTGCGTCGATCAGGTGCTCGGTGGCCGCGCCCTTCACCGGTATCACCTTCATCGGCTGCTCCTGGCCGGCTGCCAGCGTGCGCAGGTTGGCGTAAAAGCTGGTCAGCGGGTTGACTGCCACTTCGCTTCCCGCCAGCAGCTCGGCCACCGGCTTGTCGGCCTCGCTTTCCGGCAACGGCTCGGCGGCAATGAGCTGCTCGGTCACCTTCAGGTAGTAGCGGGTGAACTCAATGCCCTGCTCACGGCGCTTGTCGGTGACAGTCATCGACGCCGCCACCATATCGCCGAGTCCGGATTCAAGCGCCTCGGCCAGGTCCACATCCGGCCCCGGCACCACCATGCTCAGGCGCAGGTTATTTTCCCGGGCAAACTGCTTGAGCAGGTCGTAGTCGAATCCCATCAGTTCACCCTGCCACATGAAATACGAGGCGGGGTGGTTACGTGTGAGCACCCGCAGTGTGCGGCTGGACTGGATCTCGGCCCAGTCCCGCAGGGGACGCTGTTCCATCTGCCGCGCGACTACGTGTTCCGAGGTCAGGAACTCATTCAGCGCGCGCTCAAGTTGCGGGTTGTCCTGGCGCACCGCCCAGGCGATGGCGCGCTGCGAATCCAGGCTGTCACTGGCCTGCAACTGTGGGTAATCTGGCAGCAGGGCATCCGCCAGGTTGCTGTCCAGCACTGTGGCCTGGTACTCGCCATCCACCACTGCAGTGAGCAACGTGTCGTGATTGACGGGTTCATCCAGGTAGGTGATATCAAAACGGGCTTGTGTACCGCCGGCAGCTTCCGTGCCCGCGCCCGGAACCGGGTCCGCAGCACTGGCGACCATCGCGTTTTCCGCCTCGAGGGTACGCGCAAAAGCGCTGCCCCGGCGCACCGCCACCATCATCGGTTCGGCCCCGCCTTCCGCGGTGTCACTGCGGGTGACCAGGAGCTCCTGCACAAACTGCAGGGGCCGGGTAAATGCCACCTGCTCGGCGCGCCCGTCGGTGCGGGAGAAATTGATCGCAATTACATCGCCCCGCCCCTCCAGCAGCGCCGGTACCAGGTCGGAGAAAGATTCCACGTACACCCACTGCGGATCCAAACCCCGGCTGTGGGCGAACTTTTCTGCCAGCTGCCGCCAGGCACTTCCCGGCAGGCCATCCCGCGGCAGGGCGTTATTGGTTTCCCCGCGCGGGGCCAGCAAGCGCAGTACGCCATGCTCGGCCAGTGCGGGCAGGTCACCGCGTTCAGTGTAATTGCGGAATGACGGCACCTCGGGCTCTGTTGCATCCACGGTATCTGCCACGGCAGCATCCTCCGCTGGCGCAGCACCCGTTTCGCTGCCCGGGTCTTTTCCCGGCCCGCAGGCGCCCAGGGTGAGCAGCAACAGCAGGACAGGGATTACACGGTAGAGTCTGGTTTTCACGACGGGGCCTTTTGCGTAGTTATGGATTGCGGCGACCGAACTCTGGTCAACGTTCATACACGGCTACGACTATACCAAGCGAGCGGATTGAGAAACACGTCACACCCACTCTGCTCTGGCGGCAAAAGGCAGGAAAGATCAGGAAAGGACTGTTAGGGCGCAAAAGACCGGTCAATCGGCGTTATTTTGCGCGCCAGAATTGAATTGCTGGTAATAGCTACGCCCCCAGCCTGACGGGGGTTCGTCGCCAAATTCCACAAACTGCACCGGCAGGGCACTGTTGTCGAAGGGTGCCAGGCCACGCTCCATGCGCGCATTTTCCAGCCCCTCGTAAATGGCCGCGGCACGACCCTCGATTACCCGCAACTCACCCTCATCGAGTTGCAGGTCGTATTCCTCAATCATACGCAGCCCATCGCGCAGGGCCCACTGGTCACCACGCATGAGTGCCACCTGGTACCAGGTGAGCACATCCAGCAACTCGCGCTCGGTGGCTGGCCCGTTGCTGTCGCGGAACTCCCGCGCCCGCCCCAGGTGTGGCCCGGCCAGGTTACGCAGGTCCAGCAGGGAACCCATTACCGCACCGTTATACGCGGTCTCCAGGGCTGCTTCCTCCGCGCCATCCCTCACATAGCGCGAATACAGCACCGTGTTTGCCAACAGGTCACCACCCGCGGCAAGTTGCTGCAGTGTTGCCAGGTCGTAACTGGCATAGGCCTGGAGGTCAGCGGCAGAGTAAAAGCCGCGCTCCGCCATCCAGTCCTTGAAGGCACGCTGCTGCGACTCGATATCACTAGCCGTTACCGCTGTGGATGCGGCATCGCTGGAAGGTGCCGCAGCCGGGTTTCGTCCTGCGGCACCAGCACCGACAAAACGGGCCGGACTTTGCTGGCCCTCGATAGTCTTTGCTGCGGAATCAGGTCCAGGCGGTGCTATACGATTCTCCCCGCGCCGCCCCAGCCACTGCAGCGCGACCATGCCGGCGATCACTGCGCCTACCAGCAGCAGCTTCCAGTGACGGCTGAACCAGTCCATCGGTGCCTCCGTTTCAGTTCAATTCAGTTACCCGGCTTCACCGGTCAGGCGCCGGCCAGGACCTGGGCCGGATAGCGGGCGAAATCATGCCGGTGCATAAAGGCCCGAAACGCATCCAGTACTGCTTGCGGCGCCTCCAGCTGTGGGTAGTGGCCGATTCCCTCGAGCCCGGTAATGTCCGGTTCGGGAACCAGTTGCCGATAGCGATCCACCATGTGCGCACCGGAAATGGGGTCGTGCAGGCCATTGATCAGTTTTATTGGCACCTGTGTTTCACACAGGGCACCCACCCAGCGTGCCCGGTGGCGCTTGCGCTCGGGCATATAGCGAATCAGCCGGTGCATCACCCGCCGTCCGCCCCGCCACTGCAGCAGCTTCCAGAAATTATCGATTTCCTCTTCACTGGGCTGGGTCTGCGGGCCGAAAATACGCTGCATGTTCTCCGCCAGCCTGTCCCGGTTACTGTAGCGCGCCACCAGTGGCCCCAGGGGCGATAGCAGCAGTTTCTGGATTCCCGCTGCACGATGACTCTCGGGAAACAACCCGCCATTTAACAGGCAGGCACTGGCAATGCGCAGGCCGGTATCATCCTCCGGACGCACACCGGCCCGGCGCTCGGCATCCCGTGCCAGCAGTTCCTGGGCCACCGTATCACCATAATCGTGGGCGAGGATATGGTACTCACCCACACCCTGCAGGTTCAGCCAGGACTCGAGCAGGTCGGCCTGGTCTGCGATACGGTAGCGAAACCTCCGGGGCTTGGGTGAATCACCAAAGCCGAGCATATCCAGCGTATAGAGGCTGAAATTTGCAGCCAGCGCATCCCAGAGCCGGTTCCAGTCCCAGGAAGAGGTGGGAAAACCGTGGATCATCAACAGCGCCGGTCCCGCGGGATTGCCACCGGTGCGCGTCACCACCGGCCAGTCGCCGTGCGCAA
This sequence comes from Microbulbifer zhoushanensis, assembly GCF_021729055.1. Classification (NCBI taxonomy): domain Bacteria; kingdom Pseudomonadati; phylum Pseudomonadota; class Gammaproteobacteria; order Cellvibrionales; family Microbulbiferaceae; genus Microbulbifer; species Microbulbifer zhoushanensis. The sequence goes on from NZ_JAJSAO010000003.1 coordinate 565,377, forward strand.
AAATGCCGGCGCCATTGCGCCAATCTTGTAAACTAATCATATGCCAGGCCTGACTCACTACCGGGGTTACTGCGCGCACCCCGCCAAGACCAAATTATCCAATCAGCCCGCCACGCTGTCACCACAAACCCGGCAGCAGCCCCGGCGAGCCGGGTAACTCCGCGACGCTCCAGACGCTACGACCATGCATCTTCGCACTAGTTCGCGATTATCACCCGCAGGCAATGGCTCCGGCCGGTTACCAGCAATTGCCACCAACCCCACAGGTAGCCTGCTATAGCGTGCGATCACCTGCAGGAGAACAGCCTTAACCCGCCCGGGACCGCCCCACGCTGAGCACCTCGGCCCGAGCGATTGTGGCGTGCTGTCCCCCTGGGAACCTGTAGCCAGTATCCGCCGCGAGTTTTTAGCCATTTATAGCGCCGCTGGGGCAGCCACCGGGCAACGGTGGATTTCTGCGGTAAATTTCCCTACCGGTCACCCTCAGTAGCGCGTACGCGACTATAGTTCTGCTCTCGGGAATACCCGGCGGATGTCTCGCCCGGGAGAGACAACGTCAATGGAGCAAGGGGTACAAGCAGGGAGAAAGGCTATGCCTAAATTTGTTATCGAGCGGGAAATCCCCGATGCCGGCAAGCTCACCCAGCAGGAGCTGGCGGGAATTTCACAGAAATCTTGCGATGTCCTGCACCAGCTGGGGCCACAGGTGCAGTGGGTGCAGAGTTATGTCACCGATGACAAGGTGTACTGCGTGTATATCGCGCCCGATCGGGAATCCATCCTCAAGCACGCAGAGATGGGTGGCTTCCCCGCCGACTCGGTGGCGGAAGTCCGCAATATCATCGATCCCACTACCGCCGAGCACCACACCGGTTCCGGCGAGTCACTGGATGCCGCCGGCGGGGCCACGATTTAATCCCGCCCCATAAAAAAGCCCCCTCCGGACGGAGGGGGCTTCCTGGCTGCACGGGCGGTAAGGCGTCAGCCCTCGTTATTCTCGTTGCCCGAACGCTCCTTGCTGGCGAGGGTCTTGTTGACCCGGGCCTTGACGCCGGGCTCCTGCTCGGCCTTCATTTCCGCCAGCATCAGCTTCATCTGCTGGTGCTGTTCCTCATCATCCAGTTCCATCAGCAGCGGCTGTGCCACGCGCGCGAAGTACTCGGCATCGCGCTTGTTGTAGAGCTCCTGGGCCAGCCACTGGGCAATGTGCACCTGGCGCGGAGCGCGCAGGTAAGCCTGCTCCAGCATCTCCAGGTACTTCTCCTGCGGGTAGTCCAGCATCTGCATGCTCATCGCCAGGCCGTACCAGTGGGAGGCCGTGTCTTCATCGTTGTTGACGAGGTACACGAACTTGTCGCGTACCTTCTTCAGTTCTTCCCGGTCGCGCTCCGCCCCGGGAGTGTTGGCCTGCCGGGTCAGTCCCAGCCAGGCGTCCACATTCTGGTAGCGGAACTGGCTGCGGTCCTGCAGCGGCACCGAGGCCAGCAGCTCTTCGGCAGCCTCGTAGTTACCCATACGGGTTTCTGCATCTGCCTGTACGGATATCAGCTCCGCGCTCATCAGGCCGTTGGCGTGCGCATACTGCAGCAGGGAACCCAGTCCACCCAGGTTATAGCCGGACAGCACCAGGAAGTGCCCCACCTCGGCGATGGCACGCTGCGGCGAGAGCTGCTGCACGCCGGGTGACACCTCGCGGAACTCCTTCGGCACAATGCCGCTCACCATCTCAAACTCGCCTTCCTGGAACAGCTGCGCATAGCGTTCCTGAACGTCTTCCAGTTTGACGCCGAAGGTGCTGGTGAGGGACTCCACCGGGTCGGCACCGTTGTTGTAGGCCCGCACGTAATCCCGGAACTGGTCCACCTTGCCGCTCTCCATGATCAGCCAGTGGGCCAGCATCCAGCCACTGGCGTACACGCGCGGCTTCTCCTCATCGGGGGTGTTGATGACCGTGGCACGCAGCAATTCCTCGAGCGGCATGGGGCTGGTGTAAATCAGCGTCATGGCCCGCTCTTCCGGCACGGCACCCAGCTTGTAACGGCCCGGGGTCGGGAATGTCATGGTGGACATGAACTCGGCAAAGCCCTCGCTGTACCAGTAGGGGTAGTGCGTGGTGTTGCGGTTATAGCTGAGGAAGTGGGTGTATTCGTGGAACAGGAATTCCCGCGCCTGCAGCTGGCGCTCGCCGGTACGGCCATCCAGGTTTACCAGCGCATAGCTGCCCTGGGCCGTGGTATCGAACAGGCCATTGGTCATTTCCGCCAGCTCCGGGCCAACCAGGCCGGCGTAGGTCTGGCGGTCAGCGGTGGCGTAAATAGTAAGCTTGTGCTGCTCCTGGCGGGCGCCCTCGGTCCCCAGCAGCTTCAGGGCGACCGCGCGATAGCGCTCCAGGTCGCGCGCCAGGGTTTCCACTGCCTCCGGATCACCATTGGTGACAATCCGGAAGTTGGTGCTGTCTACCTGGTACCAGGTCTCCTCCCCCAGGTTGTGCTGGGCGCTGCAAGCGGACAACACGAAACTGGAAAATATTACCAACAGGGCGAGTGTGCGATGGAACATAGTTCTGGCCACTTGGTGAGTTTTACTCGGGCCCTCCGTGGCGGGAATAACAGCCTCACACCCTACCGGTTTTCATTGATCAAAAAAAGAACAATTTTAGACCAGAACCGGGCATCCGTCGGATTGATTGGGACCCGGGAACGACTCCCGGTCAGCCCTGGCCGCCAAACTCGCAGATAGAACCGCCAGTCAGGTGAACCTGCTCGCAAACTGCCGCCAAGGCACCCCTAAAAGCTGCGAATCAGCGCTAAAGTCTCCATGTGACCCATAAAAATAAAGCGGTCACGATAACTAATAATAATTTGCGATGATGAGAGAGATATCTATGAAAACCACTCCCCTGCTGGGGCTGCTGGGCGGGGCGCTGCTGTCGTTCCAGTGCCTGGCTGCGCCACAGTTTATTCCCGACCTGGATATCACCACTTTTGATGGCACCGAGCTGGATGCCAACCTGTTTGTGCCGGATAGCGCGCCCCCGCCCGGTGGCTACCCCACCGTGCTGTTCACCAACAGCTGGGTGCTGGACAAGAACGAATACCTGCTGCAGGCCGAGGCGCTGGCGGAAGACGGTTACCTGGTGATGAGTTACTCCACCCGCGGCTTCGGCAAGTCCGGCGGGCTGGTGGATGTTGCCGGGGACAACAGTATCCGCGACACCCGGGTACTGATCGACTGGCTGGAAGCCAATTACCCGGTGGGCAAGCTGGCGCTCTCGGGTATTTCCTATGGCGCCGGCATCTCGTTGCTGACCGCTGCCGCCGATCCGCGCGTGGATGCCGTGGCGGCGCTATCCGGCTGGGCCGATGTGGTCGAGGCCCTGTATCCCAACGAGACCGTCAACCTGGTCTGGGGGTCCCTGCTTGTCAACACCGCCTTTCACCGCGAGCCGGTGGTGGACAACGTCTGGTCGGACCTGCGCAACGGGGTCAACATCGATGGTGTACGCGAATTCGGTGCCGCGCGCTCGGCCCTCGCCATGGTGGACGCGCTGAACGACAACGGCACCGCGGTGCTGATGTCGAATAATTTCGCCGATTACCTGTTCAAGCCCAACAGCATGACTGACCTGTATACGCTGCTCGAGGGCCCGAAAAAACTGCTGTTAAACCCGGGCACCCACGCCATCACCGAGTTCCTGGGCGGCAACAACGGCCATATCTGGCAGACCACATTCCGCTGGTTCGATCGCTATCTCAGGGGTGCGGCCAATGGCATCGACAGCGAACCACGGGTGGATATGACCGTGCGCATCGACAACCGGCTGGAGCAATTCGAGGATTTCCCGGTGACCAACCAGCGCCAGCAGTGGTACCTGCACCCGCGCTACGGCTATCTCGACAGTGGTGACCTCAAGGGTTACGCCTACGGCGGCTGGAGCTGGCGCAATGAGTTCCACGGTGGTGCCGACACCAGGGCCGGCACCGGTATCCCGCTGGTCTCGGATGCACTTGAGGGCCTGGGTATCCCGGTGTACACCAACATGCTGGGGATCAACGGTTACCACGCGATTGAATACCACTCGCCGATCCAGTGGCGCAAAATGAGAATCCGCGGCACCCCCAGCCTGGAGCTCTGGATCCGCCCCAGCAAACCGGACGTGCAATTGCACCTGCACCTCTACGACACCGACATGCTCGGCCTGGGACGGCTGGTCACCCACGCACCAATCACCCTGCGGGGCCTGGAGGTGGGCCAGGAGCAACGGGTGGAAGTGGACTTCTTCACCACCAGCTACGACCTGCCCGCCGGCCATTTCCTGTCACTGGCCATCGACACCGAGGGCCTGCTGTACCAGAAACTCGACGACCGCAATTACACCGTCGAGATTCCCTACCGCGGCAGCCGTGTGTCCAGGCTGAGTGTGCCCGTGCTGTAGGCCATTTCCACCCGGCAATATTCCGCGTGGCACTCGGGTGACCGGTAGCACAGGGATTCCGCCCAGCGATTCGTTACCCCGGGCAGGCCGGGATCCAGTTGCCCCGGAAGTGATGGCAACTCCCGGGGCATAGCCGGGTCCGCTGCGCGGCGCTCCTGGCCATTCGCCCCGGTTCGCACGGTGAATCAGAGACGCTTGTATTTCAGGTTTTTCACCCGTTCAGTACTGGCTGAGAACCCGACGACACGTCCCCTGGCATCGCGCTCGAATTCGATCACTGCGCGCCCACTGATAAAACGATCACCAGGCACCGGCAAAAGCTCCTCATCCCCCGTTCGTCGTCTTGCTACCAGTTGGTCACCGGTTTGCTCAAGTCGCTGGAAGTGATCCAGCTCCGGGCTGTAATAGTTCCCGGCCAGTGCCTTGATCTCCCCGGTGTCGAAAGAATCCGGGGCATAGCGCTCGAACTCCATCTCGGTCCACCCCTGGATTGCCACTTTCATGGCGGCGCCCGTGAATGACACCTGTGCGGGAGAGCCGAAAATTGAGGCACGGAAACTGCTAGCTGAGCCCGGATCCAGCTGGAAACGGCCCCAGCCACTGAATACAAGGTAATAATCCCCATCTTCTTCAGTGATGGAACCCTGCACCATCATTTTATCCTCATGCCAGTAATGGCCGGCATATTGCTGCAACTTTTCGTCAGTGTCCTTGAACCGCTTTACGGCAGCGGGAGATTTACCATCCGCTTGCACCGGAGATGGCGCCCGGCTTCCTGTGGCTTGCTTCTCTGCCAGGTAGAGTGCAGCGACCTGCCTCGCCAGGGACCTCGGGTCGGCATCGGCGCGATTGCAGAGCACTGCCAGGCCCAGGTCGGCCCCCGGGTAACGGGCAATTTCCGTACGAAAGCCCACGAAAGTCCCCCCGTGGGCCACTTCCCGCGCACCGTGAAACTCGTCGACAAAAAGGCCAAAGGCGTAATCCAGCTCCTCACCATTTTCCAGGCGACCCGGTTTCTCCAGCTCATGAATCAACTCCTGCCGCTTCTTTCCGAGCCGGTTCTCACTAAAGTTGTCATCCCAGCGCTTCAGGTCCCCGATGGTGCTATAGAGGCCACCATCCCCCACCATATCCAGCTGCGTCATGCTGATCCGCCATTTCTCGTCTTCTCCCGGCGCATAACCATCGGCCCGGCGCGGGACAACGTGGGTGTGATCATCATGGAAGTGGGTTTGCTCCATACCCAGCGGCTCGAACATATTCTCGTGAGTCCATTCGCGCAGGGATTGTCCTGTGACTTTTTCTACCACCTGGGCCAGCAGCAGGTACCCCGAGTTTGAATACAGGTGCTGTGACCCCGGCTCGAAGTTCAATGCCTGTTGCCCGGTAACCAGTCGCAATGCTGATTCTGTGCTGTACGAGTCACCCATATCGGCAAGCTCGGCGAGGTCCAGGTAATCGCGAATACCGCTGGTGTGATGCACCAGTTGGCGCAGGGTCACCGGGCTGCCGTAATCGGGCATTTGTGGAAAGTATTTCTGGACCGGATCGTCCAGGTCGAGATCCCCCGACTCATGTAACAGCGCAATGGCGGTAGCCACGAACTGCTTCGATGTGGATGCCATCCGGAATACTGAATCGGGAGTAAGCGGAATATCGTACTCCAGATTCGCCATGCCGTAGCCGCGGGCATAGGCGATTTCGCCACCGCGGTAAATCCCCAGCGCACAACCCGGGGCCTCCTCACTATCGTATGCAGCGAACACTGCGTCGATATCGGCTGGCGTGGGCTCACCAGCCATTGCGGCTGGCCCGCACAGCGAGATGGAGAAGGCGATGCAGTTACCGAAGACCTTATTCATGGTGATTCCCTGTGTTGATTGCAAACCTGCGTGCGGCCATCAACAAGCCACGCAAACCACTACCACGATACCCAGAGCATCCACGTTACCACGGCCCGGGCGGCGTGCCGCAATGGCGTCAATTACACGTAGGCACATTACTGAGCAATGTGGCGCCAGCTGTTCCGGCAACCATCAATGGCGACCACTGGCCAGCCACGGGCCAAGCCGCCGCTGGTCCGTTACAATGCCGGTTTTGCCAAGCATCGGGAGCTTATGAGAAAGATAACCCTGCGCAGCCTGCTGGTAGTGCCACTTCTGGCCCTGGCCGCCTGCAGCCCGTCAGAAAAGCCCGCGGACGGCGAGCGTGCCGAATCCAGCGGCAAGCCACCCACTTCCCAGCTGGTGAAGATCTCCGGCGATGCGGAGAAAGAGGCACCGGACGGCCGCCTGCCGGAGGGCGTCCGCCCCACCGCCTACCGCCTCGACCTGCTGCTGGACCCGCGCCGTGACGACTTTTCCGGCACCGTGGAAATCGATATCGAGCTGGACGAGTCCGCCGACCATATCTGGATGCACGGCAAGGACATCCGCGTCAACGAGGCTACCGCCACCAGTGCCGACGGAAAGACGGTTGCCGCCGACTACCAGCAGGTGCTCGACAGCGGCGTGGTGCGGGTCAGCTTCGCCGAGCCGCTGCCTGCCGGCGAATTCACCCTGAGCCTGGCCTACAGCGCCGATTTCGATCGCAACCTGTCGGGGCTGTTCAAGGTGGAGGAACAGGGTGATTCCTACGCCCTGGCCAAGTCGGAGTCGATCCAGGCGCGCAAGTACCTGCCCGGCTTCGATGAGCCCGGCCTGAAGGCACCGTTCGATATCAGCCTGACGGTGCCCGAGGGCTATGCCGCCATCAGCAATGGCGCGGAACTGAAGCGCGAACCGGCGGGCGAGGGGCTGGAAAAAGTCACCTTCGCCACCACCCGGCCTACCCCCACCTACCTGCTGTCCCTGTCAGTGGGGCCGTTCGATGTGGTGGAGCGCGACGCCATCCCGCCTAACAAGTACCGCAAGGAACCCATCCCGCTGCGCGGCTTTGCCCGCAAGGGCCGCGGAGATGACCTGGACTATATCCTCGATGTCACGCCGCGCATGCTGGAGATATTTGAGACAGAACTGCAGCGTCCCTACCCGTTCAAGAAACTGGACATCATCGCCGCACCACAGTGGCCCAGTGGCGCCACCGAGCTGTCCGCGGCCATTACCTACCGCGAGCAGCGTATCCTGGTGGAAGGGGATGAGCCGGCACCGGGGGCACGGCTGGCACTGCTGGGTGTGCATGCCCACGAGATCGCACACATGTGGTTCGGCAACCTGGTCACCCCGCCCTGGTGGGACGACCTGTGGCTGAAGGAAGGCTTCTCCACCTGGGGCACCCCGCTCACCCTGACAATCTTTGAGCCCGAGGGTGGCCACGACCTCAACGCCGCGGTGCGCGCCATCAGCGCCATGCAGCTGGATTCACTGGCGAGCACCCGCGCCATTCGCGAACCCATCGACAAGAATGACGATATCCGCAACGCCTACGACTCCATCACCTACTCCAAGAGCCTGGGCGTGATCCATATGGTGGACCAGTACTTCGGCGCGGACCGTTTCCGCCCCGCCCTGGGCCGCTATATCGAGACGTTTGCCGACGGCGTGGCAGACTCGGACGACTTCTATCGTGTCATCGGCGAGGAGACCAACACCCCGGAACTGACCGACACCTTCCGCAGCTTCGTCGAGCAGAAAGGCGTACCGGAACTGACAGTCAACCTGGACTGTGACAGCGGCGACAAGCCCCGGGTCACCATCCGCCAGGGACGCTACAAGCCGCTGGGCTCACCGATCCAGCTGAGCGGCCAGCAGTGGACCATTCCCCTGTGCCTGCGCAGCGACCAGGGCCGCCAGTGCCTGATGCTGGCGGACAGCGAGCAGACCGTCGAGCTGGAGAGTGAACAGTGCCCGCAATGGCTGCTGCCCAATGCCGACGGCAGTGGCTACTATCGCTGGAACCTTGCCGGGGAACAGTGGCAGGCACTGGTGAAGAGATTCGCCGACTTCACCCCGACCGAGCAGCTCTCCATTATCGACAGCGCCTTTGCGGCCTTCGAGGCCGGTGAACTGCCCATCGCCACGGTGCTCGACGTGGTGCGCGAATCCGCTGTCGCCAGCCAGCGGCAGGTAATCACTGCGCCACTGCAGTACCTGGGAAAATACCGTCGCAGCATCCTGCCGGAGAAAGCCCTGCCGGACTTCACCCGCTTCCTGCAGGGACTCTACCAGCCGGTACTGGAGCGCACCGCCGGCAGCGACGCCCCGGAGCAGAAGCTGCTGTACAGCGAGCTGCTGGCCTTTATGGCACTGGTGGCCGAGGACCCGCAGGCACGCAAGGCCCTCGCCGACAAGGCCATTGCCTTTACCGGCTTCAAGCGTGAGCGCGATGCCGCGGCACTGGACTCCGACCTCTATGAAGCGGCCCTGGTAGTGGCGGTACAGGATGCCGGCCGGGAGTTCCTGCCGCACCTGGTGAAGGTCCGTGGCGAGCTGGACGACCCGCGCTTTGAGAATGCCAGCGCCAATGCCATCGGCGCGGCCAACGATCCCGAACAGGTGCAGGATGTCCAGCGCCTGGCGGTGAGTGAGGAAATGGGCCCGCGCGAGGCCTTCGGCCTGATCGCCACCGCCATCGCACAACCGGCGGTACAGGAACAACACTGGCAATGGCTGCGGGATAACTTCCCCACCGTGGTGGAGAAAATTCCGGGCCAGTGGCGCCGCCGCACCCCGTCATTTGCCCGCACCTTCTGCACCAGCGACCGGCTGGACCAGCTTCAGGCACTGTTTGAGCAACACAGTGCACTGACGCCGGGTTACCAGCGCAGCATGGAGCAGACGGAAGAAACCATCGAGCTGTGCATGGCGCAGCGCGAGCAGGCACCGGAGTTTATCCGCGCCCTGTCCCGCTGACCCACTCTGCATGACCGGGTCCCGGCACTGTACGGGACCCGGCTATCCCTGCCGGACCTACCCTACGGCGATACCCGCATTTTCCAGTTCCTCCGCCAGCGGTGCCAGCTGCTCGCGGTAGTGCTGCCAGTGGCCCACCGAGCGTGTATACAGCGGCTGGCGCACCTGGGCCGAACTGGCGGTGGCGACCGGGCTGCTGTTGCGGTGGAATTCCCCACAGGCGGTTTCCCATTCAAGTCCTGCAGCGGAGACCAGGGCGGGGGCTTCCCGGTCAAATTGCCCCACCAACTGCTCGTAGGACTGGAAGCGTATGCGGCCAGCCAGCGACTCCTGCCAGGTTTCCCGCAAGCGGTGGTAGGCAATGTAGTAGCGCGCCAGGTCCCGCAGGCTGTAGGAGAACGGATACCCCATCCGGAACAGGGTCTTGTACATGGCGAAGCAGGCATCCAGCGGGTGGCGATCCATCCAGACCATGGTGGCGCCGGGCATGCTGCGCGCGATCAGGCCGGCGTAGAGAAAGTTTTGCGGTGTCTTGTCGATATGCTTGCGGGCGGGTGAATCGTACTGCCCGAGACGCGCCAGGTAGCCGCCGGCAATTTTCCCGGCGGGCCATTGTGCGGTAGCCCTGACCAACTCTTCCTTCGGCAGGCTGCGACCGGCAGCCACCATCAGGGAAAGGGGCAGGTCGGTAATCTCGCCGAAACTGTCACACTGGCTGTGGCTGGACAGGATACGGTCCACCAGTGTCGTGCCCGAGCGGGGCAGGCCGAAGACAAAAACCGCCTGCTCACCACACTGCCGATCCGCGTCGCCAGCCTCCAGCTGCCCGTGTTCCCGGGCGATCAGCTGCAGCACCTCGAGATCACCCTCAACGCGATAACGCATCGTCGCACGACGCAGCTCCGCCCCCCGGCTGAACTGCTGGAATGCCCGGTCGAACTCACCAACATCCTCGTATTCCTTACCCAGCGCATAGTGCAACTGGATACGGTCATTGAGCCTGAGATCACTTCGCGTAACCAGCTGTTCCAGGGTGGGGATATGGCTGGCATCACGGGATACGCGGCGGATACCACTCAGTACCTGCTGGGCCTGGCCATCGGTTGGCGATTCCTGCACGAGGTTCCCGAGGATAGACTCCGCCTGCTCCAGGTCACCCAGCGCCAGCAGGTTTGCGGCCAGGTTATAGCGCGCATTGCGGTCACCTGCCTGCGCCAGCCGGCGATAGATTTCCGCGGCTTCTGCGGGCCGCTGGCACTGCGAAAAGAGTTCAGCGCACTGTTCGAGGTGCCGGCGATCCTGTCCGGCATGATGGCGGTATTCCGCCAGCAATGATCGCACTGAACGGTGCTGGCCCAGGAACAGCCGGCAGCGTACCTGCAGGGGAAACAGCTCGAGATTGCCGGCATGGCTGTAGCGAAGTTGTTCGACAACCCCATCAGCCTCACGAAACCGGCCCTGGCCAAGCAGGTGATTGGCTCGTTTTATTCCATCGTGTATTCCGGCTTCGGATTCACTGGCATTCACTATGTGTTTCGCTTTACTGGCATAAAAAAGGGGCGCAATGCGCCCCAATGTACCCAATCAAGGATAAAATCAGAAGCTGACCTTCAGGTTGGCACCGATTGTGCGCGGCTGCACCAGGAAGCTTTTGGCCCCGTTGCCGTAATACTGTTGCGACGGATCCGTCCCCATATACTCTTCCTTGAACAGGCCGGTGGTACCTTCCTCGTTCGTAAGGTTCTTGGCGAACAGGGTGGCAGTCCACCAGTCGCCGGCAACGCCGATATGACCGTCCAGCAGGGAGAAGCCATCGAGTTCGGCGGCAAACCGCTCGCTGTCACTGGCGGCGTTCATGGTGGAGGACTGGTAGTAGGCAGCCATACGCCCGATCATTTCCAGCCCGCCGTTGCCCAGCGGCGCCCGGTAATCCAGTGCGGCGGTCAGGGTATTCTCCGGGGTGCCCGGCAGGCGCGTGCCGGCACTGGCCAGCGGGGTCGAGTAACCCGGGGCCAGCAGGTCGGCATCCAGCTCCGCATTGACGTAGGCGTAACCCAGGCTGTAGCTGAAGCTCTGGCTCAGGTCTCCCTGCAGCTCCAGTTCTATACCCGAGGTGCTGGCCTGGTCGCCATTGGCAACCGCAAAGAAGCCCCACACCGGCGTGGCGGTATTGACCTGGACATTGTCCCAGTCGACGGCGAACGCAGCGGCGGTATAGGTGACGCTACCCAAGCTGCCCTTGATACCGGCCTCGTAGTTAATCACCGTATCCGCTTCGTACTGCGCCCAGGACGGGTCCTCGCCAAAGAAACCGCTGGTCGGTGCCGCGTTGGAACCACCGCGACGGTAGCCCTCGGACACGGTGGCATAGGCCATCATGTTGTCCGCAATATCGTAGGCGGCATTGGCCTTGAACAGAACACCGTCATCTTCGGTGACCCGGCTGTCATTCAGCACCGGGAAGATTGCCCCCGAACCGTAGGCGGGGAAGTCCATATACACCATCGACTCATATTCATTGCTGAACTGCCGGGCACCGAAAGTCAGGTGCAGGGCATCCAGGTGCCAGGTGAGCTCACCGTAGAATGCCGTCTCGGTAAAGTTGTCTTCCCGTGCATAATCCCAGTCCTGGTCGCTGGCGACGATGCCCGGTCCCCAGGCAGTATCGGCCCACTGCTGATAGCCGCGCAGGTAACTCTGCTGGGCACCCGAAGTGTCCTGGTCGATATAGAAGGCACCCAGGATCCAGTCCAGGCTCTCGGAACCGTTGGATACCAGTCGCACTTCCTGGATAAAGGCCGAATCCTCGTACTGGCGCACGGCGGAGGCCATGGGCCGGTTGTAGTTGTAATAGAAGGCCCCAATCCAGCCATTCTGAGCGTAGAAGCCGGTATTCTCGGAAACAGAATCGCCGCTGTGATCGTAATCGGAAGTCGAGGAGGTCAGGGTGGCAAAGCCCAGGTCAATTTCTGTTTCCAGGGTGTTCAGGCTGGCCTCACGGCTGGACGGCTCGAGCTGGATGGAGCCGTTCTCATAATCGTCATAGGCATTGCCCCAACCATCCAGGCCCTCGGTCTGCTGGCGACGCCCGCCGACTTCATCGTCCTGGGTCATATGGGTAAAGAGTAATTCAAAGCCGTCGGTGGGCTGCCACAATGCCGCAAATTTGGCATAGGTGATCTCGACAGTATCGGCATCCTCTACATTCCGGTATTCCGCTTCCGGAGACAGGACACCCTCGGGGGCGGTGGGAATGCCATTGCTGTCGAGCCGATACACATTCACGTAATCGACAATACCCGCATTGTCCACAAGGCCAGCGGCGGCACGAATGGCAAAGCTATCGGACAGTGCCAGGTTAACGACCGAGTCCGCCGAATAATTGAGCCCGTCAGAGCCCGCAGTGCTGGACACCCCGGAACTGAAGTCCACCGAATTGCCACCCATCTCCGGCTTGCGGGTGATATACCTGACGGTACCGCCGAGTGACCCGGAACCATAGAGCGTGCCCTGGGGCCCGCGCAGGACTTCCACCCGCTCAAGGTCCTTGAGGATAAAGTTGGCGTAAACCGGCGTGCTGTTTACATAGGTGGAGACTGTCGGCGCCGCGGCCACGGAATAATCCCCCAGTGCGGCACTGTCGACATTGAGGCCACGGATCATGATGCCGTTGATGACACCGGAATTGCGATTGCCTCGGTCCACCACGGCAACCCCGGGAACGTTCCGCATCAGCTCGGCCTGGTCGGTAATCTGCGCCGCACTGACATCGTCACCGGAGACAGCGGAAATGTTATAGGGCACATCCTGGAGCCTTGTTTCCCGGGCCGTTGCCGTAACGATGACTTCCTCGATTACTTCGTTATTTTGGGCAAAGGTGGCCTGGCTGAATGTCACGGCGCAGCCAGCGGATACCGCCGCGATCGCCATGGCCAGATGTTGCCTGCTGAAACCCCTGGTGTCTTTGTTGTCCATGATTCCCTCTGTATTTTCTCTATTGTATCGGCCGGACTGCGCCGCCTGGTGTTGTTGCCTAAAAAATTTTTGGGATTTCTCCCGTCTTTTACTCCGGCAGTTTCAATGGCCCGAGTCGCCCATAGGCGGGTGATGCCGCCCCATCCTCGTATTGGGGGAAACGGACCCTGCCATCACGGAAACTCTTGAGTACCTGGCCCAGCCCCTTCATGCCGCGCTCGCGGACCCGGGTCACTTTCTCCAGGTCCACCTCGAACGCGATCACTTCCTCATCCACAGAGGCCTCATGCAGGGTTTCCCCCTCCGGGCCCACCACGATCGAGCGCCCCACACCCTGGGTCCCGGCAGAATTCACGTCGACGATGTAGCACTGGTTGGTGACCGCACTCGCCCGCACAATCGACAGCTCATCACCACGGTCGATGGTGTCGGTCTTGGTGGGGTGGATGATGATCTCCGCCCCCAGCCAGGTCAGTGCCCGGGTGGTTTCGGGAAACCACATGTCATAGCAGATGGAAACGCCAAAACACCCGACCTCCGGCACCTCAAAAACAAGGAAATCTTCCCCGGGCGTTACGCCCTTTTCGTAGGGCAGGAATGGATAGAGCTTGCGGTAGCGGCCGACAACCTTTCCTTCCGGGTTGATCACCGGAGTGGTGTTGTAGACTGCACTGCCGTTCTTTTCATACATGGAGCCCGGTACCAGCCAGACCCCCAGCTCCCGCGCACTGCGGCAGAGCGCGTCCTCTTCCGCCGAGGGCAGTTCGCGGGCGTGCTGTACACCCACGCCCCGCAGTGCCAGCTCGCTGAGTACGATCATCTGCACCCACGGGTAGCGCAGCTTGGTTTTCTGGATGCGCTGCAGCAGCAGTTCCAGGTTGTCCGCTTCGTCCAGCCGTAGCTGGAGGGCCGCGATCCCAAATGTTCGGTTCTTCATCGCCAGATTGTTTCCTGCTTCTACCGCCCGATTCAGGTCGGGCGTTGGATCTGGCTTTATCTTGGATAATCCGCAGGAGGGTCGATAGGTCCAGATTCCGGCCGCGGATGAGGCCAGGGGATCCATATTGGGCCGCAGCGGCCCATTTTGTGCCATTGGCCCCATCGCCCGCTGCTGACTGGCACTATCGGCGAACGGGCCATGGGTTAGCTTAGGGCCAGTAACGCCGTAAACTGTCAGCTGGCGGAAGCGGCTTCCCGGAACTGTCCTGAAATAACGGAGCAGGCCGGGGCTAATAACTATTTTCTGAGACCCTTCCCGGAGAGCCCATGAGTCACAATGCAGATAGCCTCACCGAGCAGGGGCAACCAGCCGTTGCCACCGGACCGCTTCCCACTGGACTGCCGAAGGCTGCGGCTGACGGCTGGATCGCCAGCCTGTTACTGGCCTTCCTGTCATCGGCCGGCCTCTACTATGTGAACATTTTCCCGGTGATCGTGGACTCATTGATGGCCGGGGCCGGCCTGTCAGCGGCGCAGGCGGGGGAGATCACCTTTGCCAATACGGTGGGCGCGGTTATCGGGGCATTCACCATTTCGCTGCTGGTGCGGCGGATTCCCCGCTGGAAACTGGCCGCCACCTGCCTGCTGGCAGGCTCCATCGGCATGGACCTGCTGACCATCAGCCTGGCGAACATCGAACTGCTGAAACCACTGCGGCTGGTGCATGGAATGCTGGGCGGTGCGTTGGTGGGACTCGGGTTTGCGGCGATTGCCCGCAGTGGCATCGCCGGGCGTGCCTACAGCATGGTGTTACTGGTGCAGTACACCGGCGGCGCCATCGGCCTGCTGGTACTGCCGGGACTGGTGCAGCAGCATGGCACCTATGTGCCCTTCTATGCCCTGATCACCTTCAGCGCCATCACCCTGGCGATGCTGCCGTTTGTTCCGGACTACCCCCTGCCGAAAGACGCGGACAAGAGCCTGCTCCCTACTGATTCTGAAGTTGAGACGGCAATCGCAGAAAAGAAAGCGTCCATGACACCGATGCTGGTTACGCTGGTCGCACTGTTCTGTTTCCAGTTCGCCAACATGTCCCTGTTCGCCTTTATCTTCGACCTGGGCAAGTCATTTTCCCTGCCGCTGGACTTCATCAGCCAGACCCTGTTCTGGGCCAACCTGATTGCCATCGGCGGCGCGGCCCTGGCCGCCTATACCGGCCAGCGTTTTGCTCTGGCGACGCCCCTGGGGATCGCCCTGGTGATTACCCTGCTGGGGCTGGCCATGTTCGCCTTCAGTGATATTCCGCTGGTATTTATCCTGGCCAATATTGCCACCGGCATGACCTGGGCTTTCTGCGTGCCCTACCTGCTCACCATGGCTTCACGGTTTGATACCGCCGGGCAGATGGGGGCGTTCGGCGGTTTTGCCTCCAAGATGGGGCTGGCCTGCGGGCCCCTGGTAGCAGGGCACTTTGTATCGGCGGGGGGCAGCTATACCCAGCTGGTGGGCATTGCCTGTGTGATGATCGTGCTGTGCATGGCGGCATTGCCATCGGCCGCACGACTTGATCGCGCGTGAACCGGGCCCCGGGCGCACACAAGGTGCGCCCCTACATTTGGAAATTCCCACCCGTAGGGGCGGACCTTGTGTCCGCCCGTTTCCTTTCAGGGCTCAATATACAGACTATCCAGCTCCCATTTGGCAAGATTATTCTGGATATATTCACGTACAAACGAGAATTCTGATTCATCGCGGATGATGCGATCGAAGAAACTGCGCTGCCACAGGCGCCTCTCGAATCGGGGCCAGCCACAAGCCCTGACACCGGCAATATAGCTGTTGGTGGTAAATGACTTAAAAGCCTGGATGACCCTGCTCACGGTAAATGCCACCGGGCTCTTGTCACCCGACTCTCCAGCGGGAAACAGAAAAATGCCGTGTACGTGATTGGGCATTACCACAAACTCATCCAGTTCCAGGCCGGGGAACCGCTCTGGTAACCCCAGCCAGTGATCCCAGATCATTCGGCCCGCGGCAAGCAACGGCAGGCCCTCAGTTGCAATATCGGCAAAGAGGCAGCGTCGATCCTGGGTACAGATCGTGATGAAATAAGCACCAGCGCGGGAATAATCATAGTCCCGTAAACGCAGTCGGCGACGTCGGGCATCCATGCCTGACTCCTCTGGTTCCGCGTAGCTCGGGCGCACACAAGGTGCGCCCCTACACCTGAAAATCCTCACCCGTAGGGGCCGATCTTGTATCGGCCCAGCCACCAGGACCCTCCGGCCTGGGCGCACACGAGGTGCGCCCCTACACCTGGAAATCCCCACCCGTAGGGGCCGATCTTGTATCGGCCCTTGGCTGCCGACAGGGGTTACTGCTGGGCCAGGATACCGGTATCGATCAGCTGGCCCTCTTCACTGAACCACTTGATCCGGTGTTCCTCCGCCACCACATGGAAAGCGGCCTTGCGGCCGTAGGACCAGGTGCGCCACTGGCGCACCCACATGTCCCCGTCCAGCCACCAGCGACCGGTATCGGTCTCATCCACGTCGACATCATTGCGTGAATAACCCTGCAGGGTACCGTCGGCCAAAACCTGGATCCGGTAGGACTCACCCAGCGTATTGGTGCCCAGGATAATCGCCCCCGGGAATTCCGCCTGGATATCCGCGGCGGACAGGTGCCTGCCGGTGGCGTTGTCCAGGGTTTCCTCGTTTTGCGACAGCTCACCATTGATCAATTGCGCGAGGATGCTGATACCGCCCTCGATGCGGTCAGCCTCGATGGCCGAAAACCCGATCCGCAGGGCATTGAACTCCCGCACCACCTCCAGCAACAGGCCCTGCTGCTCTGCCTGCTTCTGCAGCTGCTCCGCGTCGATACTATCCGGCAGTTCCAGCCAGCAGGCCGTGCCACAACTGGCACGACGCACCAGCAGCTTGGGCAGGTGGTGCATCAGGGCCTCGCCCAGCGCGGTCCAGCGTTCCCTGAGTTGCCGGGTAATGCGGAAGGTGGCGGCGTCCAGGTGACCGGAGGCCACGAACTTGGCCAGCAGCCGCTGGTTGATGGCCGGGATCCGCTCGCGCAGGGTATAGCGCAGGGCCCGCAATCTCTGGATCACTGGCTTGGGCGCCACCACAAAGGCCAGTTGCATGCCCGGGTCTATGACCCGGGGGAACTGGTAGAGGTAGATGACCGACTCGCCGCCACCGAGACTCTTCAGGGGCGGCAACGGATTGCCGTGGTAGCAGAACTCGTGCTCGCAGTCATTCTCGATAACCACTGCGCCCTGCTCGTTTGCCTGTGCCAGCAACTTGCGCCGCCGCTCGAGGCTGGTGGTCACGGCAGTGGGGTTGTGGGCATTGGGTTGCAGGAACCAGCAGTCGCTGCCTGTCAGTTGCGATCCCGGGTTGGGTCCGTCACGGTCCTGCGCCAACCCCAGCAGGCGCACCCCGGTGCGGCGGAAAATCTCCTCGGTTTCACTGCAACCGGGCAGTACCATGGCCAGGCTGCGCCCGGCGCCCATAAACAGCTCGCCAATCAGGTAACAGGCCTGGTGCAGGTCGCTGGCCAGCAGCACCTGGCCCGGATCCACATAGATCCCGCGCCGCGGCAGCAACCGTGTACAGATCTGCTCGACCAGTTGCCGGTCATCCTCGTTGCCGCCGAGGGTGGCCCACTGGGCAACCTCGCGACCGGTATAGATATCCCGGGTGCACTCACGCCATTCGGCGCCCGGGAACAGTCGTGGGTCATACTCGTTGCTGACAAACGGGAAGGGATACTGGAGCCAGTTGGCCGGGCGGGACCTGAGCGCCCGCCGGCTGACGGAAACCGGGTTACACCGCTCGCGCCAGAAGGCCCGGTCCGGCTCGGAGCCTTCGCCCGGCACAGTGGCATCGCCGGGGCTGATAACCCCCTGGGTCTGCACACTTTCACTGACATAGAAGCCACTGCGCTCACGGGTCACCAGGAAACCGTCATCGACCAGCTGCTGGTAGGCCAGCACCACGGTGTTGCGGGCAACCGCCAGCTGCTCCGCCATACGGCGCGATGACGGCATCCGGTGACCGGCAGGAATACTGCCGGAGAGGATACCCTGAATGATTTTTTCGCGTATCTGTGCCTGCAGTCCCTTGTCGGCCTGCGGGTCCAGCACGATAAGTGATTCCGCCATGGAGTTATTATTCTGCTGTGCCGACGCCGCCAGAATCGCGGCGTTGCGGGCAAGTTTCCTGTAACGATAATGCCCCTAAAGCCGCAGATTGCGCAAGTTTCAGCCCGGTTACCAATGACCAAAAATGCAACTGGCCCAATAACAATCACGCAGCTGGCGCTAACAAAACCCTGTAAATTGAGGCAGCCTGTCGGTGCTCTGTGTCCTGCAGCACGCAGCCCCGGGTCGAAGTACCGGAGACTTTCCCCTCCGGGGACCGGGGTCGCGTCGCTGCCCTTCCGCACCAATGCCCGAACAGGCCGCGCATGGTTCCTGCCTCGCCAAAAACGTATTCCAGCCTGCGCCCGACCTGCTGGTGGGTGCTTCTGCTGGCGATAACCTGCCACCCCGGCGCAATTTCCTATGCTGCCGGAGAGTATGGCAACAGGCCGGAAGCCAGTGGTGAAGTCCAGCGCACGCAACTCCGCTTTTCCACCCTTGTTGAAGGCAACACTCCACTGCCCCTGCTGGATTACCGTCACTATGCGGTTCCTGACAATGCAGCCCCGCCCGGCAATCACTTCACGGGCAGGCTGCAATTATCTGGCGAAGCTACCGGTGGGAATTTCCGCAAGCACCGCGACCGCTTCGACTATACCGGTGACGGCGACGCCCCACGCAAACACCTGCCCGAGTTCGATTTCGAACTGGTACAGAGCGGCAGCCACATTTTTCCGCTGGAGCGCGGCTCAGTGGCCGGCGCCCACCCGGACTGGGAATTTATCCTGGCCCCGGGGCGCGTATGGGATGAGCAGGGCGATCGCGGTTACAGCCGGGTAGCCTTGCCCTTCGCATTACAGGAGAGAAATGCCAACTGTATTCACAACGGCGTGATGACTTTCCTCTTCCGGGATAACGGTGACATCTCGGATGCTGCCTACCAGATCGCCGGTGAAACCTGTGCCTATTACCAGATGGACCTGTGGGGAAAACTCGCAGCCACTTATACGCGAGCTGAAATTCCGGGAGCGGACCTGCATATCCGTGACTACCGGGCGGAAATACGGCGACGCCTGCCGGTAAAACCACTGGCGGAACTGGGCAAGGACTTCCCCGGTAGCGACCACCGGGCATTCTCCGCACCTGCTGGCAAGGACCCGGCCGCCCTGTCGCTGGTGGGCTATGTAATCGACGGCATTCACTACACCGGCGGCTGCCAGACCCGCCAGGGCCAGTACCCCTACTGCGATTCACTGGTGGTGCCGTCCTATTCCGTGGCCAAGTCGGTCTTTGCCGGCGGCGCCCTGATGCGGCTGGAACGTAGATACCCCGGCAGCTTCCAGCAACCGGTCGCCGGGCTGGTGCCGGAATGTGCCGCCAGTGAAAACTGGCAGGGTGTCAGCCTCAATGACCTGCTCGATATGGCAAGCGGCAACTTTGCGCAGGCGGGGTTTATGGAGGACGAACAGGCGGAACATACCGACGGCCTGTTCCTGTCCACCAGCCACCGGGAAAAAATCCACTACAGCTGCAGCTACTACCCGCGCAAGGGAGAACCCGGTACCGACTGGGCCTACCACACTTCCGATACCTATATCCTCGGCACCGCCATGAATACCCTGCTGCGCCAGCATGAGGGACCGAACAGCGATATTTTTACCGACCTCCTGTACCGGGACCTGCTGGCCCCGCTGGGCCTCAGCGCCACCGCCGCCCATACACGCCGCACTTACGACCAGAGACGGCAGCCCTTTACCGGCTGGGGCCTCTACTGGTTGCGGGACGATATCGCCAAAATCGCCCGCTTCTTCAACGACGCCAACAACAGCCTGCTTGCCCCCCACCAACTGGCTGCCGCGCGCCAGCAAGACCCGGCCGACCGGGGCCCGGAGCTGGGCCCGGGCAGCCACTACAACAATGGCTTCTGGGGACTGGAGATTGGTAAAAACCTGAAGGGGTGTGAGGACGAGGTATGGATACCGTATATGACGGGTTATGGTGGCGTGGTGGTACTGCTGCTACCCAATAACAGCATCTACTACTACTTTGCCGACGATGATACCTACGACTGGCTGGCTGTAGCCAGGGCAGCCCATAACATACGCCCGCTGTGCCCGGGCGCGACCCCGGGTGCAATACAAACCACCGCAACCCCGTGGGGGCAGCACGTCCAGTAGGCAGCAGGCCTCACCCCGCGACGGCCCCGGGCATGTCATCCCAGCCGGTCTACCGGGCTCACCACACCACTGCCAGCCCTATCGACCACATGGGTGTAGATTTCCGTTGTCCTGATATCGGAATGGCCGAGCAACTCCTGGATCCTACGCAGGTCGCACCCGGATTCCAGCAAGCGGGTGGCAAAGCTGTGGCGAAATGCATGGTTGCGGCCGGGCTTGTGAATACCGGCCCGGCGCACCGCAGTGCGAACCTGACTGGTCAGCGTGGACGCATGCATATGGTGGCGACGCATCACCCCGGCAGCGGGATCGAGCTTGAGTTCCCGCGCGGGGAACAGGTATTGCCACCCGGGATCCGTGGCGGCGGAGGGATACTGCCGGGCAAGGGCATCCGGAAGGTAGACCGCACCATAGCCGTCGTCCAGGTCCTGGGCATGCAACCGCCCGACCCGGCGGATTTGTTGCTGCAGGCGCGGGACCAGGGATGCGGGCAACAGCGTTGTGCGATCCTTGCCGCCCTTGCCGGCCCGCACAAAGATGTTGTGGCGGGCGAAATCGATATCCATCACCCGCAGGGACAGCAACTCTGCACTGCGCAGCCCGCTGCCGTACATCAGCTCCACCTGCAACCGGAACACACCCTCCAGCTGTTCAAGAATCGCGGCGACTTCCGCTGCACTGTATACCACCGGCAAGCGCCTCGACTGCCGCGCCGATCGATAGCGCAACAACTCCAGCTCCCGACCCAGGAAGCGCCGGTAAAGGAATACCATGGCATTAAGCGCAACCCGTTGCGTATTCACCGAACAGTGCGCATCCACCGCCAGGTGGCCGAGAAAATCCTCCACCTCCGCAGCCCCCATGTCTTCGGGATGGCGCAACTGGTGAAAGCGGATAAACCGCTTTACCCAGTGTACGTAAGTCTGTTCCGTGGAATAGGAAAGACCGATACGCCTGATCAACAGGCGCAACCGTGGCACAAGCCGTTCGCGGCTCTCGGTAGGTATATGATGGCGGATATCGTCCATGATGCAGCCACTTAACTGTTTATTTGTACAGCATATGGCCGATTAGACGCCGTCAAGGCGGGGATCAGGAGATACGTCGCGTATCCACACGGCACATCTGGCAACTGATTGACTTTGAAAGGGTTACTCTTAGCATCAGTAGACGCAGCACTCTGGCAGATATAGGTTCAGTTGCCGTAACTACCGGCAAAACGATATCTACAACGCTCTAATACATTGAAAATAAAAGACTTATTCTTTCCTGTACAATTTTCGCGCGACAAATAGAGCCGGGGAGGATAGAAGGGTGCGTCCTTTGAATTAACTGTTATGCATAGGCGAGCATGGAA
This sequence comes from Microbulbifer zhoushanensis, assembly GCF_021729055.1. NCBI lineage: Bacteria > Pseudomonadati > Pseudomonadota > Gammaproteobacteria > Cellvibrionales > Microbulbiferaceae > Microbulbifer > Microbulbifer zhoushanensis. The sequence goes on from NZ_JAJSAO010000003.1 coordinate 587,269, forward strand.
GCACTAATTAGAGAGCTGATATTCACTGGCAACATTGTTCAGGATTCTGATGAGTCTGTGCCTTGGCCAGAAAGAGAGAATCGATTCAATAGGTATATTGAGCTTCTTGATTCAATAGACGGGAGCGAAGGTTTGCCTGTTGCTAGGGCTTTAATTCAATCAATGCAGTCTGACGATGATTATGGAGCCTATCAGACCACCCAAGCAGCGCTGGGGAAGTTCTCGAGCAAGGAATATATAGAAGCGCTAACTCTAGAACTGCCGCCAATGATAAAGAGAGGCTCAGAATGGGCAGGCGAGCTTCTGTGTAGCCTGGCCAATTCAGTGGGTACGCAGCATGAGGCTGATATTGCTCTATTCATAAGAGCACTCAACGAGCTGCCTGGCGAGGATAAGAACACCATTTCCCGATATATTGAGCAACAAGAAGAAGGTGGGTGGCTTGCGCACCGAAAAGGGGTATTGCGTGGCATCAATGCATAACAAGGCCAAGCAAGCAGGGACGCCTTACAGGCGCCCCTGTTGGCAACGTTATATGTCTAAGCTAATTTCGTAATTTTTAGGACTATTTGAATAACAATGAATATGAATTTGGCATTCTTTCCATACTTCTTTCTGTTTACATCAGTGCTCCCCGCGGTACTTGCATTCTGGGTGGCACGTAAGCAAGGTCGTTCTTCAGTAGCATGCGCATTGGTGGCGCTTGTACTTGGCCTAAGTTGGGCTGGCGGCTGGCTGTACCTGGCGGTTCTCACCCTTTTGTCACCGAAGTCGGCTGAGACCTAAGGCCATATAACAAACACGGGCAGTGAAGCTCCGGCCCTTCGGGCCTCCGCGGGACGGCTTACCTTATGCACATTTTGCGCGGTCGCTTCGCTCCCATTATTGCGCAAAACGTACATAAGGTAATCCGCCCCTGCCGTGGGCGTTCTGGCTGTAGAAAAACTCTTAAAATATAGTGTTTTTTGATAGAATTGGCAGGTCGAAAAGGGGAATCCCGCCATGCCAAACTTCAAGCGGTACAATTACAACCAGGACGCGATGGTTGTGATCAATTTCGAAGAGCAATTGCAGCCCAATACCTTCGAATTTAACCTCCACCACCTGATCGATGACCATATCGACCTGTCTGCCTTCTACGAAAAGTACCAGAATGACGCCGGTGGCCGATCGGCTTACGATCCCGCCATTCTGTTGAAGATCATCCTGTTCGCATACTCCAAGGGCATCACCTCCAGCCGCGAGATCCAGTGGCAATGTGAGCACAATATCAT